>SCNT01000051.1 GCA_005503165.1 Sphingomonadaceae bacterium 3R27E2-A
GCGTGGGGGTCGGCGTCGGGGTGGGCGTCGGCGGCACGGTCACGACGGGCGCGCCGTCGCTGTCGCAGGCGGCGAGCAGCGGCAGCATCGAAAGGCCGAACAGCCCGTTCGTCAGCATCGACCGGCGCGAGGGATTGGCGGTGACGATCGCCTCCAGGCTGTGGGGCCCGCCTAAGTCGTCGGTTGCGCTGCGATATGGCGCGCGGGCGTCGTCGGTAAGATGTGACATGCAATACCCCTGTTCGGTTGAGCCCCGGGAGTGGGAGTCGTCCCGGTGAGGTGGCCCCGATGACAGGGGGACGTGTCAGCCCGATGGCCGCAAGGTTGCGAAAACGAACGACATTTATGACAGGGATTTTACCGCGCTAGTCGTGGACGGCCTTGATCAGCGGCCCGAGCGGCGATCCGCCGAGCCAGGCGAGCTGGACCTCGGCCGAAACCTTGTTGATCGCCTCCTGCGGCTTGTTCCCCGGATGCACTGCGCGGCGCAGCGGGCGCTGGCCCGCGGGCAGCGCCATGATCCCGGCGATCGCGCGCGGCACGTCGGCGGGGTCGGCGCTGCGCCCGCTGCCGTCCTCGGTTCCCATGCCGCGGGTGAAGGGCTCATAGGCCTTGAGCAGGTTGGCGTCGCTGCGTTCGCGCAGGGCTCCCGTGTAAATATTGCGGTTGACCCAGACCCTGGTCGGATAGCCGCCGGGCTGGATGATCGTCACGTCGATGCCGTGCGGCACCAGCTCGTAGGCGAGCTGCTCCGACAAGGCCTCGACCGCGAATTTGGTTGCGGAATAATGGCCGCCGCCGGGCACGATCACGCGCCCCAATTGCGAAGAGATGTTGAAGATCTGCCCGCTCTTGGCGGCGCGCATCTGCGGCAACAGTGCGCGCAGCATGCGCTGGATTCCGATCACATTGGTCTCGAAGATCAGGCGCGTGGCCTCCATGTCCTGGACCTCGACCGGTCCCGTAATGCCGATGCCGGCATTGTTGACCAACGTGTCGATGCGCCCGCCGGCGATCTTCAGCGCCTTCGCGGTGCCGCTCGCTACCGAGGCGTCGTCGGTGACGTCGATCTCGACGACATGCAGGTCGAGCTTGTCTTTCGCGGCCTCGGCGGCGAGGCTCTCGGCCTCGGGCCGCGGCACATTGCGCATCGTCGCGATCACCTTCGCGCCATGCTTTGCATAGAGCAAGGCTCCGACGCGCCCGAAGCCGCTCGACGCGCCGGTGATCAGGACGGTGCGGCCATTCAGCGCATCGGCCGCGAGCGGCTCGGCGGCGCGCAACAGGGCGGGGGCGGCGGCGGTGAGCGCCGCGGCGCCCGCGAGCAACTGGCGGCGACTGGGGGAAGCGTCGGACATGGGGGAAGCTCCTTTCGGGCGGCATCATGCCTCAAAGCACGGCAGGAGCCAAATCGGGCCGGTAATGGGTGCTTCGGGGTAGTAAGCTGGCTTTTGTCTCCTCTCCCGCAGGCGGGAGGGGAATTTGCCCAGCCCTTCGAAGGCGCAACCGCTTGTGAGCTGTCCATGCCGAGCGCGCTATGGCTCGAACGCCGCCAATATCGGGCAAGGGCCCTTATCGCTCATGGCGCAGAGGTCGGCGAGGCGGGCCAGCGCGGCGCGGGTTTCGGTCATCTGTGCGATCTTCGCATCGAGCGCGTCGATCCGCTGGCGCGCGAGATGGCGCACCTGGACGCGGTCGTTGCCGGTCTCTAGCGCAAGCAGCTCGCCGATCTCGTCGAGGGTGAAGCCCGCGCCCTGCGCGGCGCGGATGAATTTCAAGCGACGGAGGTCGCCTTCGTCGTAGCGGCGGATGCCGCCGCCCCAGCCGTCGCCGCCGCTGCGTGCGGGGGTCTGGATCAGGCCGCGGCGCTGGTAATAGCGGATCGTCTCGACCCCGACCCCGCCCGCGGCGGCCAGTTTCCCGATGGTGAGCTGCATCGCTTGACTCCGTACCATGGTACGGATGCCATATGGGACGCATGAAAAAGCAAGCAACCCTCTATCGCATGGTCATGCCCGGCCACACCTGCCCCTATGGCCTGAAGGCGCGGCACCTGTTGAAGCAGAAGGGCTATAAGGTCGACGACCGCTGGCTCACGACGCGAGAGGAGACCGACGCGTTCAAGGCCGAACAGGGCGTCAAGACCACGCCGCAGACCTTTATCGACGCGGTGCGCATCGGCGGCTATGACGATCTGCGCCGCCATTTCGGGCGCCCCGTGCGCGATCCCGATGCCGTGAGCTATCGCCCGGTGATCGCGCTCTTCGCGATGACTGCGTTGATGGCGCTCGCGGCGAGCCACGCGGCGTTTGGCACCGCCCTCACACTGCGCGCCGCCGAATGGTTCGTCTCGTTCAGCATGGTGGTGCTCGCGCTGCTCAAACTTCAGGATATCGAGGGCTTTTCGACGATGTTCCTCAACTATGACCTGCTCGCCAAGCGCTGGGTTCCCTATGGCCGCATCTATCCCTTCGCCGAGGGGCTGGCGGGGATGCTGATGACCGGGCACGCCCTGCCCTGGCTGTCGATCCCGGTGTCGCTGGTCATCGGCACGATCGGCGCGGCATCGGTGTTCAAGGCGGTCTATATCGAAAAGCGCGAGCTCAAATGCGCCTGCGTCGGGGGCAGCAGCAAGGTGCCGCTGGGCTTCGTCTCGCTGACCGAGAATCTGGCCATGGTCGGCATGGCGCTGTGGATGCTGGCCTGACCGTCGTGGTTATTGCCCCGGAGGCCGCCCTGCCGGTTCGTCACCGTCGCCGCCCGGCGTGCCATAAGACTCGTCCTGCCATTCGCCCGCATCGAGCGCCGGCTTGCGGCCGAACAGCCCGCCGATCGCATTGCGGAACATTGCGATCAAGGCGATCAGGCCGATGACGATGAACTTGCCGAATTTGGCGAGGATCGCGAACAGGCCGACCTTTTTGGCGACCGCGGCGGCGCCGCCGGCGGCCACCAGGCCGGCGAGTCCATATTCGGCCTTTCTGTCGGTCGCGGGATCGAAGTCGGCATAGCGGGCGCCGCTGCGGAAACTGCCGACGTTGGCGAAAGTCTTGGCGGCTTCCTGGACTTCGGCGAGCTGGCTCATCCCGGCGAGGATGTTCATGCTGAGCACGCCTGAGCGGCCGAGAAGGCGGATGTCATAGTTGAGCGTGTCCTCGGTCGAGCCGTCGAACTTGATGTCGCGCGCCCAGACCAGCGAGTGCTTCTGCGCATCGTAAGTCGGCGCCTGCGCCCAGCGCTGGAGGATTCCGGCCGGATAGCCCGCGGCCCGCGTCGCTGGCGCCTGCTGCTCGTCCGCCGCCTTCATGTTGGCGAGCATCTCGTTATAGTCGATCGTCTTCGCGTCCTCGTCCGAGACATAGCCCGTATCCTCGAAGGTGATTACCGCCGACCATGTGTCGTCGACGAAGCTCTTTCCCTTGGGGAAGACCATGCCGAGCACGCCGGTCGCCGAGGCCGGGGGGTTGCGCCACACGTCGACGAGAATCGTGCGGGCGTCCTCGGCGCCGACGAAATAATAGGCTTCGCCAAGATTGAGGTCGGCGTTGGCGGCCGCGATATGGATCGTGCCCGTCTCACGCTTCATCGAGGCCATCAGCCGCTGCGCAGCAGCCTGCTGGGCAGCGACCGCCGTCTGTTCAGCAGCGGGAGCGGACGCAGTGGTCGCGATGGCGGCCGGCGTCAGCGCGGCGAGCGCGACCGCACCGGCCACGGCGAGCAGCGCACGGAAATTCGACAATCGGATCATGATCTTTCCCCCCGGATAGATGTGTCCGGTGTTCCAGAAAGACCGGCGCGCTGCAACCCCGATCGCACTCCCATATGCAATCCTTTTGTCATCGTCGCGGCACATGGGATTCCGACAATTGCTGGGCTATGTCCGGCGAACGTCGAATCATCGGACTATGGGAACTGCCATGTACAACCGCCGCTCATTCCTGGCCGGCGCGACGTTCGCCGGGCTTGCCGCCCCCGCGATCGTCCGCGCGCAAGGCCTGCTCCGCGACTTTCCGTTCCAGCTGGGCGTCGCGGCGGGGGACCCCGCGAGCGACGGCTTCGTCATCTGGACGCGCCTCGCGCCAGAGCCGATGGAGCGCCACGGCGGCATGCCGCTGACCAACATCCCCGTCGACTGGGAGGTCGCGAGCGATGCCGGCTTCCGCGATGTGGTCGCGAAGGGGACTGAACTCGCGCGTGCCGAACTGGGCCACAGTGTCCATGTCGAGGTCGCGGGGCTGCTGCCCGACCGGCCCTATTATTACCGCTTCACCGCGGCGGGCGAGCGCAGCCTGCGCGGGCGCGCGCGCACCCTACCCGCGCCGGGCGCCAAGGTTGATGCGCTAAAATTCGGCGTCGCGGGCTGCCAGCATTATGAATCGGGTTTCTATGGCGCGTACCGCCATCTGGCACGTGAGGACCTCGCTTTCGTTTACCACTACGGCGACTTCATCTACGAATATCAACAGGACTATCTGTTCGACAGCGGGCTGCCGATCCGCCCGGTGCGCCATTATGTGCAGCGCGCGCTGGTCGATCTCGACGATTTCCGCGGCGCTTACGCGCAGACCCTGCTCGATATCGACCAGCAGGCGGTGCGTTCGGTCCATGCGCATCTGTCGAGCTTCGACGATCACGAGATCCGCAACGACTGGGTGTCCGACATCGACAATTGGAAGATGGGGCTCGACGGCAACGACCCCGACGCCGCGCCGCCCGAGGTCTTCATGCTCAAGAAGCAGGCCGCGATGCAGGCGTGGTACGAGCATATGCCGGTGCGCAAGGCGCTGCTCCCGCGCAGCGGCATGGTCGGGATGCACCGCGAGTTCCGCTATGGCGACCTGATGGCGATGCAATTGCTCGACACGCGGCAATATCGGAGCGACCAGCCGTGCGGCGACGGCTTCAAGCCCGCCTGCCCCGAGGTCTATGCCAAGGACGCGCAGGTGCTGGGCAAGGCGCAGGAGGAATGGCTGGCGCGCAACCTCGCCAAGGGCGGCGCGACATGGAACAGCTTCGCGCAGCAGGTGACGATGATGTCGCTCGACCGGCGCCGCAGGCCCGACGAGCCCAAGGAAATCCTCAATCTCGACAGCTGGGCGGGGTATGAGGTGCCGCGCGAGCGTATCTTGTCGCGCATGGCGGGGCTCAAGAATTGCGTCGTTTTGACCGGCGACGAGCATCAGAATTTCTGCGGCGATCTGGTGCGACAAGACAAGGTCATCGGCGCCGAATTCGTCGCGACCTCGATCAGCAGCAACGGCGACGGTAGCGATAAGCGCAATGGCACCGACGAGTGGCTGAAGCTCAACCCCGAGCTCAAATTTGCCAACGATCAGCGCGGCTATCTCGTGTGCGAGGTCGGCCGCGAGGCGTGGCAGACGCATTTCATGGTCGTCGACAAGGTGACCACGCCCACGAATACGCTGTCGAAGCGCGCGACCGGCGTGGTCGAGAACGGCGTCGGCGGGATCAAGATGGCCTGACGATGAAGATGATCGGGATGATCGGCGGCATGAGCTGGGAAAGCTCGGCCGAATATTACCGGCTGCTCAACCGCGACGTACGGGGCCGGCTGGGGCCGACCGCGTCGGCGCGCTGTCTGCTCTGGTCCTTCGACTTTTCGGAGATCGAGCGGTTGCAGAGGGCCGGCGACTGGGATGCGCTGACCGCGATGATGATCGACGCCGCGCGGCGGCTGGAAGCGGGCGGCGCCGGGCTGCTCATCATTTGCACCAACACGATGCATCTGATGGCCGATGCCGTCCAGGCCGCAGTGTCGGTGCCCTTGCTCCACATCGCCGACGTCGCCGCCGACCGGCTGCATGCCGCGGGGATCGAAAAGGCCGGGCTGCTCGGCACCGCCTTCACGATGGAGAGGGACTTCTACCGCGACCGGCTCAGCGCACGGCACGGGCTGTCGGTTGTCGTCCCGGGCGCCGAGGACCGCGCGGTCGCGCACCGGATCATCTACGACGAACTCGTGGCGGGCGTGGTGAGCGAAGCGTCGCGCGACGCTTATCGAGCGATTATCGCGCGGCTGGTCGACGCGGGCGCCGAGGCGATCATCCTGGGCTGCACCGAGATCATGCTGCTGGTGCAGCCGGAGGACAGCCCGGTCCCGCTCTTCGACACCACGACGCTGCATGCGGCGGCGGCGGTTGAAGGTGCGGTTGGCTGAGGGGCGTTTTCGCCCGAACCCTTGCTCGCGTTCGTCCTCGCCGGTTCCATAGATTTCAACCGATGGTATATCGGTCGTGTTTCGCCCGAAAGCAGCGGGTCGTCCGGATTACGCCTGCAGCCGCCGCGCCACATCGCTGACAAATCGCGCATCGTCGCGATCGGCGAGCCGCGGCGCCTCTGCCGCGATTGCGCCGAGCAG
Organism: Sphingomonadaceae bacterium 3R27E2-A; assembly: GCA_005503165.1. Classification (GTDB taxonomy): domain Bacteria; phylum Pseudomonadota; class Alphaproteobacteria; order Sphingomonadales; family Sphingomonadaceae; genus Sphingopyxis. The sequence continues at coordinate 6,380 of SCNT01000051.1, forward strand.
GTCGGTCAGCGGTTCGACCTCGCTCTTGTGGTAATTGCCCAGCACATGGCCAGTCACGCGGTCCTTGTGTCCCGGGTGGCCGATGCCGATGCGAACGCGGCGGAAATCGTCGCCGATGTGCTGGATCATGCTGCGGATGCCGTTGTGCCCCGCGGCGCCGCCGCCCTGCTTGACCTTGATCTTCATCGGCGCGAGGTCGAGTTCGTCATAGAAGACGGTGACGTCCTGCGGCGTCAGTTTGTAGAAGTCGAGCGCGGCGCGCACGCTGCGACCGCTTTCGTTCATGAAGGTGCCGGGTTTCAGGATCAGGACGCGGTGCCGCCCGATCCGGCCGTCCTGCAGCCAGCCCTGGAATTTTTTCGCCGGGGCGGGAAAGCCATGCACGTCGGCGATGACGTCGGCGGCCATGAAGCCGACATTGTGACGATGCATCGCATATTGGGGGCCAGGATTGCCGAGGCCGACCCAGAGCTGCATGCCTGTGCCTTTCTCCAGGTCCGGAAGGGGCCGCCTCCGCGAGGGGAGGCGGCCCGATCAGGTTCAGGCTTCTTCGGCGGTTTCGCCTTCATCCTTCGTCGTATCGCCGTCGCTCGACTTCAGCGCCGACGGGGCGACGATCGTCGCGATAGTGAAATCGCGGTCGGTGATGGCGCTCTCGCTGCCCTTGGGCAGGGTGACGTGGCTGATGTGGATCGAATCGCCCACGTCGAAGCCGGTGACGTCGATCGCGATGTCGTCGGGGATCTTGTCGGCGTCGCAGACCAGTTCGAGTTCGTGACGGACGATGTTCAGCACGCCGCCGCGCTTCAGGCCGGGCGACTTTTCTTCGTTGGTGAAGAGCACCGGAACCGCGACATTGACCTTGGCATCCTTGCTGATGCGCAGGAAGTCGGCGTGGATCGGGCGATCCTTGACCGGGTGGAAGGCGACGTCCTTGGGCAGCGTGCGGATCTGCTTGCCATCGACGTCGATCATCACGACCGAGTTCATGAAGTGACCCGTCATCAGCTGCTTCATCAGCAGCTTTTCTTCGACGTGGATCATCAGGGGTTCTTCCTTGCCGCCATAGACGACGGCGGGGACGCGGCCATTGCGACGCAGGTCACGCGAGGCTCCCTTGCCTCCGCGTTCGCGCGTCTCGGCCGTCAGCGTCAGCTGATCGCTCATAATATTTCTCCGAGTACGGTTACACAGTTCCGCCACGCCTCCAGGGATGACCATGGACGGAAGCGCGGGCGCATAGCGGGGAAGCGGCGGAAATGCAAGCGCCGCTGCGCGGCCGCGCCTGGCTCAGGCGTCGCCCGCCAGCGGGAAGGTCACCGACACGCGCGTGCCCTTGCCGACTTCGCTCTCGATGTCGAGCTGGCCCTGATGCCGCTCACTGATATGCTTGACGATCGCGAGGCCGAGGCCGGTGCCGCCCACCGAGCGGCTGCGTGCCTCGTCGACGCGGTAGAAACGTTCGGTCAGCCGCGGCAGATGGTCGGGCGCGATGCCTTCGCCCTCGTCGCGCACCGACAGCCGTCCGCGCGCCCTCTCGCGCAGCAGCTCGACGGTCACCGGCGTGCCCGCACGGCCATATTTCATCGCGTTAGAGATGATGTTGTGCGCGAGCTGCCCTAGCTGCGCCTCGTCGCCGAGCATCGGCAGCCGTTCGGTATCGAAGCTTGCGATCACATCCTTGGCGCGCGGATTCTCGCTGTCCTTGAGCTGGGCAATCGTCGTGCGCACGATCGCGGCCAGGTCGACTGGCGTGGTCGGACGGCGGAAACGGTCGGCCTCGACCCGCGAGATCGAGAGCAGGTCGATCACCAACTGCTGCATCCGCCGCGCCTCGCGCTCGATGATCGACAGGAAACGGTGCCGCGTCGCGGTATCGCCTTCGTCGTTCATGTCCTGCAGTGTCTCGACATAGCCAAGGATCGCGGCGAGCGGCGTGCGCAGTTCGTGGCTCGCGTTGGCGACGAAATCCGACCGCATACGGTCGGCGGCGTCGATCGCCGAGCGATCGGAGAGGAAGATGATACGCTCGCCCCCCGACAGAGCGCCGATATGCATCGTCCAGCGCTGGCCCGGGCGCGGGAAATCGGCGAGGTGAACTTCCTGCAAGGAATCCGGGCTGCCCGCCGCTGCCAGCGCGTCGATCGCGCCGGGGTGGCGGATCGCCGTACGGATGTCGGCGCCGACAATATGGCGCCCGAGCAGGCGGATCGCGGCGTCGTTGGCGATGGTGACAATATGATCGTCGGTGCCGATCAGCGGCTCGCGCTCTTGATCGGCCCAACGCGCGAAATCGGGGTGGCGCAGCAGCGATCCGGGCAAGGCGGGCAAGGGCTCGGCAGGAGCCTCTCCGGGCGTCCCCACCATGGTATCGGGCGTGGCGCCGTGCATCACCAATATCGCGACGATTCCCGCACCCGCCAGGATCGCGATCGTCAGCGCGTCGCCGCCCGCGAGCATCGCGAAAATCGCCGCGATGGCGACCAGGGTCAGCGCCACGACGAGGCTGGAGAGTCGGTCGAACATCGGCGCTTCGCCTCGCATGAAGCGGGGGGAGCACGCAAGCGGCTTTACCGCGATTAACGCTTGGCGCGCGAATGTCCCGAAACGGGAAGCGCCGCGGCGCGCGCGGTCTTTTGCTTTTCCTTGGGCTTTTGGTGGTTTATGCGCCGGGCATGGACGAACAGGATCAGCCGACCGGCGCGGGCGCGCCCGAAACCGCCGATGGCATCGAGGCTGTGCCGACGCGTCGTCGCGCGCTGATGCTCGGCGCGGTCGGTGTGTCGGCGGCGCTGACGATCCGCCCGGCCTTCGCGCAGACCGCGGTGTCGGTGATGAACTGCCAGATCCCGGTCCCCGATGTTTCGGGCGCGGGCAAATATATCGACGCCAAGGGCAATCTGGTCCCCGCGGGCACGCAGGGCGCCTTTCCGGGCTCGTCGCGGCCGTTCACGGGCGAAGAAGTGAAGCGTGCGTTCCGCGGCCAGACGCTGCCCGGCACCAGCTACAACCAGTCGCAGGCTTACCTCCAGTATATCCGGCGCTTGCAGGCGGGGCAGAGCGGCTTTACCTGTTTCGCATCGATCCAGATGCCGCGCTGATCATCGCTCCCCCGATCATGCGATGCGCGGCATCGCAGACAAAGGGACAGATGTGAAATTAGCCTCGCTCAAAGGCGGCCGCGACGGTCGGCTCGTCGTCGTTTCGGACGATCTCGCCTGGTATGCCGACGCCGGACAGATCGTTCCGACGCTGCAGGCGGCGCTCGACAACTGGGCCTATGCCGCGCCGCGGCTCGCCGCGCTGGCCGAGGACCTTAACCACGACGCAATCCCCAAGGAGCGTTTCCACGAACGCGACGCCGCCTCGCCGCTGCCCCGCGCCTATCAATGGGCCGACGGCAGCGCCTATGTGAACCATGTCGCGCTCGTGCGGCAGGCGCGTGGCGCCGAAATGCCCGACAGCTTCTGGCACGATCCCTTGATGTACCAGGGCGGCAGCGACGCTTTCCTGGCGCCGCGCGACCCGATCCCGCTCGGTGACCCCGCCTGGGGCTGCGACATGGAGGCCGAGGTCGTGGTGGTGACAGGCGATGTGCCCGCCGGCGTCGATCCGGTCGCGGCGCGTGATCATATCCTGCTCGTCGGGCTGACCAACGACGTATCGCTGCGCGGGCTGATCCCCGCCGAACTTGCCAAGGGTTTCGGTTTCTTCCAGTCGAAGCCGTCGAGCGCGATGTCGCCCGTGTTCGTCACCCCAGACGCGCTCGGCGACCGGTGGCGGGACGGCAAACTGCACGGCACGCTCTCGGTCGATCTCAACGGCCAGGCGCTCGGCCGCGCCGATGCCGGGGTCGACATGACCTTCGATTTCGGCGCGCTGATCGCACATGCCGCGAAGACACGCGATCTGGGGGCGGGCACGATCATCGGGTCGGGCACGGTGTCGAACCGCGACGCCGACGGCGGTCCGGGCAAGCCGATCGCACAGGGCGGCCTCGGCTATTGCTGCCTTGCAGAGGTGCGCACGGTCGAGACGATCCTGGAGGGTGAACCGAAAACGCCCTTCCTGCAGAAGGGCGATACGGTGCGTATCTGGATGGACGACGACCGCCACCACAGCATCTTCGGGGCGATCGAACAGACGGTCGGCTGACCAAAGAAAAGGGGAGCCGTTTCTGGCGGCTCCCCCTTTTTCGTTATCAGGTCGTAACCGGCTGCCCCGGCGATCAACCGCCGCTCATTGCGCCGCCAAGCGCATCCTTCAGCGAGCAGGCTGCCGGGCCGAGGATCACGATGAACAGGACCGGCAGGATGAACAGGATCAGAGGCACGGTCATGATCGCGGGCAAACGCGCGGCCTTTTCTTCGGCGCGCATCATACGCTCGTTGCGGAATTCGGCCGACAGCACGCGCAGCGCGCTGGCGAGCGGCGTGCCGTATTTCTCGGTCTGGATCATGGTCGTGACCACGCCCTTCACCGACTCCAGATTGACGCGATAGGCCAGATTCTCGAACGCCTGGCGGCGTTCGGTGAGAAAGCCGAGTTCGATCGAGGTCAGCGCAAATTCTTCGCCCAGTTCCGGATAGGCGCGGCCCAGTTCCTTGGCGACCCGGCTGAACGCGGCGTCGACGGTCAGGCCGGCTTCGGCGCAGATGACCAAAAGGTCGAGCGCGTCGGGCAGGCCCTTGCGGACCGCGTCGGTGCGCTTGGCACGCTTGTTGTCGACGAACAGGTCGGGCGCTTTGTAACCCAGGATCAGCGCGGCCATCAGCGCTCCCGAGCGCTTGACCGGGGTCATATCGGGCCACATGTCGATGCCATAGATCAGGAAGGCGGCGAGGCCGCCGAGCACGATCGGCATGATCAGGCGACCGAAGATGACCGCGACGGCGAGGTCTTTCGAGCGGATGCCGGCCTGCGCCAGCTTTTGCTGGACCTCCTTGATCTGGTCTTCCTGCAGCACCTGCAGCTTGCCCAGAAAGGTGCGCATCTTGTCGGCGGTCTGGTTCTTGCGGACCAGCTTGGCGCGGCGCTTCGCCGTCGAGGCGGTGATACCGGCCTTCAGCTGTTCGCGGCGCTCGTTGAGCGCCTTGACGCGCTTTGCCATGGGGTCGCGGACGGTCAGCGCGCCATAGAGTGCGACGAGTACGGCGGCGACGCCGACCGCGGCGAGCACGGTGCCGATCCACACGACGTCGATGCCCATCAGTTTCGGACCGCTGGCGGCCCCGGTGAAGGCGTTGAGGAGCAGATTGCTGTTCATTCGACTGCTCCCGTCAGATTTCGAAGCTGATCATGCGCGACATGATGAAAGCGCCGATGCTCATCCAGACGAGACCGCCCAGCCCGGTGATGATGAGGCGTTCCTCGACGAAAAAGCCCTGAAGATATTCGGGATTCATCATCCAGACGATGCCGAAAACGAAGAAGGGGAGTGCGCCCACGATATAGGCCGAGGCCTTAGCCTCCGACGACATGGCGCGAATCTTGAGCTTCATTTGCGCGCGCTTGCGCAGCACGTCGGACAGGTTGGACAGCGTTTCCGCGAGGTTACCGCCCGTCTCGCGCTGGATTGCGATCGTGATGCAGAAGAACTGGAACTCGGGAGTGCCGAGCATCTCGGCCGATTCCTGGAGCGCCGATTCCATCGTGTTGCCGATGCGGATGCGCTCGACGACGCCCTTGAATTCCTCGCCCACCGGGCCCGGCAATTCCTGGCTGACGACCTGGAAGGTCTCGGTCACGGGCAGGCCCGATTTCAGGCCGCGAACGAGCAGGTCGATCGCGTCGGGAAAGCGCGTGTTGAACTTCGCGACGCGCTTCTTGATCAGGCTGCCGACGACAAAATAGGGCAGGCCGATCGCGGCGAAGGTCCCGACAAGCGCCGCCATCAGAAACGGACTGCGAATCGCGATCAACAGGCCGGTGACGACCAGGAAGATCACCATCGACGCAAGCATGTACTGGCTGACGGACCAGGGCTTTCCCGTGCGCCGCAGTCGCTTTTCCATCTCTTCGCGGCGCGGCATCAGGCTCGACAGATTCGACCCGCCCATGGTGCTGGACGCCTGGATCGTCTTCCGCATCTGCGCGGCGACCACCGCCTCGGTCGAGGCGGCGTGCCGGTCCTTGACCATCGCGAGACGCCTCGACTTCGCCTTGCCGGCCGACGGACCGCCGAGCAGGATCACGAGCATCGTGAAGGCGAGGAAAGCGCCGCCGATGATGAGGATGACTGACAAATCCATGATGCGATTTCGTCCGCTTCTAGTCCATGGCTGGCGGCGGCCGGACCAGCCGGCCGCGGTCGCGCTTATTTCTTCTTCAGAATCACGCCGCCGATGCCGCCGATCTTGCCGAGCAGCGAACCGCCCGACCTGGCCTTGCCGTCGGGCTTCGGTGCTTCTTCTTCGGCGTCGGCGCCGTCCAGGATCAGGCGCATCAGTCCGTTCCACACCTGGCTCGACTTGGTGCCCTTGCATATCTCCGCATAGGATTTGCCGAGCTTCGCCGACTGGCTGACCAGCTTGGGGTCGAACGGGATCACGATGTCGATCGGGCGTTCGATCGAGGATTCGAACTCCTTGCGCGACAGTTCGCCGACCGCGTTCTGGAACTTGTTCGCGACCAGGACCACGCGCGCGCCGGGAACATTCTGCTTGAACCACGACAGGAGGCGGATCGTGTCGCGCGCCGAGGCGAGCGTGACGTCGCTAACCAGCAGGATCGTCCCCGCTTCCGACACGAGGTGCGGGAAGGGGATCAGCACGTGGCGCGGGATGTCGACGATCGTCATCTCGAACGCGTTGCGCAGTTCTTCCTCGAGCTGGAAGAAGGCCGAGCCATCGGTCAGTACCGGCTGGTGGATCGGCGCCTCGGCCGACAACAGGCTGAGCTTGTCCGAAGCCCGCACCATTGCGCGCTCGATGAACAAGCCATCAATGCGGCTGGGGTTGTCGATCGCGTCGATCAGCCCGCGGCCGGGCTCGAGGTCGAGCGTCAGCGCGCCGGTGCCGAAGTGTACGTCGAGGTCGAGCAGCGCGGTCTGACGGTCGGCCTGTTCGCTCATCGCCCAGGCGAGCGAGGTCGATACCAGCGATGCGCCGACCCCGCCGCGCACGCCCACGACCGCCATCATGTGATGCGGCTTGTCGTCGACCATGTCGGCATGTTTCGGCGCCGACAGCATCGCCTGCGCCATCGTCAGCGATTCGCGGACCTGTTCCAGCGATAGCGGCTTGAGCAGATAGTCCTGGATACCGCTCGACAGCAGGTCGCGGTAAAGGCGGACGTCATTGACCTGGCCGGCGGCGATCACCACCGTGCCGGGCTCGCAGACTTCGGCGAGCGCGTTGATGTCGTTGATCGGGTCGCCCGATTCCGACATGTCGACGAACAGGATGTTTGGGCTTGCCGAAACCGAGAGCGACTGCACGGCGTTGCGCAGCCCGCCCTTGTTGCACTTCTCGATCGGCCAGCCCATGTCGTTGGCGGCGGCGCGGATCAGCTCCAGCGTATCGTCGTCGCAGACGAAGGCGTTGAACGGCTCGCGCAGTCCGGCTGCTTTGAAAGGCGCGTTCACTGGTTGCCTCCTTCGCTGGTCGAGTTCTGCTTGAGTTCCCCGGCGCCCGTCGGCGGCTTTTCGCGATAGGTCTTGATCGCGCGCGTCGCAGTGCTGGGGTCATAGCTCGCGTCGCTCGATCCCTTGATCAGGTCATTGGGGTCGGCGACCATCGCGGCGAGGTTGCTGTTCGTCGCGCACCCATAGTTGGACGAGGTCGAATTGGTGAAGTTGATCGACGATTTGCTCGCCCAGTCGGGGCAGCCCGGAACATGCGCCGAGGCGCGCGTCACGACGATGCGGACGCTGCCCTCCGGCACGGCGCCCGTGGTGACCGGCAGCGCGTCGCTGAGCAGCAGGCCGCGACGCTCGACCATCGAACGGATCGTCGCGTGCGCGTTGCCCGAGCCATAGGGCGACGGGTCCTCCACCGCGATTCGATCACCGTAGCGCACGCCCATGGCGTCGAGCCAGCCCTGCAGGCGACCCTGTTCACTCGGTGGCAGCTCGCCGCCGCTGGTTGCGACGTCGAACTGGTAGATCGAGTTGCGCACCAGCGGCTGATGCACCGAATCGAGGCTGGCGTTGGTGTGGGCGCTGCCGGTGCAGCCGGCGATCGTCGTCGCCAGTGCCAGGACGGTCCAAGTTGCGATCTTCTTCATAACCTTGCTCCTGAAAACCAGCGCGTCACTTGATGCTGAAACCCGGCGATACCTCGGCGCCGCCGCGCAGGCGTTCGGCGTCGGCAGGCGAAGTCTCGAGCCGCGGCTTGGGACGATCGCCGCCGGTCACGCCGTTGGTCGTCTGACCGAGCAGCAGGCGCGAAAGGTCGTTCGCGTCCTGGAAGGCGTCGGTCGGCAGCTTGATCTCGTTCGCCGAAACCGGCTGGACCAGATAGGGCGTCACGACGATCACCAGCTCGGTCTCGCCGCGGCGGAAGCTGTCCGATTTGAACAGCATGCCGAGCAGCGGCACGTCGCCGAGGCCGGGCATCTTGTCGATCGCCCCGATCGACCGGTTGTTCATCAGCCCCGCGATCATGAAGCTTTCGCCCGAGCCGAGTTCGACCGTGGTCTCGGCGCGGCGCACGGTCAGCGCGGGCACCTGGAAGCCATCGAGTTCGATAGCGCCTTCGGTCGACAGTTCGGACACCTCGGGGCGGACGCGCAGGCTGATACGGCCGTTCGACAGCACGGTCGGCGTATAGGCGAGACTGACGCCATATTTGCGATATTCGATCGTCGTGCCCGCGAAATTGCCCGGGATCGGAACCGGGAATTCGCCGCCGGCGAGGAAGTCGGCAGTTTCGCCCGAAATCGCCGTCAGGTTGGGCTGCGCGAGCGTCGCGACCAGGCCCGAGCGCTCGCCCGCGTCGAGCGACGCGATCAGGTCGAGACCGAACAGCCGTCCGGCACCGGCGAGGCTGCGTGTCCCCGACGGGGTCGTGATATTATACGTAGTGGTGCCGTTCGCCGTCGTGATCGTGCCCGCCGTGCGGCCTCCGAACACCCCGCCGAGGAAGCCGTTGCCCAAGGGGCCGTCGGTGTCGCGCGTCAGGATGTTGCCGCTGATTTCCTTTACCAGCGAGCGGTTCACTTCGGCGATGCGGACCTGCAGATTGACCTGCAGCGGCGTCGCCGTGCGTAGGCGCGACAGAACCTTGGTGCCGTCACCCACGAAGGCCTGCACCAGCCGTTCGGCCTCGGCGGCGTCGTCGGGCGACTGAACGGTGCCGGTCAGCAGCACGAAGCCGTTCATCGTATTCGCCGAAACCTTGGCATCGGGCATCGCCAGCGACAGCATCTGATCGATGGTCTCGATATTGTTACCGACGCGGGCGACGGTCGAATAGACGACCCGGCCACTGGCGTCGGTGGCATAGATGCTCGTCTCGCCGGGCGTCTTGCCGAAGATGTAGAGCTGGCGGCTCGAACGGACCTGAACGTCGGCGACCTTGTCGTCGGCGACGAAGACGTCGGTCATCGCGGCGGGCAGGCTGATCAGGCGGCCGCGCCCGACCGACAGATCGACGCTGCTGCTCGCGTTCTGCACAGCCTGGGCCGAAGCCCGCTGGGCGGGGGCGGACACCAGGGTCGCTGCAACCAGGCCGATGGCCAGGGTGCGGGCCAGCGCCGCTGCCTTGAAATTGGCTTTGCTGTTCATCTTACTTACCCCCCACCGGAACTTCGGTCACCTGGCCGCCGCGCGTGACGCGCACGACCGGACCGCGGGGGGCCGCCGGTGCGGCGCCGCCCATGGGCGTCGGTGCCCCTCCAGAAAAATTCGGCTGCGGCCGCGGCTGCGACACGCGGCCGCTGACCGGGATCCAGAAACGCGACACGTCGCCGCCGGTTGTCGCCGAGGCGCGGCCCGAGGTCGGACGCCCGGCGGCTTCGGCGATCATCTTCTTTTCGGCGGCCGTGCCGCCCTTGGTGGGCACGTTGACCGCACCCGAGGCGATGGCGGCGTCGAGTTCGCCGGCACTGTCAGCCAGCGGGCGCAGCGCGAGCGAGAGCTTGCCCATGCTCTGCGCGACCGCGATCTTCTCCGCGATCTCGGGCGTGGCTTCGAGCGTCACCGAGCCGAAGGTGCGAACGGGGGTCTTGCCCGTCTCGTCCTCGGCGTCGTAGCGCTGGTCGGTCGCGAGGACGCGGACATTGTTGACGATCGTCTCGGCGGTGAACAGCTGGTCGTCGGGATAGCTGCTGCCTTCCTTGATCTCGATTTCCTGCGCCAGGACGACGTCGACGCGGTCGCCCGGAAAGACGAAGCCGGCGACGCCCTGTTCCTGGCTGACCTTGACGGTCACGGCGCGCATGCCCGGGCCGAGCGCCGCGGCGAGAAAGCCGCGATCGTCGGGATGGACCAGCGCGCCCTGCGTCAGCGGCTGGCCCGCGGTGATCGGATAGCGCACGACCGTGCCGACCAGACCGTTCGTGTCGGTCTTTTCCTTCAGGAAATAGGCCTTCTCGACCAGTTCCTTGGGCCAGGGTTGGAAGCGGAAGCTGTCGGGGCCGATGATCGTCCCGACCGGCAACTGGCGCGTGGCGACCAGGATCATCGGACCCTGGGCCTCCGGCGCCGCGGCAGCGCGCGCCTGCGGAGCCGATGCGCCGCGCATCATCTGGTTGACCCCGAACGCCGCACCGATCGCAATGACCAGCGCTCCGACGATCAGCATAATCTTTCGCGTATCCATGACGATTTTTCGCCTCCTGCACTCGCCAGACGCGGCGGTGCTTGCCCTCAACTCGACCCGATAACCTGAAACTGGTTAAGATATTGTTGGTGAAGCGCCCAAAGGCCTGCGGCCGCGATGGCGACCCCGTAGGGCACCTCCGGCTTGTCCTTCGGACGCCTGATGATCTGGTGCACCAGCATCGCCGCCGACACCGCGGCGCCGGCGAGCGCCATCACCATGAGCGCCTGCGTCGCGATCGGCGTCGGCACCCACAAAAACACGGCAAACACGTTCTTCACGTCGCCGCCGCCCATTCCGCCCAGCGCATAGAGCAGCAGAAAAAAGGCGAAGCCCGCGAGCGCGACCCCGACGACGATCGTGACATGGGGCCACAGCGACCAGCCGGCAAAATACCAGAAGGGTATGGCAAGTACCGCGATCAGGGCGTTGAGGCCGTTCGAAATCTCGCGCCAGCGCAGGTCGCTGATCGCCGAGCAGATCATCAGGATCGCCCCGAGCGTCATCAGGAGCAGCTGGGGAAGGTGGCTGGTCATGACCCCCGTCCCTAGAGAGGATGGCTTACCAAATGGTAACCATGTTCGGCGGCTGCGACCGGCTTTGAAAGGGAAGCGCCGGACGGCGGTTAATCGGGCGAACCCTGCCGTTCCCCGGCGAAAGCCGGGGTCCATTATGCCAGCGTCGTGCTGCCCCTCCGGACCCCGCCGTCGCCGGGGCAGGGGGGATAGGACGCGCGTTCCCTCACTCGCCGCAAAGCCGCCGTCATGTTCATGATCGACGTGGCCGCCTTTCCCGTGGCCCCGCTTGCAATCCGCCCGTCAGCCGATATGCGCCGGACATGGTATCCGCACCCTCTTCGGACATCGATGTGCTGATCGTCGGCGCCGGCATCGCGGGCGCGAGCCTCGCCGCCGCGCTCGCGCCGCACCGCGCGGTGCTGATGATCGAGGGTGAGGACATGCCCGGCTATCACGCCACCGGGCGGTCGGCCGCCTTCTGGCAGGAAAGCTACGGCGGTCTGGGGGTGCAGCCGCTCACCGCCGCGTCGTTCGCGGCGCTGGCGCATCCCGAGCCGGGGTTTTCGGATCGTCCGTTCCTGCTGCAGCGCACGGCGCTGATGATCGGGCGTGGCGGCGAGACCGCAGCCGTCGATGCCTTCGTCGCCGCATTCGGCGCGCAGGGGGTCGAGGTCTTGCGCCTGTCCCCGGCCGAACTCGCCGGCCGCGTCGGCGGGCTCCGGTCCGAATGGAGCGAGGGAGCGTATGAGCCTTCATGCCGGGACATCGACGTCGGCGGGCTGCACGCAGCCTATCTGCGCGCGGCGAAGCGGGCCGGAGCGCGGCTGGCGGTGCGGACATCTCTGGTGCGCGCGCGGCGGGCAGCCGGCGGATGGGCGGTGGAAACGGGCCAGGGGACGATCCGCGCGGCGATTATCGTCAATGCGGCGGGCGCGTGGGCCGACGGGGTCGCGCTCGCCTGCGGTGCGGCGCCAGTCGGCATCCAGCCCTATCGCCGTACGCTCGCGCAGGTCCGGCTCGGCGTTGCTACCCCTGCAACGCTACCGTTGATCGGGCACATTGGCGGTGATTTCTACTTCAAGGGTGAGGGCGAGGGCCGCATCTGGCTGAGCCCGCACGACGAAACGCCGAGCCAGCCGTGCGACGCCGCGCCCGAGGAGATCGACGTGGCGCTCGCGATCGACCGCCTGCAATCGGTCGTCGACTGGCCCGTCGCCGCGGTCGAGCGCAAATGGGCGGGGCTGCGCAGCTTCGCGCCCGACCGGTTGCCGGTCTTCGGTCCCGATCCCGCGGTGCCCGGCTTCTTCTGGTGCGCGGGGCAGGGCGGCTTCGGCATCCAGACCGCGCCGGCGATTGCCGCCCTGGCCGCCACTCAGCTCGGCGCGCCCGCGCCGCTGGGCGCCATCGCGGCTATCGATCCGGTCGCCTACGCGCCGTCGCGTTTTGCCTGATACCCCCGCCGATCCGCTTGCGCGACGCTGCGGGCGGTCTAACATGGGTTAGCCGCGCGGACCGGCGGCACCATGTTTGGGAGGATATCGATGGCGCATTATTTCGAGATCAAGCAGAACAAGGCCGGCGAGTATGTCGCCTATTTCAAGTACAACAGCGAAACGATGTTCTGGACCGAGGGCTATTCGAGCAAGGCATCCGCGGTCAACGCCATCGAATCGATCAAAAAAAACGGTCCCGGCGCCGAAACCAGGGAAGCCGAATAAGCGATCGGGCGCGGGCGTTCAGCGCGCCCGCGCCTTTCGCATGACTTCCAGCGCGGCGTCGCTGGCGAGCCGGTCGGCCATTTCGTTGTCAGGATGGCCCGCATGGCCCTTGACCCACACCCACTCGACATCGTGGCGTTTCGCCTCGGCGACCAGCCGCTGCCACAGGTCGGCGTTGGCCACGGGCTTTCTCGCCGCGGTCTTCCAGCCGTTCTTCTGCCACCCGAAGACCCACTTCGTGATCCCGTCGCGAACATAGACGCTGTCGGTCGACAGCTCGACCTTGCAGCGGCGCTTGAGCGCCGCCAGCGCCTCGATCGCCGCCATCATCTCCATGCGGTTGTTCGTCGTGTCGGGCTCGCCGCCAGATAGCGTCTTCACGACATCGCCCCAGCGCAGCACGGCGCCCCAGCCGCCGGGGCCGGGATTGCCCTTGCACGCACCATCGGTCGCGACGATCACGGTCTTGCCTTCGCTCATGCGGCAGCAAACAGATCGGCGGCGTCGGGCGCCTGGTAACGGCGCAGCCGTTCAAGGAAAGGCGAGGGGTCCTTGCGCGTTACCAGCGCATCGGCGGGCGTGTGGACCCAGTCGTGCGCGCGCGTCAGCAGAAAGCGCAACGAGCAACCGCGCGCGAGCAGCGGCAGGGCCTCGCGCTCGGCGTCGCTCAGCGCGATTTCGCCGGCATAGCCCGCCATCAGCGCACCGGCGCGGGAGCGGTCGCATGTCTTCCCGTCGCTCGAGAAGGTCCATGATGCGTGGGTGACCGCGACGTCATAGGCGCGATAGTCGGTCGCAGCAAAATAGAAGTCGATGAGGCCGGTCACCCGCTCGCCCAGCATCAGCACATTGTCGGGGAAGAGGTCCGCGTGGACGACATGGGCGGGCAAATCCGCCGGCCAATGATCGTCCAGATAGTCGAGTTCGGCGGCGACCACGTCTGCGAGCCCCGGCCGTACTGCATCGAGGTCGCCCGTCGCCTCGGCCATGGCGCGCCAGTGGCGATGCCCCATGCTGTTCTCGCGCCCGCCCTTATAGTTTGCCAGCGCGCGGTGCATGCCGCCCAGCGCCGCGCCCGCCGACCGGCACTGGCCCGCGGTCGGCCGGGTCAGCGAAATCCCGGGCAGGAACTGGATGATGCACGCGGCGCGCCCCGCGATCTGCTGGATCGCCTCGCCGCCGCGGTCGCGGATCATCGCGGGCACGGCGCAGCCGCTCGCCGCCAGATGCGCGAGCAGGTCGACGAAAAAGGGCAGGTCCCCGACGCTGACGCGCTTTTCATAGAGCGTCAGGATGAAGCGCCCGTCGCTCGTTTCGAGCAGAAAATTGCTGTTCTCTACCCCCTCGGCGATGCCCTTGCACGACACCACCGTTCCGATGTCGTAGCGCGCGACGAGCGCGGCGAGATCGTCGGGATCGACTTCGGTATAGACGGCCATCAGGCAGCTGCGGGTTCGAGGCCGCGCGGCAGCTTGAAGATCATGTTTTCCTGGGCGATGACGACGACTTCCTCGTCGACGGGCCGCTGCACCGCAACCGCCTCGATCACTTCGCGCACCAGCGTCTCGGGCGCGCTTGCCCCCGCGGTGATGCCCAAAGTCCCGATATCGGCCAGCCAAGCCGGATCGACGTCGGTGCCGCGCTGGACGAGGTTCGCGGGCGTGCCGAGCCGCTCGGCGGCCTCGACCAGCCGGACGCTGTTCGAGCTGTTCGGCGCGCCGATCACGATCATCCGGTCGCAGCGCCCGGCGATCGCCTTCACCGCTTCCTGCCGGTTCGAGGTCGCGTAGCAGATATCCTCGCCGCGCGGCCCGGCGATCGCCGGGAAGCGGTGCTGGAGCGCCGCGATGATGTCGCGCGTGTCGTCGACCGACAGCGTCGTCTGCGTCAGGAACGACAGTTTCTCGGGATCGGCGGGCGCCAGCATGGCGACGTCGTCGACCGATTCGACGAGCGTCATCGCGCCCTCGGTCAACTGGCCCAGCGTGCCGACGACCTCGGGGTGGCCGGCGTGGCCGACAAAGATGATATGCCGCCCGGCTTCGTGCGCGCGTTCGGCCTGGCGGTGCACCTTCGACACCAGCGGGCAGGTCGCGTCGATATAGTCGAGCCCGCGCGCTTCGGCCTTGGCGGGCACCGCCTTGGGCACGCCGTGCGCGCTGAACACCACCGGCACGCCGTCGGGCACTTGGTCGAGCGATTCGACGAAAATCGCGCCCTTTGCCTTCAGCGTGTCGACGACATAGCGGTTGTGGACGATCTCGTGCCGGACATAGACGGGCGCGCCATAGCGCTCGATCGCCAGCTCGACGATGCGGATCGCGCGGTCGACGCCGGCGCAGAAACCGCGCGGCGCCGCGATCAAAACCTTGAGTACCGCCGCTCCGCGTGCCGTCGCGGGGGCCAAAGATCGGGGTGCGTTCATCTCGCGCGCGCTCTAGCGCAGCAAGGCATATGGGGTAAAGCGGCTTGTCCGTGTTGCGCGTCGTTCATCCCCCCGATAAGAAGCGGCGCGCATGGAGCAGGGATTGTTCGTCCTCGTCGCTCCGGCCCAGTTGGAAAGCCTGCCTTTATGAACCGCACCCCGTCGCCGCCTTTCAAGTTTTTCGCCGCCCTATGCGGCACGGCGGCCATGGCGACGGTGGCGGGCTGCGCGAAGGACAACGAGATCGACCTTTCGGGCGGCGTCGGCATCACCGCCACGCGCTCGGCGTGCCCCGCGGTCGCGGTGCCGATGCACACGGGCGATATCACCCTGTTCGACCCCGCGACAAGCCGCGACGCGGCGGCGATCGACGTCGTGGCTGCGATCACCAATTTGACCCTGCAGTGCAACGACACGGGCGAGAAGGTCTACCAGCTCGCCAGCTTCGACGTCGTCGCGACACGCCGCGACGCGGGCCCGGCGCGCTCGGTCACCATCCCCTATTTCTCGACCGTCGTGCAGGGCGGCACTGCCGTCGTCGCCAAGCGGCTGGGAAATGTCACCGTGACTTTCGCCGACGGCCAGACCCGCGGCTCGGGCCGCGCGCAGGCGTCGGCTTACGTCGATCGCGCCGCCGCAACCCTGCCCGCCGACATCATGGAGCGCATCACGCGCAAGCGCAAAGCCGGCGACCAGGACGCCGCGATCGATCCGCTGAGCGTGCCCGAAGTGCGCGCTGCGGTACAGCGCGCCAGCTTCGAGCTGCTCGTCGGCTTCCAGCTGACGCAGGACCAGCTCGAATATAACGTCCGACGATAGAAATCGCGGCGGCGCGCTTTCCGCGTCGTTCGCCTCTCTCTCAGCCCTGCGGCGCCACCGGGCGACGCAGGGCTTTTCGCGTTGCCCAAGCTGCTATAGGGCGCGCGCCAACAGTTTGCTCAAAGATAGGCCCAAGCCCGTGACCCTCTTCAGCCGTTTCACCGACCATATCGGCGCCGCCCTCGACGCCCTCGCCGCGAGGGGCGCGATCCCCGCCGGCCTCGACCGCGCGTCGATCAGCGTCGAGCCGCCGCGCGATCCGGCGCACGGCGACGTTGCGACCAACGCCGCGATGGTGCTGTCGAAGCCCGCGGGCATGAACCCGCGCGCGCTCGCCGACCTGCTCGTGGCCGAACTCGGCGCGCTCGATGAGGTGACCGAGGCGAGCGTCGCGGGCCCCGGCTTCATCAACCTGCGCCTCGCCGACAACAGCTGGCGCGCCGAACTGGCGCTGATCCACGCCGCTGCCGGCGATTACGGGCGCTCGGCGATGGGCGCTGGGCGCACCGTCAACGTCGAATATGTCTCGGCCAACCCCACCGGTCCGATGCACGTCGGCCATTGCCGCGGCGCCGTGGTCGGCGACGCGCTCGCCGCGCTGCTCGAATATGCCGGGCACAAGGTGATCCGCGAATATTATGTCAACGACGCCGGCGCGCAGGTCGACGTGCTCGCGCGCTCGGTGCACATGCGCTACCGCGAGGCGCTGGGCGAGGATATCGGCGCGATCCCCGAGGGGCTCTATCCCGGCGATTATCTGATCCCCGTATCGCAGAAGCTGGCCACCGAATATGGTGACCGCTTCGCCCAAGCCCCCGAAAGCGCGTGGCTCGGTCTGTTCCGCGCCGAGGCGGTGAGCGCGATGATGGACATGATCCGCGCCGACCTCGCCAAGCTCGGTATCCATCACGACCTCTTCTCGTCCGAAGCCGAACTGCAGGCCGCGGGCAAGCCCGCCGATGCCGAGGCGTGGCTGCGCGAGCACGACCTCGTCTATGACGGCGTGCTCGAAGCGCCGAAGGGCGAGACGCCCGACGATTGGGAGCCGGTGGAGCTGCCGCTATTTCGCTCGACCAAATTCGGCGACGATCAGGACCGGCCGATCAAGAAATCGGACGGCAGCTGGACCTATTTCGGCGCCGACCTCGCCTATCATTTCCAGAAGAGCCAGGACGCCGACGAGCTGATCGATATCTGGGGCGCCGACCATGCGGGCACCGTCAAGAGGATCAAGGCCGCGGTCGCGGCGCTGACCGAGGGCAAGAAGAAGTTCGACGTCAAGCTGGTCCAGATGGTCCGGCTGCTCAAGAATGGCGAGCCGTTCAAGATGTCGAAGCGCGCGGGCAATTTCGTGACGCTCGCCGATATCGTCGATGAGGTCGGTAAGGATGCGGTGCGCTTCACCATGCTGACGCGCAAGGCCGACGCGCAGATGGATTTCGACTTTGCCAAGGTGGTCGAGGCGTCGCGCGACAATCCGGTCTTCTATGTCCAATATGCACATGCGCGGATCGCGTCGCTGAAGCGCAAGCTCGCCGATGCGGGGATCGCGGCGGCAGCGCCGAACCCCGCGCGGCTGGAAGAGCATGAACTCGCGCTCGTCAAATTGCTCGCGCAGTTCCCGCGAATCGTCGAATCGGCGGCCGCCGCGCGCGAGCCGCACCGCATCGCTTTTTATCTGGGCGAGGTCGCCGCCGCCTTCCACGCCTGGTGGAATATGGGCAACGACCGCCCCGAGGCGCGGGTCATTATCGCCGATGATCCCGAATTGACCGCGACTCGCCTTTATTTGGCCGACGGAATCGGGCAGGTTGTCCGCAACGGGCTCCACTTGATGGGGGTGGATGCGCTCGAGGAGATGCTTTGATGGCCGAGGACAAGGACGCCGCAACGGACGCCGGACTGGGGCTGGGCGACGAGGATCGGCTGCCCTGGCTCGAAGCCGCCGACGAATATGAGGATGATGGCGAGGTTTCGCCGACGCGGCTGCTCGTCATGGTGCTGGGCGGCCTCGTCCTGATCGGCGCGGTGCTCGGCGGCCTGTGGTGGATCCAGAATGGCGGCGCGCGCGGGCAGGGCGAACTGATCGCGGCGCAGGAAGGCGATTACAAGATCGCGCCGAAGAACGATGCCGCCAAGACCTTTGAGGGCGAGGGCGACGCGAGCTTCGCCGCGAGCGAGGGCGTGCTGCCCGCGGGCAAGGTCGATCCGACGCGCATGCCCGAGGAACCGGCGGCGACCCCCGCTGAGCGTGAGGCCGCGGCCAAGGCCGCGAAAAAGGCTGAAGCCGACAAGGCCGCTGCGGCCAAGGCGGCGGCGGCCAAGACCGCGCCTGCGGATAAGGGCAAGCCGGTCGCGACTTCGGTCAAGACCGCCGAGGCGGCGACCAAGGCTGCCCCCGCCCCGGCGGGATCGGCGATGATCCAGCTCGGCGCTTTCAGCAGCGAGGAAGCCGCGGCAAAGGCGTGGATCAACCTGACCAAGCGCTTCGCCTATCTGTCGGGGCTCAACAAATCGGTGTCGCCGGCGACGGTCGACAGCGGCAAGGTCTATCGTCTTCGCGCGGTGGCGGGAACGAACGCCAATGCGCAGAGCCTGTGCGGGAAATTGCGCGTTGCCGGTGAAAATTGCGTCGTCGTCCGCTGAAACGGCTCGCCCCGTCGCAGGCGGCGTTGGGTTGGTAACCTTGTCATGCCATCATTCCAGCATTGGTGGCCGCTCGAGGGGGCGGCGGCCGGTGGAGTTTGACGCATGATTCCCGCCATCTTCGGCCTTTCGGGCCTGACCCTCACCGACGACGAGCGCGCTTTCTTTCGCGACAGCGATCCCGCGGGCTACATCATTTTCGGCCGGAATGTCGAAAATCGCGAGCAATTGAGGCGGCTGACCGATAGCCTGCGCGACCTCGACGGGCGCGACAATCTGCCGATCCTGATCGATCAGGAGGGCGGGCGCGTCGCGCGCATGAAAGCGCCCGAATGGCCCGATTTCCCGAGCGGCGCGGCGTTCGATGCGCTCTACGAGCGTGCGCCCGCGAGCGCGATCGAGGCGGCGCGGCTCAATGCGATGGCGCTCGCGTCGATGCTGTCCGAGGTCGGGATCACCGTCGACTGCCTGCCCTTGCTCGACGTGCGCCAGCCGGGCGCGAGCGACGTCATCGGCGACCGCGCGCTGGGCAGCGAGCCGATGCGCGTCGCGGCGCTGGGCCGCGCGATCCTCAGCGGGCTGCAGGACGGCGGCGTCGTCGGCATCGTCAAGCATATCCCCGGCCACGGCCGCGCGCTGCTCGATTCGCACAAGGAATTGCCCGTCGTCGACGCGCTCGACCGCGACCTCCAGACCGACCTCGCCCCCTTTGCGGCGCTGCGCGACGCCGCGATGGCGATGACCTGCCACGTCGTCTTCACCGCGTGGGACCCCGACCGCCCCGCGACGCTGTCGCCGCTGGTGATCGACAGCGTGATCCGCCAGCGCATCGGTTTCCACGGGCTGCTGATGAGCGACGACCTCGACATGGAAGCGCTGTCGGGCGACGTCCCCTCGCGCGCGGCGGCGGCGGTCGCGGCGGGCTGCGACATTGCGCTCAACTGCTGGGCCAGGATGGACGACATGGTCGGCATTGCGAACAGCCTCGATCCGATCAGCATGATTTCGCGCGCGCGGCTCGAAGGCGCGATGGACCGAATCGCGGGTAAGCACGATGCGCGGCAGTTCGCGTTGCTCGTCGACCAGCGCGACGCCTTGCTGGCGTTGGCCTGATCCGAATGGAGGAACTGCCGCTCGACCTCGACCTTGCGCCGGCGGCGGGCGAGCGCGAGGATGCCCTCCAGCTGAGCCTCGACAGCTGGGAAGGTCCGCTCGACTTGTTGCTGACGTTGGCGCGCAGCCAGAAGGTCGACCTCAGGCAGATTTCGATTCTCCAGCTGGTCGAGCAATATCTGGGCTTCATCGCCGAAATGCGCGCGAAGCTGGAGGTTGCGGCCGATTATCTGGTGATGGCAGCGTGGCTGGCCTATCTCAAATCGGCGCTGCTGCTGCCGAAGGATCCGCTGGAGGAACCGTCGCCCGACGAACTCGCGCTGCGGCTGCAACTGCGGCTGCAGCGGCTCGCGGCGATGCGCGAGGCGGCGGCGCGGCTGCTCGCGCGCGACCGCGTCGGGCGCGACGTCTTCCTGCGCCCGAAGCCCGAGGGGCTGCGCGAAGTCAAGCTGCGGCGCTGGGATGCCAGCCTCTATGACCTGCTTTCGGCCTATGGCCAGGTGAAGGCGCGCACCGAACCCGTCGTGCACATGGTCGCGCGGCGCCCGGTGATCACGCTCGACGCGGCACTCCATCATCTCGAGCGGCTGATCGGGATCAAGCTCGACTGGGCCGAACTCGCCGATTTCCTGCCGTCCGACTATGACGGCCCCTTGCGCCGCTCGGCGATCGCGTCCAGCTTCGTCGCCGCGCTCGAACTCGCGCGGCAGGGCCGCGTCGACCTGAAGCAGGAGGCCGCGTTCGAACCGCTTTACCTGAGGGCTGCAAAAGCATGATCGACGACCGCGAACGCGCGATAGAGGCGATGCTGTTCGCCAGCGACGAGGCGCTCGATGCGCGACAGGTCGCAGCGCGCTTTGCCGAGGAAATTCCGGTGGCCGAGGTCAGGGCGGCGATCCAGGCGATCGCGGCGCGCCATGCGGGGAGCGGGATCGAACTGGTCGAGCGCGGCGGGCACTGGCATTTCCAGACGCCCGCGGACCTTGCGCATCTGCTCCGCCGCGAGCGGGACGATCCGCGCAAGCTGTCGCGCGCGGCGTCGGAGGTGCTCGCCATCGTCGCCTATCACGAGCCGGTCAGCCGCGCCGAGATCGAGGCGATCCGCGGCGTCCAGACCTCAAAGGGCACGCTCGACGTGCTGATGGAGGCCGAATGGATCGCGCCCGCGGGGCGCCGCGAGGTTCCCGGGCGGCCGCTGATATACAAGACGACCGACGCATTTTTGCAGCATTTCGGGCTTAGCAGCCGCAAGGATTTGCCGGGTATCGAGGATCTGCGCGCCGCAGGCCTGCTCGACCCGGTCGATCTGGCCTATGAAGAGGCGATGGGCGAACTCGACCTGGTCAAGGACGGCGAAGAGGCCTGAGCTTTTTTCAATAGCGACGTGCATTCGGCAGGGCTTGCCCTTATATGGGCGGCTCAAGGAGATTTGAGATGGGTGGTTTGAGCATCTGGCACTGGCTGATCGTCGGGATTCTGGTCCTGCTGCTGTTCGGCAAGGGTCGCTTTTCGGACATGATGGGCGACGTCGCCAAGGGCATCAAGAGCTTCAAGAAGGGCATGTCGGAGGACGAAACCCCGCCCGCGCCCAAGCATCTCGAAGGCCAGCGCGCGCCCGACGCGGCGCCGTCGCCGACCCCCACCGCCGACCGCGACACGCTCTGACCGCGTTCCGTCTGCGGGGGGCCGACTAGACCATGTTTGACGTTGCGCCCACCGAGTTGCTGCTCGTGGTGGTGGTGGCCCTGGTCGTCATCGGCCCCAAGGACCTGCCCAAGGCGATGCGTTTCGTCGGCAAGTGGGTGGGCAAGGCGCGCGGCATGGCGCGCCATTTCCGCGCCGGCCTCGACACGATGATGCGCGAGGCCGAGCTCGAAGAGCTCGAAAAGCAGTGGCGCGCGCAGAATGAGGCGATCATGCGCGAATTCCCGCGCGTCGACGACGATACGCCGCCCGCGGTGTCGGTCGCCAAGGCGCTGCCCGAGCCGGCGAAGGACGAAGCGGCGGCTGCGAGCGCGCCCGAAGCCGAGCCGGTGCCCGAAACGCATGTGGTACCGCCGAAGGACGGGCCGCTGCCATGAGCGCCGAGGGTCCCGTGACCGCCGAAGAGGATGGCGCCGGCGGCAAGATGCCGCTGCTCGACCATCTGATCGAATTGCGCTCGCGGCTGCTGAAGTCGTTGGTCGCGGTCGCGGTCGCTTTCGGCGTCTGCCTCTATTTCGCCGAGGATATTTTCCGTATCCTCGTCCGCCCGCTCGTCGAGGCGGGGCAGGGGCGGATCATCTATACCCAGTTGTTCGAGGCCTTTTTCGTCCAGATCAAGGTCGCGCTGTTCGCGTCGATGATGATCGCCTTTCCGGTGATCGCCAACCAGCTGTGGAAATTCGTCGCGCCCGGCCTGTATCGCAACGAAAAGCGCGCGCTGTTGCCCTTCATCTTCGCCACCCCCGTGCTCTTCGCCGCGGGTGCCAGCCTCGCCTATTTCGTGACGGTGCCGGTAGCGCTCAAATTCCTGCTCGGTTTCCAGGGCGACCTCGGCGGCATCCAGCAGGAAGCGCTGCCCTCGGTCGCCAATTATCTCAGCTTCATCATGCAGTTCATCATGGCGTTCGGCATCTGTTTCCTGCTGCCGATCCTGCTGATGCTGCTCGAGCGCGCAGGGATCGTCACGCGCCAGCAGCTCGTATCGGCGCGGCGCTACATGATCGTCGCGGCGTTCGCGATCGCCGCGGTTGCGACGCCGCCCGACATCCTGAGCCAGTTCCTGCTCGCAGTGCCGCTGATCCTGCTCTACGAACTGTCGATCTTCGCGATATGGTTTACCCAGCGCCGACGCAAAACAGGCGCCGAAGCGGCGCCTGTCGAGCCTCTCGAAGAGGCCAAGTAGCGGGTCGGAACCCGGTCAGTCGATGGCGTCTTCGCCAGCGCGGCCGACCGATTCGATATCGCGGCCCGCACCCTGCACGGCATTGCAGCCAGCGACCAGAAAGCTTGCCATCAATGCCAGGATGATTGCCCGAAAACTCGTCATCGTTCCTCACCTTGTTTCTTGGGACCAGATGCAAAATGGCCCGGCAC
>SCNT01000052.1 GCA_005503165.1 Sphingomonadaceae bacterium 3R27E2-A
TGCTTCGAGTTTGGGGTTGGATTGCCCCCGGCAATCCAAGTCCGGTCCGGGGGACCGGACGACCCCAAACTGTCCCCCTCCCCATCGCTGCGCGACAGGGAGGATTATGACGTTCGCTCCCCACCCCAAAGCCGACTTACCGCTTCCCTCTTCCCCCGCCCGCGCTAAGCTCCCCGCCATGCCCCGGCGTCCCGCCCCTCTCTTCCGCTGGCTCGTCATTGCCGCATTGCTGTTCCTGATCGTCGGCCTGCCGCTGATCTTCCGCGACCCGTTCGTCGCCGCGAGCGACGCGATCCTCGCCGCCGCCGACGAGCGCCCGCTCGCCGCCGCGCTGTTCATCATCGCCGCGCTGACGCTCGACCTCCTCCTCCCCGTTCCCAACGGCGTCACCAACACGCTGGCGGGCGCGGCCTTCGGCTTCGCGCTCGGCACGCTGGTCATCTGGCTCGGGCTGATGGGCGCCAGCCTCGCGGGTTATGCCGCGGGGCGCTGGGCCGCGCGCCCGCTCGCCAGCCGCCTGCTCGGCGCCGACGACGTCGACAAGGCGCATGCGCTGGCCGAACGCATCGGCCCCGTCGCGCTGATCGTCTCGCGCCCCGTCCCCGTGCTCGCCGAGGTGATGGCGATCGCCGCGGGTGTGTCGGCAATGGCCTTCGTCCGCTTCGCGTCGGTGATGGCGCTCGCCAATCTCGGCGTCGCGATGCTGTTCGCGGCGATCGGCGCCTCGGCGGTGACGCAGGGTTCGTCCACCCTGCTGATGCTGGGCGCGGTCGGGCTACCGCTCGCCTTCTGGCTCGGCTGGCAGGCCATCGAGAGGCGGCGCGCACGATGATCGTCCGCCGCCTCGGCCCCGCCGATATCGAAGCCGTGCGCGACCTCAACGCGCTCTATGCCGACGCCTTCGAGGACCCCGGCACCTATCGCCGCGACACGCCCGACGATACCTGGCTCGCACGCCAGCTCGCCAAGGAGTCGATCATCCTGCTCGTCGCGGAAATCGACGGAAGCATCGTCGGCGGCCTCACCGCCTACATCCTCGACAAACTCGAGGCCGCGCGCAGCGAAATCTATCTCTACGACCTCGCCGTCGCCGAAACGCACCGCCGCAAAGGCGTTGCCACCGCGCTGATCGAAGAACTCCAGCATATCGCCGCCGACACCGGCGCCTGGGCGGTGTTCGTCCAGGCCGACTATGTCGATCCGCCCGCGATTGCGCTCTACACCAAGCTCGGCGCGCGCGAGGAGGTGCTGCATTTCGACCTGCCGCCACGTCCGCGAGGCTGACGAAGCCGCTTTCAAATCGCCTTAAATTTCGGTTCGTGTCGAGCGAAGTCGAGACACCCCGAAGGCTGGCGCTGCCCAAGCGTGTCTCGACTTCGCTCGACACGAACGGGTTTGTAGGCGAACGCGCCATACCCCTCGCCCCACCTGTCCGCCGCTGCTACACCCCGCGCCATGTCCGAGAAGAATCATCTCTATCTGGTCGATGGCTCGAGCTACATCTTCCGCGCCTATCACCGCCTGCCGCCGCTGACGAACCCGCAGGGCGTCCCCGTCGGCGCGGTCTATGGCTACACCACGATGCTGTGGAAGCTCGCGAAGGATCTGCACGACGCCGACGGACCCACCCATCTGGCGGTGATCCTCGACCACAGCAGCCAGTCGTTCCGCAACGAGATCTACGATCAGTACAAGGCTAACCGGCCGGAGCCGCCCGAGGATCTGCGCCCGCAATTCCCGCTGATCCGCGACGCCACGCGCGCCTTTTCGCTGCCGTGCATCGAGCTCGAGGGCTATGAGGCCGACGACCTGATCGCCAGCTACACCGAGGCCGCGGTGCGCGAGGGCTGGGACGTCACGATCGTCAGCAGCGACAAGGATCTGATGCAGCTGATCCGCGAGCCCGCCGACGGACCGCACGTCGACATGCTCGACACGATGAAAAATGTCCGCCTCGGGCTCGAAGCGGTGAACGAGAAGTTCGGCGTCACGCCCGATCTCGTCGGCGACGTGCTCGCGCTGATGGGCGACGCCGTCGACAATGTCCCCGGCGTGCGGGGGGTCGGCCCGAAGACCGCGACCAAGCTGATCCAGGAATATGGCAGCCTGACCGCCGCGCTCGACGGCGCGGCGACGATGAAAGCGTCGAAGCTCCGCGACAACCTCATCGAGCATCGCGCCATGGCCGAGCTCTCGCGCATCCTCGTCGACTTGAAGCGCGACACGCCGATGCCCGACACGCTCGACCAGCTGAAACTCGGCGCGATCCCGCCGGGGCCGCTCAAGCTCTTCCTCGACGAACATGGCTTCCGCTCGCTCTCGGCCAAGCTCGACACCGGCGTCGCGCCGAGCGGCCCGCCGACCTTGCCGCGTGCCGGCGGCGCGCCCGCCGCTGCCCCCGCGCCCGGCCCTTCGACCCCGACCCTGCCGCCGATGCCGCCGATCGACCGCACCCTTTACGAGACGGTCACCACTCTCGAAGCGCTCGACCGCTGGATCGCCGAGGCGCACGCCGCGCATGTCGTCGCGGTCGATACCGAGACCGCGACGCTCGACAGCGTAACGGGCAGGCTCGTCGGGGTCAGCCTGTCGACCGGCCCCGGCCGCGCCTGCTACATCCCGCTCGGGCACGGCGGCACCGACATGTTCGCCGAAAGGCCCGAGCAGGTTCCCCTGAACGACGCGCTCGGCCGCCTCCACGCGCTTTTCGCCGACGAGGCGGTGCTCAAGGTCGGGCATAACCTCAAATATGACATCGGCGTGCTCGCCCAGCATGGGCTCACCATCGCGCCCTATGACGACACGCTGGTGATGAGCTTCGCGCTCGACGCGGGCAAGCACCAGCACGGGCTCGACGAGCTTGCCAAGCTCCACCTCGACCATGCCTGCATCCCGTTCAAGGAGGTGTGCGGCACCGGCAAGTCGCAGATCAGCTTCGCCGAGGTCCCGCTCGACCGCGCCACCCAATATGCGGCCGAGGATGCCGAGGTCGCCTGGCGCCTGTGGAAACTGCTGAAGCTCCGCCTGCCGCTCGAGGGCGGCACGCGCGTCTACGAGATGGTCGACCGCCCCCTCGCCGCGATCGTCGAGACGATGGAACGCGCGGGCATCATGGTGAACCGCGACTATCTCGCGCGCCTCTCGGGCGAGTTCGCGACCGAGATGCTGCGCATCGAGGGCGAGATCCACGAACTCGCCGGCCAGCCCTTCGCGATCGGCAGCCCCAAGCAGCTCGGCGAAATCCTCTTCGACAAGCTGGGCCTGAAAGGCGGGCGCAAGGGCAAGTCGGGCGACTGGTCGACCGACCAGAGCGAGCTCGAACGCCTCGAACGCGACGGCGTGCCGATCGCGCGCAAGATATTGGAATGGCGCCAGCTGTCGAAACTGAAATCGACCTATACCGACGCGCTGCAGCAGCAGATCAACGCGAAGACCGGCCGCGTCCACACGAGCTACAGCCTCGTCGGCGCGCAGACCGGGCGGCTGTCGTCGACCGACCCCAATTTGCAGAACATCCCGATCCGCACCGAGACCGGGCGCCAGATCCGCGACGCCTTCATCGCGGCGCCGGGCCATGTCCTGATCGCCGCCGACTATAGCCAGATCGAGCTGCGGCTCGCGGCGCATATGGCCGATGTCCCCGAACTCAAGGAGGCCTTTGCGCGAGGGGACGACATCCACGCCGCGACCGCGATCGAATTGTTCGGCGAGGTCAACCGTGACACGCGCGGCAAGGCCAAGACGGTCAATTTCTCGATCCTCTACGGCATTTCGCGCTGGGGACTCGCGGGCCGATTGGAAGTCACGCCCGACGAGGCGCAGGCGCTGATCGCGCGTTATTTTGAGCGTTTCCCAGGGATCAGCGACTATATCACCGACACGCTCGAGGGCGCGCGCGCCAAGGGTTATACCGAGACCTTGTTCGGCCGGAAGACCTGGTTCCCGCGCATCAAGGCGGCGAGCCAGAACGAGCGCGCGGGCAGCGAGCGGGCGGCGATCAACGCCCCGATCCAGGGCACCAGCGCCGACCTCATCAAGCGCGCGATGGCGCGCATGCCGATGGCGCTGGAGGCAGCCGGCCTCGCCGACGTCAGGATGCTGCTCCAGGTCCACGACGAACTCGTGTTCGAGGCGCCCGAGGACAAGGCCGCGGCCGCGGGCGAGGTCATCCGCCGCGTGATGATGGGCGCCGCCGAACCCGCGCTGAGCCTGTCGGTCCCGCTCGAGGTCGAGGTCGGGGTCGGAAAAAGCTGGGGCGAGGCGCATTGATCCCGGCCAGAGTTCGATTGATCGCGCGGTGAACATGATGCACGTCGCGTAGGGAGCCCGGCATCGCGCCGGGCGGCTGTGCCTGTCGCGTCCTGGCGTTTTTCGGGGGTATAATGATCGTCGGTATCGATTTGGGAACGACCAACAGCGCAGCGGCAATTTTCGAGAACGGCGAATCCCGGCTGGTTCCCAACGCCCTCGGCGATCTTCTGACCCCGTCGGCGGTGGCGGTGCTGCCCGACGGCACCACGCTGGTCGGCAAGCCCGCGCTCAACCATTGGGCGGTCAAGCCCAGCGAGGCGGTGACCAGCTTCAAACGCTTCATCGGCACCACCCGCGCGATCAAGATCGGCCGCTATTCGTTCAAGGCGGAGGACCTGTCGGCGATCGTGCTGCGCAGCCTGAAGGAGGATATCGAGGCCGCGACCGGCGAAGAGGTGACCGAGGCGATCATCACCGTTCCTGCCTATTTCAACGACAAGCAGCGCAAGGCGACGCGCCGCGCGGGCGAGCTCGCGGGGCTCAAGGTCGCGCGCCTGCTCAACGAGCCGACCGCGGCGGCGCTCGCTTTCGGCATCGCCGACAAGGAGGACCGCGAGCCCTTCCTCGTCTTCGATCTCGGCGGCGGCACCTTCGACGTGTCGATCGTCGAGATGTTCGACGCGATCGTCGAGGTGCGCGCCTCGTCGGGCGACAACCGGCTGGGCGGCGACGATTTCACCAACGCGATCGTGACGCACTGGACCGACCAGTATCAATTCCCCGCCGACGTGCGCAGCAACCTGCTGCAGGCGCGGCTGTTCCAGGCCGCCGATGCCGTGCGGCGCCAGCTCTCCGACGCCGACGAGGCCAGCGTGACGCTGACCGTCGGCGACCGCCAGTTCGATCTGTCGCTCGACGCGGCGACCTTCGAGACGCTGGCCGCCCCGCTGCTCACCCGCCTGCGCGACCCGATCCTGCGCTCGCTGCGCGACTCCAATCTGCGGATCGAGGGGCTCAGCGACATCGTCCTCGTCGGCGGCGCGACGCGCATGCCGATCGTGCGCAAGGCGATCACGAAGATGTTCGGGCGATTCCCGAACCATATCGTCCATCCCGACCATGCCGTCGCGATCGGTGCGGCGATCCAGGCCGGCCTCGTCGCGCGCGACGCCGCGCTCGACGAAGTGCGCCTCACCGACATCTGCCCCTTCACGCTGGGAGTCGAGGTCACCGAATATGACAGCCACGGCCGCCTGCGCGGCGGGCTCTTCTCGCCGATCATCAGCCGCAACAGCCCGACTCCGATCAGCCGCACCAACAATTATTCGTCGATGACGGACAATCAGTCGCAAATCCGGCTCAACATCTACCAGGGCGAATCGCGCGAGGTCGCGAACAACATCCTGCTCGGCACGATGGAATTCCCGATCCCCAAGAGGCCGGCGGGCCAGGTCTCGATCGACTGCCGCTTCACCTACGACACCTCGGGGCTGCTCGACGTCGATGTGACCATCCCCGAAACCGGCGAGACGCGGTCGATGGTGATCAGCGACGACGCCGATGCGCTGACCCCCGAACAGCTCGAGGCCCGCCGCGAACAGCTCGCCGCGCTCAAGACCCACCCGCGCGACATGGCCGAGAATCAATATGTCGTCGGCTGGGCCGCGCGGCTCTACGAGGAGTTCATCGACGAACGGCGCGAGCATATCGGGCGCATGCTGCTCGATTTCGAGGGCGTGCTCGAAACGCAGGATCCGCGCGCGATCGAACCCGCGCGCGCCGCCTTCGCCACGGCGCTCGAGGAGCTCGAAAAGGACCAGCGCCTGTGAGCGCGTTCCACTGGCCCTGGCCGGTGCTGGGGATCGCGCCGACCGACGACCGCAAGACGATCCGCGAGGCCTATGCGCGGCTGCTGAAAGCGCTCGACCCCGACGCCGCGACCGAGGCCTTCATGGAATTGCGCGACGCCCGCGACGCCGCGCTGTCGGGGCAGTTCCTGCATCCGCCCCGCGCCGAGGGCGAGGAAGAGGATGACTTCGGGCTGGGCACGCCCTTGCCCGAAGGCACGGCGACGCCCGAAACGCCGCCGCCCGCCGACCATCCCCCCGAACCCGAGGAACGCCCGGTTTTTACCGTCGCCTATAGCGACGACGACGACCGCCGCTTTCAGCGCGTGGTCGATCTCCTCCTCGGCGAAGCGCCGCTGACGGCGGCCGACAATGACGAGATCAACCGCCATCTCGACACGCTCTTCGCCGACGACCGCATGGCGGACCTTGGCCATTATGCGCGGATCGAGACCTGGCTGGCGCAGCTGCTCGCCGAACGCTTTCCGCGCGGCGCCGCTTTTTTCCCGCGCATCGCCGAGCATTTCGAATGGGGCACGCGCGCGCACGAACTCGGCATCCACCCCGCCATCCCCTGGCTGTTCAATTCACACGAGGGCCACAGCCTGGTCAGCGAGCTCGAGACCCCCGGCCATGCCTATCATCGCGAGTGGATAGAACTTGCGCGCGGCAAACCCAAGGGGCCGCTGTGGACGCGCGCGATCGACAAGCCGCGCATGGCCAATCTGATCGGCACGATCCGCCGCGACTATCCCTGGCTCGAGCAGGAACATTGGCAGCCCGAACTGGTGGAGCGTTGGGAAAAGAAGACCCAGGATGGCGCAACCAAGGGACCGGGGCCGTGGACATGGTTGATGCTGGGCATCTTTCTGTTCACATTACTTGCACGCATCGCAGGATCGGATTTTCCCGATTCGGCACCGACGGTAGCTTTGGACCAATCAACCGAAGAGGTTCTCGACAAGTACCGTTATATCGAAAGCCCCGACCTCGCGATCAGCGCTTTCATCGAGAGCCGTTTTCCGGACAGCGATGTGGATGTACCCTCACTGCGCGCCGGCAATCCCGAATTCTTCCAAGAGATGGTCCAAGTCTGGGATATCTACAAGATGGAGCCGGAATCGTTCGATAGTGAATTGATCGAAATGATTACCGAGGAATATTTCCTGCATCTGGGGGGCCTCCCCTATCCCCTGCTCGTCGACGAATTGAAGCAGCGCGAAGCCGTCCTCCTCGGGCTTCAGGATGATCCCAAGCGCTGCGTCGATTTCCTGCGCAACCCCCAAAGCTTTGCAGCAAGAAACGTCGAAACGGGGGATATCCCGCCGCGCTATGTCGGGCACATGCTGGAGGTCATTCAGAACAAGCTTCCTGAACTGGGTACCGGAGCGCCGCTGTCTCGCGAACCCGTCACGGAAGCCGGACTTTCGGCGCTATCGGCCAAGTCGGGTCTGGCGGCGTCGGCGCTCGCCGCCGGCCTCACGAAACCTGACGCGTCGGACGCAGTTCGTTGCGCCACGAGGCTTGCGCTCTATCGCCGTTTACCGGACTTGCCCGAAACCGAGGCCCGGAAGCTGATGACCCTTGCGCTAAAGCTTACTTGAATGGCCTTTCCATTGATCCTCGCTGCTCTCCTGCAAAATATCTCGCCGCCGGCCGCGGCCGAAACTTCCGATCCGTCGGGCGCCGCAATCGCCGCCCCCGCGATCGCCGACGAGGACATGCGCCTCTTCGCCGCGCTCAACGGGCGCAAGGTCGCGGGGCGCCCGGTCGGCGGTCCCTATCCCACCGCCGACAAGATCCTGCTCCTCACCCGCGACAATCGCGGCAATCCCGAAATCGGCGGCAGCCTCGCGATGCCGGTGCGCCAGTCGCTGCCGCCGCCGCCGGCAGGCACGCTCGCCGTCGTGCGGCTCCACCAGCGCTCCGAAACCGTCGTCCCCGGCCCGACCACCGACGACCTCGCCTTCGTCGCCGCGAACCGGATTCCGCTGTTCGTCATCGGCGAATGGGCGCGCCCCGCGCCGATGTGGGAGGTCGCGTGGCAGGGCGACGCCGTGCGCTATCGCATCATCGGCGACGTGGGCGAGATCGGCCCCTGGCAGGATTGAGCCGTCAAGGCTGCGCCCGCTTGCCCCGCGGCGGCGCCCGGCCGCGCGCAGCGCCCTTTCCCCGCCCGACAATTGCGACTATGACGCCCGCGTGACGTCTGGCTGACACAGATGTGACAGCCAGCGACGAAAGGCCCTTGATGAGCAGCAACCCCCGGCAGGCGCCCCCTGTCCGCATCCAGCAGAATATCCTCGCGCGCGGCGAGCGCCGCGTCCTCAACTGGCTCTGCGCGCGGTTGCCTTCATGGGTGACCCCCGACCAGCTTACCACGCTCGGCTTCCTGGGCGCGGTGATGGTCGCGATGGGCTATATGCTGAGCTGGCTCGGCCCTGCTTGGCTGTCGCTGTCGATCGCCGGCTATGTCGTCAACTGGTTCGGCGACTCGCTCGACGGCAGCCTCGCGCGGTGGCGCCGCATCGAGCGTCCTTCCTACGGCTATTTCGTCGACCACAGC
Source organism: Sphingomonadaceae bacterium 3R27E2-A (assembly GCA_005503165.1). Lineage (GTDB taxonomy): Bacteria > Pseudomonadota > Alphaproteobacteria > Sphingomonadales > Sphingomonadaceae > Sphingopyxis. The sequence goes on from SCNT01000052.1 coordinate 8,665, forward strand.
GTCGACGGCCTCGCGACGCTGCTGATGGTCGGCAGCATCGGGCTCAGCCCCTATATGCGCTTCGACGTCGCGCTGCTCGGGGTGATCGGTTATCTGCTGCTCTCGATCCACAGCTTCCTCGCCGCCAAGGTCGTCGGCGAATTCCGCCTCTCCTACATGGCGGGCGGCCCGACCGAGCTCCGCCTGATGCTGATCGCGATGACCGCGCTGATGCCGGCGATCGGCGGCGCCGACATCAACGGCACCAATTTCTCGCCGTTCGACCTGTTCGGCATGATCGTCTCGAGCGTCCTCATCACGCTGTTCGTGACGCAAAGCTTCGCGCTCGCGCGCAAGCTCGCCAACCGCCGCGACTGACGTAACCTTTCTTTTCGCTTGATCGTATTAACCAGATAATACAGTCGGGCGAAAACCGGAGGACGCCATGAACCTGCTGCAGACGACGCTGGCCGCGATCTTCCTCGCGGTATCGCCCGCCGCTGCCGCGCAAGCCCAGCTGGCGCCCCCCGCGCCGGTCGAAATCCTGCCCATCGCCTTCGGCCCCGGGGGCCTCGCGGGGCCCGGCGGCGAGCGGCTGCGCGCCGAGCTGCCCGGGACGCAGTTCATCGCGATCGGCGAAGATCATGGTTTTGCCGGCCCGCCCGAGCTCGGCATGGCGCTGGTCCACGACGCCGCGGCGCTTCCCGGCGCGGGCGAGCTGTTCCACGCGGTCGAGGTGGGCCCGGTCTCGGCGCGGCTGACCGCCCATGAAATCCGCGACAAGGGCGTCGATGGTCTCGGCCCCTGGCTGAAGGGCCGTCCCTGGGCGATGCCTTTCCTCTCGAACGTCGAAGATGCGCGGCTCGCGGCGCTTTTCGACCCGCGCCATCTGTGGGGCATCGACCAGGAATTCGTCGGCGCGCCCGCGATCCTGCTCGACCTGCTCGCCGAACGCGCGCCCGACCAGCCAACGAGGGATCTGCTCGGCAAATGGCGCGACGCCGACAAGGCCGCACTCGATGCGGGCAAATTCGACCGGATCATGCTCCAGACCGCGACCCGTGCCGACTTCGCCGACCTCCGCTCGCGGTTCGAGGACAGCGTCGAGCTCACGGCGATCGTCGAGGCGCTCGAGAAGAGCGCCGAAATCTACCAGCTCAACGAAAGCGGCCGCTATCTCGAGAATAACGAGGTGCGCGCCGCGCTGATGCAGCGCTATTTCCTCCGCGCGCTCGAGGGCGAGAAGCCCGCCGCGCCGACGGTGCTGCTCAAGATGGGGCTCAACCATCTCGGCCGCGGCACCACCCCGACCTCGATCTACGACCTCGGCTCGCTGCTCCCCGGCCTCGCCGCCGCGAACGGCAAGACATCGCTGCACATCGCCTATCTCCCGCTCGGCGGCAGCGTGCGCAATATCAAGCCGACCCCTGCCGCCTTCACCGAAGTCGCGTCGTACAAGGACGAGACCGTCGGCCCGATCCTGACCGCTGCGGGGATCGCCATCGACAGCCTGCCCGCGACCGGCCATGTGCTGATCCCGCTCGCGCCGCTGCGCCACAAGCTCGCCGGCAAGGCGATGCGCGAGCTGCCGGTCTATTCACGCTTCGCGCTGCTCGGCTTCGACTATCTGGTGACCACGCGCGACGCAAAACCCGCCACGCATTTCGAAGCGCGCTAGCTCCTCGCGCGCGCCTGCCGGTAAGTGCCGAGCAGCCGCAGCGTCTTGGTCTGGAAATCGAGTTCCTCGAGCGCGCGGTCGATGCGCTCCTCGCCCGGCGCCCCGACGATATCCGCGTAGAAGGTCGTCGCGGTGAAGCTGCCGCCGACCTGATAGCTTTCGAGCTTGGTCATGTTGACCCCGTTGGTCGCGAAACCGCCGAGCGCCTTGTAGAGCGCCGCCGGTATATTCTTCACCTCGAAGACGAAGGTGGTCATCAGCGGCACGCCCACGGGCTGCTCGGCCAGCGGCTCGCGCGCGAGCACGACGAAGCGCGTCATATTATGGTCGGCGTCCTCGATCCCGGTCTCGTGCAGCTTCAACCCATAGAGTTCGGCGGCGTGCGGCGGCGCCAGCGCGGCGAGCCCGACCTCGTCGCTGTCGGCGACCCAGGCGGCGGCGCCCGCGGTGTCGCTGTGCGCGACGGGGTCGATCCTGTTCGCGCGCAGCCAGCGGCGGCATTGCCCCAGCGCCTGCTCGTGGCTCATCGCGCGCGTCACCGGGCCGAGGCCGCGGCTCATCAGCCCGTAGCGGATGCGCAGGAAATGCTCGCCGACGATCGACAGCCCCGATTCGGGCAGCAGGAAGTGGATGTCGGCGACGCGGCCGTGCAGGCTGTTCTCGATCGGGATGATCGCGCGGTCGACGCGCCCGTCGCGCACCGCCTCGATCGCATCCTCGAACGAATAGCAGGGCAGCGGCAGCGCGTTCGGGTCATATTCGCGCGCCGCGAGATCGCTGTTCGCCCCCGGCGCGCCCTGAAAGGCCAGCCCGCGCGCGGGCTCGGCCAGCGCCGCCGCCTTCATCTCGTCGACCAGTGCCTGCGCCGATGCCGAATAACTGCCCATGTCCGCCCTTCCGAAGTGCGCGGCGGCGCATAGCGGGGCCGCACAGTTCACGCAACCGCGGCGAAGTCCTTTCATCCCCTTGCGCCGCCGTCGCCGCGCCAGTAAGGGAGCGACCAAATCAGATATGCGCCCGGCACGCGGGCGCCAGCGTACGGGGCTGCAAAGCATGGACAATCGCAACAATACCATCGCCGGCTGGGTGCTCTTCGCGGGCATCTGCGCGCTCGGCCTGTCGATCGGCACCGGCATGCTGTCGGCCAGCCACGCCCCCGAAAAGCCCGGTTTCCCGATCGAGGACACCGAATCCGCTTCCGGTGGGGGCGCCGCTGCGGTCCCGCTTCCGAACCTGCTCGCCGCGGCCGACGTCGAAAAGGGCAAGGCCGTGTTCGCGAAATGCGCCGCCTGCCACACCATCGACCAGGGCGGCGCCAACGGCATCGGCCCGAATCTGTTCGGCGCGCTCGGCAAGCCGCACGGCCATGTCCCGGGCTTCGCTTATTCGGCGGCGCTCAAGGGCGTCCCCGGCAACTGGGACTTCGCCGGCATGGACGCCTGGCTGACCAAGCCCAGCAAATATGCGCCCGGCACCAAGATGTCGTTCGCGGGCCTCGGCAGCGCCGAGGATCGCGCCAACCTGATCGTCTATCTGAACAGCATGGGCTCGAACCTGCCGCTGCCCGCCCCCGAAGCCGTTCCGGCCGAAGGTGAAGCCCCGGCCGAAGGCGCCGCCCCGGCCGAAGGTGAAGCCCCGGCCGAAGGCGCGGCCGCTCCCGCCGCGGGCGCTGCGCCCGCCGCTGCCCCGGCTCCGGCCGAAGCCAAGAAATAATGCGCCTCGCGCCCGTCCTGCTGGCGGGCGGGCTGCTGCTCGCCGGCTGCGACAAGGGCGACCAGCCCGCCGATGACGCCGCGGGCACCGCCGACGCGCCCGCCGCGACGGTCGAGCCTACCGCGGCGATGGGCGCGCAGGTCTTCAAGCGTTGCGTCGCGTGCCACACGATCGACCGAGGCGGCGCCAACGGGATCGGCCCCAACCTCCACGGCGTCGTCGGCCGCCCGGTCGCCTCGCACGCGGGGTTCAGCTATTCGTCGGCGATGAAGGCCAAGGGCGGCGTCTGGGACGCCGCGACGCTCGATGCCTATCTCGAAGCCCCGATGAAAGCGATCCCCGGCAACCGCATGGCATTCGCGGGAGTCTACGATCCGGCGGACCGCAAGGCGTTGCTGCTGTATCTGGAAGCCCAGAAGTAACAATCCTCCCTGTCGCGAAGCGATGGGGAGGGAGTGCAGGGTTGGATTGCCCCCGGCAATCCAAGTCCAGTCCGGGGGACTGGACGACCCAGCACTCTCGCGAAGCGAGTGGTGGAGGGGCCGCGACGCCGGCGCCAAGGCCCCTCCGTCAGCGGCTAGCGCCGCTGCCACCTCCCCATGGCTTCGCCACAGGGAGGATCAGGCAAACCTACGCCGCCACCTTCGCGTAGAAATCCTGGATGATCGCCCATGCCTCGTCGGCGGTCTCGACGAAGTGGAACAGCGACAGGTCGCGGGCGCTGATCACGCCTTCCTCGACCAGCGCATCGAAATTGACGACGCGGGTCCAGAATTCCTCGCTGAACAGGACGATCGGGATCGGCTTGATCTTGCCCGTCTGGATCAGGGTCAGCAGTTCGAACGTCTCGTCGAAGGTCCCGAAGCCGCCCGGGAACACGCACACCGCACGCGCGCGCAGCAGGAAGTGCATCTTGCGCAGCGCGAAATAGTGGAACTGGAAGCTGAGGTCCGGGGTCACATAGCGGTTCGGCGCCTGTTCGTGGGGCAGCACGATGTTGAGCCCGACCGATTCCTTGCCTTCGTCGTCGGCGCCGCGGTTGGCGGCCTCCATGATCGACGGCCCACCCCCCGAGCAGACGACGAAGTGGCGGCAGCCGTTCTTGTCGGGGGGCACCTGGCTCGCGAGGCGCGCGAGCCCCCGCGCCTCGTCATAATATTTGGACTTGGCGGCGAGCCGCTCGGCGATCCTCTTTTCCTCGGGCGAACGCGCGAGGTCGAGCACCTCCTGCGCCTTGTCCGGCGCCGGGATGCGCGCCGAGCCATAGATGACGAGCATCGACTCGATCTTCGCCTCGTCGAGCATCAGCTCGGGCTTGAGCAGTTCGAGCTGGAAGCGCACCGGGCGCAGGTCCTCGCGCAGCAGGAACTCGGTGTCCTGGAACGCCAGGCGATAGGCCGAACTCTGGGTCTGGGGGGTGGAAACCGCCTGCTGGGCGAACTGCGCGTCGTCCTTGGCCTTGTGGAACCGCGAACGATGGGGTTGTTTGTCTTCTGTCATCGGCGCACGGCTACCCGCTCCGCATGACTTTGCCAAGACTGGGCGCCTTCTTGATCCTCCCTGTGGCGAAGCCATGGGGAGGGGGACCGTTCGCGAAGCGAATGGTGGAGGGGCCAGCAACGTCAGCGCCATTGCCCCTCCGTCAGCGCTTCGCGCTGCCACCTCCCCATCGCTTCGCGACAGGGAGGATCGAATAGATCAGCGGCAATAACCGTTGCCGCTCATATCCATATGGAAGTGGTTGTAGTGCGCCGCGTTGTAATCGGGGCTCAGCACCGTCCCGAAGCGCCGGCACGCCGATTTGTGCAGCGCGCGCAGGAAATCCTGCGAAGCCTTGTCGCCCTTCCACCCGCCGTCGAGCATGATCCGCCGCCCGTCGGCGAGAACGAAGCCCGAAACGTCGATCGCGTTCGAGTAAGCGTGCTGCGACAGCCGCCCCGAGCGCCCGCCATAGATGTTGCGGCAGCTGTAGGTGCCGAAGGTCTCGATCTTGACGACCTCCTGCCCGAAATATTTGCGCGCCGCGGGGCGCACCGCATATTGCGCCCAGGCCGCGAAATTCTTCGCCAGCGGACAGGTCATCGCGCCCAGCCCCGACACCGGCGTGCCGATGTCGAGCAATTTCACCGAATCGATCGAGCTGCACCCGCCGCCATGATCCTGGTTCGGCAGCGGGGTGAACTTCACCCCCGCCTGCTTCAGGTCGACCGCGCATTGCTGCGCCTCGGGGCTGGTGAACGACGGCGCCGCCGTCATCTGCGGCCGCTTCGGCGTGCTCGCCACGGGCTTCTTGCCGCCGCCGCTCTTCATCACCTCGGGGGCGCCGAAGCACGCCGACAGCGACAGCGCCGCCGCGACCGCGACGAGCGTCCTGTGCCAGGGAAAACGCGATTTCGCCATGGCGTCAAATTACCGACACCATGGTTAACAAGTCGCAAACCATCGCCACGGCTCGTCGAAAATTTCGCCCGGTCGAAGCATTTTGTTTGACAGTTTCTTGTTCGACCCTAAACGCGGCGCCGGGCCACGCGGTCCCAACGCCGCGCGAGCTCTCTGCAAGGAGAGACTATATGAGTGAAGTGACGACGCCGCAGGTGCGCCCTGCGCGCCCCTATTTTTCTTCCGGTCCCTGCGCCAAGCCGCCGGTCTGGTCCCCCGAAAAACTGAGCACCGAATCGCTAGGCCGCTCGCATCGCGCCAAGATCGGCAAGACGCGCCTCGCCTATTGCATCGACCTGATGCGCGAGATGCTGCAGCTGCCCGATACGCACCGCATCGGCATCGTTCCCGGATCGGACACCGGCGCCTTCGAAATGGCGATGTGGACGATGCTCGGCGCCCGCCCCGTCACGACGCTGGCGTGGGAAAGCTTCGGTGAGGGCTGGGTCACCGATGCCGCCAAGCAGCTCAAGCTCGACCCGACGGTGATCCGCGCCGACTACGGCCAGCTTCCCGACCTGGGCCAGGTCGACTGGTCGAACGACGTGCTTTTCACCTGGAACGGCACCACCAGCGGCGTCCGCGTCCCCGACGGCGACTGGATCGCCGCCGACCGCGAGGGTCTCTCCTTCGCCGATGCGACCAGCGCCGTGTTCGCCTACGACCTGCCGTGGGACAAGATCGACGTCGCGACCTTCAGCTGGCAGAAAGTGCTCGGCGGCGAAGGCGGTCATGGCGTGCTGATCCTCGGCCCGCGCGCGGTCGAACGCCTCGAGAATTACGCGCCCGCCTGGCCGCTGCCGAAGGTGTTCCGCCTCGTCAGCAAGGGCGCGCTCGCCGAAGGCGTATTCAAGGGCGAGACGATCAACACCCCGTCGATGCTCGCGGTCGAGGACGCGATCTTCGCGCTCGAATGGGCGAAATCGCTGGGCGGGCTCGACGGCCTGAAGGCGCGCAGCGACGCCAATGCCGCGGCGCTCGACAAGATCGTCGCCGACCGCGACTGGCTGAGCCACCTCGCCGCCGACCCCGCCAGCCGCTCGAAGACCTCGGTCTGCCTGTCGGTCGCGGGCGCCGACGAGGGCTTCATCAAGAAGTTCGCGGGCCTGCTCGAGGCCGAGGGCGCGGCCTACGACATCGCGGGCTACCGCGACGCGCCCCCGGGGCTTCGCATCTGGTGCGGGGCGACCGTCGACACCGCCGATATCGAAGCGCTCGGCCCGTGGCTCGACTGGGCCTACGCCACGCTCAAGTAATTTCAGTGTGTCCCCGCGAAGGCGGGGACCCATCTCCTGCCATTTCATTCCGCAAGCATCGGGAGCCGGGCTCCCGCCTTCGCGGGAGCACACGGAAGGTTTGATACCATGACCGCACCCAAAGTTCTGATTTCCGACAAGATGGACCCCAAGGCCGCCGCGATCTTCCAGGAACGCGGCATCGACGTCGACGTCATCACCGGCAAGACCAAGGACGAGCTGATCGCGATGATCGGCGCCTATGACGGCCTCGCGATCCGCTCGGCGACCAAGGTTACCGCCGACGTCCTCGCCGCCGCCACGAACCTGAAGGTCGTCGGCCGCGCCGGGATCGGCGTCGACAATGTCGACATCCCCTCGGCGTCGAAGCAGGGCGTCATCGTGATGAACACGCCCTTCGGCAACAGCATCACCACCGCCGAACATGCGATCGCGATGATGTTCGCGCTCGCGCGCCAGATCCCCGAGGCCAATGCGCTGACGCAGGCGGGCAAATGGCCGAAGAACGACTTCATGGGGGTCGAGCTGACCTCTAAGACGCTCGGCCTGATCGGCTGCGGCAATATCGGCAGCATCGTCGCCGAACGCGCCCTCGGCCTCCGCATGAAAGTCGTCGCCTTCGACCCCTTCCTGACCCCCGAGCGCGCGATCGAGCTCGGCGTCGAAAAGGCCGATCTCGACACCCTGCTCGCCAAGGCCGATTTCATCACGCTGCACACGCCGCTGACCGACCAGACGCGCAACATCCTGTCGAAGGAAAATATCGCGAAGGCCAAGAAGGGCGTGCGCATCATCAACTGCGCGCGCGGCGGGCTGATCGACGAAGCGGCGCTCAAGGAGGCGCTCGACAGCGGCCATGTCGCGGGCGCGGCGCTCGACGTGTTCCAGACCGAGCCGCCGGCGGCCGACCACCCGCTGTTCGGCACGCCCAACTTCATCTGCACCCCGCACCTCGGCGCGTCGACCGACGAGGCGCAGGTCAATGTCGCGATCCAGGTCGCCGAGCAGATCAGCGACTATCTCCTCACCGGCGGCATCACCAACGCGCTCAACGTCCCCAGCCTCTCGGCCGAGGAAGCCCCGAAGCTGCGCCCCTATATGAGCCTCGCCGAAAAGCTCGGCAGCCTCGTGGGCCAGCTCGCGCACGACAACCTCACCACCATCTCGATCGAGGTCGAGGGCGCCGCCGCCGAGCTCAACCTCAAGCCGATCACCGCCGCGGTGCTCACCGGCCTGATGCGCCGCTATTCGGACGCGGTGAACATGGTCAACGCCCCGCACCTCGCGCGCGAGCGCGGGCTCGATGTGCGCGAAGTGCGCCACGACCGCGACGGCGACTATCACACGCTCGTCCGCGTCACCGTCGCCACCGAAGCGGGCGACCGCTCGGTCGCGGGCACTTTGTTCAGCAACGGCGATCCGCGCCTCGTCGAGATGTTCGGCATCAAGGTCGAGGCCGACCTCGACGGCCATATGCTCTACATCGTCAACGAGGACGCCCCCGGGTTCATCGGCCGCATCGGCACGACGCTGGGCGACGCTGGGCTCAACATCGGCACCTTCCACCTCGGCCGCCGCGCCGCGGGCGGCGAAGCGGTGCTGCTGCTCAGCCTCGACTCGCCGCTGCCCGAGCCGCTACTCTGGCAGATCTGCCAGCTGCCGGGCGTGAAGACGGTGAAGGGTCTGAAGTTCTGAGCAGCCCAGTCCCCCTCCCGCTTGCGCGAGGGGTTAGGGGGAGGGCATGTCGAGGGCCGGGCTCTGTTCTGAAACAGGCCCTCCCCCGACCCCTCCCGCAAGCGGGAGGGGAGTCTTGTTGAACTCCCCTCGCCACCCGCCTAAAGGCCCCACCATGCCTCGCACCCCCGCCCTGCTGCCCGAAGGCCTCCGCGACCGCCTGCCTGAGCAGGCCGAGGCGGCGTCGCGCGTCACGCGCGCGCTCGTCGATGCCATGCGCGCGCACGGCTACGGCCGCGTGTCGCCCCCGCTCGCCGAGTTCCGCGAGACGCTCGGCGGCGACGACGACCGCAGCGCGCGCGACCTCCTCCGCTTCACCGACCCGGTGTCGCAGCGCACCCTCGCGCTCCGCCCCGACATCACGCGCCAGGTCGGCCGCATCGCGACCTCGCTGCTCGCGCGGGCGCCGCGCCCGCTGCGCCTCTGCTACGCCGGCCAGGTCGTCAAACTGCGCGCGAGCCAGCTCCGCCCCGCGCGCGAGATGCTGCAGGTCGGCGCCGAGCTGATCGGCAGCGACGGCGTGGCGGCGGCGCGCGAGATCGTCGGCGTCGCGATCGACGCGCTCGACGCCGCGGGCATCGGCCCCGCCACGATCGACTTCACCCTGCCCGACGCGGTCGACCTGCTCGCCGCGTCGCTGCCGGTCGACGCCAGCCTTGAGACGCTGCGCGACGAACTCGACGCCAAGGATGCCGGCGCGCTCGTCCGCATCGGCGCCGCCGCCTATCTCCCCTTGCTCCGCGCCACCGGCCCCTTCGACCAGGCGATCGCCGACCTGCGCGCCTTCGATACCGGCGGTGTCCTGACGAGCCGCATCGACGCGCTCGAAGCCATCGCCGCCCCGATCCGCGGCCGCGTGTCGCTGACCCTCGACCCGACCGAGCGCCACGGCTTTGCCTATCAGAGCTGGTTCGGCTTCCAGATCTTCGTCCCCGGCCAGGGCGACGCGATCGGCCGCGGCGGCGGCTATGCGATCCCGGTCGGCGAGGATCACGAAGAATCGGCGGTCGGTTTCTCGCTCTACCCCGACCCGCTGATCGACGACGGCCTCGGCGCCGAGGATGTCGCCGACCGCCACATCTTCCTGCCGCTCGGCCATGACGCCGAACTCGCGGCGAGCCTGCGCGCCGACGGCTGGCAGACGGTGGCGGCGCTGGCGGACACCGACGATGCCCGCGCGCTGGGCTGCGGCCATGTGCTGGGTCCTGACGGCCCGGTCGAGGCCTGAACCACACCTAAAATCCGTTCGTGTCGAGCGAAGTCGAGACACGCGACTGCATAGGCTGCCCAAGCGTATCTCGACTTCGCTCGATACGAACGGGGTTCAAAAGCCCAAGCTAAAAATCCGCCTTCCCGAACCGCGGAATCCCCTGGTTCACCCCCGGCGGATCGAGCACCGTCACATCGAGCTCGACCGGCTCGCCGATCCATTCGGCGAGGCTCGTATGATCGGCCAGATCGTCGTCGGTCAGCGGATGCACCAGCGCGCGCAGCCCCGTCGCCCCGATCGCCGCGACCACGGCCTCGCGGTGCGCCTTCAGGAAATGCACCTCATATTGCGCGACCGGATGCGGTCCCGCCGGCCCGTCGGTCATCGCGCCGACGAACAGGATCGCCGGATCGCGCGCGAGGGCGTCGCGCAGCGCGACCGCAGCAGGCCGCTCGGCCGGGTCGTAATAGATATGGGCGTGATAGGGGGCATCGGGGTTCGTCATACGGGTATCTCTCTTTGAACGTTGCCCCCGGCTTCGGGGCCCGCCTCGCTTGAAGGAAAAGGCGGGCCCTGGGTCAAGCCCGAGAGCACGGTTGACGGGTTTCGGGCGTTAGTTGCCGTCTTGATCCTCCCTGTCGCGCAGCGATGGGGAGGGGGACCATGCGAAGCATGGTGGAGGGGCGGCGGCCTTGAACCGACGTTTATGGCATCGGCCCCTCCACCGCCCTTCGGGCGGTCCCCCTCCCCACGGCTTTGCCGCAGGGAGGATTAAGAACGTCTGCTCCCCACCCCAAGGCCGACCTACGCCCCGAACACTCGCTTCAACCACGCATCGACCGTCGCCGTCGGCGCATAGCTCCTATCCCCCAGTCGCCGGTTGATCTCGGCATGCCCTTGCAGCCCCTCGCCGGGAAAGCTGCCATGCTCCACCCGCGAGCCGCCCGCCGCCAGCGCCGCGCCGAGCGCCTTCGCCTGCCGCACGCCGTCCGGCCGCTGCACATAAAGCAACAGAAACGCCGGCGCATTGGGCGCCCCCGCGTGCCGCGTCGGCGACAGCGCCGCCTGCCGCGCCGGATCGCTGCCGAAGGCCTGCGCATAGGTCTTCTGCATGACTGGCGGCCCGTCCTTCATCTGCGCGGGCACATCATAAGCCGCGCCGTCGATCGGGATGACCCCCGCGATATCGGCGAAGGACAGGCCCACGCCCTTCAGATAGCGCTCGTCGGCCCCTACCAGCGCCACCAGATGCGCCCCCGCGCTATGCCCCATCAGCACGATGCGCCGCCGGTCGATGCCCAGCCGCTCGGCGTCGCCGATCAGCGCCTTCACCGCCAGCGCGACATCCTCCGCCTGCTGCTCGACCGTCGACGCGGGCACGAGCCGGTAGTCGATCGACGCAAAGGCATAACCGGACTGCGGATAATGTTCGGCCTTGAAGCGCCCCGTCGCATTGTCCTTGCTGCCGCGCTTCCACCCGCCGCCATGGACGAAGACCACCAGCGGCGCCGGCCCGCTCGCATCCTTCGCGCGCCAGACGTCGAGCGATTGCAGCGGATCGCGGCCATAGGCGATCGTCTCGCTCCCCGGCACCTTCGGCGCGTTGTCGGCGCCCATGCGCTGCATGATCCGGTCGCGCAGCCGCTCGCGCGCCTCCGCAAAGGGGCCGGTCGCCGCCACACTCGCCGCCCCGAACGCCGCCACCGCCGCCCACGTCATCATCCGCCGTCCCCGCATCGCAACAACCTCCGCTATCCGAACCGGCAGCACATCTAGCCCGTATTTGTCGCAATAACGTCCCACCGAGCTTGCCTCTGCGGCCAAATCCGCTAAGGCCGCGCCGGGCCAAAAAGCGGCCAATCCAGCAGGACAGCATCATGGCAAATGTCACCGTCATCGGGTCGCAATGGGGCGACGAGGGCAAGGGCAAGATCGTCGACTGGCTCGCCAGCCGCGCCGACGCCGTGGTCCGTTTCCAGGGCGGCCACAACGCCGGCCATACGCTCGTCGTCGGCGAGCAGGTGTACAAGCTGTCGCTGCTTCCCTCTGGCATCGTCACCGGCACGCTGTCGATCATCGGCAACGGCGTCGTGCTCGATCCCTGGGCGCTGCGCGACGAGATCGCCAAGCTGCGCGGCCAGGGGGTCGAGATCAACGCCGAGAATTTCGCGATCGCCGACAATTGCGCGCTGATCCTGCCCTTCCACCGCGACCTCGATGCCCTCCGCGAAACCGCCGCGGGCGCCGGCAAGATCGGCACCACCGGCCGCGGCATCGGCCCCGCCTATGAGGACAAGGTCGGCCGCCGCGCGATCCGCGTCTGCGACCTCGCGCATCTCGACAAGCTCGAACCCCAGCTCGACCGCCTGACCGCGCACCACGACGCGCTCCGGGCAGGTTTCGGCGAACCCCCCATCGACCGCGAACGCCTCAAGGCCGACCTCGCCGAAATCGCCGACTATGTGCTCGAATATGCCCAGCCCGTGTGGAAGCGCCTCAAGAAGGTGCGCAAGGCCGGCGCGCGCATCCTGTTCGAGGGCGCGCAGGGCGTGCTGCTCGACATCGACCACGGCACCTATCCCTTCGTCACCAGCTCGAACACGGTGAGCGGCACCGCGGCGGCGGGCTCGGGCCTCGGCCCCTCGGCGGTCGGCTTCGTGCTCGGCATCGCCAAGGCCTATACGACGCGCGTCGGCAGCGGGCCTTTTCCGACCGAACTCGAGGACGCGATCGGCCAGCGGCTCGGCGAGCGCGGGCATGAATTCGGCACCGTCACCGGCCGCAAGCGCCGCTGCGGCTGGTTCGACGCGGTGCTCGTGCGCCAGAGCTGCGCGGTCTCGGGCGTCACCGGCATCGCGCTCACCAAGCTCGACGTGCTCGACGGCTTCGACAAGGTGCGCATCTGCACCGGCTACCGTCTGCGCGGCAAGATCCTCGACTATTTCCCCGCGCACGCCGCCGACCAGGCCGAGGTCGAGCCGATCTACGAGGAAATGGACGGCTGGCACGAATCGACCGCGGGTGCGCGCAGCTACGCCGACCTGCCCGCGCAGGCGATCAAATATATCCAGCGCGTGCAGGAGCTGATCGAAACCCCGATCGCGCTGGTGTCGACCAGCCCCGAGCGCGAAGACACGATCCTGATCCGCGACCCCTTCAGCGATTGATCTTCCGCAAGGAAGGCGGACAGCCGCACTGGAAATTCTCGTCACGCTGAGCGGGTTTCGGCATCCAGGGCCGGTGCCCTCGTCGGGCGCTGCGCCGAACGAAACGCCGGGCCGCGGACCCTGAGACAAGTTCAGGATGACGACGGTATGAAGGTCGGGTTGCGCCCGAAACCGCCCCATGAAAAAGGGCGCCCCGGCTTGACCGTTGGGCGCCCTATCCTCTCCGACCCTGGAAGTTCGCTTATTCGGGACCGCCCATCGCCAGCTTGTCGCCGGTGATCGCGGCGATCGCCATGCTGTCCTGGCGACAGAAGGGCATCGGATTCACCGGCGCGCCTTCGATGCGGACTTCGTAATGGAGGTGGTTGCCGGTCGAGCGGCCGGTCGAGCCGACATAACCGACGATCTCGCCCTTCTTCACCTGCTGGCCGGGGCGGACGATGTAGGACGACATATGGCCGTAGCGCGTCTGGATCGCATTGCCATGTTCGATTTCGACATAATTGCCATAGCCGCCGAGGCGCTGGGCGCGGCCGACGATGCCGTCGGCGGTGGCGTAGATCGGGGTGCCGTGCGGCGCCGGGATGTCGATGCCGTTGTGGCGCGCGACCTTGCCGGTGATCGGGTGGACGCGCATGCCATAGGACGACGAAAGCGACATGTTCTGGATCGGCACGCGCGACGGGACCGAGACGCCCAGGCTCTGCGTCAGGCCGGTGTCGAGGCGCTTCCACGCCTGGAAGATCGCGCGCGCTTCGCTGTCTTCGCCGACCTGCGGCACGGCGGCATCGAAGCTGTCGTCATCGGGTTCGTCGGGGACGATGATGCCCGCGTCGCTGTTTTCCGCCGCATGAGCCGCCGGAGCGGTCACGCTCATCAGCGCCGTGGCACAAAAGATCAGCCCAAAATGAAACTTCTGCGCCAGAAGAGTGTTAATCACTTACGACCCCGCATCTGCCTTGTCGCCAATGGTCCGGAACGGCCATTGGTGCCGGTTTAGTCTGCTTGTGGATGATTGATCATCCGCCCGGCAGCCTGTCTGCGGGGGCAGGACTTACGAAGCAATAACGGCGTAGTATTCTTGCGTTAAACCGGCGTCACGGCGCGCCGAGTCGTTGAACGGCGGCTTCAACGCGCCCCGAAATCGCGATTTTACGAGGCTTTGCCAGGTCGAAGCGGGTGCGAATCCCCGCTTATCGCACGCCCACTCGAACCAGACTGTGCCCGCGCTCACATGGCGAATCTCGTCGGTGTAGATTCGCTCCAGGATTCGCGCCGACGCCTCGTCGCCGCCGCGGCGAAAGCGCTCGATCATCGTCGGCGTGACATCCAGCCCGCGCGCCTCGAGTATCATCGGCACGATCGCGAGCCGCGCCAGCGCGTCGTCGCTCGTTTGCTCCGCGGCCTCCCACAGCCCGGCGTGCGCGGGCAGCGCGCCATAATGGCCGCCGAGCTGGCGCAGCCGCCGGTCGATCAGTGCGAAGTGCATCGCCTCGTCGGCCGCGACGCCGATCCAGTCATCGACGAAGCCGCGCGGGAACTCGCCGCCGAAACGCCCGACCAGATCGACCGCGAGGTCGATCGCGACGAACTCGATATGCGCGAGCGCGTGGAGCATCGCGATCCGCCCGCGGTCGGACCCGCCCTTGCGGCGGCGCGGCATATGGTTGGGGGGCAGCAGCTCAGGCTCGGCGGGCCAGGCGGGCCGGTCGGGCATCGGCACCTCGCAGCGATGATCGAGCGCGCCCTGCCGCCAAGCGCGCGCCAGCCCGCGCGCCGCGCGCCGCTTGGCGTGCGGATCGGCGGTCAGCAGCACCGCGCGCGCGGCTTCGCCCAAAGTGGTCAAAGCGCCTTCGCCGCCTCCAGCACCGCCTCGGCATGGCCCTTCACGCGCACTTTGCGCCACTCCCGCGCGAGCTTGCCGTCGGCCCCGAACAGGAAGGTCGAACGCTCGATCCCCATATAGGTCCGCCCGTAATTCTGCTTCTCGACCCAGGTCCCGAACGCCTCGCACACCGCTCCGTCCTCGTCCGACGCGAGCCGCACCGTCAGCCCGTATTTGTCGCGGAACTTGCACAGCTTCGCGGGCGTATCGCGCGACACCGCCAGCACCTGCGCGCCCAGCCTGGCGAATTCGGGTGCCAGCCGCGTGAAATCCTGCGCCTCGACGGTGCAGCCGGGCGTGTCGGCCTTGGGGTAGAAATAGACGACCAAGGGCGCGCCTTTCAGCGCTCCCAGTTCGATCGCCGCGCCGTCGGCGTCGAGCAGTTTCACGGCGGGCACGGCATCGCCGACGGCAAGGGTCATGGCTCAATCTCCTGCTGATCGGGGCGAATCGACGCCCACCAGTTCGCGATCTCCTGCCGCGCCGCGTCGTGCGCGGCAAGCAGTTGCGGCCAGCCGGGCTCGCCGCACGCCGCCGCGACCAGTTGGCGCGCCGCCGGGGTCGCGGGTTCGCCCTCGGGGGCTGTCAGCCGCAGCATGACGAGCATCCGCGCGAGCAGCCCGTGCGCGTCGCAGATCTCCGTCGGCGCCAGCCCCTCGACCCGCAGGCAGGCGAGCGCCGAGCCGATATTGGGGTCGTGGCAGCGCCCGCTCGTCAGCTGCGTCACCTGCATCGCGAACTCGAGATCGACGAGCCCGCCGGGCCCGCCCTTGATGTCGAGTGCGCCCTTGGGCGGCTTGTGCGCCGCCATCTTGTCGCGCATCTCGGCGGCGTCCTGCGCCAGCTTCGCCGGCTCGCGCGGGATCGCGAGCAGCGCGTCGATAATGTGCTGTACCGCGGCGCGCGCGCGCTCCGAGCCATAGACCGGCCGCGCGCGCAGCAGCGCCATATGCTCCCACGTCCACGCCTCCTCGCGCTGGTAGCGTTCGAAGCTGTCGAGCGTCACGACCAGCGGCCCCTGTGCGCCTTGCGGCCTGAGCCGCGTATCGACCTCGTACAGCTTGCCCGCCGCGGTCGGTACCGACATCGCGCCGGTCAGCCGCTGCGCGAGGCGGTTGTAATAGGTTGTCGCGCCGAGCGGGCGGCGTCCGTCGGATTCGGCGAGATGGTCGCCGGTGAAGAGATAGATGAGGTCGAGGTCCGAGGCATGCGTCAGCGCGCGCCCGCCGAGCCGCCCCAGCGCGAGCACCACCAGCTCGCTGTCGGGAACGCGGCCATGCGCTTCGACGAATTCGGCGACCGTCGCGTCGGCGAGCACCTGCAGCGCCGCCTCGGCGAGTTCGGAATAGCCGCAGGCGATCATCATCGGGTCGCTGGCGCCGGCGATCAGCTGCACCCCGTAAGCGAAACGCCGCTCGCCGACGCGGTCGCGCACGCGGTCGAGCAGCCGCTCGTAATCGAGCCCGGCGAGCCCCGGCGCCCATTCGGAGAGCAGCTCGGCCTTGGTCGCGGGCGCCTCGAATGCGCGCTTGTCGATCAGCCCCTCGATCAGCTCGACGCGCGCGCCGAGCGCCTCGGCGAGCGTCGGCGCGAGCGTCAGCACGCGCACCGCGACCTTCGCCAGTTCGGGCTGCGCCGCGAGCAGGTGGAAAAAATTGATCGCGCTGGGCAGCCCGGAAACGAGCTTGTCGAAGCGCGTCAGCGCCGCGTCGGGATCGGGCGCCGCGCCGAGCGCCTTGACCAGTCCCGGCAGCACCGTTTCGAGCGCATCCTGCGCCGCGGGGGTGCGGAGCGCGCGCAGCTTGCCGCCGCGCCATTCGGCGATCGTGCGCAGCGCATGGTCGGCCGGTTCGAACCCCGCAGCCATCAATGCGCCCGCAACTTCGCCCTCGTCGCGCGGCAGCCCGCTCGTCGCCGCGCGCTCGAGCACCAGCCGGTCGTAGCAGGCGGCGACATCGGCGGTGACGGGTTCGAGCATCGCGAGCAGCGTCGCGCCGGCGGCGTACCCGTCGAGCCGCGCCACCGCGTCGAGCGCGGCGGGCTGGAGCGGCAGGCTATGCGTCTGCTGGTCCTCGATCATCTGCAGCCGGTGCTCGATCCGCCGCAGCACCGCATAATGGCCGGTCAGCCGCGCCGCGACATCGGCGTCGATGCGCCCCGCCTTCGCCAACGCCGCCAGCGCATCGACCGTCGCCGGCACGCGGAGCGACGGATCGCGCCCGCCGTAGATCAGCTGGTGGACCTGCGCGAAAAATTCGATCTCCCTTATGCCGCCGCGCCCGCGCTTGAGGTCGTAGCCCGGCCCGAACGCCTGCCCCTGGGCAAAATGGTCGCGGATGCGGTCGCTCATCGCGCCGATTTCCTTCAATTGCCGGAAATCGAGGCTGCGGCGCCAGATGAACGGCCGGATCGCCGCCAGGAATTCGCCGCCGAGCGCGCGGTCGCCCGCCGAGGCCCGGCTGCGGATAAACGCCGCCTGCTCCCACGCCAGCGCCTCGGACTCATAATAGGAGATCGCGGCGTTCACCGGCAGCACGATCGGCGTCACCTCGGGATGCGGGCGAAGGCGGAGATCGACGCGCAGAACATGGCCGTTCGCCGTGCGCGCCGACAGGATCTCGGTCATCCGCCGCGCGATGCGCACCGCCGCCTCGGTCGGGTCGTCGCGCTGGCGGCGCGGCATCGTCTCGGGATCGAAGATCAGGATCGGGTCGATGTCCGACGAATAGTTGAGCTCATGGCTGCCGAGCTTGCCGAGCGCGATCACCGACAGCCCGCGCGGCTCCTCGCCGGGCGTGCGTTCGGCGAAGGCGGCGGCGAGCGCCGCGTCGCAGGCGGCGTCGGCGAAGGCCGACAGGTGCCGCGTCGTCGCCCCGACGTCATGCTCGCCCGACAGGTCGCCGAGCGCGAGCAGCAGCGCGGTCCGCCCGCGCCAGTGGCGCAGCGCCGCCATGATGTCGTCATCGCCCGGCGGCGGCGTCACGGCTGCGAGCGCGGCGTCGGCGCCGTCGCTGAGGAAGAGCGCGACGTCGCCCGGATGGATTTCGGCGAGCCGCGCGAGGAACGGGGCGTTGGCGGTCAGGCGGTCGAGCGCGGACTGGCGTTGGGACGTCATTGTGCCCGGCTATCGCGCGCGAGGCCGAAGGAGGCAAGCCGGTAGCGGAAAATCCGTCGCCCCCGCGAAGGCGGGGGCCGCTGGTCGCCTTGCTCAGCCACGCTGCGGAAACCGATGGCGGCCCCCGCCTCCGCGGGGGCGACACTTTTGCTCAGGCCGGAACCGTGCTCTCGTCGAAGAACAGCACCTGCGAGATCGCCGCGCGCAGCGTCGCGGGCTGGTAGGGCTTGGTCAGCAGGAAGGCCGGCTCGGGCCGGTCGCCGGTCAGCAGCCGTTCGGGGAAGGCGGTGATGAAGATAACGGGCAGCTTCACGTCCGACAGGATTTCCTGCACCGCCTCGATCCCCGAACTGTTGTCGGCGAGCTGGATGTCGGCGAGCACCAGGCCCGGCTTGTGCTTCTGCGCTTCCTCGACGGCCTCGGCGTGGGTGGTCGCGACCGCGACGACGTCGTGGCCGAGGTCGCGGACGATCATCTCGATGTCCATCGCGATGATCGGCTCGTCCTCGATGATCAGGATGCGCGCGCGCGTCTGGCGTTCGATCTCGTCCAACGCCTGCGCGATGAGGTCGTGCACCGTCGCCGAGTCGCGACCGATGATCCGCCCCGCCTCGTCCTCGCTGAAGCCTTCGACCGCGGTGAGCAGCAGCGCCTGCCGCGCGAGCGAGGGGATGCGGCGGAGCCGCGCGTCGGCGATCGCGATGTCGGCGGCGGCGGTTTCACCGGCGGCGGCGGCCTGTTCGCTCGCCAGCCCGAAATTGTCATGCACCATGCGATAGAGCTGGATGCGCAGGTCCGCGCCGGTGTCGACCGCTTGCGGGTTCGCCACCAGCGTCTGCAAAAGGCCAGCGACCAAAGCATCGCCGCTCTGCTGGCTTCCCGAAATCGCCCGGCCATAGCGGCGAAGATAGGGAAGATGCGGCGCGATCGCCTGACCCAATGACATATAATACCTCCTAAAACAGGTCGCTGCCTGCCCCGAAACCCATGCAAAAGCGGGCGCCAGGCCGTGCCGGAACCGCGCACGCGCCGACCGCGCCCGAAATTATTGCGCCGTCACGGAACGATTTAACCGCAAATTGGTTTCATGGGGAAGGAACAAAGCATCATTGCGCTTTGCTCATCGCGCGGTTAGCAACAGCCCCATGTCCATTGGATGTCACGATAATGTCGTCTGAAACCGGTTCCCAGCGGAAGGCCACCGGAAAAGACGCCGAGAAAAAAATGCCCCGAAAGGCGCAGGACGTGAATATCGCCCTGCGCCGCGCCTATGAGTCGGCGATCGAGGAGACGATCCCCGATTCGATGATGGACCTGCTCAACAAGCTGAACTGAGCCGGGCTCAGCCGCCGCCGCTGCGGTAGCGATCCTCGAAATTCGACCGGAAGGCCGCAAAGCGCCCCTCGGCGATCGCGCCGCGCATCCCGGCCATCAGATCCTGGTAGAAATGCAGGTTATGCTGCGTCATCAGCATCGCGCCCAGCATCTCGCCCGCGCGGACGAGGTGGTGGAGATAGGCGCGCGACCAGGTCGAACACACCGGACAGCCGCACGCGGCGTCGAGCGGACCCTTGTCCTCGGCATGCTTGGCGTTGCGGATATTGACCGGGCCCTGCGACGTGAACGCCTGCCCGTTGCGCCCCGATCGCGTCGGCAGCACGCAGTCGAACATGTCCACGCCGCGCGCCACGGCGCCCACCAGATCGTCGGGCTTGCCCACCCCCATCAGATAGCGCGGCTTGTCGGCGGGCAGCTGCCCCGGCGCGAAGTCGAGCACGCCGAACATCGCTTCCTGCCCCTCGCCGACCGCGAGCCCGCCAATCGCATAGCCGTCGAAGCCGATGTCGGTCAGCGCCGCAGCCGAGCGCGCGCGCAATGTCTCGTCGAGCGACCCTTGCTGGATGCCGAACAGGGCCGAGCGCGCCGCATGTTCCTCGCCCGCGTCGAAACCCGCGCGGCTGCGCGCCGCCCAGCGCATCGAGCGCTCCATGCTCGCCGCTGCGCGCCTGGCATCGACGCCGTTGGGCGGGCATTCGTCGAATGCCATGACGATGTCGCTGCCCAGCAGCCGCTGGATTTCCATCGATCGTTCGGGGGTCAGCATGTGCCGCGAGCCGTCGAGGTGGCTCTTGAACGCGACCCCATCCTCGCTTTGCTTGGTCAGCGCGGAGAGGCTCATCACCTGATAACCGCCGCTGTCGGTCAGGATCGGCCGGTCCCAGCCCATGAAGTCGTGCAGCCCGCCGAGCCGCGCCAGGCGCTCGGCGCCGGGACGCAGCATCAGATGATAGGTGTTGCCGAGGATGATGTCGGCGCCGGTCGCGCGGACTTCGGCGGGCCGCATCGCCTTGACCGTCGCGGCGGTGCCGACGGGCATGAAGGCGGGCGTGCGGATCTCGCCGCGCCGCATCCGGATCGTGCCCGTGCGCGCGGCGCCATCGGTCGCGGCGACCGAAAAGGCGAATCTTGTCGTCATGGCGCGCGCCTATGGCGGGGGCGGGGGGAAAAGTCGAGGCG
>SCNT01000053.1 GCA_005503165.1 Sphingomonadaceae bacterium 3R27E2-A
GGGCCGAGGCCTTGAGCGTCGGTTTCGGGCCGCTGCCCCTCCACCACCGCTTCGCGGCGGTCCCCCTCCCCACGGCTTCGCCGCAGGGAGGATTAAACGGCAGCAACCGCCCGATACCCGACGCTATCTGGATTCCGGACATGATTTCCCACAATAGAGCGCGATGAATCCCGCGCTCCTCCTTCTCGCCGCCACCCTCGCCGGCTGCGCCGCCACCCCCGCGCCTTCGAACCCGCAGGACGCCTTTTTCGCCTTGCTCACCGCGCGTTGCGGGCAGGCCTATGCCGGGCGGATCGAGACGAATGACGCGGCCGACGCCGATATGCAGGGCAAGGCGATGGTAATGCACATCCGCCGCTGTACCGCCGACCGGATCGAGGTTCCCTTCCACATCGATGGGCTCGGCCCCCAGGGCGGCTGGGACCGGTCGCGCACCTGGGTCGTGACGCGCACCGAAACGGGCCTGCGCCTGAAGCACGACCACCGCCACGCCGACGGAACGTCGGACGAAGTGACGATGTATGGGGGCGACACGGCGAGCGAAGGGACGGCGACGCGGCAAGCGTTTCCGGTCGATGCCGAATCGATCGCGCTCTTCACGCGAACCGGGCGCAGCGTGTCGAACACCAACGTCTGGGCGATGGAAGCCACGCCGCTGGGTTTCGCCTATGAGCTGCGGCGCGAAGGGCGGCACTTCCGGGTCGGCTTTTCGTGGAACCGCCCGGTGAGCCCGCCGCCGGCGCCGTGGGGGTGGTAGACTGAATCGCTCCTCGCTGTGGCGAAGCCATGGGGAGGTGGCAGCGCGAAGCGTTGACACGCCCTTCGGGCGCGGTCCCCCTCCCCATCGCTACGCGACAGGGAGGATCGAATAAGCCTTTGCCTCGCCGACTCGCGCCGCCTATCAGCATCCCCGATGGCGGGCATTCGCGACAGCATCGATACGAAGAAGCGGCGCCTGCCGCATATCAGCCGCCGCTCGCTGCTCGTCGGCGCGACCGCCGCGGGCGGGCTTGCGATCGCGTGGAGCATCTGGCCGCGCGACTATGCCCCGAACCTGACCGCCGCGCCCGACGAGCATATCTTCAACGCCTTTTTGAAGATCGGCGACGACGGCCATGTCAGCGTGATCGTCCCGCAGTGCGAGATGGGGCAGGGCGTCACCACCTTGCTGCCGCAGATCGTCGCCGACGAGCTCGGCGCCGACTGGCGCACGATCGCGGTCGAGACCGCGCCGATCAGCCCGCTCTATACCAATACGCTGCTGGTCGACGAGGATAGCGCTGCCTTCACCCCGCGCAGCCTCGTGCCCGATGCCGTCGCCGACGTGCGCCGCTGGGCGCGGCGCGAGTGGGCGGTGCGCCACGCGGTGATGCTCACCGCCAATTCGTCGTCGGTGCGCATGTTCGAACGCCCGTGCCGCGACGCCGCGGCGCAGGCGCGCGCGCTGCTGATGATGGCGGCGGCGCGGCGCTGGGACGCCGACTGGCAGGAGTGCGACACCGCGAACGGCTTCGTCACTCTGGGCGCGAAGAAATTGCGCTTCGCCGAGGTCGCCGCCGCCGCGGCGCTGCTCGAGCCGCCGCTCGTGCCCGTCTATCGCGCCGCGAGCGCCGACCCGCTCTATGGCCAGGAGCTCATCCGCCTCGACTTGCCTGCCAAGGTCGACGGATCGGCCAACTATGCCGGCGACATCCGCCTGCCCGACATGGTCTTCGCCGCGATCCGCCAGGGACCGCTCGGCGCGACGCGGCTGAAGAGCATCGACAGGAAGGCCGGACTCGCCTCGCCCGGCATGCTCTATGTGGTCGAGCAGGAGCATTGGGTCGCCGCGGTCGCGCGCAACTGGTGGGCCGCCAACCGCGCGCTCGACAAATTCGCGCCCGTGTTCGAGACCGCAGGGACGCCGATCTCTTCGGACGGCATCGACAAGGCGCTGAAGACCGCGCTCAGGGCCGACGGCCACCGCATCGTCAAGCGCGGCGACCCCGGGGAGGCGATGGAAGGACGCGCGAGCATAGGCGCCACTTACGCCGTCGCGCCCGCGCTCCACGCGCCGATCGAGACGCGCACCGCGACCGCCGCGCCCGACGGCGCGCGGCTGCGCGTGTGGACCGCGACGCAGGCGCCCGCGCAGTGCCGCGCCGCGATCGCCGCCGCGACGGGGCTGTCCGAAAACGACGTCACGCTCTTCCCGATGATGGCGGGGGGATCATTCGACGCCTGTCTGAACCACGATGTCGCGGTGCAGGCGGCGCTGATCGCGCGTACCATCCAGCGCCCCGTCCAGCTCGCCTGGTCGCGCGCCGAGGAGATCATGCGCGACATCCCCCGCCCGCCGGCGCGCGCGCGCATGGTCGCGACGCTGAACGCCGCGGGCGGCATCGACGCGCTGGTCGCGCGCATCGCGGTGCCGCCGACGACGCACGAGGTGCGCGAGCGCCTGTTCGAGCACAAGGTCCCCGACGTCGCGCAGCGCGCCGCGGCGGG
The DNA here is from genome assembly GCA_005503165.1 of Sphingomonadaceae bacterium 3R27E2-A. GTDB lineage: Bacteria > Pseudomonadota > Alphaproteobacteria > Sphingomonadales > Sphingomonadaceae > Sphingopyxis. The sequence goes on from SCNT01000053.1 coordinate 2,488, forward strand.
CGCGTCGGACGCCGCCGCAGTCGAGGGCGCGGCGACGGTCTATGCCATCCCGCATCTCGCGGTCGATCACTGCCCCGCGGACATCGGGCTGCCGACCGGGCGCTGGCGCGGCAACGCCGACAGCTACACCGCCTTTTTCACAGAATCCTTCGTCGACGAAATGGCGGCGAAGGCGGGGCTCGACGCGCTCTCCTATCGCATGGCGATGCTGGGGCAGCAGCCTTTGCTCGCGCGCTGCCTGCTCACCGCGACGAGCATCGGCGGGTGGGAGGGCATGCTCTCGGGCTCGGGACAGGGGCTCGCATGCCATTCGATGCGCGGCAGCCACATTGCGCTGATGGCGACCGCGCGGCCGAGCGGCGAGGGGCTGCAGGTCGAGCAATTGGTCGCGGTCGTCGACGCCGGGCGGCTCGTCAATCCGGCGATCGCGCGGCAGCAGGTCGAGGGCGGGCTGATCTTTGGCCTCGCGGCCGCGGTCGGCGCGACCACCGACTATGCCGGCGGGGTCGCGGCCGCGCGCAAATTGGGCCAGCTCGGGCTGCCGCGGCTGGCGCAATCGCCCGAGATCGTCGTCGAATTCGTCGAGAGCGACCGCGACCCTGGCGGGCTGGGCGAGATCGGCGTGCCCGTCGTCGCCCCCGCGATCGCCAACGCGCTCTACGCCGCGACCGGGCGCCGCATCCGCCGCATCCCGCTGAGCCCCGAGCTTGCATGAGCAGGCCCGCCGACCATCCCGAGATCGCGCCGCCGCACGTCGGCGTGCTGCTCGTCAACCTCGGCACCCCCGATGCGCCCGACGAGCCGTCGGTGCGGCGATACCTCGCCGAATTCCTCTCCGACCGGAGGGTGGTAGAAATCCCGCAAATCCTGTGGCAGCCGATCCTGCGCGGGATCATCCTGACCACGCGGCCCAAAAAATCGGCGCACGCCTATAGCCAGGTATGGACCGAGGAGGGCTCGCCGCTCGCCGCGATCACGCGGCGGCAGGCGGCGGCGCTGCAGGTCGCGCTCGGTCCGGAAATTCGCGTCGAGCATGCGATGCGCTATGGCAAGCCCGCGATCGCCGCAACGCTCGATGCGATGTTCGCCGCGGGCTGCCGCCGCATCCTGATCGCGCCGCTCTATCCGCAATATTGCGGCGCCACGACCGCGACGGTGACCGATGCGGTGAACGGACATCTTGCGAAATTGCGCTGGCAGCCAAGTTTGCGGTTTCTGCCACCCTACGCCGACGACACCGCCTATATCGATGCGCTCAAGTCTTCGGTGGAGACCGGCCTTGCGTCGCTCGATTTCGTGCCCGATGTTCTGCTCGCCAGCTTCCACGGCATGCCCCAGCGCACGCTCGACCTCGGCGACCCCTATCATTGCCAGTGCCGGAAGACCGCGCGCCTGCTTTCGGAAGCGCTGGGCCGCCCGGTCGAGGTCGCTTTCCAGTCGCGTTTCGGCCGCGCCAAATGGCTCGAACCCGCGACCGATGCGGTTCTCGAACGGCTGGGCAGCGAGGGCAGAAGCGTGGCGATCTTCGCCCCCGGCTTCGCCGCCGACTGCCTCGAAACGCTCGAGGAACTCGCGATCCGCGGCAAGGAGCAGTTCGAAGCCGCGGGGGGCATGCATTTCGCCTATATGCCATGCCTCAACGACGGTGCGCCCGGGCTCGCGATGCTCGAAGCGCTTGTCCGCCGCGAACTCGCGGGCTGGGCCTGACCGGGCATTCGCTTACCTCCTGTTTAACCTATTCCTCTAGGCTCAGCCGCGAGTCTCTGGGAGTATGCGATGAGTCAGGTGCAATCGGCGATGCTGATGCTGGCGGGCGTTACGCTCGCCTATCTGCTCGTCGTCTATGTCGTCTGGCGCCGCCGCCGCGGCCCCGCGCAGCCCGGGGCGCCCAAGACCCCGCGCGTGCCCGGTGCGCCGCGCGAAAGCCGTCTGCCGAGCCTGCCGCGCCGCGACCGCGAGCGCGAGCGCATCGCCGAGGAACCCGTCGAAATATCGGCCTCGAGGCTCGCGCGGGTCAGCGGCCGCACCCCCCTCGAAACCGCGCCCGAAACCACCTTAGGCGCCCCGGCCGACCTCCTCGTCGACGAACGCCAGCCGCCGCCGGTGCCCGCCGAACCGACCGAAGCCGATCGCGAGATGGTCAGCCGGATGCTCGAATCGCTGGTCGCCGAGGTCGAACATGAGGCCGATCTGATCGAGCGCCGCACCGCCGAACGCGTTGCGGTCCGCCTCGTGCCGCAAATCCCGCCGCGCACGGGCGAAGCGCACACCAGCTGGCTCGGCGGCCGCCCGCGGCTCGATCCCGGCGCGGCCTGGCCGCAGATCCGCGAAGTCCCCGGCCAGTTCATTGCGCAGATCGCGTGCGCCGACCTGCCCGCCGACATCTGGGACGGGCTCGGCCCGCGCCGCGGCAGCCTGGCGCTGTTCATCCACCCGCGCGACGGCGACGCCGCGCTCGTCCATGTCCAGGAGGCCGGCGATCCGGTCGATCCGCCGCACCCGCTTGATCCCGGCGGCAGCTTCTTCGCCCCGCACGGCGGGCTGCGCTTCGGCGACCTGATGCCCTTCGCGCGCGCGGCCTTTCCCGAATGGCCGGTCGACCTCGTGGCGGTGCGCCCCGGCGATCCCGATCCGCGCGATGCGGTGGAAGGCGTTGACGACGGCCCCGGGCACCGCCTCTACCGCCTCGGCTACGATGTCGCCGACCCCGCCTTCCATCCGTTCGACTGGCCCTCGATGCTCGCGATGGTGGAGATCCTCGCGATGCGCATCGAGCGTTACTGGAAGGAGGTCGACGGCCCGTCGCCGATCGACACCCAGCTCGCCAGCGTCGAGCGCCGCCTGGCCAAGCACGACGACGGCGAGAAGGACCCGCTCGGCCGCGAGGGTCTCGTCAACATGCGCGCGTCGCTCGAGCAATTGCGCGACGCCGCGGCCGCCGCGCGCGCCGCCAACCATGTCGCGCGCTTCCGCGCCGAGGAGATCATCGACATCGTCCGCGATAGCGCAACCAAAATGGCTTTCACTGCGACCGATTCGGCTGCGGTGATGGACGCGTTGCAGGCAATCGAATGGGCCAAGGTCATCCGCCGCAAGGACCCCGCCGAGCGCCCCGGCGCCGAGCTGATCGAGAGCCTGACGCTGCCGCTGACGCAGCATCATCCCGACGCGCCTCTGTGGGTTCACGACTATCACAGCATCTGGTTCGACCATGCCAAGCACGCCTATGCCGCGAACCCCGAGACGCTGTCGGAGGCGGCGCGCGCGGTGTTCGAACCCTATGCGCAGGAGCTGGCGGCGCGCGAGATGCCCAGCATCGGCCACATCCCCTTCCGCTACGTCCACGGTTACGACGAGGAAAGCCACGCGACCCTGCTCGAACTGCCGACCAGCGGGCTGATGAGCTGGACCTTCGGCGACGTCGACCATCTGGTGCTGACGATGCGGAAGGCCGACCTCGCCGCCGGGCGCTGGGACAGGCCGATCGTCGAGCTGAGCAACTAGGATTTCCCCTCCCTGAAAGGGAGGGGGCAGGGGAGGGTCCAGCGTCGGGCGGGGCTCGATGCCCCGACCGGGGCTTTTTACACAAAGTTTGCAGTCTGTTTCAGCGCGCAGACGCGCACCCACCCCCAACCCCTCCCTGCAAGCAGGGAGGGGAGCATCGGCTGTGCGATTGACGTAACGGTCAACTTGCGGCGGCCCGGCGCGCGCCCTAATCAGGGGCAAACAGGCCCTGTGGGAGAGCAAGATATGGCACGCATCGCAATCGTCACCGGCGGCAGCCGCGGCATCGGGGAAGCGATTTCGCTGAAGCTTCAGGAACAGGGGGCGACGGTGATCGCCAATTATGCCGGCAACGACGACAAGGCCCGCGAATTCACCGAGCGCACCGGCATCGCCGCGCGCAAATGGGACGTCGGCGACCATCAGGCGTGCCTCGACAATTGCGCGGCGATCGCGGCCGAATTCGGCCCTATCGACATCGTCGTCAACAACGCCGGCATCACCCGCGACGGCACGCTCGCCCGCATGAGCTATGACGACTGGGACGATGTGATGCGCGTCAACCTCGGGGGCTGCTTCAACATGGCGAAGGCCTGCTTTCCCGGCATGGTCGAGCGCGGCTGGGGCCGCATCGTCAACATCGGATCGATCAACGGGCAGGCCGGGCAGTACGGCCAGGTCAATTATGCCGCCGCGAAATCGGGCATCCACGGCTTCACCAAGGCGCTGGCGCAGGAAGGCGCCAAGAAGGGCGTCACGGTCAACGCGATCGCGCCGGGCTATATCGACACCGACATGGTCGCCGCGGTCCCCGCGCCGGTGCTGGAAAAGATCGTCGCGAAGATCCCGGTCGGGCGCCTGGGCCAGGCCGACGAGATCGCGCGCGGCGTGGCGTTCCTGTGCAGCGAGGACGCGGGGTTTGTGACGGGCTCGACGATGTCGATTAACGGCGGCCAACACATGTATTGACGGTGGCGGGGAGGCTAACCTCGCCTCCCCGTACCCTCTATCCGTCATCCCCGCGAAGGCGGGGATCCAGCATTTTCTTCTTCGTGTCTTTGCGTCTTCGCGCGAAATAATTTGGTTCGCGCAAAGGCGCAAAGAACGCAAAGGGTCTAGGATCAACCGTCCGCGCGTCCCAGCTGGCGCAGCAAGAAGCTGGATTCCCGCCTTCGCGGGAATGACGATGGAAGAGGGGCGGCGAGTTTGGATTACTCCACCGTCACGCCGACCACCCGCCAGCTCCCGCCTTCGCGCACCAGCGACAGCGTTTCGATCGCGCCCGGCTTGTTTGCATAATCGGTGCGGAACCTGACCATCTGATAGCCATAGGGCGGCGCGGGCACCGTCTCTTCGCTGAGCAGCACGCGCGCCTTCACCGCTCCGAGCGGCCCCTGAACCTCGCGCGCCACGCGCGCCCAGGTCTCGGCGGTGTTGAGCGCCTTGAACGACTGGCCGGTCGCTTCCCAGCTGGCGTTCCAGTCGCCCTTGTCGACCAGCGCGAGCCAGCCCAGCGCCGCCGCGACCGCGGGGCTTTGGGCAGAAGCGGTGGGGGGGGCCGCGGCGGGGGTATCGGCGCTTCCGGACAGCGACGCGAAAGCGACCAGGGCGAGAGCAAAGGACATGAACAAACCTCCGGCTATCCAGCCGAGCGGCCGCCCCATGCGGCGCGCCTCGACTGATGCCGATATCTGTTCCACGCCGGGGGACGCGGCGGCTTCCCCCAATGCCTTGTCCCCGAGGATTTGGGGGTCCCGATGCTCGATCTCGCGCAGCTGGCGCGCCGCCTCGCGGCTGCTCGACACCGCCATCTTGCGCCGCGCGTCGCGCAGCCGTTCGTTGACCGTGTGCACCGACAACCCCAGGTGGCGCGCCATCGACTTGGCGTCATAGCCGCTGACCAGCAGGCGCAGCGTCTCCTTCTCCTTTTCGGTGAGCGCCTGGATTCCGGCTGTCGTCACGTCGTTCGATCCTTGTCCGTCCGACGATAAACTAGGCCCCCTCCAAAACCCGGTCACCCCCAAATAATTCGTACCCCGATTCGCGGCACAGGCCTATGCTACCGCCATGGCCGCCCCCTATCACCCCCCGGTCAAACGCTCGGTGACGATCGCCGGCCACCCGACCTCGATCAGCCTCGAGCCGGTCTTCTGGGACGCGCTGGAAGCCGAAGCCGCACGGCAGGCGCTGCCGATCAACGCGCTCGTCGCGCGCATCGACGTCGAACGGATGGAGGCGGAGGATCCGCCGAATTTGACCTCGGCGATCCGGCAGTGGTTGTGGCGGGGGCATCGTTGATCCTCCCTGTCGCGCAGCGATGGGGAGGTGGCAGCGGCGCAGCCGCTGACGGAGGGGCAATGGCGCTGCCGTTGCAAGGCCCCTCCACCACTCGCTTCGCGAGCGGTCCCCCTCCCCATGGCTTCGCCACGGGGAGGATCAGTCAATCCGCATCAGCCGCTCCGATGATATCGTGAGCCGGATCGGAATCAAATGCTCTTCAACGATGGGTCGCCCCCGCCACCGCTTTCCCGAAAGCCGCGCCTTTATCCTCAGCGAAATGCAGGAACAGCGACGGCTCGATCAGTTCGAGCTCCATGATGTGCAGCTTGCCCGCCGCATCGCCGACCATATCGACGCGCGCATAAATGGGCGGCGCGGGGGCGGCCGCCAGCGCCGCGACGGCGAGCGCCTGCGCTTCGGCGGTCGCGTCCCATGCGGTCTCACGGCCGCCGAATTGTTCCTGCACGCGAAAGTCGCCCGCGGCGGGGCGCTTGACGATCGCGTGGCTGAAGACGCCGTCGAAGAAGAAGAGCGAGAACTCGCCGTCGGTCAGAATGCCGGGCATCAGCGGCTGCACCAGCCGCCTTTGCCCCAGCGCGTCGGCGGGCACCCCGGCGTCCGCCGCGATGCGGTGCGTGCCGTCGGCGCCGCCCGAGATCGCGGGCTTTACCACCAGCTCGTCGGCGCCGAGCTTTGCGCGCGCCTCGGCCAGACCGGGCGCGTCGAGCGCCGCGACCTCGACGGTCGGCACCACCGCGACGCCCTTCGCCGCGAGTTCGGAAAGATAGGCCTTGTCGCTGTTCCAGCGCAGGACCGCGACCGGGTTGACCACCGGCACCGCCTCGGCCTCGAGCCGGTCGAGCAAGGCGTACCAGCCGGGCACGTCGCGCTGATAGCCCCAGGCGAAGAGCGGCAGTATGAGGTCGAAGCCCTTGAGGTCGCCGGGGTCGCCCCAGACGCGCTGCTCGACCGCGAGCCCCGCACCCGCGAGCGCGAGCGCCTTGCGCGCGAAGGCGGGCTGCCATTTCTCTTCATAATCGGCCGCCGGAACGAGGATCGCGACGCGCGGTTGATAGGGCATGCGGAACGGCTTTCCTAAAACCCCTCCCCTGAAGGGGAGAGCGTGTTCAGATTACCGCCCCAGCAGCCCGCGCGCCTGCCCGGCGATATGCGATAGCATCGCGCCGTTGGGGTTGGGGATCGTCCGCGCGCGGTCGACCGTGGCGCGGAACTGTGCGACGCGCGGGGCCTGCTCGGCGAGCCACTTGGTCACCGCCGCGTCGAGGTCGCCCGCGGGCAGGCCGGCGAGGAAGGTCAGCCGCATCTGCTGGAAATCGCGCGCGAGGCTGTTGACCAGCAGGCGCTCCCACGGATCGGCGGGGCTCATATGCGCCGCCAGCGTCTGCGCCCAGTCGAGCCCCAGCGCTTCGCCCAGATGGGTGAACGCGTGCGTCACCGCGATCTCGTCGTCGCCGCGCCGTTCGGCAAGATCGACGATACCGATCGCGCCGTCGGTCTTGAACAGGCGGACGACCGACGAGGCCAGCGCCTCGGGGGCGCCCGCGTCGAGCAATTGCTGGCTCAGCATGTCCCACTGGCGCTTGACCGAGGGGCTGAGCAACCCGTCGACCCCCGCCATCAGGCGGTCGACCCCGGGCTCGAGCCGCGCGACGAGCGGGCCCGGCTGGGCCTTGCCCGGCGCGGCGCGCAAGAGGTCGGCGATCTGCGAGGCCATCGCCGACGCCGCCTGGGCGAACAACGACAAGCGGATCGCCTCGTCGATCTTGGCGGTGTCGAGCGACGCCCAGATATCGTGCATGCCGAGCAGGCGCTCGACCGCGACGAAGGCCGCGGCGACGTCGCCCAAGGAGCAGCCTTCCTCCTCGACCAGCTCGAACGGATGGACGACGCCCATGCGGTTGACGATGCGGTTGGCGAGCTTGGTCGCGATGATCTCGCGGCGCAGCTGGTGGTCGGCGATCGCAGCCGCGAAGTCGCGCTGCATCTCGACCGGGAAGGCGGCGGCGAGGTCGCTCGCGAGCGCCGGATCGTCGGCAAGATCGCTATGCTCGATCGCATCCTGCAACGCGAGCTTGGCGGTCGAGAGCAGCACCGCGAGCTCGGGCCGCGTCAGTCCGCGCCCCTCGGCCGAGCGGCGGAGGAGCTCGTCGTTCGCGGCCAGCCCCTCGACCTTGCGGTCGAGCCGGCCCGCGGCTTCGAACGTCTCCATCACGCGCACCAGCGACGGCACGGCCGCCGAGCCGCCCTTTTCGGCGATCGACAGCGCGAGCGCCTGGAGCCGGTTATCCTCGAGCACCAGCGCCGCGACATTGTCGGTCATCCGCACGAGCAGCGCGTCGCGGTCCTCTTGGCTGAGGCGGCCCTCGGCCATCTCGCGGTTGAGTGCGATCTTGATATTGACCTCATTATCCGAGCAGTCGACGCCCGCCGAATTGTCGATGAAGTCGGTGTTGATCCGCCCGCCATGCGCCGAGAAAGCGATGCGCGCCGCCTGCGTGACGCCGAGGTTCGCGCCCTCGCCGACCGCTTTCACGCGCAGGTCCTCGGCATCGACGCGCAGCGCGTCGTTGGCGGGGTCGCCGACCTCGGCATTGTTCTGGCTCGCGGCCTTCACATAGGTGCCGATGCCGCCGAACCAGAGCAGGTCCGCGGGCGCCTTCAGGATCGCCGAGATCAGCGAACCGGGGTCGATCTCGGCCTGCGACAGGCCGAGTACGGCCTGTACCTCGGGGGTGAGCGATATGCTCTTCTGGCTGCGCGGGAAGACCCCGCCGCCCTTCGAGATCAGCTTCTTGTCATAATCGTCCCAGCTCGACCGCGGCAGGTTGAACATCCGCTCGCGTTCCTTCCAGCTCTTCGCCGGATCGGGATCGGGGTCGAGGAAGATGTGGCGATGGTCGAACGCCGCGACCAGCTTGATCGCCTTCGACAGCAGCATGCCGTTGCCGAACACGTCGCCCGACATGTCGCCGCAGCCGACGACGCGGATGGTGTCGGTCTGCACGTCGACGCCCAGTTCGGCGAAGTGGCGCTGGACCGAGACCCACGCGCCCTTGGCGGTGATCCCCATCGCCTTATGGTCATAACCCTTCGACCCGCCGCTCGCGAAGGCGTCGCCGAGCCAGAAGTCGCGCTCCATCGCGAGCGCGTTGGCGACGTCGGAGAAGGTCGCGGTGCCCTTGTCGGCGGCGACGACGAAATAGGGATCCTCGCCGTCGTGGATCACGACGCCCTTCGGATGCACGACCTTGCCGCCCACCAGATTATCGGTGATCGACAGGAGCGAGCGGATGAAGATGCGGTAGCATTCGGTGCCCTCGGCGAACCAGGCGTCACGGTCGAGCGCCACGTCGGGGAGCGCCTTGGGATAGAAGCCGCCCTTCGCGCCGGTCGGCACGATGACGGCGTTCTTGACCCGCTGCGCCTTCATGAGGCCCAGGATCTCGGTGCGGAAGTCGTCGCGACGGTCGGACCAGCGGAGCCCGCCGCGCGCCACCGGGCCGGCGCGCAGGTGCACGCCCTCGACCCGCGGCGAATAGACCCACACCTCGCGCCAGGGCAAAGGCTTGGGGAGGCCGGGGACCTTGCTCGAATCGATCTTGAAAGCCAGCGCTTCCTGCGCGGCGGGAGCGAAGGCGTTGGTACGCAAGGTCGCGCCGATCACCGCGTGAAAGAGGCGGAGGATGCGGTCGTCGTCGATCGACTTGATCGCGGCAAACCCCGCCTGGATCTCGGCATCGAGGAAGGCGGCGCGGTCGGCGTCGTGCTTCGCGGGATCGTGGAGCGCGCAGAAGCGCTCGACCAGCGCCGCGGTCAAATCGGGCGCGTGGCGCAGCGCCGCGACGACGGTGTCCATGCCGTAGCTCGACCCGCCCTGCCGCATGTAGCGGAACCAGGCGCGCAGCCACACGATCGCCTGTGGATCGGTCTGGGTGACGATCACGAGCTCGTTGAACGCGTCATTCTCGGCGCGGCCGTCGAGCACCGCGGCGATCGCCGCCTCGATCGTCTCGACATGCGGGAGGAGCGCGGTCTCGTCGACATGTGCGGGCAGGCGCAATGTGAAGTCGTGGATCACTGCGGGCAGGTCGCCCTCGCTTTCATCGGCCAGGCCGCCGGACGTCCGCGCCGCATTGAGCGCCGTCGGGATCTCCTCCAGCACCTCGAAACCGAAATGTTCGAGTGCGGGGACGACGTCAGAGAGGGCGAGCGGGCCGACCGCGCTATACACCTTGAGCCGCAGCCGGTCGTCGCCGTCGAGGCTCTTCTTTGCCAGCCGCACGCTGCGCGGCTTTTCGGCGTCGAGATCGCGCAGCCGCAGGATATCGCGCGCGGCCTCCTCGGGATTGTAGAGGTTGCGGTAATTGGCGGGGAACAGCGGCGCAAAACGCGACGCCAGCGCCGCCGCGCGCCCCGGATCGCCGCGCTGCGCCAGCGCCGCCTCGACCTCGGGCAACCAGCCGCGCACCATCTGTTCGAGCTGGGCGTTGAGCTTGTCGGCGTCGGGAACGACCCCGCCGCTGCGCAGGTCGAGCGTGTAGCGCAGCAGCGCCGCCCCGCCGTCCTCGAGCACCATCGTCCAGCCGATCACGCCCGCGCGCGCCTCGCGCACCAGCATCGCCTCGACGGCGATACGGCGCCCGGTCGACACCTCGTCGCGCGGCAGCCAGACGAAGGCGAACAGGTGGCGCCCGAGCGCGCTGCGCACCATCACCAGCTTCGGCCGCGGCCGGTCGGTGATCGACATCGACGTCAACACGAGGTCTTCGAGCGACGCCGCGTCGAACGCGATCAGCAGATCGTGCGGCAGCGCGGTCAGCGCGTGCGCCAGCGCCTTGCCGGCGTGCCCCGCCGGGTCGAAACCGAATTTCTCCATCAGCGCATCGAGCTGCGCGCGCAGCATCGGCACCTTGGCGGGCGGTGTCGACAGCGCGGCGCTGGTCCACAGACCCGCGTGGATCGAGAGCTTCTCGACCGTCTTGCCCCTCATCTCGGGTACGATGACCAGATCGAGCAGCACGCGGCGGTGCACCGCCGACAGGCGGTTCGACTTGATCAGCAAGGGCGAATGGCCGCCGCCGTCGAACCAGGCGAAGGCCGCGTCCAGCGCGGCGGGCGACAGGAGCTGGCTTGCGCTACTCGCCGAAATCCCCAGCGGCTGTTCGACGGCGCCGCTGCGCGTACGCCATTCGTGGCCAAGCTGGGTCATCGCCCCGCCCTCGAACCAGCGCAGCAGCTCGGCGCCCTCGCCTTCGACGCGCATCGCGGCGTCGGCGAGCATTGCGGCGCGCATTGCCTTCCAGTCGGTGACCGCGGCGCGGACGTCGGCGAGCGCGCCTTCGAGCCCGTCGAGCAGGCGCCGGCGGGCGCGCGCGTCGCCGCGCTCCAGTTCCATATAGATCACCGATTCGCGGCCTTCGCAGCCCGGGGTCGCGGCCGCGGCGCCGGTCAGCGCGCCCTTCGCGTCGCGCGCCGCGGCGACAACGGGGTGCAGGATGCGGTGGATCACCAGCCCCTGCGCGCCGACGATCTGCGACACCGAATCGACGAGGAAGGGCATGTCGTCGTTGACCACCGCGAGGCGCATGCGGCGGTCGGTGCCGTCGGCGGCCATCGGCTCGAGCAGCAGCGACGGGGTGCCAGGCGTGCGCGCGAGCGAGGCGCGCGCGGCGAATTCGCCCGCCTCCTTCAGCGCCGCGGCGTCGAGGTCGTCGCCCTCGCCGGGCAGCGCGCTGTCCTTCAATGCGGCCTGATAGGCCCTGGCGATCTTCGCAGGAACGGGAGCGGCCGCCGCGGCCTCGACTTCGGCTTCGGCGGTTTCGGCAATCTTCTGGGGCATAGGGTTCAGGCTTCCCGATGAGGCGGGCCTGTGCCGGGGGGTGGCTGGCCCGTTCGCTGCCCGCCCCTATGCGCCTGTCGCGCGCGCGGCTCAACCCCCCGTACGGGCTCCACGCAAAATTATTTCAAATCTTGGTTCGTCTGTTACGTGAGCCTTGATCCTCCCTTTGGCCGCAAGCCATGGGGGAGGGGACCATTCGCGAAACGAATGGTGGAGCGGCAAGCGACGTCGGCGTTGCCGCCCCTCCGTCAGCGGCTTCGCCGCTGCCACCTCCCCATCGCTTCGCGACAGGGAGGACTAATTCAACCCGTAATCACCGCCGCGTGGCGCACCAGTCTCGCGAGCAGCGCCTCGTCCTCGGCCGCCTTGGCGACGATGCCGATGTGGCCGCCGGGCATCGCTTTCGCGATCAGTATGACGAATTCGGCATCGCCGGCATCATGCTCCAGGATCACCGCGGGCTGCGCGCTGCGCAGCGTGTCGAGCGCCGCGTCGGGCCTGGCCGCCGGCCTCGCGGGCTTGCGCTTCGCGCGCTCGTCCTTGACCAGCCCCTTGAGGCCGCCCGGATAGGCGTCGAGATAGCGCGCGAGTTCGCCGCGCCCGAGACCCTCTTCGCGCGCATGGCCCAGCACGCAGGCATATTCGGCGAGGCGCGTCTTGTCATAATTCGCGCCGAACACCAGCTTGACCAGCGGCGTCATCGGCGCGCGTTCCTGCGCCTTGAGCCCGGCGTCGGCGAGCAGTTCGGCGAACTCCTCCGGCGCTTCCTCGGCGGCGAGCGCGAAGTCCCACGCCTGCCCGACCGCCTGATACAGCGCGCTGCGGCTGCGGCTGTCGGCGGCAAGCGCGCGTTCGGCGGTCTCGCGCGCCAGCGCCAGCCAGTCGGCGAGGCCGGCGCCCGCACCCAGTTCGGCGCCGACGTCGAGCCCGTCCTCGACCGGCAGCGCGAGCGCGGCGTCGGCATCGGCGAAGGCGCCGAAGCCCGGCGCGGGTTCGTCGTCGATATGTTCGCTGTCGGGGCCGTCGGCCCATACCGGTACCGGGGCGGTAAGCGGCGCGGCGCCGCGCAGCGCCTGTTCGACCGACAGCTGCAATTCCTCTTCCTGCGCGGCGGGCGCGGCTTCCTTCCAGTTGATCACCCCCATGATGAAGTCGATCGTGTCGTCGTCGGACGAGAAGGGCAGCAGGATGCCGCGGTACATGATCGTCGTGCCGCGATCGTTGACGAATTCGGCCTCGAATCCGATCGGCGCGCGGTTGGCGATGATCTGCAGATAATGGTCGGTCAGCCGCGACAGCAACGAGCGCCCGGGAACCTCGCGGATATATTGGACGTCCTCGCCGATTTGCGACTCGGCGCGCAATTTGTCGCCGAGGAAGGACAGCCCGGGATTCTCGATTCCCGACGTGAAATCGAGCAACACCGAATAGGGGCCGAAATCGTCGAGATGGTCGAGGTCGAGGTCGTCGACCGAAGGATAGGCGCGGTCGGACAGCAAGGACGCCCAATAATTATAGGCGCGCACCTGCATCCGCCGTTCGTCGACCCCGACGGCGGGCGGCGAATCGATCGCACCATCGTCCTGGCCGTGGCTGCCCGCAAGCAGTCCGCGCATGCTGTCCATCATGTATCCCCAGTCGCAAACATTGGTAAATGTCATGCAACAACACTGGTAAAGTTGGCGTAAACGATGGTCGGGCGGGGATGATGGGACGCTATGCCTAGGATTTCATTTTACCCCTTCCTGCACCGTCACCCCGAACTTGATCCGGGGCCCCAACTCCGCCCCGTCAGCGCAATAAATTTCGCGCGAAGACGCAAAGACACGAAGAGGCCGGCCACGACCGCAAGGTCGCACTGATTATCGCCGCGTCACGGCACCGCGTCGATGGAAGAGGCGGCGTCGCCGCCAGCACGCCCTCTTCGTGCCTTTGTGCCTTTGCGCCTTTGCGCGAAACAAAATAGTCCGACCTGTCGGCTCCCTCAGCTACGGGCCGCCCGACACGTCAGCGCGGCGGCCGGTGCGGCCCGAAATTTAGCGCCGCGCGCCGCAGGAAATCGCCGATTGCCGCCATGTCCGCCGCGCCGTCGCCGGGCGCCGCCGCGCGCATCCGCGCCGCGTCGGGGAAGACGCCATAGCCCGCGAACAGGCAGTGCCAGCTGATGCTGCCATAATAGGCGCCGATGCCGCGCTCGGCGATCACCGCATCGATGTCGCCGCGGGTGAACCAGGCCGTGATCATGGCTTTCAGGTCGTCGGACAGCGCCTCCATCGCCGCGGCGTCGCGCCAATAATCGCCCGCGTCGGCACGGCGGTTCATGCGATAATGCGCGACGATATAGTCGCGGATGCCCTCGTAGCGCGCAGCGATGCGCGCGTTGAAGACGGCGCGGTGCTGCGGGGTGAAGCCGCCGCCTTCGAAGGCCGCGATGAATTCCTGCGCGGTCGCGATGACGATGTGCAGCGCGGTCGCTTCCAGCGGTTCGATGAAGCCCTGCGCCAGCCCCATCGCGAGACAATTGGCCGTCCAGCTCTCGGCGAGGCGCCCGACCTTCATCGGGAGGTGCCGTGCCGCGACCTCGTCGCCGACGCCGAGCGCGGCGCGGAGTTCGGCCTCGGCATCGGCCGGGTCGATGTAGCGGCTCGAATAGACATAGCCGTTGCCGACGCGCGTGGTCAGCGGGATCGTCCAGCGCCATCCTGCGGCCATCGCGGTGCTGCCGGTGGCGATCGGCAGCGGCGCGCCCTCGGCATGCGGGGTCGGCATCACCACCGCGCGGTCGTTGAAGAGGTTGTCCGCGAAGGGCAGGAATTTCGCCCCCAGCGCGCCCTCGGCGATCAGCGCACGAAAGCCCGAGCAGTCGACGAAGAAATCGCCTTCGACCGCTTCGCCGCCGTCGAGCACCAGCGCCTCGACCGCGCCTTCGCCGCCGACGCGCACGTCCTTGACCTTGCGCGGCAGATGGGTGACGCCGAGCCGCACCGCATGGTCGCGCAAGAAAGCGCCGACCTTGTAAGCGTCGAAATGATAGCCGTAGCTCAGCTCGAAGGGAAAGCTCTCGGACGAGTGCGGCCCCATCCCCGCCGCCGCGAGCCGCGGGGCGAGGTAGAAAGCGTCGGGATGCGCGGGCACGTCGACCCCGCCGCGGCGCAGCGCCGCATTATGGACGAAGGCCGGCTGGCTATGGACATCGAGCGGCGCGGGGAAGGGATGGAAATAGCCCGGCGCGCCGGCGCCGCCCCAGCCGGTAAAGCCGATGCCGATCTTGTAGGTCGCATCGCACGCGGGCATCCACTCGCTTTCGGCGATGCCCAGCGTGTCGAAGAAGGCCTTCAATTGCGGGGTCGAGCCCTCGCCGACGCCGATGATGCCGATCTCGGGCGATTCGATCACGGTGACCGCCGCGCGCCCCGCCCATTGTCTGGCGAACAGGCACGCGGTCATCCACCCCGCCGTCCCGCCGCCGAGGACGACCATGCGGAAGGGCGGCGTATCAGTCATTTTCCGTCGCTCACTTTCCGGGCGCGAGCCGGATTGCGGCGCCGCCCCCGGGCGCGAGCCAGAGCTTGTAGGTATCGCCCTTCTTCACCTTGAGCGTCTCATAGGCGATCCTGTGGCGCGCGTCGGTCAGATAAGTGGCGCCCTCGCCGTCCTTGTAGACCGTCGCGGTGTAGCTCTTGCCGGGTTCGAGAAAATCGAAGGCGAGGTCGAGCGTCCGCGCGGTTCCGTCGTTGACCCCGCCGACATACCAGTCGGCGCTCGCCCGGTCCTTGCGCGCGAAGATCGCATAGTCGCCGACCGCGCCCGCGATCAGCCTGCTCTCGGCCCAGTCGGCGGGTACGCGCTTGATGAAGTCGAGTTCGCGCGGATGCGCGGCGAGGCTCTCGGGGAAATCGGCGGCCATCTGGATCGGCGAATAGATGGCGAGATAAAGGCCCAGCTGCTTTGCGAGCGTCGACGCCAGCGGCGCCTTGTTCGCGCCTTCGAGGCTCAGCACCCCCGGCGTGAAGTCCATCGGCCCCGACAGCATCCGCGTGTAGACGAGGGTCGGCTCGTGCTCGGGCCCGTTTGCGAAGGCGCCCCAGGCATTATATTCCATACCCCTTGCGCCCTCGCGCGCGACCCAGTTGGGGTAGGTGCGGCGGAGGCCGGTATCCTTCACCGGCTCGTGCGGGTTGACCGCGACCTTGTATTTCGCGGCGGTCTCGACGACCTTCAGATGGTGCTGCACCTGGCGCTGGCCGTCGTGCCACTCCATCCGCGTGGCGCCCGGCGTGGCGCCCGGCGCGATGATCCCGCCGGCGTCCGCGACATAGCCGGTCTTGACCGTGCCGACGCCAAGCTGGCCATAGAGCTTCATCGCCGCGTCGAGCTGCGCCTCATAGACCGCGATATTGCCCCCCGTCTCGTGGTGCCCGATCAGCTGCACGCCCTTCTTGCGGGCATAGTCGGTGACGCCTTTCAGATCGAAGTCGGGGGTCGCTTCGGTGAAGCTATATTCGTCGCCATGGCCGAACCAGTTGCCGTTCCAGCCCTTGTTCCACCCCTCGACGAGCACGCCGCCGAAGCCGTGCTTCGCGGCGAAGTCGATCACCGCCTTCGTGCGCCCGGTGGTCGCGCCATGCTTCGGCCCCTCGGCCCAGCTCCAGTCGCCGCGGATCATGCCCCACCAGATGCCGACATATTTCATCGGCTTGAACCAACTCATATCACCGAGCTTGTTCGGTTCGTTGAGGTTGAGTTCGAGGTCGCTCTCGACGAGCCCCGCGGCGTCGTCCGAAATGCGGATCGTCCGCCACGGCGTCGCGAAGGGCAGGTCGCGGACGACGCGCGGGCCCTCGGACGACGGCGACAGCGTCGCGCGGAACTTGCGCCCCTCGGCGCGCTTCAGCCATAGGCCGGCATAATCGACCAGCGCCGCCTCGTGGAACGCCAGATGCGTGCCGTCCGCGAGCCGGATCGTCATCGGGGTGTGCGCGGTCGATACGCCCTCGATCGGCGTCTCCTGATAGACCTGCTCGTAACGGTTCCACTCGCCGCCCGGAATCCACCAGGCGGTGCCCGCAGGGGCGATGTCGAACTCGGTGATCTCGTCGGCGATCTTGGCGGTGGTCAGCCCCGGCTGCTCGGGCAGCTCGTAGCGAAAGCCGATGCCGTCGTCGAACAGGCGGAAGCGGACGTTCAAAAGGTGACCGCCCCAGCTGTCGTTCTGGCGGAAGCGCACGAGCAGCTCGTTGTGACGATCGCGCACGAAGCGCCGCTCGCCCCACGGCAGCTCCCAGGTCGCATCGCCGCTCGCGCGCTCGACGCTCTCGATCGCAAAGCCGCGCTGCAGGCCGATGCGATCGGCGAGGATGAAGCCGAGCTTCGACGGCGCGATCAGCAATTGCCCCTTGCGCGACAGCGACCAGGTCGGGCGCTGGTCGTTGTCGGTCGCGACGGTCAGCACGAGCGCACCGTCGGGCGAGGCCGCAGTGACCGGCGCGGGCGCGGACTGCGCGAAGGCGGGGACCGCCGCGGCGGCAGCGGCGAACAACATCAGGCTACGCATTATTTCGTCTCTTCCATTTCGATCCAGAGCACGCCCGCGGGCGGCAGTATCTTTTCGTCGGCGCCATTGAGCGCGAGCAGCACGCGCCCCGCGCCCTGTCCGGCCACGTCGATCGTCTCCGCACCGAGGTTGAACAGGCAGCGCAGATGCTGTCCCGCGCCCACCCGGTCGAACCCGAGGAGGTCGCCCTGGGTCACCCAACGCGCGTTGGCGCCGAGCCGCAGCGCGGGGCTGGCGGCGCGCCGCGCGAGCAGGCGGCGCGTCAGCGCGAGCATCGAGCCGGCATCGGCTTCCTGCCGGTCGACCGCGAGCGCGTCATGCGCCTCGCCGACCGGCAGCCACGGGTCGCCGTCGCTGAACCCCGCGTGGCGCGCGCCCGCGACCCACGGCAGCGGGGTGCGCGCGCCGTCGCGCGACAAGGTCAGCGGCCAGTTCTTGAGCGCCTCGGGATCCTTGACCAGCTCGAACGGAATATCGACCTGCCCCAGCCCCAGCTCCTCGCCATTGTAGAGGATGATATTGCCGCGCAGCGCACAGAGCAGCGCCATCTTCATCGCAGCATAGGCTTGCCCATCGACCCCCTCGACCGCCCAGCGCGACAGCGCGCGCGGCGCGTCGTGATTCTCGAACGCCCAGCTCGGCCAGCCCACGCCCGGCGCGTCGGGCCACTGATCGGCCGCTTCGCGCACCAGCCGGGGGGTGAGCGCGTCGGCGTAGAGGAAGTTGAAGCCGTAGGCGCTGTTCAGCCGGCGCTCGCCCGCGGTGAACAATTTCATCTCGCGTGTCGCATCCTCGCCGCCGACCTCGGCCACCGTGAAGGCACCCTCATATCGGTCGGTCAGCGCACGGATGCGTTCGAGGAAGAGCGCGATGTCGGGGTGCGACTGGTTGTAGATCTTCTGCTGGAAATCGAAGGGCCGCGTGCGCGGCTTGTTCGACGGCGGCGCGGGCGGGTTGTCGCGCAGCAGCGGGTCGTGCATCGAGAAGTTGATCGCATCGATGCGAAAGCCGTCGACCCCGCGGTCGAGCCAGAAGCGCACCACGTCGAGCAGGGCGTCCTGCACCTCGCGGTTATGGACGTTGAGTTGCGGCTGGCTGCTCAGGAAATTGTGCATATAATATTGGCCGCGCCGCGCGTCCCATGTCCACGCCGGGCCCCCGAACACCGACTGCCAGTTGGTCGGCGGCGACCCGTCGTCTTTTGCATCGGCCCAGACATACCAGTCGGCCCTGGCATTTTCCCGGCTCGCGCGGCTTGTCGCGAACCATGCGTGGCGGTCCGATGTGTGCGCGAAGACGAGATCGGTGGTGACCTTGAGCCCCAGACCGTGCGCTTTCGCCACCAGCGCGTCGAAATCGGCGAGCGTGCCGAAGATCGGGTCGACATCGCAATAATCGGCGACGTCGTAACCGAAATCCTCCATCGGCGAGGGATAGAAGGGCGACAGCCAGATCGCGTCGACGCCGAGGCTGGCGATGTAATCGAGCCGCGCGGTGATCCCCGCGAGGTCGCCGATGCCGTCGCCGTTCGAATCGGCGAAGCTGCGCGGATAGATCTGATAGATGGCGGCGCCCTTCCACCACGGCAGGGCGGCGGGCGCGGAGGCGACATCGGGCTTCGGGAGGGACTGGTTCGTCGTCACTTGGCGTCGCTTATTCGCTGGCCTGGCAGATGATCGTGCCGAAGGCGGGGAGGGAAAGATGAAGGCTACCCGGCGCCGCGGGCGCCGCCGGACAGTCGCCATGGAGCGCGGTAAAGCGCGCGTTTTTCATATCGATGGCAATATTGGCGGCGATCGGCGCCGCCGAGGTGTTGAACGCGACCACCGTCTCGCGCCCGCTGTCGGGGTCGAAGCGCGACAGCGCGAGCAGCCCGGGCTGTTTTTCCGAAAAGGAGCGGACCTTGGTGGTGCCGCGCGACAGCGCCGGGTTCGCGCGGCGCACCGCCGCGAGCTCGGCGATATGGCGGTAGAGCGGATGGCCGGTGTCGAAATTGGCGGTGGCGGTGGTGGCGTCGCTGCCGATGAGGTCGTTGTCATTGTACACCACGACCTGCGAGGGAAACATGTCCTCGCGTGCGAGCTGGTCGCCCCCGTCGGAGACGAAGCCCTGTTCGTCGCCATAATAGATCACGGGCACGCCGCGCAGCGCGAGCAACATGCTGTGCCCCAGCTTCACCCGCGCGAGCAGTTCGGCCTCGCTCGCGCCGGGGTTCGCCTGTTTCACGAACATCGCGAAGCGCCCCATGTCGTGGTTGCCGAGGAAGGTCGGCAGTTCGAGCGCGGCGCGCGCGCCGCCCTTGTAGAGCAGGTCGCCGTCGAACAATCGCGCGAAGTCGGCGGTGCCTTTGGTGCCGCTCACCGCGTCGATCGTCGCGCGCGCGAAGGCGAAGTCGAGCACCGCGGGCAGCCCCGCCGCATGCGTGTGCCAGGCGAGCCCGCCCGGATCGACCGCGTCGATATAGACTTCGCCGAAGATGTGGAAATTGGGGATGCCCTTCGCCCTGGCGCGCGCCTGCATCGCGGGGACGAAGGCCTGCCAGAATTCGGGGTTCACATGTTTGGCGGTGTCGATGCGGAAGCCGTCGAGGCCGAACTCGTCGATCCAGCGACCGTAGATATCGATAAAGCCCTGGACCACTTTCGGGCTTTCGGTCGCGAGATCGTCGAGCCCCGCGAAATCGCCGTAGAGCGCCGATTCACCGACCCAGTCGCTGTTGCCGCGGTTGTGATAATGGATCGGGTCGTTGAGCCAGGCGGGAACCTTCATCGTCTCCTCGCCCTTGGGCACGACGGGGGTGTAGGCGAAGGACGGATCGGTGAGCTTGGCCCAATTGTCGGGGCTCGGGTCGTGGTCGCCGGCGAAGCCGGGGTTGATCGCCGCGCCCTTCATCCCGCCGCGCCGCGACGCGGGATAGTCGGCGAGGCTGCGATATGTATAGCCCTCGGCCTCGCCCTCGGCATAGCGGATGACGTCGGCGGTGTGATTGGTGATGATGTCCATATAGACCTTCATCCCGCGCCGGTGCGCCGCGTCGACGAAGGCCTTGAATTCGGCGTTGGTCCCGAAATGCGGGTCGACCTGCGTGAAATCGGTGACCCAATAGCCGTGATAGCCCGCGCTCTCGTCGCCCTTCGGCCCCTGCACCGGCTTGTTCTTGAACACCGGCGCGAACCAGATCGCGGTCGCGCCCAGCCCCGCGATATAGTCGAGCCGCCTGGTCAGGCCGGCGAGATCGCCGCCGTGGTAGAAACCCTTGGCGGCGGGGTCGTAGCCCGTTGCGAGCCGGTCGCCCTTGAGTCCGCCCCGGTCGTTCCTGGCATCACCGTTCTCGAAGCGGTCGGGGAGCACGAAATAGACGAGCTCGTCGGTCGGCGCGCGG
Organism: Sphingomonadaceae bacterium 3R27E2-A; assembly: GCA_005503165.1. Taxonomy (GTDB): domain Bacteria; phylum Pseudomonadota; class Alphaproteobacteria; order Sphingomonadales; family Sphingomonadaceae; genus Sphingopyxis. Next base: position 23,068 of record SCNT01000053.1, read on the forward strand.
GCGCGCACCGCGGCGATATCGGCCTCCTGCGCGGCCGCGGGCAGCGGCGCGAGCAGCAGCGCGAGCGTGATGAGGCTGCGGATCATGCGGCAACTCCGGCGGGGGACAGGCTCTTGAGGAAGGTGTCATAGGACGGCATCGCCGCTACCTCGCGTTCGATGACCAGCTTGTTGGTGTCGAGAAAGCCCTTGAGGTCGGCTTCGCTCAGCGTGTCGGCGAGCGGATGCCAGGCGGTCGGCTTCACCCCCTGCCCGATCAGCACCTGCAACCAGCCGGGCTCGGTGAAGAGTTCCTCGTGCTCGCGCACGATCAGCCCCTGCGCGCGGAACTGGTCGAGCTTCGCGGCCAGCGTATCGGGAATGTCCATCGCCGCGCGCTCGCGCCAATAGGGCGTGTCGGACCGCTCGGTGGCCTTATAGTGGAGGACGATGAAGTCGCGGATGCGCTCCCATTCGAAGTCGCTCTGCCGGTTATATTCGGCGACGAGCGCGGGGTCGGGTGCGCCCGCCGGGAGCAGGTTCAGGAGGCGCGAGATGCCCGACTGGACGAGGTGGATGCTCGTCGATTCGAGCGGCTCCATGAAGCCCGCGGCGAGCCCCAGGGCGACGACGTTGCGGTTCCACATCCTGCGCCTTTTGCCGCTGGTGAAGCGCAGCCGGTTGGGGGCCGCCTGCGCCGGCCCGTCGAGGCGCGCGAGCAGCGCCGCCTCGGCCGCATCGTCGTCGATGAAGCGCGAGCAATAGACATAGCCGTTGCCGATGCGATGCTGGAGCGGGATGCGCCACTGCCACCCCGCGTCGCGCGCGATCGCGCGGGTATAAGGTTGCTGCTTCGCGTCGCCATGCGCGCAGGGCACCGCGACCGCGCGGTCGTTGGGCAGCCAGCGCGACCAGTCCTCATAACCGGTGGCGAGCGCGCCCTCGATCAGGAGGCCGCGGAAACCCGAACAGTCGACGAACAGGTCGCCCGCGACGCGGCGTTCGCCTTCGAGCCGCACCGCGGCGACATCGCCGTTCTCCGCGCGTTCGACCGAACCGACCTTGCCCTCGATCCGGGTGACGCCCCAGCCCTCGGCGCGCCGGCGCAGGAAGGCCGCATAAAGCCCGGCATCGAAATGAAAGGCATAGGGCATCGCCGGTGCATGCGCCGACACCCCGGCGCCGCGCCGGAAGCGCCCGGCATGCGCCGCTTGCTCGTTCAGCGAATAGGCGTCGAGGTTGCCGGCGATACCGAGCGCGCGGCCGCGCAGCCAATATTGGTGGAAAGGCAGCAGCCCCAGCCCGCGCCCGATCGCCCCGAAGGCGTGCATGTAGCGATGCCCCGGCCGCGTCCAGCCGTCGAACAGGATGCCCTGCTTGATCGTGCCTTGCGTGGCGCGCAGGAACTCGTCCTCGTCGATTCCCAGCGCCTCGTTGAACAGGCGGATCTGCGGGATCGTCGCCTCGCCCACCCCGACGGTGCCGATCGCCTCGCTCTCGACCAGGGTCACCGACCAGCCCTGCGGCAGGAAGCGGCGCAGGCACGCCGCAGCCATCCAGCCCGCCGTGCCCCCGCCGATGATGATGAGCCGCATGGGGGTCATTTGATCCGCCTATGGCGTCGCGTGCAAACAAAAATCGTGGGGGCGGCGCGACCCGGCCGCCCCCACAGGGGGAGGTTCAGAATTTGAACGAGGCGCCCGCCAGGAAGCGGCGGCCGTAGACCTGATAGTCGATCACCGCGCGCGCATCGCGCGGATCGTCGGTGACGAAGGGCTCGTCGGTGAGGTTCTGCCCCTGGACGAAGATCGACAGCCCCTCGAGCGCGCTGCCCGGCTGGAAATCATAACCGATCTGCGCGTCGATGATCGTCTCGGCGCGCGCCCGGCGCCGCACGCGGTTGCCGCCGAAGCCCGACAGCTCGCCGACGAAGCTCGACCGGTAGCGCGCGCTGGCGCGGGCGTTGAAGCCCCATTTCTCGAAATAGGCGGTGCCGTTGGCGACCCATTTCGAATAGCCGGGGATGTCCTCCGACGGCGCGCCGGGGGTCGGCTGGATATTGGTCGTGGTATAGGAGGCGCTGCCGGTCAGCCCGAAGCCGTCGAGCGCCGAAGAGAAGGTGCTGAACGGCAGCGTCGCGGCGAATTCGGCGCCATAGAGCTTGCCGCCCTCGCCGTTGATCGGTGCGTTCACCGTGCCCATGTAATTGACGATGATCGGGTTGCCGTTGATGTCGTTGCCCACCGGCGCGATCGGGAATCCGGTGAAATCGTACGGAATCGCCTGATTGTAGATATAGCTCTTCAGCTGCTTGTAGAAGAGCTGCACCGCGACATAGCCCGACCCGCCGAAATATTTCTCGAAGGTCAGATCGGCGGCATTGGCGCGCCACGGACGCAGGTCGGGATTGCCCGAATCGCCGCGCACGACGGCGCACTGGCGCCCCACCGGGCAGACCATGCCGCCCGGATCGCCGATCGTCGTGCCATAGCTCAGCGACGCGCGCATGTCGTCGAGCCGCGGCCGGATGATCTCGCGCGCGAGGCCGAGGCGGATCACGAAATCGCTGTCGGTACGAAGCGACAGGTTGAGGCTGGGCAGGACGTCGAGATAGTCGGTGCTGCGGCGCTGCGGGATGCCCTGGATGTTCGGCGAGCCGTTGGGGTTGGTCCCGATGAACGAGCCCGAGGCGCCGTTCGAATTCTGGTCGGTGAAGATCGCCTGGACGCCGACATTGCCGGTCAGCACCGACGAACCCATTTCCTGGTCGATATTCGCCTGGAGATAGGTGGTCATCAGTTTCTCGGAGACGTCATAGGCCTTGACCACGACGTCGCCATAGGGGTTGGGCACCAGCTGGTAGATGCCCGCCGCGAGCAGGTCGCGCGGGTCGTAGCTGACCACCGGGCCGAGCCCGAGGTATGACAGGTTTGTCGTGCCGCGGCGGAACTGTTCGGGGATCGTCACGCTCGTCAGCCCGTCGGTGTTCGCGACCAGCCCGACGAAGGCCTCGTCGGGGGTCAGGCTCTTCTTGCGGTCGGTGTAGTTCACCCCGAACTGCACCGATTTCAGGAAGCCGTCGAGTTCGCGTTCGACCTCGACGCGGTACTGCCAAAGCTCGTCCTCGATGATGCGGTTGTTGTAATAGCCGTCCTGGCCGCCGCGGATGCGGTCGCCGTTGACGCCGGTCTGGTCGCCGCCCCAGCCGAGCGGGCTGGTCAGCTTGATCAGGTTGTAATCGCCATAGTTGAGGCCCGGGCTGAACACCGTGCCGTTGATGTCGCTGGTGAAGCCGATCGTGTCGCGCGCGCCGACGCCCGCGCCGCGGCCGGTGCCGGCGTTGCTTTCGAGGATCAGTTCGTTGCGGTCGGTCTTCGAAAGGCTGATGTCGGCGGTCACGTTCCAGCCGTCGTCGCCTTCCCACTTGTTGTTCCAGCCGAAGCTGTAGAGCTTGGCGTTACGCTCGAACACGTCGTTGCGCACGACGCCCTCGACATTGGTGAAGGTGCCGGCGCGGGCAAAGACGAATTCGCCGCTGCTGTCGACGTCGGTGACATTGACCCCGACACTGCCGTCGAAGCCCAGGGGCAGCTCGATACCACGCTTGATCTGGTCGTCGCTGAAATCCGAATAGAAGGCGTCGAAGGTCGAGGTGAAATTGGGATGCGGGCGCCACTGCAGCGTGCCCTGCAGCCCGAGGCGCGTGAGCTGGGTCGAGGTCGCATAGCTTTTCGAGCCGCCGATCACCACCGGGCTCGCCGCGGTGCCGCCCCCGGCATAGCCCCAGGCGTTGAATTCCTGGATCTGATAGGGCTCGTCGACATAGCTCGCCGACAGCGCGATGCCGAGCGTGTCGTTCGCGAACTGGTCGACGAACACGCCGTTGACGCGGTAGCCATATTTCTTCGACCCGACGTTGAGCTTGCCGAGGTCGGCCCAGGTGCCGCGCCCGCCGATCGAGATCACGCGCTTGCCGTAATCGAGCGGGCGGATGGTGCGCAGGTCGACGGTGCCCGACAGGCCCTGCCCGACGATCGACGCCATCGGGGTCTTGTAGACGAGCACCTGGTTCACGACTTCGCTGGGATATTGGTCATATTCGACCGCGCGGTTGTCGCCGGTCGAGGTCTGCTCGCGGCCGTTGAGCAAAGTGGTCGAGAAGTCGGGCGCGAAGCCGCGGATCGAGATCGCGTTCGAGCGCCCCGAGACGCGCTGCGAGGTGAGGCCGGGCAGGCGGGCGATCGCCTCGGCGATCGAGGCGTCGGGCAGCTTGCCGATATCCTCGGCCGACACCGATTCGACGATCTGGTCGCGGGTCTTCTTGGCGTTCACCGCGCTCTGGAGGCTCGCTCCATAGCCGGTGACGACGATCTCGTCCTCGCCGGCATCGTCGGCGACGGGCGCCGTGTCCTGTGCGAAGGCGTGCGGCGCAAAGACGGACATCGCGAGGCCCAGCGCGAGGACGCTGGCGCCGCGGCGCAGTTGCGGATGGCGATTGGTCGGCTTGCTCATGTTCTTACCCCTGGTGCGACGGGGTGGTCTGGCCGCGCGCCGGCAAGGGGGGCGGCGCCCGATGGGCCGCACAGCATCCTCACCTTCCGCGTGGGTTGATCCCATCGTCTGCCCCCGCAATTGGAACCAATCGCCCGGCGCCACCATAGGGTATACGTATACGCATATTATGCGGGGGCGCCGACTGTCGCCGAAAAGCCACGCTTTGCGACAATCGACCGGCCGCGCCGCCGCCCGCCGTTCCTGCGTTGCATCGACCGGACCAATCGCTAGGTTCGCGTCCTGCAGGGCGCCGGACACAGGCGCCCGCACGACAGGAGAGGAGCATGGGGCGCCCGCCCTCCGCCAAGCCGACCAGTTTCGACATCGCCTATCTCGCGGGCGTGTCGCAACCGACCGTCAGCCGCGCGCTGCGCGGCAGCAAGTCGGTGAGCGCCGCGACGCGCGCGAACATCGAACGCATCGCGCGCGAACTCAACTATACCGTCGACAAGAACGCCTCGAGCCTGCGCTCGCAGCGCACGCACACGCTCGCCCTGCTCTTTTTCGAAGATCCGACCCCCGACCAGTCGATGATCAACCCCTTCTTTCTCTCGATGCTGGGGTCGATCACGCGGCAATGCGCGCTGCGGGGCTACGACCTGCTCATCAGCTTCCAGCAGATGCACAACGACTGGCACGTCGCCTATCAGGACAGCCACCGCTCGGACGGCATCATCCTGCTCGGTTATGGCGACTATCAGACCTATCGCGCCAAGCTCGAGCATCTGGTCGACATGGACACGAAGTTCGTCCGCTGGGGGTCGGTCTCGGACGACAGCATCGGGCTCACCGTCGGTTCGGACAATATCGGCGCAGGCGTGCAGGCGGGCGAGCATCTGGTCGCGATCGGGCGCCGGGCGATCGCCTTCCTCGGCGATGCGTCGGACCATGCGCCCGAATTCCAGGACCGCTACACCGGTCTCTGCCGTGCGCTCGCCGCCGCGGGGCTGACCGCCGATCCGGCGCTCCAGCGGGACGCCGTGTCGTCCGAGGAATCGGGCTATGCCGCGGCGCAGGCTTTGCTCGCGGGGGGCACGAGTTTCGACGCGATCTTCGCGGCGAGCGACCTGATCGCGATCGGCGCGATGCGCGCGCTGACCGAGGCGGGTCTCCGCCTCCCGCACGACGTCGCGATCATCGGCTTCGACGACATCCCCGCCGCCAGCCTGACGAGCCCGACGCTGACCACGGTGATGCAGGATCTGAAAGGCGCGGGCGAACTGCTCGTCGACGCGCTGCTCGCGCGAATCGACGGTGCGCCTGTCGAACGGAGCGTGCTGCCGACGCGGCTGATCAAAAGGCAGAGCACGGCGGTTTAGGCTGACCGGATAGCTGACGGTTTTCCAGGCCATCCTCTATTTCCGTTCGTGTCGAGCGAAGTCGAGACACGCTTGGGACGCGCTTGCTTTCGGGTGTCTCGACTTCGCTCGACACGAACGGGATTTAGAGAACAGTTTGCCAGTCACCGTCAGATTGGAGCTCTCCCCACCCCCAACGCATTCGTATACCC
>SCNT01000054.1 GCA_005503165.1 Sphingomonadaceae bacterium 3R27E2-A
GTGCGCGTCCCTAGCGGCGGCGACCTGCTGGACGCCGGGGACCTTGACGTCGGGGTCGGCATCGGCGGTGTAGATGTCGGCGCGGCCCTGGGCCTTGATGTCGACCAGCTTGCGATTGGCGCCGGGGATCGGCACCTCGGTCAGGATATCGCCGCGGATCCCCCTGATCGCGTCGAGCGCCGCATCGTGCATGGTTTCGTGGAGCGCCTTGGCATTTTTGGTGACGCCCGGCAGCCAGAAGGCGTTTTCCTTGCGCTGGACCGCCGCGCCGGCGGCCTGCGCATCGTCCCCGTCCCCGGCTTCGCGCCGTTGCGGCCCGACCGGCCCGGGCGCGGTCTGCTGCATCACATGCGCCAGTTCGTGGGCCATGGTGAAGCTGGGCGCGGCGCTCTCGCCCGCCCCCAGCCAGACGTGATTCCTGTAAGTGAAGGCGCGCGCCGAAATGCCGGCGTTCTTCGCCTCCGCGTCGCCGCCGCTATGGACGCGCACACCGCCGAGATCGCGGCCCATGCGATCCTCGAAAAAGCGGCGCGTGGCGGCCGGAAGCTCGCTGCCGCCGCTTGTGAGTTCGGCGTCCGATGCCGCGATGGTCTCCGGACCGCGGCCGCGGCGCGCCCGCACGACGGCTTCGGGGCCTTCCTCGTCGCCGGCGGCCAGACGGCGCGCGCGCGGCTCGTCGCGCAGCGCCGCACAGGCGCTGCACGCGCGCTGGACGCTGTCGCCCGCCGCCGACGCGTCGCCGGCGAGGTCCGCCGCGGCGGGGTCTGGCATCGCCATCACCCGCGCGGCGATGCTGTCGGCCTCCTGTTCGTAGCGATCGCCGGCCGGGCCGACCTCGAGCCGCGGCTGGACCGCGCTTTCCTCTTTTTCCTCGCACGCGGCGCAGGCGCGCTGCGGCGCCTGGGCGGCGGCGGTGGCGGAGAGGCGCCGCTGGATCGCCGATTCCCCGGCCTCCTCCTCCACCTGCTCGCATTTCTCGCACTGACGCTGCACCATTGCATTCGCGGGGATCGCCGCGAGCGAGGCGAGCGGCGGCACGGCGTGACGCGGCGGCGGCGCGCTGTTGCGCATCACCGGCGGCGCGGCCTTCGCGCTCGCCTTTTTCGCGGCCGTGGCGTGGAGCGCGCTCATCGGCTGCCCCCCGTCAGCCGCGCGCCGATCGCCTGCCCCGCGGCATGGCCGAGCGCGGCGGGTCCCTGCCCCGGCGCGACGGTCAGCGACAGGCGCGGATGGCTGCCCGCGAACGCCGCGACGTCGGCGCCCGCGAGCTTTGCCTCGACCGCCATGGTCAGCGCACGGCGCACCGCCGCGGCGTCGCCGGGCGCGACGCCGACCAGCGTCAGCCTGTCGATGCGCAGCCGGATACGGGCGGGCGCGGTCATTGCACCCACCCGCGCAGTTCGGCGCTGGTCAGCGAGCGCCCGCTCTTTTCATATTCGAGCCGCGCGGCGGCGAGGATATGGCCCATCCCGACATCCTGCCCGCGGTCGGCGGCGGCGAAGGCGGCGGCCATCGCGACGTTGCGGATCGACCCGCCCGCCAGGTTGAGCTGCGCCAGCCGCGCGAAATCGAGCTCGGCCTTCGGCGTGTCGCTGGGGAAGATGCGCTGCCAGATCTCGGTGCGTTCGGCGACGCCGGGGAAGTCGAAGTCGATGATGAAGCGGATGCGCCGGAGGAAGGCGGTGTCGATGTTCGAGCGGAAATTGGTCGTCAGGATCGACAGGCCGCGATATTCCTCGAGCCGCTGGAGCAGGTAGCTGACCTCGATATTAGCGTGACGGTCGCGGCTCTCGTTGATCTCGCCGCGCTTGCCGAACAGCGCGTCGGCCTCGTCGAACTGCAGGATCGCCGAGCCTTCCTCGGCGGCGTCGAAGACGCGGCGGAGGTTCTTCTCGGTCTCGCCGATCCATTTCGACACCATCGAGGAGAGGTCGATGCGATAGACGTCGAGCCCGAGCGCGGCGCCGAGGGTCTCGCCCGCGAGCGTCTTGCCCGCGCCCGAGGGGCCCGAGAAGAGCGCGCTGACCCCGAGCCCGCGTCCGCCGCTGCGCTTTTCGAAACCCCAAGTCTCGTAGACGGTCGCGCGGTTGCGCACCTGTGCGACGATCGCCTTCAGCACGTCCTTCTGGTTCGGCGGCAGCACGAGGTCGTCCCACTTCGCCTCGCCGTCGATGCGGCGCGCGAGGTCCTCCATGCGCGGACGCGCGAAGCGGCGCGCGGCGTCCCAGGCGATGTCGCCCAGCGTCGGCGCGCCCTTTTTGGGCTTCGCCGCCTTGGCGGGATCGGGAGCGAGGATCGCGAGCTCGGCGGCGACGCTGTCGGCAAGCTCGGGCGAGACGGGAAAATGGCCGGCAAGCTTCTCGATCGTCCCGTTGAGCCGCTCCGCATAGGGGCCGAGGCGGGCGCGCCACACCGGCACCTGCTCCCTCGCACTCATGCGCGGCATGTCGAGGCGCACCGTCGGCGCCTGGCCGAGCAGCACCGCGTCGGGCGCGGCAACGATCAGCGGCAGGCGCAGCAATTCGGCGAACAGCGCGAGCGACGCGGGGTCGCCGCGCGCCGCATCGACGAACAGCGCGCCGCCGGTGAGGATCAGGTCGCGGCGCCACAGCTGGGCGAGGCGCGCGATGTCCGATGGCGCGCCGGGCAGCATCGCGGCGCTGGTCGCGTAGAGCCGGCGCTTCGACGGGGCAAGCGCCGCGGCCGCCGCCTGTTCCTTGCCGAGCGGGTCGGCGCCGCACAATTGGAGCGTCATCGCGGGTTCGCCCTCGACGCGCAGCCGGATGGCCTGCGCGAGCTTGGCGCGCGAGGGCGAGAGGTCGGCGGGGACCGCGACGGGCCGCGCCTGCAGCGCAAGCTCCTCGGCGAGCGAGGGTGCGTCGACGAGCGCGAACAGCGCGGGTTCGGCGAGCGCGAAGGGCGCCGAGCCCAGTCCCTCGCGGCCGTCGATGCGGATCAGCGCGTCGGCGCGCAGCGGGTCGTCGGCGCCGAGCGCGGCCCAGTTCGCGCCGGGCAGGCGGACCAGCGCGAGCCCCAGCGACGGCGCGGTGCGGCGCGGGTCGCCGTGGAGTTCGGCGATGCGCCGTCCCGCGGCGGGATCGAGCGCCGCCCAGGCGCCGAGCAGCAGCAAATTGCGGCCGAAACCGTCGAGCCCGAAGCGCCCCGCGACGTCGTCGGCGCGCGTTTTCGGCGGCGTGCCCTTCTTGCCGTCGAGCCAGCCGGCGACGGTCGGAAAGGCGTCGGCGAGCGGCCGTAATTTCGCCGCGCCGCTCATGACAGGTCGACCAGCGGGCCGGTTATGCGGCCGAATTCGGGCTGGGCCGGGTCGGTGCCGACCTCGGGCTGCGAGGCGAAGCCATCGATGTCGACGCGTGCGAGATAGTCGCCGGCGGGCAGGTCGGTGACCGTGAAGTCGAGCTGGCTCGCCGGGAAGGCAGCGGGCGTCTCGGCCTCGATCGCGGCGTTGCCGAGCTGGCCGGGGCCGAAGGCGTTGAGCAACAGGCTCGCCGACTGGCCGGGCTGGAGCGGCGGGTCGATATCGACGGTGACCGTGCCTGAGCGAAGCCCTGCCCCACTGCCCGCAACGGTCGCGGCGGCGATATTGGTCATCACCGGCAGGATCGCGAAGGCGGCGACATTCGAGCCGCGGCGAAGGCGCTCGGGCATCGACGGATCGGTGGGGGCCGCAACGACCTCGAGCTGGTGCGCGCCGGCCCTGGGAACGGCCCCGCCGAACAGCGCGGCGTCGAGCGTCAGCGCGAGGCCTTCGCCGACGAAGGCGTCCTCTGCGAGCGGCAGTGCCTCGCCGTCGATGCGCAGGCTGTTGCCGAAGCGCGCGATGCCGCTGCCGGTCAGGTGCAGCGTCGCGCCCCACGGCGCAGGGCCCCATTGGCCGGGCGCGGGGCCGGCGCTGCGGATCTGCAGCGGCCCCATCGGCGCGGCATAGATTTCGGGGGTCGCCACGGGCAGCGCGGGGCCGGGGTCGTCCTGCGTCTCGATCGACACCCCGTGCACCACGTAGGAAGCGGACAGCGCATAGGGGACCTGGAAGAAGACCGACCAGAGCTTCGACCAGTCCTCGAGCGTCGGCTGGTCGGCGGCGAGGCCGATCATCCGCCCCGCGTCCGCCAGGTCGGCGCCGGTGAGCGCGGGCTGGTTCGCCGGATCGTTGCTCGCCGCTTCGATCGCGGCGACCGACAGCCCGGGGGCATGTTCGAGCGCGAGCGCGGCGGCGCCGAACAGCCGCTCGGGCTCGAACTTGGCGGGGTCGCCGTAAAAGCTCAGCACATAATGGAGGTCGAGGCTGAGCTTCGCGCGCGCGCGCTGCGCGCCGCTGCTTTCGCGCGTCGGGAAATGGTCGTTGCGGTGCGCAGTGCTCGGCAGCACGCGGAAGAGGAAGAGGTTGACCACGGGCTTGCCATCGTCGGCGAGCTTGGCGACGGGGGCGCCGATGCGCACGTCGGCCTGCGCCACTGCCTGGTTGGCGGCGTCCTGGAGGATATGTTCGAGCGTCGCGGTGACGACCGCGAGCGACCGGAAATTGCTCATCGATCATTCCCCTGCGCAAGAAAGGCATCGAGCGAGAGCCCGGGCGAAGCGGACGGCGGCGCGGGAGCGGCGGGCGCGATGGCGGCGCGGACCTCGATGCTCCCGATGTGGATTTCGACGACCGGCGGCGGGGGAGCCGCGGCAGCGGGTGGCGGCGAAGCCGGCGGAAGCGGCAAGATAACGGGCGGGCGCGGGGCAGGCCGGCCGGTGCCGGGGACGAAGGAGGCCGGCGTGGGTCCGGTGGCGGGCTGGCCGACAGCAGCGGGCGGGGCGACCGACGCAGCCGGATCGGGGCGCACGATCCGCGCTTCGGGCAACGCGACGGCGCCCGGCGCGGCTGCCGCCGCGCGCCGGGCCGGCGTAGCGTTCCGCTGTTCGAGCGCCGGATCGGAAGGCTGCAGCGGCGTCGGAGCGGCTTTCGCATAAGCGGCCTGCGCCACCTCCACGGTGTGAAGCCCGTCCGCCGCCCGAGGCGCGACGGGCGGCGCGGCGTCGCCGCGCGGGATCGCCGGGGCCGGAGCGGGCGACGTCGCCGCTGCGCTTTCGGAAACGCCGGGGCCGGCGCTTGTCGCGCGGCGTCGGACGGCCGCTGCCGGCACCGGCGCGGCGGCGAGCGGAGCGACGGCGGCGAGCGGCGCGGCGGCAATCGACGGCGGGGCGTCCGGGGCGGCAGCGGCCGGCGGCGCGGAGGACGACGGGATCGCGGACAAGACGGACGGTGCCGGAACCGCCGCGCGCGGAAGGGGCGTCGGATGCGCGGGGGGCGCTGCGAAAGGGGCAGTGGCCGCTTCATCGACCCCGGGATCGGCCGCCGCCACCGGCTCGGGCAGCCCCATTTCCTCGGGGAGCGGTTCGAAGCGCGAGGGGATGCGCGGCGCCGCGACCGGCGCGGCACCTGCGGCCCTGGCGGCCAGACGGGCGAGCAGCCCGGTCATGCGCCCGCCGCCGCGAGGTAGAAGCGCCGCCGCGCGGCGGGCATCGCGAGGATATCGCGCTCGGACGAGTGGTTGACGCGCGCGAGGTCGGCGACCTGCTGGAGCAGGCGCGGGATGCGCAGCGCGATCTCGTCCCAGAAAAAGGCGGCGACGTCGAAGGCGATTTCGGCCCCGGTCCCGCATTCGGGGCAGGCGGCGGCGATGGCGAGTTCGGCGTCGGGATCGAGTTCGGCGAGCAAGGCGTCGAGCGCATCGTCGTCGATCGCATCGCCGCCGGGCGCGACGCGCGCGCGGAGCAAGGTGCGCGCGGCTTCGTCCCCCTGCCCTTCGATCGCGGCGAGGTCGCCCGCCGTAATTGCGCGCACCGAACTGCCGTCGATGCTGGCGGGCTCGCGCACCTCCCCCGCCCCGTCGCGGCCGAGGTCGGCCGCGGTCAGCGCGAATTCATAATCCTCGCCGCACGCCGCGCAGCGCTGCGCGACCTCGATCCGCGGACCGAATTGCGCGGCGCGGAGTGCGAACAGCTGGCGGTCGCGCCCGCCGATCGTCAGCGCCGCGGCGGCATCGCGCGGCCAGCCGCCGGCCGCGAGCAATTGCAGTGCCCGGGCGGCGGGGCCCAGCGACGCGCCGCTTTCGCTGATTTCGATCAGCTCGAGGGCGGTCCAGCGACGCACCGATCGATCCTAGAGCGTCGGCTCGGTGAAGCTCGGCTCGGCGGGTTCGGCGACGTCATAATCGCGTTCCCAGCCCTCATTTTCCAGCTTGAGCGTCTGGATCGCGACCGCGCTCGCCGAGGCGTCGAGGTCGGGGAAGGCCGTAAACTCTGACGGCCAGCAGCGGAACAGCCGGTAGGCGAGCACGAGCTGCCCGGCCTCGTTGTAAATTTCGAGAACGAGGTCCTTGCGGAAATCCTTCAAGGAAACCTCGGCGCCGAGTCCCGAGCCGAAGTTCCATACCTTGTTCGCCCATTGCTCGAAGGTCGTGTCGTGGGTGACCCCGCGTTCGAGCGTGATCGCCTCATATTCGGTCTGGCCGGGCGACTTGCGCGAGGTCGAGGGGTCGCCGCCTTCGCGAAATTTGACGACCTCGGTGCTGCGCTTGAGCGCGCTCATCTTGCTGAGCCCCGCCACATAGGCGCCGTCGGGCAGGCGCAGGCGGAACTTGTAGGTCTTGTAAGGATCGCGCCGCTCGGGGTTGACGCTGAAAGGTGGTGCCATGATCGCTCTCCCTTAGGGTCAGGCCGCGGTGCGGATCTGCTGGATGGAAATGACGACGAATTCCGCGGGCAGCAGCGGCGCAAAACCCACGACAATGTTGACGATGCCCTGGTTGCGGTCGTCCTGCGTCGTCGTGCTGCCGTCGCATTTGACGAAATAGGCGTCGCGCGGGCTGGCGCCCTGGAAGGCGCCCTGCTTGAACAGGCGCTGCATGAAGGTGCCGACCGAGAGGCGGATCTGCGCCCACAGCGGCTCGTCATTGCCCTCGAACACCACCCACTGCGTGCCGCGGTAGAGGCTTTCCTCGATGAACAGGGCGAGGCGCCGGACCGCGAGATATTTATAATCGTCGGAGAGCTGGTCCGAGCCCTTGAGCGTGCGCGCGCCCCAGACGGTGAGCCCGGTGCCGGGGAAGCTGCGGAGGCAGTTGACCCCGAGCGGGTTGAGCAGGCCATTCTCCTCGTCGGTCATCCTGACCGTCAGTCCCTCGGCGCCGGCCAGCGTCGCCGACATGCCGGCGGGCGATTTCCAGACGCCGCGGGCATTATCCGTGCGGGCGATGATTCCCGCCACCGCACCGCACGGGACGAAGCTGTCGAGCTGGCCGCCGCGCTTGGGATCGCGGCGCAGGATGCGCGGGAAATAGAGCGCGGCGTTATCGGCGAAGGCGAGCGAAAGCACCGAGGTCGCGCCGTTCAGTTGCTTTGCCTTGACGATCGCCGCGGCCTCGTCGGGCTTGTCGTCCCAGTCGGCGGGCGGATCGACGATCAGCACCGCGCGCTCGGCCTTGCAGAATTGCGCCGCCTTCTCGTTGACCGTGCGCGGCAGCGTGCCGTCGCGCTCGTCGGGCGGGATGCACAGCAGGTTGAAGAGGTCGGCTTTTTTGAGCGCATAGATGCCCGTCTTCTTGTCGGCGTCGCCGATGAAGTCGGTGTCGAGCAGCGGCGCGCCGTCGTTGCCGTCGGCGCCGGTGCCGGCCGCGGCGTTCGCGGGGCGGTTGCCGAGCTTGGGGGTGCCGTCGGCGTTGACCTGGCACTGCACGAGGCTCGATTCGGCCGCGAGGACGCGGTCGAATCGGCGCGCGCCGCCGGTCGGCTTGACCGTGAGATTGCGGAAAATCTCCACCGCGCCGGTCGCGCTGTCCTCGATACGCAGGTCGAACAGATCGGCGACGACGAGTCCATATTTCTCTGCTGCGCTGGCCGCGCCGACGGGGTCGGCAATGTCGGGATGCGTCACGCTCCCCTTGAGCGCATTGCCCCACGCGCCGGGGGTCGCCGCGCGCAGCGCGAGCGCGCCGATCTCGAGGATCGCGATGCCGTCGTCGTCGGCCGCGAGCGGCTTGAACAGCCGGACGATCTCCGCCTGGCCGCCGCCATTGGCGTAGAAATCGTCGACGGCATAGGACAGGGGGCCCGCCGACCACAGCCCGCCGAAGCGGCGCGTAAACTCGCCGAAATTGAAGCAGGCCGTCGGCTGGTTCACCGGGCCGCGCAGCGCGCGTCCGACAAAAGCGGCGATCGAGGTTGCGACGCCGCTGACGGTGCGCACCCCCGATCCCACTTCCTGAATATAGACGCCGGGGTAGGTCAGGGTCTCGGGCATGGCGGAACTCCCTTGTCGCCCTTCGCGGGCGTTGCTGCGGATGGATCAGTCGAGCTTGAAGCCGATCAGGATGCCGATGTCGGCGGCGTCGGTGGCGGACGCGTTCTTGAGCGTGAGCGTCTGCAGGTCGCCGGCGAACAATTTGATCGCCTCGCCGTAAAGGATGAGGGGTCCGGTGATCTTGGTCCGCGTCGCACCGTCGGCCTTCACGTCGACCGAGCCGTCGTTGAGCGACGAGGTCAGGATGAAGAAGGCGAGTTTGTCGACATCGTCGATCTGCAGCGCGAGCGCGCGATCGGCGCTTGCCTTGGCGAGGGTCACGCCGGCCGAAGTGATCGCGTCGATTTCGACGCTGCCCCCGCTATTGGCCCCCGCACCCGACGGCGCGCCGCCGCTGAACGACCATGAGAATTTCTGGGACATGACTGCACAACCTCCTTTGCCGAAGAGCAAGCGACGAAGTTTGTGCGACCGGACTTTTTTGGTTGAGGCGACTGGCTAACATGAGTCGGCCCGCGCCCGATTGGATGAATGCGCCAAGAGCGATGAACCGGCCGTCGGCGACGACGGCCAGCCAAGGAACGGCGCTTCACCGGTATTTCATTGGGCCATTAATAAATGTGTCGACGCGGCGACACTGTGCCCCTGATATTAAGCAAAGACTGCGAGATATGGTTAAGATGCGGAGGGGGATAATGTAGCGAAGGGAGGAGCCTTTTTTGGCGGCAACCGCCCGATCGCGGTCTCCTCAGTTCCAGACGCGCTCGAAGCGGCCCCCGAGCCCCGTCAGCAGCTCATATTGCGACAGCCCCGAACGCGCCGCGATCTCGGGCAGGTCGTAGCCGAGCGTCAGCCAGTCGCCCTCGCCTATCGCCAGGTCGCCCGCGTCGAAGGCGGTGAGGTCCATCGACACGCGCCCGGCGACCGGCAGGTAACGCCCCTGCCACCTCGCGAAGCCGACCCCGCCCGACTGGCAGCGCAGATAGCCGTCGGCATAGCCGATATTGGCGACCGCGATCCACGCGCGATCCTGCGCCTTCCAGGTCGCGCCATAACCGACGCTATCGCCCGCCTCGACCGTTCGCATCTGGAGCACGCGCGCTTCGGGAAAGACGACCTGCCGCAGCTGCCCCGCGGCCTCGCCGCGCGGCACGCCGCCGTAGAGCGCGAGCCCGGGGCGCGTCAGGTCGAAGGCATAGCTGGCGCCAAGGCAGATGCCCGCGCTGTTGGCGAGGCTGTAGCGCCGCGCCGGGATCGCATCGCGGAGCGCGCGGAAGGCCGCCAGCTGCTGCGCATTTTGCGGGCTATCCTCGTCGGCCGAGGCGAGGTGGCTAAGCAAGGTCTCGATCGCGAGCCCGTCGAGCGCGCCACCCGTCGCTTCGGCGACGGTCAGCCCGAGCCGGTTCATCCCGGTGTCGACCATCACGTCGCACGGCCGCCCTTCGCCGGCTTCGCGCCAGCGCGCGACCTGCCGGGCGCTGTTGAGCACGGGCCGGGCGGGCAATGTGTGCGCCGCGGCCATGTCGCTCGCGCCGACCCCATGGAGCACCGACAGCGCTACGCCCGCAGGGAGCGGCATCAACGCCGCCGCTTCGGCCCAGGTCGCGACGAAGAAGTCGCGGCAGCCCGCCGCCGCCAGATGGCGCATCACCGCGCGCGCGCCGAGGCCATAGCCGTCGGCCTTGAGCGCCGCGCCGGTCGCCGCACCGCCGCTCGCCTTCGCGAGCCAGCGCCAGTTGGCGACGAGCGCGGCGCTGTCGAGACGGAGGCGAAGCGGAGCGGCGACATCGATCATCGCCCGCCCCTAGCGAGGAAACGCAAGGCCGCCAATGGGGCGATCAGGCCGTCGGAGCCGCCGCGTCCCTCTCCCACTGACCCTCGACCGGCTCCCTGAGCATGAAGGCGCTGACGAGGAAGGCGACGAGCACCACGACCCAGGTGTACCAGAGCCCGGCGTAGGCATCGCCGGTCTTGGCGATGATGAAGCTCGCGATCAGCGGCAGGAAGCCGCCGAAATAGCCGGTGCCGAGGTGATAAGGGATCGACAGCGACGAATAGCGCACGTGCGGCGGGAACATTTCGGAGAGCAAAGCCGCGACGGGGCCATAGGTGAAGCCCGACAAGGCGCTCAAACCGAGCAGCGCGGCGACGATCACCGCGATGCCGAGCGGGCCCGGCACCTGCTTTTCGAAATCATAACCCATCGCCTCGAGCGCGGGCCTCAGCACCGCGGGGTCCTCGCCCGCGACCTCGCGCCCGCCGATCGTCACCCTGACGCTGTCGAAGCCGCTGCCGCTGCCGACGATGCTGTAGGGCACGCCGAGCTTGGTCAGTTCGCCGAGCGTCTTGCCGCACGCGGTTTCCTGCACCTGAGCGAAGGGATCATAGGCGCACTGCGACCCAGTCACGACGACCGGCGCCTTTTCGGCCGCAGCGGTGAGCGCGGGGTTGCCGACGCTGCCCATCAGCCAGAAGAGCGGGAAGAGCAGCACGAGCGTCGCCGCATAGCCCCACACGATCGGCTTCTTGCGCCCGATCTTGTCGGAGATGTGTCCCGCCCAGAGGAAAAAGCCCATGCCGAGCGCGGCCGAGACGCCGACGATGATCTCGGCCGCGGTATCCTCGACCTTCATCGGCCCCTTGAGGAAGGAGAGGCCCGAGAACATCGCGGTGTACCAGATCACGGTGAGCCCCGCGGCGATGCCGAACAGCGCGATGAAGATGCGCTTCGGATTGCCCGGATAGGTGAAGCTTTCCTTGAGCGGGTTCTTCGCGAGTTCGCCTTCGGCCTTCATCGCCTGGAACACCGGGCTTTCGGAAAGCTTGAGGCGCATCCACAGCGAGATGGCGAGCAGGATCAGCGACAGCAGGAAGGGCACGCGCCAGCCCCAGCTTTCCCACACCGCGTCGGACATCGCCGCCTTGCACCCGAGCACCACGATCAGGCTCAAAACGAAACCGCCGACGACGCTCGCCTGGATGAAGCTGGTGTAGAAACCGCGCTTTTCGGGGGGCGAATGTTCGGCGACATAGACCGCGGCGCCGCCATATTCGCCGCCGAGTGCGAGCCCCTGGAGCACGCGGAGCAGGATCACGATGATCGGTGCGACGATGCCGATCGTCGCCGCCGACGGGATCATGCCGACCCCCGCGGTCGCGATGCCCATCAGGGTGACGGTAACGAGGAAGGTATATTTGCGCCCCAGCCGGTCGCCGAGGAAACCGAAGAGCACCGCGCCGAGCGGGCGGAATCCGAAACCCACCGCGAACCCCGCCCACACGAGCAGGGTTTCGAGCGTCGCATTGTCGCTGGGGAAAAAGGCCTTGCCGATGATCGCCGCGAGCGTGCCGTAGATGAAGAAATCATACCATTCGAAGATCGTCCCCGCCGACGAGGCGGCGATGACCATGCGAATGTCCTTCGCGGTCGGCTGATAGGCGGCGCCATGGTCGGCGGCCGCGGCTGCGTCGGTCATAAAATCTCCCCTGCCCCATCCGGGCTTTCGAGCATCTCTAGCCGCCGCGTTTCGCCGCGCAAGCCTTCTTGGCGTAGCGTCAATCCAGTGGCAGACTGCAGCCCATGCAGTTCATCGACCTTTCGATCCCGATCACCAACGACGTCGTGTCGGACCCGCCGGTGATGCGCCCGCAGATCACCTATATGACCCACGAAAATACGTGGCAGCAGATCGCGATGTTCTTCCCGGGGCTGACGCAGGACGACCTGCCCGACGGCGAAGGCTGGGCGGTCGAGAGCCTGACATTGAGCACGCACAACGGCACGCATATGGACGCGCCCTGGCATTTCCATTCGACCACCGACTGCGGCGCCGCCCCCGCGCCGAGCATCGACGAAGCGCCGCTCGACCTCTTCTTCCGGCCGGGGGTGAAGCTCGATTTCTCCGACCGCCCCGCGGGCCATGTGGTGACCGCCGCCGAGGTCGAGGCCGAACTCGCGCGGATCGGGCATGACCTCCAGCCCTATGACATCGTGCTCGTCGAGTCGGGGGCGGTCTATGGCACCGACAATTTCACCGACCAGGGCTGCGGCATGGGCGAGGAAGCGACGCTTTACCTCACGGAGCGCGGGGTGCAGGTCGTCGGCACCGACGCGTGGAGCTGGGACGCGCCGTTCAGCCACACCGCGAAGCGCTGGGCCGAGACGCGCGACCCCAAGATCATCTGGGAAGGCCACAAGGCGGGGCGCATCCAGCCCTATTACCAGATCGAGAAACTCACCAACCTCGCCGCGCTGCCGCCGACGGGCTGGACGCTGAGCTGCTTCCCGGTGAAGATCGAGCGCGCGAGCGCGGGATGGATCCGCGCGGTGGCGCTGGTCGGCGAGTGATTAGCCGGACGGCGTGTTTCGGGCGGTTGCTGCCTTTTGATCCTCCCTGCGGCGAAGCCGTGGGGAGGGGGACCGCCGCAAAGCGGTGGTGGAGGGGCGGCGGCCCGAAACCGACGCTCAAGGCCTCGGCCCCTCCACCACCCTGCGGGTGGTCCCCCTCCCCATCGCTTCGCGACAGGGAGGATTATTACGTCCGCCTCCCGCCTCAGAGCCGACGCTACAAATTCACCGTCGCCAATATCCACAAGGACCAGCCGCCGAGCACCAGCAGGCTGGCGAACGTCGCGACGACGCCGACCTGCCGGCCGAGCGGCGCCCTGCCCGGGGGTGACGGGGTGTAGAGCCCCACGATATGCGCGACGCGCCCGATCAGGAAGAGCGCGCCGATCACCATCAGCGCCATATGGTTGGCGCGCGCGCTTTCGAGCAGGCCGAGCAGGATGATCGTGATCGGCGCATATTCGGCGAGGTTGCCGTGGCTGCGGCTCGCGCTGATCAGCTTGGCGTCGCCATGATCGCCGAAGGCCGCGCCCAACCTCAGCCGCTGGCGCACGGTATCGATCGCCGTCGCGAGCAGCAGCAGCGCGCAGACGGCTGCGACGAAGGCGGTGACCGGCAATGGCATGATCGTCTCCCCTCCCGTGGAACCGGGGCAGACTAGCCGGTCGGACGGCGATTGCCAGCGGCAAAGCGCGGGCGGTCAGAGGTCGGCGGGCGGCAGCGCTTCATAATCGGCGGCGCTCGCCACCGTGCCGCGGTCCTCGGCGAAGCGCCACGCGTTCCGGTCCCAGACCAGCGACGCGGTGAAGCGCCCATAAGCGACGATCTCGCGCCCGCCGACCTTGGCGGTCAGGCGATAGGCGCCCGTGTGCGCGGCGGGGCGCAAGGGGCCTTCGAAACGGAATTCGAGCGCGATCGGCGTGCCGGGGTCGACCTGGCCGAAGCTGCGGACATAGGCCGTACGGATCGCGTCGTGGCCGCGGAAACTCTCGGCCGGCGCGCCGGGAATGTCGAAGACCAGAACGCCGTCCGCCGCATAGGCCGAGGTCGCGAGCGCGGGGTCGAGCGTGCGGTTCGCCTGCTGGAGCAAGCGGTAGGGCGCGGCATAGTCGGCGTTCGAAGCGAGCGCGGGCGTCGAGGCGGCGAACAGCGCGGCAACGGCGGCGCGGATCAGGGTCTTGGTCATGCATGGCTCCTGCGGATGTCGCAGGGCTATTCGTCGGTACGCGCGCGAAGGTGACAGGTCAGAACAACCGCGATCCGTCGGGCACCGCGCGGTCGGGCGCGAAGAGGATCACCGCGCCTTCCTCGTCGGCGAAGCCCAGCGTGAGGACCTCCGACATGAACTTGCCGATCTGGCGCGGCGGGAAGTTGACCACCGCGGCGACCTGCCGGCCGGGCAATTCCTCAAGCGCATAACGGTCGACGATCTGCGCGCTGCTCTTTTTCATGCCGATTGCGGGGCCGAAGTCGATCCTGAGCTTGAAGGCGGGCTTGCGCGCTTCGGGAAAAGGCACGGCCTCGACGATCGTGCCGATGCGGATGTCGACTTTCAGGAAATCGTCGAAGGCAATCGGGGCAGCCGCAGGTGCGTCGTTTTCGTGATTGAGGTGCATTTCCATGTCCGTCATTGCGAGCGAAGCGAAGCAATCTCCAGCTATCGTCGGTAGATGCAGATAGCTGGAGATTGCTTCGTCGCTTCGCTCCTCGCAATGACGAAAGTGGCTTACTCCATCTCCAAAATTACCGCATCGACCGCCAGGCTGTCGCCCTGCGCGGCGTTGACGGTCTTCACCACGCCCGCCTTCTCGGCGCGCAGGATATTCTCCATCTTCATCGCCTCGACCGTCGCGAGCGGCTGGCCGGCCTCGACCTTGTCGCCCTCGCCGACGTGCAGCGCCACCAGCAGCCCCGGCATCGGGCAGATCAGATATTTGGACAGGTCGGGCGGGATCTTCTCGATCATGTGCGACGCGAGCGGCGCGACGTGCCAGGGCAGGACGCGCACGTCGTGGATGCGCCCGCGCGTCGTCATGCGCCAGCCGGTGCGCGTCTTGGCGACCTTCACCGCGAGTTCGCTGTCGTCGATCTCGGCGACGACCAGCCGGTCGCCCGGCGTATATTCGAGCGCGATGTCGACCTTGTCGCCTTCGACCCTGATATGCTTGCCGCCGACCTTGACCTTGTGCGCCGTGCCGTCGATCGTCACCTGCCATTTGGCGGGCGGATCGAGCCGGTCGCCGAGCTGGCCGTCGGTGCGGCGCGCGCGGTCGGCCTCGGCCGATGCCATGAAACCCGCGATCGCCGCGAGCGCGCGCATCACGTCGGCGTCGGTCTCGGCGCCGTGGAACCCCTCGGGATATTCCTCGGCGATGAAGCCGGTGGTGAGTTCGCCCGAGCGGAAGCGCGGGTGCTGCATGATCGCCGACAGGAAGTCGATATTGTGGCCGAGCCCCTCGAGCTCGAAGCGGTCGAGCGCCGCGACCTGCAGATCGGCGGCCTCGTCGCGCGTCGCGCCCCAGGTGATCAGCTTGGCGATCATCGGGTCGTAGAAGATCGACACCTCGCCGCCCTCCTCGACCCCCGCGTCGACGCGCACGCCGTCGTCGCCGCGCTCGTCGCCTTCCCACGCCGGCACCGGCGTGCGATAGCGCACGAGCCGCCCGGTCGAGGGCAGAAAGCCGCGATAGGGATCCTCGGCATAGACGCGATTCTCGATCGCCCAGCCGTCGAGCTTGACGTCTTCCTGTTTCAGCTCGAGCTTCTCGCCCGCCGCGACGCGGATCATCTGCTCGACCAGGTCGATGCCGGTGATCGCCTCGGTCACCGGATGCTCGACCTGGAGCCGCGTGTTCATTTCGAGGAAGTAGAAGCTCTCGCCCGTCGGGTCGGCGCCCGACACGATCAGCTCGACCGTGCCCGCGCTGTAATAGCCGACCGCCTTGGCCAGCGCGACGCACTGCTCGCCCATCGCCTTGCGCATTTTCGGCGTGACGAAGGGCGACGGCGCCTCCTCGACGACCTTCTGGTGGCGGCGCTGGATGCTGCACTCGCGCTCGTTGAGGTAGAGGGTGTTGCCATGCTGGTCGCCGAGGATCTGGATCTCGATATGGCGCGGGTTGAGGATGAATTTCTCGATGAACACGCGGTCGTCGCCGAAGCTGTTCAGCCCTTCGCGCTTGACGCTCTCGAAGCCTTCGCGGACGTCCTGTTCCGAATAGGCGAGGCGCATGCCCTTGCCGCCGCCGCCGGCCGAGGCCTTCATCATCACCGGATAGCCGATCTCGTTCGAGATGCGCACTGCATGCTCGGTATCCTCGATCTCGCCGACGAAGCCGGGGACGACGTTGACGCCGGCCTCCATCGCGAGCTTCTTCGACTCGATCTTGTCGCCCATCGCCGCGATCGCGCCCACCGGCGGGCCGATGAAGGCGATATTGTCCTTCGCGAGCGCCTCGGCGAAGCTGGTGCGCTCCGACAGGAAGCCATAGCCCGGATGCACCGCCTCGGCGCCGGTTGCCTTGCACGCGGCGATGATCTTGTCGGCGATCAGATAGGATTCGGCCGCGGGCGAGGCGCCGATATGCACGGCTTCGTCGGCCATCTGCACGAAGGGCGCGCGCGCATCGGCGTCCGAATAGACGGCGACGGTCGCAATGCCCATGCGGCGCGCGGTCTTGATAACGCGGCATGCGATTTCGCCGCGGTTGGCGATCAGGATTTTCTTGAACATCAATATTCCTCGACAAGTGCCTTGAGTTGTTCGGTGCGTTCCTTGGTCAACCGCGCCATGCAGCCGCGGTGCAGCATCGGCGCCATGCTCCCGCCGCGCGCGGCGAAGCTTTCGGAGAGGCAGTGCTGGTCGCGATAGGTCAGCCACGCGCGCTGCGCCGCGAGCAGCGTGTCATAATGCGTCGGCTGGCTGTCGTAGCTACGGTCGATGTCCTTGTCGCGCGCCTTCAGCGCCGCGACGGTCAGCTTCCATTGAGCATTCAATTCGGTATCGGCGGCGGCATAATCCCGGCCCGCGCAGAAGTTCATCTCGACCTGGTACTGCGGGTTGTCGCAATCGACCTCGGGCTCCTGCGCCGCGGCGGCGAGCAGCATCAACGACATCAGCATCATTCGCCCGTCTCCTTCGGCGCCTGCTCGGTCCGGTAGATTTTGGCAATCTGCCGCGCCCACAGGATGATCAGCGCCAGCGCGCCGAGCCACAGCAGATTTTCGATCCACAAGGGCGAGCCTCCGCCCGCCTCGGTCCCCAGCCGCACCCCCTGCATCCGGTTCGCGCTGTAGCCGCACGCGCAGGACGCGGGCAGCAACAGCAGCGACGTGAGCAGGGCAAGGAGCGGCTTGCGGGTCACTATTCGGCGGCTTCCGTCAGCACGCCCTGGCGCATCGGCTCTTCGCTCGTCATCGGCACGATGCCGAGCTTCGCGAACAGCGCCGCGTCGGCGCTGTCGCCGCGGTTGCCCGTGGTCAGCAATTTGTCGCCGGTGAAGATGCTGTTCGCGCCCGCCATGAAGCAGAGCGCCTGCGTCGCCTCCGACATGCTCTCGCGTCCCGCCGACAGGCGGACCATCGACTTGGGCATGGTGATGCGCGCGACCGCGATCGTGCGGACGAATTCGATATCGTCGATCTTCGCGAGCGGCGTGTCGGCGAGCATGTCGCCGAGCACGGTGCCCTTCACCGGCACCAGTGCATTGACCGGCACGCTTTCGGGATGGCGCGGCAGCGTCGCGAGCGCGTGGATGAAGCCGACGCGGTCGCCGCGCGTCTCGCCCATGCCGACGATCCCGCCCGAGCAGACGTTGATCCCGGCGCTCCGCACTTCCTCGAGCGTGTCGAGCCGGTCCTGGAAGGTCCGCGTCGAGATGATATTCTCGTAATTCTCCGGGCTCGTATCAATATTATGGTTATAATAGTCGAGCCCCGCGACCGCGAGCGTCTGCGCCTGCTCCCTGGTCAGCATCCCCAGCGTCATGCAGGTTTCCATGCCCATCGCGCGCACGCCCTCGATCATCTCGACGATCGCGGGCATGTCGCGGTCCTTGGGATTGCGCCAGGCGGCGCCCATGCAGAAACGCTTCGATCCCGAATCCTTCGCCTGCGCCGCCGCCTGCAACACCGCGCGCACGTCCATCAGCTTGGTCGCCTTGAGCCCGCTGTCGGCGTATTTCGACTGCGAGCAATAGCCGCAATCCTCGACGCAGCCGCCGGTCTTGATGCTGAGCAAGGTGCAAAGCTGCACTTGCCCACGCGCATGATGGCGGCGATGGACGCCCTGCGCCTCCCACATCAGCTCGTCGAACGGCAGGTCGAACAGCTCGGCGATTTCCTCGCGCGTCCAGTCGGTGCGGGTTTCCGTCGTGTTCCCCGGCGAAAGCCGGGGCCCAGGGCGATCCAGAGCCGCCGGTGCAACTTCACTCTGGACCCCGGCTTGCGCCGGGGAGCACGTAGTATTCAAGGTCATGCGGCGTCCTCCAAGGGGGGCATATTATGGCCGAGCAGGCGCAGCACGTCGGCGGCGCACTCGACGACATTCGAGCCGGGGCCGTAGATGCCCTGCACCCCGGCGTCGCGCAGATAGTCGTAATCCTGCGGGGGGATGACGCCGCCCGCGATCACCTTGATGTCGGTCCGGCCAGCTTCGCGAAGCTTGGCGATCAGTTCGGGGATCAGCGTCTTGTGCCCCGCGGCGAGGCTCGACGCGCCCACCACGTCGACCCCATGGTCGAGCGCCAGCACGACGGTCTCCTCGGGGGTCTGGAACAGCGGCCCCGACACGACGTCGAAACCCATGTCGCCGAACGCCGAGGCGATGATGTTCGCGCCGCGATCGTGGCCGTCCTGTCCCATCTTGGCGACGAGCAATTTGGGCTTGCGCCCCATGCGGCGTTCGACCGCCGCGACGCCGTCGAGCACCTGCTGCCAGCGGCTGTCGCCCTCGTAGGGCGCGGCATAGACGCCCTTCACCGGGGTCGGCTGGGTGCCGTAACGATCGAAGCTTTCCTCCATCGCCGACGAAATTTCGCCGAGCGTCGCGCGGGCGCGCGCCGCCTCGACCGCGTGGGCAAGCAGGTTGTTCTCGATCGACTGTTCGCCCGCCGCGGCATCGCGCAGCGCGTCGAGCGCCGCCCGACAAGCCGCCTCGTCGCGGCTGGCTTTCACGCGATTGATCCGCGCGACCTGCGCCTCGCGGACCTTGGTGTTGTCGACCTCGAGCGTTTCGAGCAAATCCTCGTTGGCGAGGCGATATTTGTTCACCCCGACGATGACGTCGTCGCCGCGGTCGACGCGCGCCTGCCGCGCCGCGGCGGCGGTTTCGATCATCGCCTTGGGCCAGCCGGCGGCAACCGCCTTCGCCATGCCGCCTTCCTTCTCGACGCGCTCGATGATCTCCCACGCCTTGTCGACCAGCTCCTGCGTCAGCGCCTCGACATAGTAGGAGCCGCCGAGCGGATCGACGACCTTGGTCATTCCGGTCTCTTCCTGGATGACGATCTGCGTGTTGCGCGCGATGCGGGCCGAGAAGTCGGTCGGCAGCGCGATCGCCTCGTCGAGCGCGTTGGTGTGCAGCGACTGGGTGCCGCCGAGCATCGCCGCCATCGCCTCGATCGTCGTGCGCATGACGTTGTTGTAGGGGTCCTGCTCGGTCAGTGAGACGCCCGACGTCTGACAGTGCGTGCGCAGCATCTTCGACCGCTCGTCCTTGGCGCCGAGGTTGGTCATCACGCGGTGCCAGAGCACGCGCGCGGCGCGCAGCTTCGCGATCTCCATGAAGAAGTTCATGCCGATCGCGAAGAAGAAGCTCAGGCGCCCGGCGAACTTGTCGATGTCGAGGCCCGACGCGACGCCGTAGCGGACATATTCGGCGCCGTCGGCGATGGTGAAGGCCAGCTCCTGCACCTGCGTCGCGCCGGCTTCCTGCATATGGTAGCCGGATATCGAGATGCTGTTGAACTTCGGCATCTCGCGGCTGGTGTAGCCGAAGATGTCCGAGATGATCCGCATCGAGGGTTCGGGCGGGTAGATATAGGTGTTGCGGACCATGAACTCCTTGAGGATGTCGTTCTGGATGGTCCCGTCGAGCAGTTTGCGCTCCACCCCCTGCTCCTCGCCCGCAACGATGAAGAAGGCGAGGATCGGGATCACCGCGCCGTTCATCGTCATCGACACCGACATCTGGTCGAGCGGGATGCCGTCGAACAGGATCTTCATATCCTCGACGCTGTCGATCGCGACCCCCGCCTTGCCGACGTCGCCGACGACCCGCGGATGGTCGCTGTCATAGCCGCGGTGCGTGGCAAGGTCGAAAGCGACCGACAGCCCCTTCTGCCCCGCGGCGAGGTTGCGGCGGTAAAAGGCGTTCGATTCCTCGGCGGTCGAAAAGCCCGCATATTGCCGGATCGTCCACGGCCGCCCCGCATACATCGACGCACGCACGCCGCGCGTGAAGGGCGCGAAACCGGGCAGACCGGGGTCGGTGGTCACGTCCTCAGCCGTATAGAGCGGCTTGACGTCGATCCCCTCGGGCGTGTGCCAGGTAAGGTCCTTGCCCTTCACCTCCTTGGCGGCGGCGGCGGCCCATTGGTCGAGGGTGGGTTTGTCGGTCATATGCAGTCTCGTTCCAAATTTCCTCTCCCACCGGGAGAGGATACGAAGCCTTGGCCCTAGGCCTAGGCGGAGTTGGTGAGGGTCTCTGCCCTCTCGATAGCGTTGATCCCCTCACCCAGCTTCGACTAGGCGCCTTTGGCGCCAAGTCTTCGCAACCCTCTCCCGACGGGAGAGGGGGTAAAAAGCCTCAGTGATCGCCCTTCGGCGTCTCCATGATCTCGGTCAGCACCCCGCCCATATCCTTGGGGTGGAGGAAGAAGATCAGCGTCCCATGCGCCCCGATGCGCGGCTCACCGAGCACGCGCTTGCCCATCGCCTCGAACTCCGCCTTGGCGGCGTGGATGTCGGGCACTTCGTAACACATATGATGCTGCCCCCCTGCGGGGTTCTTTTGCAGGAAACCGGCGATCGATGCATTACCCGGCAATGGTTCGATCAGCTCGATCTGTGTGCCGTTCAGCGCGCCGTCCGCGCCGGGCGTATCGACGAAGCACACTTTGACCCCCTGTTCGGGCAGGTCGAAGGGGTCATGGATCTTCGTCGCGCCCATCACGTCGCGGTAAAAGACGATGCTGTCGGCGATCGACGGCGTCGCGACGCCGATATGGTTCAAACGTCCCAGTTTCATAAGGCCCTCGATATCCATCCAAAGGTGATCGCGATCCCGATCGCCACGAAAACCAGCGCGAGTGCAGCCACGAACTGCGTGCCGTACACTGCGAACGCGAAGCCCGCCGGATTGGCCTCGCGCGTCAGCCCGCGGCCCATGCCGCGATCGATCACCCCCGCCTGCCCCCAATGCCGCGCCATCGTCCACGCGCTGCGCGCGACGACCCAGGCGCCGAGCGTCCAGCACACCGATATCGCGGCCCAGAGAAATTCCATCGCCTTCGCCTCAGCAGCCCGAACCCTCACTCACAGCGGAATATTGTCATGCTTCTTCCACGGGTTCTCGAGCTGCTTGTTCCGCAGCTTCCGCAGCCCCACCGCGATCCGCTTGCGCGTCGAGTGCGGGTAGATCACTTCGTCGATATACCCCCGCGACGCCGCGACGAAGGGGTTGGCGAAGCGGTCTTCATATTCCTTCGTCCGCTCGGCGATCTTTTCGGGGTCGCCGATGTCGCTGCGAAAGATGATCTCGACCGCGCCCTTCGCACCCATCACCGCGATCTCGGCGGTCGGCCAGGCATAGTTCAGGTCGCCGCGCAGATGCTTCGACGCCATCACGTCATAGGCGCCGCCATAAGCCTTGCGCGTGATGACCGTGATCTTGGGCACCGTCGCCTCGGCATAAGCGAAGAGCAGCTTCGCGCCATGCTTGATGATGCCATTATATTCCTGCGCGGTGCCGGGCAGGAAGCCGGGAACGTCGACGAAGGTGACGATCGGAATCTCGAACGCGTCGCAGAAACGCACGAAACGCGCCGCTTTCTTGGACGAATTGATGTCGAGCACCCCCGCGAGCACCAGCGGCTGGTTCGCGACGATGCCGATGGTGCGCCCCTCGATGCGCCCGAAGCCGCAGATGATATTGCCAGCATGCGCCGGCTGCACCTCGAAGAAATCGCCCTCGTCGACCGTCTTCCGGATCAGCTCGTGCATGTCGTACGGCTGGTTCGCATTGGGCGGGATCAAAGTGTCGAGGCTCGCCTCGGCGCGGTCATAGGGGTCGCTGGTCGGGCGCACCGGCACGCCGCTGCGATTGTTTTCGGGAAGGTAATCGAAGAAATCGCGCGCCGCGAGCAGAGTCTCGATGTCGTTCTCGAACGCCAGGTCGGCGACCGAGCTCTTGGTCGTGTGGGTGATCGCGCCGCCGAGTTGTTCCTGCGTCACGACCTCGTTGGTCACCGTCTTGACCACATCGGGGCCGGTGACGAACATATACGAGCTGTCCTTCACCATGAAGATGAAGTCGGTCATCGCGGGCGAGTAGACCGCGCCGC
The DNA here is from genome assembly GCA_005503165.1 of Sphingomonadaceae bacterium 3R27E2-A. Lineage (GTDB taxonomy): Bacteria > Pseudomonadota > Alphaproteobacteria > Sphingomonadales > Sphingomonadaceae > Sphingopyxis. Next base: position 22,217 of record SCNT01000054.1, read on the forward strand.
CCGCGCAGGGGCCCATGATCAGGCTGATCTGCGGCACCACGCCCGAGGCGAGCACGTTGCGCTGGAACACCTCGGCATAGCCGCCGAGCGAGGCGACGCCCTCCTGGATGCGCGCGCCGCCGCTGTCGTTGAGGCCGATCACCGGCGCGCCGACCTGCATCGCCTTGTCCATGATCTTGCAGATCTTTTCGGCGTGGCGCTTCGACAGCGCGCCGCCGAAGACGGTGAAATCCTGGCTGAAGACATAGACGAGGCGGCCGTTGATCGTGCCCGATCCGGTGACGACGCCGTCGCCGGGGATCTTCTGGTCCTGCATGCCGAAATCGACGCAGTCATGCTCGACATAGGCGTCGAGCTCCTCGAACGAACCCTCGTCGAGCAGCACGTCGAGCCGCTCGCGCGCCGTCAGCTTGCCCTTGCTGTGCTGCGCGTCGATGCGCTTCTGCCCCCCGCCCAGGCGGGCGGCGGCGCGGCGGGCTTCCATTTCGGCGATATTGGCGGACATGCGGCTCTCCGGTTTTCTGGAGCCCGCCGTCTGCGCCGCGGCGCGTCCGGATGCAAATGCGAATTTGCAAAGTTGCAAAGTGAGAGTTTGCAAAGTAGGTCAAACTTGTTCCCCGACGAAAGTCGGGGCCAATGGATCCCGGCTTCCGCCGGGAAGCGGGATAGTCATGGTTCGCCAACGGATCTTCGCCGGAAATCGGCTCAAGCAATTGCGATTGGAACGCAACGTCGGCCAGGCCGATTTCGCGGGACAGCTCGGCATTTCGGCCTCCTACCTCAGCCAGATCGAGCATGACGACCGACCGCTTACCCCGGCCCTCCTCGACCGGCTCCAGAAGCTGTTCCCGCTCGAATGGGAGGAGGTCGCCGCCGACGCGGGCGACCGCCGCGCCGGGGCGCTGCGCGAAGCCGCGGCCGACCCGCTCTTCGCCGCCTCCCCCCTGCCCCCCGAGCAGCTCGAACGCGCCGCGCTCCAGCAGCCGCAGCTCGCCGACCAGTTCGTCGCGCTCCACGCCGCCTACCGCCGCGCCGGGCAGCGGCTGCAAATCATCGACGAGGCGCTGACCGGCGGCACTGCCGAGGGCAGCCGCCTGCCGTGGGAGGAGGTGCGCGACTGGTTCCACGACGCGGGCAATTATGTCGACAGTATCGACCGCGCCGCCGAGGCGCTGGCAGGGCAATTGCGCGGCAAAGAGCCATCGCCCGCAATCGAGACGATCGAGCGACGCCTGCGCGACGCGCTCGGCATTTCGATCGTTTATACCCAGACCCAAAGCCTGCGCGATTATGACGCGACGATGCGGCATCTGGTGATCGACCCGTCGCAGCCTGCCGAAAGCCGCCGCTTCCAGCTGGCGCACCAGCTCGCCGCGCTGGCGCTGGCGCGCGAAATTGCGGCGGTGGTCGAGGCCAGCCCGCTGCGCACCGCGGCGGCGCGCCAGTTGCTCCACGTCGGCCTCGCCAATTACGCCGCGGGCGCGGTGCTGATGCCCTATGCGCCGTTCCGCGCCAGCGCCCGCGCGGTGCGCCACGACATCGACCGGCTGCGCATGGACTATGGCGTCAGCTTCGAGCAGGCGTGCCATCGCCTCTCGACGCTCCAGCGCCCCGGCGCGCGCGGCATCCCGATGTTCTTCTGCCGCGTCGACATGGCGGGCAATATCACCAAGCGGCACAGCGCGACGCGGCTGCAATTCGCACGCTTCGGCGGCGCCTGCCCCTTGTGGATAGTCCACGAGGCGGCGGCGATCCCCGACCGCATCCTCTTCCAGCTCGCCGAGACCCCCGACGGCCTGCGCTATGTGTCGATGGCGAAGGGGCTGGTGAAACCCTCGGGCAGCTACGCGCGCAGCCCGCGCCGCTACGCCGTCGCGCTGGGGTGCGAGGCACAATATGCCGCCGATTTCGTCTATGCCGACGGGGTCGACGTCGCCGCGCCGCAGGCCGCGACGCGCATCGGATCGTCGTGCCGCATCTGCCCGCGCGACGATTGCGACCAGCGCGCCTTCCCGCCGAGCGACCGCCCGATTTTGGTGGACCCGGACCGCCGCGACGTCGTGCCCTACCGCATCGGCTAGACCTTCACGATCCCCCGCCCGATCAGATCCCGGGCCGTCGCCAATATCGCTTCCTCGGGCGGGCGCATCGTCCAGCCGAGGCGTTCCATCGCATGGCGGCTGTCGCCGCCGCGGACGTTGCCGAGTTCGGCGACGACCTGCTTGAGCTCAGGCCGGAAGATCGCGAGCGCCTTGAGCAGCCAGTCGGGCATCTTCCGCGTGGGCACCTTGCGCGCCTGTTCGCCGAGATTGGCCTTCAGGATGTTCGCGACGTCGATGAACTTCAGAAACGGCCCCGAGCAGACGAAGCGCTCGTCCCTGATCCCGTCGGCCGTCAGCGCGCGATAATGCATGTCGGCGACGTCGCGCACGTCGATGATGCCGAAACCGACGTCGGGGCACATCGGCACCTTGCCTTCGAGCAACTGCTTCACCACCTCGATCGATGTCGACAGGTCGTCGCTGAGCAACGGCCCGAACACCGCCGCGGGATTGACCGAGGCGAATTCGATATCGCCGCCCTCGGCCGCGACCCAGTCGCGTGCGGCGCGCTCGGCGACGGTTTTCGAGCGCGGATAGGGCATGACCTCGGGGTTGGCGAGATTGGTCCAGTCGGCCTCGTCATAGAGGTCGCGGCCTTTGCCATGGCCATAGGCGATCGCCGCCATCGACGAGGTGAGCACGAAACGCTTCACCCCGGCGGCGCGCGCAAAGCGAAGCGCGCGGCGCGCTCCCTCGCGCGCCGGGATCACCAGATCGTCGGCATGTTTGGGAACCTCGAGCGGAAAGGGCGAGGCGACATGCGCGACATGCGTGCAGCCCGCGATCGCCTCGGCCCAGCCGGCGTCTTGTTCGAGATCGGCCGCGAAGAAGCGGAGCTTGCTGTCGTCGACCTCGAGCCAGCCGCGTACCTCGGCTTCGCGTTTCAGGCTGCGCACCGTGGCGCGGACGTGCCAGCCATTCGCGATCAGCTGCCGGATCAGGAAGCCCGCGATATAGCCGCTGCCCCCGGTGACCAATACCGTGCCCGCCATGCGCCTCGCCCCCTCGCTTGTCGTGCCGGGAATAGCACCAGCCGCTCCCCGGCGAAAGCCGGGGTCGAATTGCGCCCGATGGGCCCCGGCCTTCGCCGGGGATCGCGGCATTATTTCAGCAGCACCAGTTCCTCGGCCATGCTCGGATGCAAGGCAACGGTGGCATCGAAATCGGCCTTGGTCAGCCCCGCCTTCACCGCGACCGCCGCCGCCTGCAATATCTCGGGCGCGTCAGGGCCGATCATGTGGAGGCCGACGACCTGGTCGGTCGCCGCGTTGACGATCATTTTGTAGAGCGCGCGCTCGTTGCGGCCGGCGAGGACATTCTTCATCGCGCGGAAGTCGCTGGTGTAGACGCGGATGCTGCCGAGCTTGTTGCGCGCCTCGGCCTCGGTCATGCCGACCGCGCCGATCGGCGGATGGCTGAACACCGCGCTCGGAACATTGGTATAGTCGACGACGGTCGGCTTGCCGCCGAACACGGTGTCGGCGAAGGCCTGCCCCTCGCGAATGGCGACGGGGGTAAGCTGGATGCGGTTGGTGACGTCGCCGACGGCGTAGATGCCGGGGACCGACGATTGATTGTCGTCGCCGACCTTGATCGCGCCATGGTCGTCGAGTTCGACCCCGACCTCCTCGAGCCCGATGCCCCTGGTGTTCGGCGTGCGTCCCGCCGCGACCAGCACCGCGTCGGCGGTAATCGGCTCGCAGCCTTCGAGCATGACGGTCAGCGTGCCGTCTTCATTCTTCTCGATCGACTGGAAGGGCGCGTTGAACTTGAACTCGATGCCCTTGGTCATCGAAATCTGCAGCAGCCGGTCGCGGATCTGCTCGTCGTAACCGCGCAGGATCGTGTCGCCGCGGTTGACGATCGTCACCTTGCTGCCGAACTCGTTGAAGATACCCGCGAACTCGTTGGCGATATAGCCGCCGCCGGCGATGATGATCCGCTTTGGCAGCGTTTCCAGATGGAAGACCTCGTTCGAGGTGATCGCATGCTCGCTGCCCGGGAATTCGGGGACGTGCGGCCAGCCGCCGGTGGCTATCAGGATCCGCTCGGCAGTCAGCTCGGTACCGTCGGCGAGGCGGACCTTCTGCGGCCCGACGAGCGTCGCGCGCGTCTTGAACACCTCGACCTTGTGATTGCCCAGCGTCTGGCCATAGAGCCCCTCGAGCCGGTCGACCTCGGCGAGGACATTGTCGCGCAGCACGTCCCAATCGAAGCGGCATTCGGGCACGTCCCAGCCGAACTTGCGCGCGTCGTGGAGATCCTCCGCGAAATGCGCGCCATAAACGAGCAATTTCTTGGGCACGCAGCCGCGGATTACGCAGGTGCCGCCGACCCGATGCTCCTCGGCCACGGCGACGCGCGCCCCGTGCGAAGCTGCGATGCGCGAGGCGCGCACGCCGCCCGACCCGGCGCCGATGACGAAGAGATCATAGTCGAAATCGCTCATGAGGAACCCCTGAATGGACGGGCTGCTGTTCGCAGCGGCCGCTTATGTGGTTACGCCGCGGCGGCTTGCCAATCGAATTTTGCGGTCAGACTGTCAAACACCGTCATTGCGAGCGAAGCGAAGCAATCGCCAGCTATCGACCTTGCGCTAGGCCGATAGCTGGCGATTGCTTCGTCGCCTTCGGCTCCTCGCAATGACGAAGTTTATTCGCCGAGCGCCGCCGCCATCAGCGCCTGCGTCGCGGCGTCGAACTCGACCGTGCCTTCGGCGAGCCCCTTGGCCATTTCCTTGCCCAGCTCGACCCCGAACTGGTCGAAGGGGTTGATCCCGAGCAGCACCGCATTGGCGAAGACGCGGTGCTCGTAGAAGGCGATCAGCGCGCCGAGGCTGCGCGGGGTGACCTGACCCAGCAGGATCGTCGTCGACGGCCGGTCGCCGGGATAATGGCGCGCGCCGTCCTCGCTCGCCCGGCCTGCCATCAGCGCGGCGCCTTGCGCGATGCAGTTCGCGACCAGCGTTTCGTGATGCGCTTCGTCGAGCAGGTGATCGGCCTCGCGCGCGACGACGAATTCGACCGGGGTCAGGTGCGTGCCCTGATGGAGCAGCTGGAACACCGCATGCTGCGCGTCGGTGCCGACCCCGCCCCAGGTGATCGCTGCGCTCGCGCGGCCGAGCGGCTTGCCATCGAGCGTCACCGACTTGCCGTTCGATTCCATCTCGAGCTGCTGCAGATAGGCAGGAAGCAGCCGCAGCCGTTCGTCATAGGCGAAGACCGCGCGCGTCTGGCAGCCGAGGCGGTTGGTGTAGAGCTGGTCGGCGAAGGCCGCGAGCAGCGCGATATTGTCGGCGCCCTCGGCAAGGCGGAAATGGCGGTCCATCTCGGCCGCGCCCTCGAGCATGTCGGCAAAGGCGTCCCAGCCGAGTGCGAGCGCGGCGGGAAAGCCGATCGACGACCAGAGCGAATAGCGCCCGCCCACACTCTCGGCGAACGGCAGGATGCGCGTCTCGTCGACGCCCCACTCCATTGCGCGCTCGGGCATCGCGGTCAGCGCGATCACGCGGCCATAGGGATCGGGCACGCCGGCTTCCTCGAGCCATTGCAGCGCCGAGGCGGCGTTGAGCAGCGTTTCGGTCGTGGTGAAGGTTTTCGACGCGACCGCGACCAGCGTGCAGGCGGGATCGAATTTCGCGAAAGCCTCGGCGAGCGCCGCGCCGTCGACGTTCGAGACCACCGCGACTTCATAGCGCGACCCGTGACGGCCGAGCGCGTCGACGAGCAGGTCGGGGCCGAGCGCCGAGCCGCCGATTCCGATATGGAGCAGATGGCGAATCTCGCCGAACGCGCCGGCCTCGATCGCGTCGATCATCATCCGCATGCGCTGGTGGAAAGCCTGCGCGCGGTGGACCGATTCGGGCGCGCCGTCGCCGCGCTCGGCGCTATGCTCGGCGGCGCGGCCTTCCGTCGGATTGGCGATGCCACCCGCGAAGAGCGTCTTGCGGCGGCCCGCGAAATCCTGCGCTTCGGCGAGGTTCGAGAGGATGCTGATCGCGGCATCGTCGAGGTGCGTCTTGGCGAAATCGAAGCGGATGTCGGCGACACTCCGCACCAGCGCCTGCAGCCGCGCATCGGGATCGGCGGCGACGAGGTCGGTCAGCGACTGGGGCTGCCAGCGTGCGAGCGCCTGCCAGGCTTGGTCGGCTTTCGTCATCGTCCACTTCCTCCCACATCCGTTCGTGTCGAGCGAAGTCGAGACACGCCTAGGGCGCCCGCGGCCGATGGGCATCTCGACTTCGCTCGACGCGAACGGGAAAAATAGTGGCTCGTTCCATAGGTCCGCCGCCGCGCGCGCGCCAGTGCGATCCGCCGATATTTGCTTGCGCGCAGACCTATTCACCGCCAAATGCCGCGCATGACCGACGCCAGCCTGACCGCCGATACGCCGCCTCCCGCCGGCCCGGCGACGCCCTCCC
>SCNT01000055.1 GCA_005503165.1 Sphingomonadaceae bacterium 3R27E2-A
GTGCCGGTGAGGGAGGGGCGCGCATGCGCCGCGAGGCAGGTCGGGGGCGGGGCAGACAAGCGACCAAGGCTGACGGGTCCTGGGTCTTGCTGACTTCCAGCATGAATTGACGAAACCGCCCTTCGTTAGCCGATGAACCCTGCAGCGCCAGTCCCTTGCCGCAACCCAAAAGCAGCGGACCGTGAAGCCCTGCGGGCTTGCCGCACCACTCCTCGCTTTTGGGTTTCCCTCGCATGCGCTCGGTGCGGGCCCGGGCCTAACGGCGCCGCCTGTCTGGGTCATCGGCGGGCGGTTCCGCCGAATTCAAGACCGGAGAACACCCATGAAGAACCTCGTCATCCTGATCGGCCGCATTGCGTCCGCCCCCGAAACCCGCCACGCTGGCGAGACCGCGATTACCTCTTTCACCCTCGTCACCGACCGCCCCAAGCTGGTCGACGGCAAGACGGTCAAGAACGAGGCAGGCTACACCGAGACGATCCCCGAGTTCCACCGCATCACCGCCTTCAATGGCCTCGGCACTTCGGTTGGCAAGCACAAGAAGAAGGGCGATCTGGTCGAAGTCCAGGGCCGCCTTCACTACTCGAAGTGGACCGACCGGGAAGGCGTCGAGCGCTACGCGGTCGAGATTGTCTCCGAGGAAGTCCTCTTCCTCTGAACCGAGCCGGGGAGGCGGCGCTGCCGCCTCCCTTCGGGCGTCTCGCTCAACGCCGGTTGCGAAAAATTCAAGGGCTCCGGCCCATTTCGCACTTGCAGCATAAGCGGGAGCGACCCATATCTGCAGTGCCTTTCAGGCATCCTCTCCCAAAACTTCCACGGGGCCGGCAGCAATGCTGGCCCCATTTTTATGTTCATTGCGCCCGCGAATGCGCGCTCACGAACTGGCAATTTCTGGCTGGAACCCATAGGGTCCAGCAGCGCCAATTCGAGGAAGCGTGACGATCATGGCCGATGAAACCCTGCTGGACCACGTTGCCGACATCGTCTCCGCCCATGTCAGCAACAATTCGGTATCGGCCAGCGATCTGCCGGGCCTGATCCAGTCGGTCTATGCTTCGCTGGCCTCGCTCGGTCAGACCGCCGAGCCGGTCGAGGAAGTTCGCACACCTGCGGTTTCGATCCGTGCCTCAGTCAAGCCCGACGCCGTGACCTGCCTCGATTGCGGTGCGAAGTTCAAGATGCTCAAGCGGCACCTTGGTACCGACCATGGGCTTACGCCCGCGGAATACCGCACGCGCTGGAATCTGCCCGCAGACTATCCAATGGTCGCGTCCGATTATGCCGAGAGGCGCAAGGCGCTCGCACTCAAGATCGGCCTTGGCCGCAAGCCCAAGGCTGCAGCCGCAAGTGCCAGCGAGCCTGCCAAACCGGCAAAGGCCGCCATGCCGCGCAAGAAGCTGGGCGTCGCCTTTAGCGAAGCCTGAGGCACTTTGAGGCTGACCAGATAGGTCGGCCTTTCCTATAATCTACGACAAGCCATTGGCGTACATGCTGCCGCTTGTGACACTTTACCTGCCGGGCAGAGTGTCACGTTCGACATCGGCTGGCTCCAGGTGTGTTCACACCAAGGGGATGTCCGGGTTGCGGGCAATGCGAGGCATACACCAGCCCGGACAGGCCAGGTCTGACTTTCCAGGCTCCGCCAGGCAAAGTGTCATAACTGACAAAAGGTGATGGGATCTGAGAAAGGGGATTCACAGGATTCACCTTTTGTGCTCAAAACTGGTCCATGGAGGGCCAACCACAGATTTCGGGCGTAGGAACCATCTATGCGGCATTGGCGGCCGCATCGAGCCGGCCACGCTACGCATTTCTCGTCCTTCAGCTCGTGGCCGAGGCCGCCGACAGAAGCGGGCGTGCTGGCCCTATTGTCGGACGCGGCAATGAGCGGATGCTGCTGCGTGACTGGCTCTGCACCCAGCTGTTTCCCATGAGCGAACAGACCCTGCGGCGCGCAGGCTTGCGCGCGCGGGTCATTGCTTCGCTCCAGGGTCAATTGACCGGCGATGCAGCATCTGACGCAGCGCGGATCGACCTTGCAGTTGAAGAACAGGCTTTGGCCGTCGGTCGCGCCAATATCAGCCGGGCCATTTCGGACCTGGTGCGGTCCGGCTTTGTGACCCGGCACTATGCGGGCTATGCCACCAACCACGAAAACCGTGGCGGTGGGCGTCATGCGGTCTATGTGGTTCCGCCCGGCGTGCTCAGGGCGCTTGGCAAGACCGTGGCAACGCAAAGCGTTGCAGCGTCTTCAGTGCGACGCCAGGGCGAGCTGTTCGCCGCCTAAGTCTTTGATAACATTTAACATAACCTTTATTATCAATCTTGAATTTCGCCGCAAAGTAGAGATGTCACTCGGCCCACCGGCGGTCGATTTATCCCACACTTTCCGGCTTGCGCCGATCTGTGGGATAAATTGAACTAGCGAAGCCGCAGCTTTGCGTCCTCGCCTTCGGCAAAGGCATTGGTCGCCATCAGGGCAGACCTCGCACCGGCAAGTGTGCTCCAGTCGATGCTCTGCGTATAGCCTTGCGCGACATCGAGCATCCGGATCAGCGGAGCTGTCTGTCCGCCCAGCGAGAAAGCCTTGAGCGCTGAGAGATAGTCCGTCCGGTATGCTGTTGGAATGATGATCCGCTCCTGATCACGGGCAACAAGTTCAGCGTTCATCATGATGCGCGCCACGCGGCCGTTGCCATCCGCGAACGGGTGAACTTCACTTACCAGTGTCATCATGAAAACCGCGCGCTGGAACGGATCGTCGAGCGCATCAAGGAATTCAAACCCTCGCTCGAGCGTTCCGTCAACGAGGTCGGGATGAACGAATACGGTAGCCCCGGCCTGGTTTCCCCGTTCCTTGAATGCGCCGGGCAGCTTGTCGGGCCGCGCTTCCATGACCGAAGCGTGACGCCTCCGTAGCAAGTCGCGGAAGCCGCCAAAATCGGACGGTAGAGCTTTCAATTGCGGCAGGTCGGAAACGATGCGGAAAGTTCCGAGCACATCGTGGGCGTCTTCTGGCCTCTCGTTCGGAATGACCCCGTCGAAGACAATCTCCGCCGCTTCCTCCACGCTGAACTCAGTACCTTCGATGAAGTTCGAAAAGTATGACTCAAAGAACGCCAGTGTCGCATTGGCCTCGGCGGTCCGGTGCGGAACCGGGCGCATCTCCACCATGGTTTCGCGAAGCGCCGCAAACAGCCCCTCGAATAGCCTGATGCGATCCGGATCGAATGGATGCCCAGCAAGCCGTGCCTTGCCAATCTCGCTCTGCATTTCCGCTTCGCGCGTTCCGAGCAACGATCCGATCAGGTTATCAAGTTCGTCAGCTTCGGCTTCGTAACCGAGCTCGGGCGCGATCCTGCGCGCGTCGTCGCGCAACCGGTTGACCCCCGCCTCCCCTTGCTGGCGGATCATCGCATCGAGCCGTCTTTCCAACTCTCCTCGTTCGATCACTCGCGATGTGCGGTCTTTACGACCTCTCGAAGGCCGCAAGTTTTCGAGATAGGCACGTGCTGTCGAAGCGAGACGTGCGCCGCCAAAAGCGCGATCGCTGTCCAGCGCACCGGGCCCTGGTCGCGGTCGCAATACCAGTCCCGGAAGTTCGGTCTCGCGCCGCTTGGCGGAAATCAGAAAGACCGACCCATCTTCGGCCGGCTTGCTCTCCAATGCAGTCCGGTCGGCAATGATTGCATCGGGGTAATAGGACGCGATCAAGGTATACCAGTTTCGGCGCACGAGCCGTTCGGGATCCTCGTCGAGGTTCCGGGTGTAAAGACGGGTTCCGAGCTTGCGCAGTTGCCCTCGCCGGGCAGCCTCGTAGACGGCTCCCGAAATCGTCCCGTCCGAGACGAAAACTTCCGGCAGTGCGGCAATCGAAAATTTGGACATAAGCTGCTCCTGACGGAGCACCTATCCGAGTTTTCGTGCTTTAAGAAGTGGATTGTCCGAGAAAACGAGATTTAACTCCCAAAAACCCCGAGATTTCGCGAGTCATCCAATGGGCTCATACCGAGACTGCCGACCGTTTATGGCCCATTGGGACCACTCATCCTTGTTAGAAATATCGCCCTATTTTTCTAACAGGATTTGCCCGAATGGCATGCGATCAGCCGAGCTCGCTGGCATTTGCCTGATCAAGCATATCCATGAACGTGCGCGCCGCTTCGCGGTCGCGAGGGTCCTTGAAAGCCACATCGAGGTCCGGCGCTGAACCCAGCATGTAGAGCAGCGACCACATGGCAAACCTGCGCCCTTTGTCGGTCTCAAGCCCGAACTCGACCAGCATGCGCTCGACTCCGCTGGCCAGGCCTTCGGGCGAAACCGCTCCGAGATCATCGGTCCCGAAGAAGCGTCGCATCTGGTCGTCGAACTCCATGGCGGTACTTCCATCTAACGATGCATTATGCTGCCCACGGGAGCCATTTCAGATTGAGCGGCCCTGTCAAGAATGGCGCACTCGGTCCCGCGCGCCCTGCAGGCGCGCTCCTGCGGGTGCGGCGCTTCCTGCCCCGGGCCGCCGGCACTCTTGCCTCCGGCTCCGTCGCCGTCCCGCGCCCGTGCTGTCGCATCGGGCCTTGCGGGCCGACAGACATGCTCCGGCAAGGGGTCCGTCTTTTGCTCGCTGACCGCGCCGTCGGCAGCGGCCAGGGCGGCCCGCCCGCTTGCGCAGTTTGGCGGACGTCATCGCGACCATGCGGACGGGCCGCATGCATCTGCAATGTTTTGCTGTTCACCCCGAACGCCCTGAAGGGGTTCGGGGGCAAAACCGTAATCTCTCTCTCATCTCGGTGGCTGAGCGAAATCAGCATCGCCATAGCATGACGCCTGGGAGATTGGCGGCCGTCAAGGATCGCGGGTGCCCCCCGATTTTGACCTGCTGCGGCTACCGCCTTGCGAGCAAAAATCGGCTCCCCCCGTGCCCGCTGCTCGCGGCGGCAGCGCGTGCGCGCCGCCGTCCCTGACTGCCTGACTCCGGCGTCCCTCAAGGCAAATCTTTCATCAGCGTGATGAGAGACAATTTCCTTTGGAGGTTATCATGACGGACCGTTTCTCGAACTTTGCCGACCTTGCCGAACACTATGCGCGCGAAATCGCCACCCCCGACTACGCCCGGGCATTCATGGAGCAGACCGAGCTTGCCAAGCTCTCGATCGAACACGAGCCGAGCGCCTCGGAAATGCCTGACCCCGAGGTGGCGCAGGCGGCGATCGAGATGATGCTGGCAACGGTCTTCGACCTGTTCCGAGATACAAGGATGGAAGACTTCGCCAGCGAAGTCGCCTGGGGCATCGCCAACAGCTTCCATGTCGTCGCCAAACGCCTCGACACCAGAGAAGATTCCATGGCGAACCGGTTGCAGGAGAAGCTGCGCGAATACGATCCGAGCGAGGTCTACGCGACCGATCTGGAAGACCTCACCATGCAGGCCCGCAGCCTCGCCGAGTGCCGCGACGCGATGGAATGCATGCGTGACCATGCCGCCAAGATCTACCTTGTCGAAACCGGACGGCCCTTCTCGCCGGTGCGTGGGTCCAGGGTGTCGTCCAAGACCAATGCCTCGATGATCGAAGCGCGCGACTATCTCGCGGCACAGAAGGCGCAGCGGCGCGAGCAGTTTGCCCCATCGGGTCCGGTCGTGGTGTTCTCGGGCGGGCAGCAGTTCACCGACATTGCGCTGGTTGAAGACTATCTCGATGCGATCCATGCCCGGGTCCCCTCGATGGCGCTGGCAACGACCGCCCAGAACAAGGGCGCGGACGTGATCGCGGCAGCCTGGGCATCGCGCCACAATGTGCCCGTCATCCTGTGCAAGCCCGATACCTCGCGGGGACCGTCGGCACCCTATCAGCGCAACGCACGCATGCTCGCCTTCAAGCCTGTCGAGGCGGTGGTGTGCAGCGGCGGCGGCATCCAGGCGAACCTTGCCGACCGGCTCCGTGAAGCACGCATTCCGCTCCACATTGTGCGCGACGCTTCGGTCCAGAACGAGGCTCCGGCGGCGCGGACCAAAGCCCCGGTGCAAGCCGAGCGGCCTGCGATGAAGCGTGTGGCCAATGGCGATGAACTCCCGCCATTTTGAGCGGGCACTGCTCCGATTGCATCAACCAGAAGGGTGTCCGGCCTCACCGCCGGATGCCCTTCTTTTTTGTCGATCGGGACGCACACTTTCATGGCCCAGCTCGCTCGCTTCTGGCCCACGCCAGTGACGGCCATGCGGCCTGCTGGCGCGGGCGCGAAGCCTTCGCATCGGCCGGGCGGGCAAGACCCGTTTATGCGGCCACCGGAGGTGCTGACCAACCGAGGTTAAATTCTCTCGTAGAATTCCAAGCATGATGGCCGCCATTGGCCCGCGTCAAGAAGGGCGGTTCCCCCAATTTTTACGCCTGAAGAAGGCGAAAAAATCGGCTCCCCCACCCCCGCTGCGCGGCGGGCCGCGGGCGGCCCGTTCCTGACCCGGGCCAAGCTCGGCCATCCCGGAGGAGTCCTCTTCAATTCCTTTGACAGGAGGCTCACATGAACGCTCTTACCAAGACCCTCGACTTCCCGGCTTTCGACCCCATCAGCTATGACGCCGCAGTGCGCGCCGCGACTATCCGCGCCCAGCACAGCTTCTTCGACCAGCACGTCATCGAAGACGAGTTCGGCTGCTTTCTCGCCATCGACGAGGGCGACTACAACGCCCTGCCCCAGGACCTGATCGACCGGATCGTCCATTCCGTGCCCGGCATGATGGCTGACGACTTCGACGAGGCGAACGTCGCCCGCGCCGCAAGCTTCATGAGCGTGGTGATGGATCCCGAATGGGACGCGGATTGCCCATTCTGAAATGATCATTGATCGCAGCGCCGGAGGGCACCGATAAGGGGCTCTCCGGCCCCTTTTTTTGTGCGGATGATAATGCACCGCCGGAGGCGTCGAGCCCCCGGCGGTGCTGGCCTTTTGCAAGGCCGGTTTCAGCTTGCCCGAAGGCGTTTCTCGGCTTCGTCCAGACCGAGCTTTCCGAGAGCAGCGAAGAACGCCTCGACCCTCTCGAACGGCGCCTTGCCGAGAACCGATTTATGCATCAGCTCGACGCTTGCCGCCCGCTCGCTTGTCCGCAGTTTCGCCTCGCGCGCTTCCAGCGCTTGACGCTCCTTGGCAATTGCCTGTCTTTCGGCTTCGAGACTTCCTTTTCTGGCCATGGTTGTACCTCTTGGGGTTGGTGCTGAAACCTCCCGCGCGCGAGGATCGTCATCTTGGCCAGCTTGGCAAGCCCCCTGCCCCAATCACCGCGATTGCCGCTGCGAAACTCGAGTAATCCGGCGGCCTCCGCTTCCGTCCAGAGGCCGTGAAAGCCCCCCGGGGATTCGGGCAAAACCACCAAAACCCGCGAACCATCAAAGCTACGGGATCAAGTGGAAGAGGTGCACACCCTACACGGCGGCCCGTAGGGGGAAATGGCGGAAATGCGTGGGTTTCGTCGCGTCAGGTTTGTCGGACTGGGTCCGACAACCTCCAAACCCCGCAGAATACCGTCATTCGTGCGTCAGACCCTGTCTGACATGGACCGACAACACCCTCGGCATTGCCAATGTGACCCGCATCGCCTAAAACGGCGCTGCGCAATTCCCACCAGGCCCTGATGAGGGTCTGGTTATGGCAGATGAAGTCCGGCTCACGGTTCGGATACCGCGTGAACTCGCAAATGGCGTCGAGAAGGTACAGGCTGCGCGCGGCCTGACGCCTTCGATCATCCTTCGCGATGCACTCACCCTTTACCTCGAGGCCTTCGCGGGCAGCACCGAAACCGAGCGGCGACGACAGTTCTCGTCCGAGTATCTTTTCCTTGGAATCGATCTGCTGATCCAGCGCCAGTTCCCCGATGCCCATCAAGCTCTGATGGCGGAAGCCGACCGCCGCGTGGAGGCCCTCTATGCGGCGTCCTGACACCTGGTCCGATCAGGCCCGCCCCGGCCAGCTCAAGCACCATTCGGCGCGCGGAAACATGCCGCGCAATGCCGGCAACTTCACCCGCGGCTCGCAGCTCATCACGCACGAATTCCTGATGTGGTTTTCCTCGGCGAAGATGCCGCTGCTGGTGTGGTTCTTCACCTTTCTCCTGGCGCTCTCGATCGTCCTCGCACTGCTGCTCCACGAACACGAAGTGCAGATGATTCTGATGCGGATCTATGCTGCCGGATGGAGCTTCATGGAATTCAATCCGCGTAAGATCCTCAATCTCACCCTGCCCTCGGGCCGCGTGATCCCGGCGCCCGTGTCGATGATTGCCAGCCACCCCGATGTGGTCATCGCGTGGAACAAGCTGATGCGCGCGATATGGGGCTCGCTGTTCATCTCGCTGTTCGTCGCGGTGCCGCTCTCGGTCTGGTTCATCGACCTCTCGCGCCGGCGCGGCAAGGCGATCCTTGAGGAGCGCCACCAGCGCGGCGCGATGCTCGTCGATGCGAGCGAACTCGCCGCCGTGATCAACCAGCACAACAGCGCCGCGCTTGCCCAGGAGATCGCCGAACGGATGCCCGGCAAGACCACGGACGACGTCATGAAAATGAGTTTCGCCGAGCGCAAGGCAGCCGGCATCCACCACGTCTACAATATTGCCGGTGTGTCGTTCCCGTGGCGGAGCGAACAGGCCCACACGATCATGATCGGGTCGACTGGCACGGGCAAGACCACCCAGATGCGTGCGCTTATCGCGCAGATGCGTACCCGCCGCGACCGGGCGGTCGTGTTCGATCTCACCGGGGCCTATGTCGAGGCGTTCTACAACCCCGAAACCGACACCATCCTCAACCCGATGGACGAGCGCTGCCCGAGCTGGTCGCTGTTCGACGAGGGCAAGAACTACGCCGATTTCACTGCGATCGCATCTGCCATCCTGCCGACCGATGGCGGCGGGCAGGACCCGTTCTGGATGCTGGGTGCCCGCACCCTGTTCGTCCAGACCTGCATGAAGCTGATCAAGATGGGGCAGGCAACCAACCAGGCGCTCGCCAGCCAGCTGATGATGGCCGACCTCGAGGAGGTTCACGAACTTCTGAAGCACACGATCGCCGAACCGCTGACCGCACCGGTTGCGGCGCGCATGGCGGAGTCTGTGCGCGCGGTGCTCAATACCAATGCCCAGGCGCTGCTGTTCCTTCCAGAAGGCAAAGAACCCTTCTCGATCTGCGACTGGATCCGGCATCAGGACAAGCCCGGTTCAATACTGTTCATCACCTCCTCGCACAACGAACTGGTGCTCAACCGGGCGCTGCTCTCGCTGTGGATGAACCTTGCGGTGCACACCCTGATGCGCTTGCCGCGTACCCGGTCCTTGCGCACCTGGTTCTTCTTCGATGAGGTCCATGCGCTGCACCGCCTTCCCGCGATCGAGGACGGCCTGCAGACCGCGCGCGGCTTTGGCGGTGCCTTCGTCCTTGGCATCCATTCCTTCGCCAAACTCGCCGAGACTTACGGCAAGGAAGGCGCGCAGAACCTTGCCTCCCTTGCGCGCACAAAGCTAATCCTCGCAGCGGCAGATCGCGACACCGCCGAGCACTGTTCGGACTATATCGGCCACCGCGAAGTGCGCATGATGGATGAGGCCTACAGCTACGGCTATTCCAATATCCGCGACGCCGCGACGATCACCCCGCGCTCCGAAGTGCAGCCGCTGGTCATCCCCGACGACATCATGCGCCTGCCCTCGCTGCGCGGCTTCCTGGTCTTTCCCGAAGGCTTCGATGCAGCCCGGATCAAGCTCACCTACAAGGACTGGCCCAAGATCGCCGAGGGCTATGTCCTGCGCGAGAACGTCGAGCCACTCGAGTTCATTGCGATGCCGAAGGGAGAGTCTGGCGAAGCCGAGACCGGCGGCCGCGATCGCAGCGGCGAACCGGAACTTGAGCCGCGCGGCGACGACCATGGGCGCGATCCATTGGTGCCGATGTCGCCGGCGCTCCAGCCCGGCGCGCTGGTCCCCGAAAACGTTCCCGACGGAACTGCTCCCGATCCCAGTGTCGGCAAGCAGATGGCCTTCCGCCTGGAGCAGGCCCCGCAGGGCGAACGCACCAATGGCCGCGAGCAGGATCCGGCCCAGCGGGCAGAGAAGAATGGCC
This sequence comes from Sphingomonadaceae bacterium 3R27E2-A, assembly GCA_005503165.1. Lineage (GTDB taxonomy): Bacteria > Pseudomonadota > Alphaproteobacteria > Sphingomonadales > Sphingomonadaceae > Sphingopyxis. The sequence goes on from SCNT01000055.1 coordinate 10,098, forward strand.
CTGCGAAAGGCGCAGCGCAACGCACCGGGGTGGCGCGGGAACTGGGCGAACCCGCCCTCCCCGAAAAGGAAGCTGTGCGTGGCGAGAAGGCTGCCAAGGGCATCGATGACCGCTCGCATTCCCACGACGATGGACCGGAGCTCTAGGCCATGCATTCGATCGCATCCGTCCGGTCGTCGAGCGGCGCTGCCGACTACTTCGCCAACGACAATTACTACTCAGCCGATGAGCACGCGGAAGCAGGGGTCTGGGGCGGCGAGGGTGCGCGCGCACTCGGGCTGGAGGGGCAAGTCGAGCGGGATCAATTCGAGGGGATTCTGAATGGGCGGCTGCCCGACGGAGAGATGGTCGGGCAAGTCGAGGGCCGGCGTCTGGGTCTCGATCTCACCTTTTCGATGCCCAAGTCCACTTCGATCCTGGCGCTGGTCAGCGGCGACCGGCGGATCCTCGATGCGCATCTTGCTGCCGTCAAATCGACCATGTCCCAGCTTGTCGAGAAGCAGTTCGCCGAGAGCCGGAACTACGAGCGCAGCCGCAGCGGAGAGCCCCAGAAGACGGGCAACCTCGTCTATGCCCTGTTTGCCCACGACACGAGCCGCGCACTCGATCCGCAGGGGCACATCCATGCCGTCGTCGCCAACCTGACCCGCGATCCCAAAGGCACCTGGAAGGCGCTGTGGAACGGAGAGATCTGGAAGAACAACACCACGATCGGCCAGTTCTACCATGCCGCCTTCCGCGCGCAGTTGCAGAAGCTCGGCTACGAGACGGAAGCTTCCGGCAAGCACGGTTCGTTCGAAATCAAGGGCGTGCCCGCCGAGGTCATCAAGGAGTTCAGCCAGCGCCGCGAAGATATCCTGACCAAGGTTGAAGAACTTGGCATCTCATCGCCCAAGGGACAGGACCGGGTCACCGTCAACACGCGCGATCCCAAGCTTGCGGTCGAAGACCGGGCAGGCCTCATCCAATCCTGGCAAGACCGTTCGGCCCAGCTCGGCTTCAACGGCAAAGCGCTGATTGCCGAAGCCAAGGCGCGCGCCGAACTCGAGGCTCGACCCACGTTCCGCGAAACCGCCACAGCTGCGATCGGCGAAGTCGCCACCCGGATCAATGCGGCGCTGCGCGCTCCGAGCCCGCTGGCGGTGAGCGGGGCGGCAGCTCTCTTCTTGCCCGCCGAGACGATCAAAGCCCAGCACGCGACCGCATCCGCCATCCGCCACCTCTCCGAGCGCGAAGCCGCCTTTTCTCGCCAAGCGATCCTGGCGAGCGCACTCGGGTTCCAGATCAAGGGGCTCGAGGGCGGCGCAGTGGTTCAGCGGATCGGCGAACTGGTGCAGGGTGGCCACCTGATCCCCGGCAAATCGGACCGGCTTGACGGGCACTTCGACCTCGTGACCACGCCGGCCGCATTGGCGATGGAGCAGAAGATCCTCGATACCATCGACCGGGGCCATGGCGAGGGCCGTGCGTTTATGCCGCCCGAGGCGGCGATGGCCCGGCTGCAAGAGGCGGCGCGCGAACTTGGGCGCGAGCGCGCCGGGGTCGATAGCTGGCAACTCAACGAAGGACAGCTGGCGGCGGGCGTGGCGATCCTCTCCGGAGGCGACCGCTTCCTCAACGTCCAGGGCGTCGCCGGTGCGGGTAAATCCACCCTGCTAGGCGCGCTCGACAAGGTGCTGGACGCTGAAGGGATCAAGCTCGTCGGCCTGGCCTTCCAGAACAAGATGGTCGCGGATCTTCGCGGTTTTGGCAGCGGTGGCGGCGGCCAGGGCATGTCGGCCGACCAGATGCGCGAGGCCGGGATCGAGGCCTACACCATCGCCCGGTTCCTCAATACATACGGCTCGGCGGCCGCGACTGGCTCGGGCGAACGGTTCGATACGGCCAAAGCCGCGCTCGCCAACATAGTCATCATAACCGACGAAAGCTCGATGGTCTCCTCGCGCGACATGCTGCGCCTGACCACACTCGCCGAACAGCTCGACCTCGCCAAGGCACCGTTCATAGGCGACCGCCAGCAGTTGTCGGCGATCGAGCAAGGCAAGATGTTCGCGGTCTCGCAGGCTTCAGGCCAAGCGACCGTACGGATGGACGAGAATATCCGCCAGAAGAACTCGCCTCTCCTTCTTGCCGTCGCGGGCCTCTCGAACGAGGGCCATGCCGGACTCGCGCTCGACTTGCTTGCAGCGCACGGCCGCGTGATCGAGGCAGGCCCAGACCATGTCGCGCGCGCTGCTGAGCTGTGGTTGTCGCTGACGCCCGAAAAGCGCGAGGCGACCGCGATCTTCACTGCCGGACGCGATGATCGGGCCGAGATCAATGCGCGGGTCCAGGTGGGGCTCCTGAAGGAGGGCACGCTCAGCGGCCCGGGCGCCGCGCTCACTACCCTGCAGAGCGCCAATGCGACGCGCGAGGAACTGCGCTTTGCCTCGACCTACCGGGTCGGCCAGGTGCTCGAGGCGCGGATGGACGTGCGCGAGATTGGCCTCGGGCGCGGCGAGTATCAGGTCAGCGAGGTGCGCAACGACGGAAAGGTCGTGCTCGAGCGCGATGGCAAGCGAAAGGTGATCGATCCCGACCGGATCAATCCGGACCACCGCTTCGACCGGCTCGGGCTCTACGAGCAGAAGCAGATCAGGATCCACGACGGTGAGACCGTGTTCTGGCGCGACAAGGACGCGGGCCGCGATATCGCCAAGTCGACCTATGCCACGGTGCTCGAAGCACGCGCCGAAGGAATCCGTGTCGAGCTTGCCGACAAGCGGCAACTGGTCCTTGCCCCCGGCGATCCGATGCTGCGCCGACTCGACCTTGGCTATGCGCTCAATGCCCACATGGCGCAGGGCATGACCAAGCCGGAGGCGATCGAGGTCATCTCCTCGTCGCAGCGCAATCTCGCGACCCAGCGCACGCAGAACGTCCTCAATACGCGCGCGACCGACGACATGGTGGTCGTTACCAACAACCTTGATTCCCTTAAGCAGCAGCTCGACCGCACCCCAGGCAACAAGACGTCCGCGCTTGAAGTGACCGGCAAGGTCGAGGTCGAGCCGCGCCATTCCAATCCGATCGATAGTCGGCAGGTCCCCGAACTCCGAATGAGCCCAGAGCTCAAGGCAAAGCTCGACGCGGTGCTGGGCAAGCTGCCGGAGCCACCGGTCAAGCACCTCCGTCCCGAGAAATCGCTCGGGCTCGACCTGTGAGAGCGCGGCTCACCGTTTCGGCCGAGGCCGCGACGCGCGTGTTCGATCGCGCCCATTCGACGCTGGTCTGGCTCACGGTCCTGGTCGTCGTCCTGCCCGAGCCTGCGGTGCGGGGCTTGGCGATCGCGGCAATGGTCGCGGTGGCCCTGGCGGCGATCGTTGTCGCCTGTCTTGCCAAGGTCGGCACCCCTCACCCCCCAGCCCCGCAATCTGGAGACTGATCATGGCCTACGAGCATGATGAAATCGGCGCCTTTGCCAGCGAGCGCGATGCGCAGGACTGGGCCGAACGCAATAACCTCGATCCCGCCGACCTTCACTTCCGCGCCCGCGGAAAGCGGGGTGTCACCCTGAGCGTGCGCCGGTCGGCGCTCGGGGATTCATCGCAGCGCGACCTCTCGTTCGGTCGCCGGACCGGCTTTTTCTAAAACCCAAGGAGACTGAAGATGAAGCGATATCTCTGCCTGATCGCGGCCATGCTCGCCGCCGCGGCCACCCCTGCCCTGGCTGCGGAAGCAAGCCCATCGGCGCCAACTACCCCCGCTGCTGCCCAGCGAATCGCCGATCACCAGGCTATGTCCGAGCAGGTCCGGCAAGGTCTCTCCCAGCTCCGCGAGGCGCTCGAGGCCCGCAAGCGCGAAGCCAAGCAAGCAGCGGCGGCCGCCCACCATGAAGCCGAGGGTCTGTGCTCGGACTGCCCCGAGAAGGACGCCGAGGCCCATCACCATTCCGTCAGCGAAGAACGCAAGGTCGACTGCATCGAGTGCGTCGATCGCCCGGTTTACGCCTGATGGGGTGCGGCGCGGTCCGGGCCACCTCCCACCGGACCGCGCCGTTTTACCGCCTATACGCCGCCCTACTGTAATTTGGCTGCGTTCCTTGCTAGGGACCACGCGTGTTGCGGATCAGTCTGCGGCCAATTCCGACCACTTTGATCGAACGCTTTCAATGAACCTCCCTGCACGCCGCACGGCCAGCATGATAACCGGAACGATCGAGGCGGGGCCGCGTGGGCTGGTCCTGCGCGATGCGGACGGCATAGCCTGGCGACTGCATTTTGGCGAAGAACCGGCGCCTGATCGCCTTGACGGAAAGGTGAGTGTGCGCGGCAAGATCGTTCAGCCCGACAGAATCGATGTCGAATTCTGCAGGCCGCTGGACGGTGAGTGATTAAATTCGGTTCGCAAAGGCTGGCCGTCCTCGTCAGCTTATTGAGCGCGAAGGGATAAGCCGGGTATTACAATGTAGAGGCGGCTAGATTGCTTTCACGCAGTCAAACGTCCTTTCGATACGGGCACCTACCTAACTCGCACCATTTTAGAGACATTACTCGGCAAATTTAACCTGGTGCAATATTGACAGATTCCCACGATTCACCAATCGTTTGCGTGGATTTGGCTTCGGGGGCGGCTTGATGCGAATGCAGCGACTGCTGATCGATCGAAGCACGCTCGACCTGATCGCCGCCGATGCCCAGGACTTCTTGAACGTGCTCAACGCATCCGGTCTTCATCAGGCTTCGGCAATGATGCTCGGCGTGTTGGAGCAGTTACAAGCCGACCGGGCGAACCTGCCGGTCGAGCGCGGTGACGCCGCGTAATCCTCCCAGCCTACCTGAGATTGCCCGCCGGCAAGCCGAACGGGATGACCCGGCCGTCCGCGCCAGCTTCTCGCGTCCCCTGCCCGTAGACCCTGCCGTCCAATTCAAAGGTCGGCGCGAACCGGACGATCGTTGCCACATCGGCCGCCTCCAGACCCGCCAGGGCCTTGATCGCGCCGAGCACGCTCTCGCGGGAGGAATAGATGTCTTCGCGCATCAATAGCCGCGCCATCGAGGCCGAGCGTTCGCCAATGGCGGCCGCAATCTTCTGGTGCATCCGGAAAGACTGTTCGGCATCGTCGGCCCGTTGCGACCAGACAATCCGGCGATGAAGCGCGCCCGGGAGCACCATGCGCGCCATGTCGGGCATCAGCGTAATGCGGGACATGCGCATCACTTCAAAGTGGAAGCGAAGGTTCTCGAGCACCACGCGTTCAAGCGCGTCGGGATCGCCCGGCGATGCTTCCCGGGCCTCCAATGCCAGCGCGTCCAGCAGTGAAATTTCTGCAGCGGTTGCGCGTTCTGCCGCTCGGTATGCGGCGAGCCCCTCGAAATTGGCGCGCATCTCGAAGAGGTCCTCGACTTCCTCCCGGCCCCAGGTCCGCACAGCGAACTCACTTCTCCCCTGACGGATCAGATAGCCTTCATGAACGAGAGCATTGAGCACTTCGGCCACCCCGGCCGGCCGGCAATCATAGACCTCGCTGACTTCGGACTTGCTGATCAGTTGTCCAGGCAGGTAGCGTGCGGACAGCACCCCGAACCTGATTTCGAGGAACATGAGTTCAGAAAGAGACTGTGCTCTGGTCAATCGACCCCCCTTGTGGGCGAGTTCTGGCCCGCCGCATCGTTGGCTACATCCTAGCACAAGATCGATTTGATTTCCGAATCCGGTTTGTTCGGATTATCCGGACCGTGTCGTCAGGGAGCATTTTGAGGCAACAGTGGCAAAGGCAGACTTGCCAGTCATACGAACAATTGCCTGCCCGGCGCAGTATGTCTTTGCTTTGCTTCGCGAGCCTCGCAAGCGCCAGCGCTTTGACAGTCCCGAGCAGATATCCGGCTTTCGGGATCTTTCTCCCGGCGATGCGGCGCGCTTTGCGCAGGAACTCATCGACTTGGGTCTGCTCGCTCGCGACCACGGTCGCTACACCATCATCGACTGGACCATCGAGCGCATCGTCGAGCATCTGGGCCTTGCCGGTGCCATCCAGGGGTTGGTGGCAGCGCAGGTCGCCGCGCTCAAAGGCAAGGTCGATTTTACCCATCTCGAAAGTCTCAATGCGGCGCTCAAGGCCTACGAGACCGACGCGGATAACCTGCTGCAGGGCGCCTATCTCGATTACCAATGGCATCTCGAGCTGGTCCGCCTCAGCGGCAACCGGGCTGCACTTGCTACTTATGCCAAGGCAATCCCGCCGGCTGTCTGGATTGCCGGAGCAAACTTCTTCCAGCTCGACGAAGCGCGCAGTTCTCTGATCGAGCATGACCGCCTGGCCGCCTACATGAAGGCCGGGGATACGCTGCGGGCGCGGGATGCCGTGTCGTTTCATGTCGAGGAAGCAGCGGCGCAGATCCGCTGCGCAGGCGCGGCGCGGATCGAGAGTTATCCGGGCACTTCCTCCTAGAATTTCAGCGCTTAAGCGCTGCGAGGGGAGAGGGTGCGGCCTTCACGCGGGGACTCGACCTGTTCCTGGCACATGATTGAAAACCCAGTCCGTTTGGGGTAATCATGGCCAGGGCGAGGAGACCCTCGATGGACCATGATCGCTACGGACTTGATGGGATGCCGATTTACCCGCGGCCAGGTCACTTTGACCATGTGACGGGTGTCAGGCTCCCTACGTTTCGCGGTAAATTTAGGAGCATGGGGCGCGGGCCAACGATTGTGCTCGTAACCTTGATGGTCATTGCCGGGACAGCGCTGGCATCGTTTTCTCACCTGTTCGGCTGACAATCACGATCGCTTCTTGGCAACATGCAGGTGGTCGCGCTCGGGATTGTCCGGGAAGCGCTCGAACTGCACGGCATATCGTTCGCCAAGCCGTGACCGGACCTGCGAGGCCCAACGCTCGCCCTGCTCGTCGGAGATGTTGTTGCCCCTGAAGTCCAGCGCGCGATCGTCGTAGTGGGCTGATCCGGCCATGTGCTGGGTGCTGTCATTACCTGACGTCACCACCGGGGTGGGCAGGCCAAGCGAGCGGGCCTCCTCAGCCACCGCGCCCATCGCAGGAACCAGGTCACCATCCATGTGGCCAAGCCGCGCCCCAGGCTTGACCTTGATGCCGAGGTCGCGTGCAAGGGCAGCACCATCGACCGGACCATCAGCCACTGCGAGGAGCGTCCCTCCTTCAAGCGGTGATGGCACCAGTCCCTCTGCACGGGGGGCAGACGTAAACCCAGGCGTTTGCGGCATGCCGAGACTGGCATGAGTGCCCAGCGATCCCGTTCCTGCGATTCCGGCGACGTCACTGAGCTCGTTAATCCGGTGGGCCCTGAGGTCCCCCATCAGGTCGTCCATGATATAGGCAATGCCCTGGTCGCGGCGCGTCAGGTCGCGATAATCGAGACGCGGATTGGAGAGATCGGGCAAGTGCCATTCGGGATGCTCGCGCTGCATTGCCTCGTAGCGATCCTGGATCAGGTTCGACATGTCGCTCGAGATCTGGAAGCCGTGGCTTTCGGCATAGCTTGCCTCGGACATCATGCGGCTGCCGATCTCGCGATAACGGGCAGCGGCCGCGCGGCGTTCCTGGGCCTCAGCTACCCGCCAATCGTTGCCATCCGTGCTGGTGTACGAACGACTGTGGTCAGTGTAATCCGAGCTCTGGCTGTAGGTGCCGGAAGACTGGATGTCTCCACTTGAGCCGCTGACGACCACCCGATCACTGGTCTCGTCGGATTTGTCTGTGCCGCGCGTTGTCTGGTTGGTCGCAGAGCGCTCTGTTCCAGCGCTAGCGGTATCACCGCTTTCACGGCGCCCAGATAACGAGCCGGAAAGTGAGGCAGACACGCCGCTGCCCACTTCCGATTCCAGAGGTGTGCCCACCGTCCCGGTACCAGTCAGCGACAGGCCTGAACCGAATGTCCGCCGGCTGAAATCACTCGATGAACGGCTATTGCCCTCGCGGAGAATGAGATCATTGTTGGTGACCTCGCGTGTCGAGCTGCCCTTGGCCCCTTCGACGACCACGTTGCCACCGACATTGTGGGTATCCGATGCGCGCGCGCCGCTTTCGCGCCGGGCCCCCGTCACATCGCTGGTCGCGGTGACAGCGCTGCCGAACTGTCCATTAGAGCTGGTCCAACTGGTCGAGCTGCCGTTCTCGATTTTATCGGCCTCATTGAGATACCACTGGCCCTGCGACCTGAGGTCCGTCGCATAGCCGCGGGTCATGGTCGGTTTGAACGGCAGCTGCGACATCGCGGCATTGGCATCGATGACCGAATGGCCCGAGCCATATTCGTTGAACATGCGCCCGTCCGCCTCGCGGAAGCCCGAATGGGCGGCGCCCGACAGGAGGTTTGGCGCCTGATTCCACTGCGCCATCTGGCGATTCTCGGTATTGAGATTGCCGTAACTGACATCGCCGTAGGCATAGTTGCCGGTTGTCCGCTCAAGCGCTGCCGCGTCCGAACCAGCCTGGACCGGAGCCAGCATGGAGCCCAGGTTGTTCGCGACCGACATGGTCCCGCGCATGACCATCAGCGCCAGCATAGGCACCGACAGCATCAGGAACCCCGCCATGGTGGCGACGTCCTGATTGACCGCGTCGATTCCCGCCCAGTTGGCGAGGTTCACGCTGCCCGCCGAAACCGCGGCGGTCTGCGACACCAGGCGGTCCATGATGAACGAGTGGATGAGAACGTAGATCGGCCCCCAGGCCGAGAGGTAGAAGAAGCCCGAGAAGTAGCCCTTCAAGGTCGCGATGCCGGTGCGCGGGAACAGCAGCAGCGGAAAGACGATCGGGAACAGGGCGTAGAAGACCACGGTCAGGACCACGCCAAGCACCGGAATCCAGATCAGCCCCTGCTCGGCCGCGGTCGTCATGGCGTTGCGGGTCTGGGTGTCGGCGCGCTGGAGCGCAAAAGAATCGGCGTCGGCATTGCCGAAATCGATCTGGGCGGCCTCGAAGGCATCGACCATGCTCTTCTGCTTGAAGAACTGGTTCCGCGTCATCGCCGTGCCGGTGAGCAATTGCGAAACCACCGGCACATCGGCGGCGAGCTTTGCGCCAGCGGCCGCCTCGGTGAGTTTGGGGTACATCGAGTGCGCGAAAGGCAGCGCATAGGCGTTGATCTGGGTGTCCCACTGGTTGTTGATCAGCGTCCAGGCCTGCGCGCAGGTCTTGCCCTCGATGTCGACAGTGCCGGCGCCGGTATCGGTGAGGTACTTCATGCCGCGGTTTGTCGCGGCATTGACCCCAAGTTCAGCCCAGAGGTCTGGCGCTTCGCTCAGAAGCTTGAGGCTCTTGGTGCCTAGCAGAATGTCGTAGTAGGCGCATTGCTTGAGATAGCCGTCGAGATTGGCCTTAAAGACGGGATCGCGCACTTCGAACCCGCGCACCTTGTCCCACATCCGCGCGCCGTAGACGAACCCGCCGTTGGAATAGTTGAGTGCGGCCGGCATGACGAAGACCGTCTCGGCGGTGCGGGTCAGGTAGTCGCTGACCTGGCTGGTGAACGAAGCCATCGCCGCAAGACCAATCGGCACGTTGGCCACCGTGGCGGGTGCGAGGCCGGGGTTCATGCGGTCGGTCACCTTGACTGTTACCGTCGGGACCATCAGCACGAGATAGATCAGCGTCGACTGGACGAACCAGCGAAACCAGGCCCGCCAATCGAGGTCCATGGCGGTGACGAGAAGCGCGTAGATCAGCCCCATCACCATGACGACGCGGATCAGCGCCTTGAACCCGCCTGAACCGGTCCAGGCGGCGATCGCGTTGAAGGTGTTGACGAGATAGTCGCCGCCCCCGACCGTGAAGACCTCGAGCATCTCTCCCTCGCCTTCTACTGGACCTGGCTGCCGAGCGTGCGCGAGAAGCGCAGCGCGGCCGACATCTGCGGAGAGAGCTGGGTTCGCAGGGTCTTTTCCAGCATCTGGGTGCGCTGGATGAGCGCAAAGGTCTGGTCGAAGCGCTGCGAGGTGCGCGCCGCGATGCCGAGGAAATTGCGGCGGGTCTCGTAAAGTCCCTCGCGCCATTCGCGCAAGGAATCCGCGTCGGCGCCGTTGAAGTCCGACCGAGCATTCACCGCCATGTCGATGAACCGCATGGTCATGGTGGTGACGAGATCGACCGCGACGATTTCGGAGAGGTCGTTGATCTCCTGCGCGGAAATGCCGAACTCGGCTGCAGCGCTCACGGTGATGATCTTGTAGACTGGCACGCTCGCCATCCCGAGAAGCTGGATCTCGGCCGGGGTCAGCGAGGCACCGGGATCACGGACCTTCAAAGCCATGCTCTCGATCAGCGTGCGCACCCTTGTCTTGATCGCCGCATTGGGGCCAATCACCATGTCGGTCTCACTCGGCGTCATGCACTTTGTGGCGTCGCCGCCGCAGCTCCAGTACTTGTGCGGGGTTGCCGAGGTGCCGTCGAGCATGGCGCTGATCAGCGCGGGGTCGGCGGGGCCAATGAACTGGACGCGCGGTTTGCCGCCGCTACCGGCCGGATCGTAGATCACGGTTCCGACCAGGGTCATCAGGAACTCGCGGAACTGGGTGTCGAACCCGCCGTACTTCTTGCCCAGCGCCTCCCAGGTGTAATTGTTGGGCATCCCGGCCTGTTCCTTCATGTCAGGGTCGGAATTGGCGCTTTTCAGGGCCTCGCGTTGCCCGCCATTGTTGCATTGCTGGCGCGCGCGGGCCCAGTCGGAGACCGCCCCCTGGCTGTTGGCAATCGCCTCGCAGATAACCGAGCTGGCCGTATCGCTCTTGGGCCAGAGCCCGCCGACGAGCGCCTGCGCGGTCTCGCACGAGGAGATGTTCATCTGGTTCATCTGCTGAACCTTTTGCGCCAGCTCATCCATGACCTTGCCGATCTCGGGCGAGATCGTGTCGATCGCGAGCTTGAAGGCAAAGCCGAGCGCGTTGTTCGCCGTGGCTTTCAGCATCGCGACAAGTTCGGCGGTGTTGATGAACGAGAAGCTCCCTGCAAAGAGGTCGATACCGCCGCAACCGGCGCGGGCGTGTGGCAGCTGAAGGTTGAAGGGCTGGATGTTCTTCTGCGGAAAGCGCGACCAGACCGAGCCCATCGAGTAGTAACCCGCCGACTGGCCCTGGTAGGCGCTGGGGCCTGTGACATTGGCCTGAACCCCCATGTCGGACATGAAGTTTTGCATCTCGCCTTCGACCCCGGCCGAGGCAGGACTGGGCGAGGCGAGCAGCACAGCGGCGCCGAGAACGGCGCCAAGCGCACGGCGAGAGAACTGGTGGAGGCGGCCGGCAAACAGGTGCGCGCGCATCAGTAGTCGCTCCCGGGCTTGACCTGCGTCAGCTGGAAGACGCGGTCCATGATCTCGTCCTGGCTGAGGATGCCGTAGCCGATCGGCATCGGCTGCTTGGTGACGGAATCGAACAGAACGAGAGCCGGAACCTGCCGGTCGGAGCCGAGCCCCAGCTTCTCGTACTGGCCGCTGTCGACCATGTAGCCGGGGAAGGTCGCCGAAGGCCCGCCGTCGGTAGAGACCGCGAGCACTGCGAGGCCGTATTTGTCCGAAACCGCCTTGAGGATCGGCGAGAAGATATCGCAGGCCCCGCAGCTTGAGGCGAAGAAGTAGAACACCCCGTAGCGCTGCGAGAGACTGGCCATGACACGGTCGCGGTCGGACTTGCGCTCATCGATCCACGCGCGCTTGCCGAGCGTCGAGACCGGGCGCTGCAGGGTGTAGTCGAGTCCCGGGTCCTGCCACAGAGCGCGCTGCCAGACGTCCGCAAACATTGAGGAGCGGTCGAGTTGCTCGCGCTGGAAGCGGACATAGGCGGTGACGTTCTCGGGGCTCGGCTCGAGGATTGCCCGCGCCTTCAGTTCGTCGAGCTGGGTCCCGATCGCGGCCAGGCGCTCGCGCGCCGGTGGCTGCACGGCGGCCGTCTTGCGCGGTTCCTCTTTGGGCTTCTCGCAGTAGAACCAGGTGCCGAGCTTGCGCTCCTTGCAGTAGAGCGCGTCCTCGGACTGCTGGACCTCGACGCCGTCACCGTTCGACGCGCGCAGCGGGGCGGTTCCGGCTAGTGCCAGGCTGGAGGCGGCAAGCAGGGCAATGTATTGGCGGTGGTTCATGATCCGCTCCTCTCGAATTCCTTGACCAGTGACATGAAGACAGCGACGTCGAGCAGTCGGCGGCCGCCATCGAGCATCCGCACCAGCGCACTGTAGAAGCCGCGTAGCGCCTCGCATCCACCCTCAAGCAGGGTGTAGGTCCCGGCGTCGAGCCGGGCCCAGCCCCGCGAGGAAAGCGCCTTCAATTGGCGTTGAAGTGCGCGTGAAGGGACCGGCTTGCCGAGCCAAACCGAGAGCTCGGCGGCAACTTCTCGCGCAGTAAGGGGCCCGCGGCGAGCGAGCGCCATGCCGACGCAGAATTCGAGCACGGAGATGTCGGCAACTGCGCCGAAATCGCTCAGCGCCACGACGCTGGCGGCGGCGGGCATCGCCCTGTGTTTTGGCCGGTTCCGACCGGGATCAGGGCTTGTGCGCGGCATAGTAGGCCTCGATCTTTGCCTGGATTTCGATGAGGGCGGCGGCTTCGTCGGGAAGCTTCGCAGCATCGACGAACTCCGCGTAGATTTCGGAGAAATCCATCACCGAGAGGTCGAGTTGCTGGAACTCGAAGATGGTGAAGCCGTCGCAGACAGGCTTCTTGGGCGTCCCCCAGCTCTTGCCGAGCTGCGGGCGGCCTTGTTCCTGGAGGATCCGGCTAATCTTCGACTGGAAGCAGCAATAGACGTCGCGCTTGGTGAGACAGATGCCGAGAAAGCTCGACGAGCAATAGGTCCCGATCTTGTGGCACAGGCCGGCATCGTCCTTCTGATCGAGCAGGACTTCGGAGGGGCTGCACAGCAGCGGAACGAGGAGCGGCACGCCCTTGCCCGAGCAGCAGTTGGCAAGGCCGAAGACTTTGTGCGCGCAGCTCTCGGCCGTGCCCTTGAACAGGGTCAGCGTCGCCTCGTCGAATTCCGAATTGGCCTGGCCGAGCGCGTTCAGCGCGACGACGGCATCCTTGAACTCGTCGGAGGCTTCGCGAACGATCGGCTCGCAGTCGCCGTTCACGCAGTATACGTCGCCGCCACAAATGTACTGCGCCGGCTGCGTCGTCGAGCCCGGGATCGGGCATTTGTAGACCCGCTCGGCAACCTTGCAGGAACCGTCCCCGCTCGGCGGATCGTCGAGACAGGTTTCGTGGTCGAAGGTGCAGCCGGGGGTGGCATCGAGCTTGCCGCAGTCGTTGCCGCCGCCAACCACGGTCTGGCACTGGTAAGTTTTGGTCGTTTCCCAGCAGGCCCGCGTGACTGGCACGCCATCGACTATGCGGGTTTCATTGGCCGCGGTGCAGGTTTCGGAAGCCAGCGTGCAGGTGCCGAGATCGACCGAGCAGGCATTGTCGGTCCACACTTGGGTGAACCACTTCGACACCGCGCTTTCCGGCACCAAGCTGGCGATATTGGCGCTGCAGGAATAGACCTCCTCTGGGGCGGCAGGTTCGAGACAAGTGAGGTAGCCCCCTCCCCCGAACGGATCGCCGATGAAGTCCCAGGTCTTGCAGAGCTGGCGTTCGGGCAGTCCGGCCGCCGAGGCAGTGGTGCGGGTGCAGTTCGGCTCCGCTGATATTGTCCCGCACTGCTGAAGTCCGCTTACGTACTGCACGGGGAAGCCGGTGACGGGATCGAAAGTCAGTGCGCCCGTCATCCCTTCGTTGTTGCAGCGGTAGACGTTGCTCACGACCTGGAAGGCATCGGGCGGCGGCGGCTTGGCGACTGTGCCGATGAGGTAGATGCTGGGATCGGTAACCGCGCTGTCACAGTCGTAGTAGTCGACCGTCAGATTGTACTCAGGGACCGGAAACGTGCCGGTCTGACGGCAGAGGGCATTGCCGACGAGCGAGGCGCAGCCCGGAAAGCTCGGGCTGGTGACGCACAGGTACTGGTAGAGGGTCTCGTTCCAGGCCGCGACGGTGAGGCTGCGGGTGCAGGTCTTGGGCTGCTCCACGACCGTGGACCCGACATTGCAGGTCCACTCGGCGGTATTTGCGGTCCCGGGACTGGGCGGCAGCGGCACGCAGTTGCCGGTCGAACCGTCAGCGCTCACGCCCTGGAGGTAGGCATTGGGATCGTCGGTCACCGTGTTGGCGCGGGACAGGTCAGCACGGGTGACATCGACGGTCCGCCGCGTGGTCGAATTGGCGGTGCGATAGGCATCGCTGCCTAAAGCCGCAGCTGCGCCGTCGGCGTACATGTTTCCGGGATTGTCGTAGTATTGAGTGAGCCCCGGATAGGTGTCCTGGTAGCCAGGGATCTGCCCCGCAGCGCCCGGGGCCGCGGTAATCCCCTGGTAGGCGCCGCGCACGCTCGATCCGGTGGAGCGCGCCTCGGCCTTGGCCTCTTCGACAGTCATGGTGGCAGGCGCGGAAGGGGGG
>SCNT01000056.1 GCA_005503165.1 Sphingomonadaceae bacterium 3R27E2-A
CCGCCCACAGGATCACATCACCCTGGAAATGGCGCCACTTGAAATCCGTCATCGTTCCGTCCGTCCAATCTCCGCCAAGCATGCTCAAGCTTCACGATTTTTGCAACAGAGCCACCTCAACAACATCCCGCTCGCCCTGATCGAGCGCGTCGACGCGCTGACCGGCGCCGCGGTGACCACCTATGGCGCCGACGCGATCACCGGCGTCGTCAACTTCATCACCAAGCGCGATTTCGCGGGCCTGGAAGTCACCGCTTCGGAACAGATCACCGAAGAGGGTGACGGCAACGTCTTCCGCGTCGACGCCACCATCGGCGCCAATTTCGACGACGGCCGCGGCAACGCCGTGCTCAGCATCGGCTACCAGCAGGCCGACCCCGTCTACCAGGGCGCGCGTCCCTTCTCGGACAACACGCTCGACAGCTATTCGAACACCTTCCTGGGTTCGGGCACCTCGGTTCCGTCGCGCTTCTCGGGCACCCGCCCGCTGGCCGGCAGCGCGCCGAACACGACCCCGCAGTTCGTCCAGACCGGCACCGCCCCCGACGGCACGCCGATCCTCGCTCCCGTCGTCGGTGGTGCCGCCAATGGCGGCGTGCGCCAGGTGAACGCCGCCGGCCAGGCGGTCGGCACCTTCGCGACCTACAACTTCAACCCGTTCAACATCTTCCAGACGCCGTTCCAGCGCTATAACATCTATGGCCAGGCGAATTACGAAGTGTCGGACTCGGTCGAGGTCTATGCCCGCGGCATGTTCTCGAAGAACAAGGTCTCGACGATCATCGCGCCGTCGGGCTCGTTCGGCGGCACCGTCACGATCAACCTGAACAACCCGTTCCTGCCGGCAGCGCTGCGGAACCAGTTCTGCGCTTTCAATACCGCGCCGACCGTCAACGGCGTCAACGCCGCCGGTGATGCCGTGTCGGGCCAGACCGCCTATACGCCGCGCTTCACGCCGGCCGAATGCGCTGCAGCGGCTACCGCGACCGGACGCACCGACCCCAACTATCGTGAAGTCACCGTCACGCTGAACCGCCGTACGCCCGAAGTCGGGCCGCGCATCAGCGACTATCAGACGACCTTCTTCGACTATCGCGTCGGCGCCCGCGGCGGCATCACCGACACGATCGACTGGAACATCGAGGGCGCCTATGGCGAATCGGAAAATATCCAGACGATCAAGGGTTACACGCTGCAGTCGCGCTTCCGCGAAGCATCGCTGTCGAACGACGGCGTGACCTGCCAGAGCGGCAACGCGGCCTGCGTTCCCGTCAACCTGTTCGGCCCCGAAGGCTCGATCACGTCCGCCGCGGCGGATTTCCTCCAGGAGAACAGCACGACGACCAACCGCACCTCGCTCGCCCAGGCGCGCGCGATCGTGTCGGGCGATCTCGGCTTCGCTTCGCCGGGCGCCGTGCAGCCGATCGGTTTCGCGATCGGCGGCGAATATCGCAAGTACAAGGCGCAGCAGGCGTCGGACCTTCTCGCCAAGACGCCGGGTGAACTCGGCGGCGCCGGCGGTGCGGCTCCCGACATCGACGGCGAATATGACGTTTACGAGGCTTATGCCGAAGTCGTCGCGCCGCTGATCGAGGACAAGCCCTTCTTCGAGAGCCTGACGCTCGAAGCCGGCATCCGCTACTCGGACTACAGCGTCAAGGGCGGCTCGGGCTACAACACCACGACCTGGAAAGCCGGCGGCAGCTGGGAACCGGGTGCGGGCGTCAAGTTCCGCGGCAATTACAGCCGCGCGGTGCGCGCCCCGAACATCGGCGAGCTGTTCACGCCGACCTCGGTCGGCCTGACCAACCTCGGCATCGATCCCTGCGCCGGTGCGGCGCCGGTCGGCAACGCCAACCTGCGCGCCATCTGTATCGCGCAGGGCGCTCCGGCCGGGACGATCGGTTCGATCACCAACCCGACCGCGGCGCAGGCCAACATCACCACCGGTGGTAACCTGAACCTGCAGCCGGAAAAGGCCGATACCTGGACGCTCGGCATGGTCTTCCAGCCGGAATTCCTGCCGCGCTTCAACATGTCGATCGACTATTACAACATCAAGATCAACGACGTGTTGGGCACGCCGCTGCCGGGCGACATCATCGACGCCTGCTTCGGCAACATCTCGGGCGCCAGCGCGACCGATCCGGCCTGTACCTCGATCCGTCGTAACCCGATCACCGGCGGCCTCGACGGCGATCCGGCGACCACCCCGGGCCTGTTCGGCACCACGAACAACCTCGGCCGCCTGTTCACCGACGGCGTCGACCTGCTGATGAACTACAACGCCGATCTGGGCTTCGCGAGCCTCGACTGGTCGTTCGTCGGCAACTGGACGCACAGCTCGAAGTTCAAGGCCAATGCCGCCGATCCGGCTTCGCTCAACCGCGAATGCGTCGGCTACTACAGCGTGAACTGCTCGTTCACGGGCTCGATCCAGCCCGAGTTCCAGTTCTCGCAGCGCTTCACGCTCGGCTTCGAAAAGGTCGACCTGTCGCTGCTGTGGCGCTGGCAGGATGCCGTGACGTTCGAGCCGGCACAGCTTGAGGCCGATATCGCGGCCGCCGTCGATGCCGGTTGCGGTGATCCGACGGGCACCGACCCCGATGGCTGCGTCGTCGATCCGCAGTTCCGCAAGATCAAGGCGGCGCATTATTTCGACCTGACCGGCCGCTTCAACGTCAGCGAGAACCTGGTGTTCACGCTGACCGTGCAGAACCTGCTCGACAAGAAGCCGCCGATCGTCGGCAACACGATCGGTTCGACCACCTACAACAGCGGCAACACCTTCCCGTCGTCCTACGACGCGCTGGGCCGCCGTTACGCGGTGTCGGCGAAGCTGAAGTTCTAGTCGCTTCAGGCTTCGGCAAGAACGGGGGGCGGACAGCGATGTCCGCCCCTTTTTCTATGGCGATACTCCCGACACACGCGGGCTTTGCCGGATCGTGAGGTTTCGGGCGCTGGCGGACCTTCCCAATCCTCCCTGCGGCGCAGCCGTGGGGAGGGGGACCGCCCGAAGGGTGGTGGAGGGGCCGACTTCAAAGGCATCGGTTTCAGGCCGCTGCCCCTCCACCACGCTTCGCATGGTCCCCCTCCCCATCGCTGCGCGACAGGGAGGATTATTGCGTCCGCTCGCCACCCCCAAACCGACGTCAGCCGGCGTGTTTGCACGCGACGGCATCGCCCGTCCCGTGCGCGTCGCGACCAGGAAAAGGCAGCGGATCGCGCGGGGCGATCAGGCGACGGCGAGCGCCTTCGGCAACGTCAAGGATATGCCCGCCTGTTCGGCGACGACTTCGGCCCAGCGCACGACCTGGCCGATCTCTTCGCCATAGGCGGCCTCGGCCGCGGCGAGGTCGCGCTGGCGTTCGCCCGCTGCGAAGCGCGCGCCCGACTTGCTGTTCCGTGCCAGCGCGGGGTGCGCCGCGATCCGCATTTCGTCGGCGTCGAGCCCGAAATGCCGCATCGCCGCAGCGACCGCCGCGACGGGGGCGCCGGTCAGCGTCTCGCTGTCGAGCGTCGCGATGCGATCGGGCGCCCAGGCCGCGAGCGCGGCGAAGGCCTGCTGCTGCGCGAGCCAGCCGACCGCCGCGACCTGCAGGTCCGACTGGCGAAAATAGTCGCGCGCCTCGAACCCCAGCTGGACAAAGCCGTCGGCGAGATAATGTTCGAGCAGTTCGCGGCACCACAGCCGGCACGCCAGCCCCTTGCGCGCGACCGACAGCAGGAAGGCGCGCAGCGGCGCGTAGAGAAGGATCGCGCGCGCGTCGGGGCGCAGCATCATCGCGCCGCGCATCAGCGGGTTGAAGATGTTCGACGGCTTGATCACCACCGCCTCGCCGGGCGCGAAAGGGCGTCCGAGCAGCGCCAGCGCCTCGGCCATCACCCGCCCATGTTCGCGCGGCTCGGCGCCGCGACGGCGCCAGCCGACCATGTCGTTGAGCAGCACCGGCTCGGACAGGCTCGACGCGGCGCCGGGCTGGTCCAGGGCCTGCGCCAGCATCGTCGATGCGCAATAGGCCGAATGGAAGACGAAATGCAGCGGCGTGCCGGGCGCCGCGCGGCAATCGGCGCGGCGCAGCACGACCGGCTCGCCCGGCCCGCCCAGATAGTCGTCGGTCAGGAACGGGATCGCGCCCCGCGCGGCGCGCGGCAACTCGCGAAAATGAAAGGCGTCGTGCCCCGGATCGTAACGATGCGCGAGCCAGCCGGCATCGCCGGCAATCGCGGATATCGGGGGCGACGCGCTCATCGAACGACCTTGCCGATTGCCCCCGCCGATGGCAAGCATGGCCATGACCAGCGCGACCCCGCCCGCCTTCGCCGTCGAAGCCAACCGACAGGGTATCGCCGCCCTGCAGGCCGGCGACCCGCATGCCGCCGCGCGGCATTTCGAGGCCGCGATCGCCGCCGATCCGCGCTCGGGCGCGCTCCAGCGCAACCTCGCCTCGGCGTGGCGCGACCTCGGCGACGAGGCGGCCGAGCTCGCCGCGCTCGATGCCGCCCTCGCGCTCGATCGCCGCGACCTGATGGCGTGGATCCGCAAGGGCGAACGCCACGAGGCGCGGGGCGAAATGGGCGCTGCGCTCGGCGCGTGGAGCGCCGCCATCGCACTCGGCGCCCAGCTCGATCCGGTGCCGCCGCCGCTGGCGCCGCTGCTCGCGCACGGCCAGGCCTTTGTCGCGGACGCCACCGACACGATGTTCGACGCCGCGACCCGCGCGCTCGCGCCGCTGCACGCCGCGCTGTCGGAGACCGAGCGCCGCCGCGGCGACGCCTTTGTCGCGAGCGCGCTCGGGCGGCGGCAGATCTACCAGAACCAGTGCGCGGGCGTGCTGTACCCCTTCCTGCCCGCCGACGAATTTTTCGACCGGCATCATTTCCCGTGGATGGCGGAAATCGAGGCGCAGACGCCCGCGATCCGCGCCGAGCTGGAGGCGCTGCTTGCCGATCCCGGCGACGCGCTGCGCCCCTATGTCCGGATGGAGGCGGGCACCCCCGAATCGATCTGGTCGCCGCTCGACAACCGGCTCGACTGGGGGGCGTGCTTCCTGTGGGAATATGGAGAACCCAACCAGCCCGTGCTCGATCGCTGTCCCGCCACCGCCGCGGCGCTGGCGGCGGTTCCGGGCGCGCATATCCCCGGCCGCGCGCCGAGCGCCTTTTTCTCGCTGCTGAAGCCGCACACGCGCATCCCGCCGCACACCGGGGTGACCAACACGCGCGCGATCGTGCACCTGCCGCTGATCGTGCCGCCGGGCTGCGGCTTTCGCGTCGGGGGCGAGACGCGTGCGTGGGAGGAAGGCAGGGCCTTTGCCTTCGACGATACGATCGAGCATGAGGCGTGGAACGACAGCGACCGGCTGCGCGCGGTGCTGATCTTCGACGTGTGGAACCCGCATCTCAGCCCGCGCGAACAGGAGTTGCTGACGCGCTATTTCGCCGCGGCGGACGCGACGGGTTTCGCCATTCCGCGCTGAGCGCGCGTTCGCCGGCGACGGGGTTCGCCCGCCGAAATTCCGCTTTGCGAAGGGGCGTTGGCCGACATATGATGCGGGCTTGGCGCCGCCGGTCCCAGCCGCGGCGAGGAGGATCGAGATGCGTAAATATCCCGCTTTGCTGATAGCCCTGTTGATTGCCGCCCCGGCCGTCCAAGCCGAGGCTCCGGCCGACCGCGCCCCGCCGCCGAAGGCGCCGTCGGCGATGACCCCGACCGAGATCAAGGCGTATAACGAGGGGCTGGAACAGACCCATCCCTATTATATCAAATGCCGCAAGACGCTCGAGATCGGCTCGCTCGTGAAGAAGAACCGCGTCTGCTACACCAACGAGAAGTGGCGGGAAGTTTCCGCCAAGTCCAATCAGGACGCGCGCGACACCGCCGAGGCGATGACCAGCAAGGCGGGGACGTCGAACTGACCCGCTGGCGCTTCATGGGGAGGATCGCATGCACAAGCTGACAGGTCTGTCGGTCGCCGTCGCGTTATCCGCCGCGCCGGCTGCGGCGCTGGCCGATGACGGCGGCATGGCGCTCGCGCGGTCGCCGTCGGAGATGTCGGGGGCCGAAATCGACGCCTATAACGAGGGGCGCTCGGCGAACGATGCCGATTATATCCGCTGCCGCAAGATCGACGAGCCGGGCTCGCTGGTGAAGAAGCTGCGGGTCTGCAACACCAATGCGCAGTGGCGCAAGATTACGGACAAGGGCAACCAGGAGGCCCGCGATTCGATGGAGGTGCTCGCACGCGGATGGAGCAATTCGCGCGAGCCTGCCGACCAGCTCGGGCCCGAAATCAAGCCGCGCTGAGGACAGCCATCCCAGGAAGGACCGGACGATGCTGAAAATGATGGCCGCCGTCACGCTCGCCATTTCGACCGCCGCGCTGGCGGCGCCCGATCCCGCGGCCGAGCGCGCGCCGCCCGCACGGCCGCCCTCCGAAATGACCAACGCCGAGATCAAGGCCTTCAATGAAGGGCTGGCGATGACCCATCCCTATTATATCAAGTGCCGCAAGATCGACCAGGTCGGCTCGCTGGTGAAGAAGGCGCGCGTGTGCCGCACCAACGAGCAGTGGAAAGAGGCGTGGGTCAAGGGCAACCAGAACAGCCGCGACGTCGCCGACGCGATGACCAGCAAGGCCGGCGACTGCCGCGCGACCGGGACGTGCTGAGCGCGGGTAAAATGAGCGTCCGGGGCAATTAAGTTACGCCCGCGCGCAACCCGCGCCGACCAGCTTCCGTTCGTCGAAGATCGACGTCGTTTCGACGGTCGCCGCTTGTCTTGCTCATCGGTCCCCGCATGGTCGATTTCGCACCGGGGATCCGCAGAAATAACGGATAATTAAGGCGTTTCCTCGATTGCGCAACCGGGGTGGGCTTGTCGGGAAACCGGCGCGCGCTGCCTATGCGCGCCCGCCCCCAACGACAGGCCCCTCGCAAAAAGGGAGTTCCGTCCGTGAATAAAATCGTCGCTTCGCGAAGCCTGCGCCTCGGCGCCGCGCCGCTCGCCCTCGCCCTGGCGCTCTCCGCCGCCCCCGCTTTCGCGCAGGAGGCGCCCGTCGATGCCGCCGCGGCCGACGAAACCGCCGACGACGGCGAAGCCATCGTCGTGACCGGCTCGCGCATCGCGCGCCCCGAGGCCGATTCGCCCAACCCCGTGACATCGATCAGCAGCGAGACGATCCAGCAGTCGGGCCTCACCAACCTCACCGACCTGCTCGTCCAGAACCCGGCGCTGCTCGGCTCGAGCACCACCGCCGATGCGGGCGGGTCGACCGCGCTGTTCGGCGGGGTGGGGATCAACCTGCTCAACCTGCGCAACCTCGGCACCGAACGCACGCTGGTGCTGGTCAACGGCCGCCGCCACATCTCGGGCATCACCGGCACCGCGTCGGTCGATATCAACACCATCCCCAACGCGCTGATCGAGCGCATCGACGTGCTCACCGGCGGCGTCTCGGCGGTCTATGGCGCCGACGGCGTGTCGGGCGTGGTCAATTTCGTGCTCAAGCGCGATTTCGAAGGCATCGACGCGCGCTTCCAGTCGGGCATCTCGTCGCGCGGCGACGCGAACAACATCTACGGCTCGCTGACCGCCGGCACCAATTTCTCCGAAGACCGCGGCAATATCGCGCTGTCCTACGAATATAATCGCGACGCGCGCGTGCCCGCGAGCGCGCGCAAGACCGGGCGCAACCTCGACCTGTTCAGCTTCCGCCGCAATCTCGCCGACTTCCCCGACGATCCGAACATCGTCGATCGCATTCTCTATAACGACATCCGCTACGCCGACAGCTCGCCCGGCGGCGCGGTCGACGTCGACATCGACTTCTCGCCCGATTTCACCGGCGAGGGGACGATCTATGACCTCGGCACTCCGATCCCGGGATCGGGCGGCGTGGTGCAGGGCGGCAGCAGCACGCCGATCGCGGGCTATCAGGGCGACCTCCAGCCCAAGACCGAGAAGCATAATGTCAATCTGCTCGGCAGCTACGAGTTCAGCGACGCGCTGCGCTTCTTCGTCGAAGCCAAATATGTGAAGACGAAGAATTTCTCCTTCGCGCAGCCGTCGTTCGACTTCTTCACGACGATCCAGGCCGACAACCCCTTCATCCCCGCCGCGATCCGGGGCGCCATCGTGCCCGACGCGCTGTCGCTAGGGATCTTCGGCGACGTCGGCTTCCTTCCCGACGGCGTCCTCGTCAGCCGCGACAATTTCGACCTCGGCGTGCGCGGCGAATATGCCGAGCGCGACACCTGGCGCGGGGTGCTCGGCTTCGACGGGCAGCTGACCGACAATCTCAAATATGAGGTCAGCTATGTCTATGGGCAGACCAAGACGCGCTTCCTCAGCACCAATTATCGCCTGCGCGACCGCTATTTCGCCGCGATCGACGCCGTCGACCAGGGTGCGTTCACGACGGGCACCCCCAATGGCAATATCGTCTGCCGCTCGTCGCTCGATCCGACCGCGCCCGGCAACGACCCCAATGGGATCATCATCGGGGCCGACACGGCGCCGATCACCTTCACCCCCGGCGCGAACAGCGGCTGCGTGCCGCTCAACATCTTCGGCGAAGGTTCGCCGAGCGCCGCGGCGCTCGACTGGATCAACGTCGATCTCGAAAACCGCATCAAGGTGCAGCAGCATGTGGTGAGCGCCTCGGTCTCGGGCGACACCGGTGCGGTGTTCGAACTGCCCGGCGGCCCCATCGGCTTCGCGCTCGGCGCCGAATACCGGAAGGAAAAATCGAACTTCGTTCCCGATCCCTTCCTCGTCCAGGACGCGCTCGCCGACCTCGCGGCACAATTCCCCGAACGCGGCAGCTTCGACGTCAAGGAAGCCTTTGCCGAGATCAACGTCCCGGTGCTGCGCGACATGCCTTTCGCCGACATTCTGCAGTTCGGCGCGGCGATCCGATTCTCGGACTATTCGACGATCGGGACCACGACGACGTGGAAGGTCGACGGCACCTGGGGTCCCGTCCGCGATATCCGCTTCCGCGGCACCTATTCGGAGGCGGTGCGCGCGCCGAATCTGACCGAATTGTTCGCGCCGCAGAACGGGGCCTTCTCGTTCATCGACGACCCGTGCGATCCCAGCAATCTCGCCGAAGGCACGTCGTTCCGCGTCGCCAATTGCAACGCGATCCTCGCGGGCTTCGGCATCGACCCGGCGACCTTCAACCCGGCGAACGACCCGCAGGCGACCGCGTCGCTGCCGGGCCGCACGATCGGCACCCCCTTCCTCGACGAGGAAACGGCGAAGACCTGGACCGCGGGCGTGGTGCTGCGGCCGGGCTTCATTCCGGGTCTCGTCGCCACCTTCGACTGGTACGACATCAAGATCGCCAACGCCATCACGACCGCGACCGCACAGGACCTCACCGACGCCTGCGTCGACCAGCCGACGCTCGACAACCAGTTCTGCGACCTGATCACCCGCGATCCGACGACGGGTTTCGTCTCGGACTATCTGTTGCGGCCGCTCAACGTCTCGGAATTCGCGACCTCGGGCGCCGACTTCACGATCAACTACGGCTTCAGCCCCAGCGACAGCCTGGGCCGCTTCAACCTGCGGCTGGCGGGCGGTTATCTGGACAAGCTGACCTTCATCTCGACCCCGGGGGCCGAGGTCGACAACGACCGCACCGAGGCCTTCGCGCCGAAGTGGAACGGCACGCTCGACATCACCTGGGTGATGGACAATTGGTCGCTGAATTACGGCATCAACTATTTCAGCAAGACGCGGCGCTTCACCACCGAACAGATCGAGGCCAACCCCGACCTGGTCGATCCGAAGTACATCTTCTATCGCGAGAAATGGGAGCATGACGTCCAGCTCGGTTTCAAGACCGACGACGAGCGTTTCCAATTCTACGCCGGGGTGAACAACCTCTTCGGGCGCGACCCCGATGTCGGCGAACTCAACTATCCGTCGAGCTTCCGCGGGCGCTATGTCTATGCCGGGGTGAAGGTGAACCTCGCGAGCCTGGGGCTGTAAACGGATAATCCTCCCTGTCGCGAAGCGATGGGGAGGGGGACCGCCGCCGCAGGCGGTGGTGGAGGGGCCAGCGACGCCGCGTCATGGCCCCTCCGTCAGTCCCTGCGGGACTGCCACCTCCCCATGGCTTCGCCACAGGGAGGATTGGCGATTACGCCGCGCTCAGCTTCAGCGCGCCGTCGCCTTCGTCGACCTTGATCGTCGATCCGTCCTTGACCTCACCCCTGAGGATCAGGTCGGCGAGCGGGTCCTGCAGATATTTCTGCACCGCGCGCTTCAGCGGCCTTGCGCCATAGACCGGATCATATCCCACCCGTCCGAGCCACGCGCGTGCCGCATCGGTCAGGTCGAGCGTGACCTTGCGGTCGGTCAGCAATTTCTGCACCCGGGCGACCTGGATGTCGACGATGCCGCCCATATGCGCCTGCGCGAGGCGGTTGAAGAGCACGATCTCGTCGAGCCGGTTCAGGAATTCGGGGCGGAAATGCGCGCGCACCACTTCCATCACCGCGGGTTCGGCCTGTTCGACCGGCGCGTCGTCGGGCAGCGCGGCGATCGCCTGGCTGCCCAGGTTCGAGGTCAGGATGATCAGCGTATTGGTGAAGTCGACCGTGCGCCCCTGCCCGTCGGTCAGCCGCCCGTCGTCGAGCACCTGGAGCAGGATGTTGAACACGTCCTGATGCGCTTTCTCGACCTCGTCGAACAGCACGACCTGATAGGGCCGGCGGCGCACCGCTTCGGTGAGCGTGCCGCCCTCTTCATAGCCGACATAGCCCGGCGGCGCGCCGACGAGCCGCGCGACGCTGTGCTTCTCCATGAACTCGGACATGTCGATGCGGACCATCGCATTGTCGTCGTCGAACAGGAAGCGCGCGAGCGCCTTGGTGAGCTCGGTCTTGCCGACGCCCGTCGGGCCGAGGAAGAGGAAGCTGCCGAGCGGACGGTTCGGGTCCTGCAGCCCCGCGCGCGCGCGGCGCACGGCGGTCGAGACGGCGCGGACGGCTTCGTCCTGGCCGATGACGCGCCGGGTCAGCGTATCCTCCATGCCGAGCAGTTTCTCGCGCTCGCCCTCCATCATCCGGTCGACGGGGATGCCGGTCCATTTGCTGACCACCGCGGCGATGTCGTCGGCGGTGACCTCCTCGCGCAGCATCGCGTTGCCCGCGGCCGCCTGGGCCGCCTCGAGCTGCTTCTCGAGCCCGGGGATGGTGCCGTAGCTGAGCTCGCCCGCCTTTGCGAGGTCGCCCGCGCGCTGCGCCTGGTCGAGCGCCGAGCGCGCCGCGTCGAGCTCTTCCTTGATCTTCGCCTCGGCGTGGATCTTGTCCTTCTCGGCGTGCCATTTCTGGGTGAGCTCGGCGGACTGCTGTTCGAGGTTCGCGAGTTCGCCCTGCAGGGTCGCCAGCCGGTCCTTCGACGCGGCGTCGCTTTCCTTGCCGAGCGCGGCTTCCTCGATCTTCATCTGGATGATGCGGCGGTCGAGGCTCTCGATCTCCTCGGGCTTCGATTCGACTTCCATGCGGATACGGCTCGCGGCCTCGTCCATCAGGTCGATCGCCTTGTCGGGCAGGAAACGGTCGGAGATATAGCGGTTGGACAAGGTCGCCGCGGCGACGATCGCGCCGTCGGTGATCCGCACGCCGTGGTGCAGCTCGTATTTCTCCTTGATCCCGCGCAGGATCGAGATCGAATCCTCGACCGTCGGCTCGCCGACGAAGACGGGCTGGAAGCGCCGCTGGAGCGCGGGGTCCTTTTCGACATGCTTGCGATATTCGTCGAGCGTCGTCGCGCCGATGCAGTGCAGCTCGCCGCGCGCCAGCGCAGGCTTGAGCAGGTTCGAGGCGTCCATCGCGCCCTCCCCCTTGCCCGCGCCGACGAGCGTGTGCATCTCGTCGATGAACAGGATGATCTCGCCCTCGGCGGCCTTCACATCGTCGAGCACGCCCTTCAGCCGCTCCTCGAACTCGCCGCGATATTTGGCGCCGGCGATCAGCGCGCCCATGTCGAGCGCGAGCAGGCGGCGATCCTTGAGGCTGTCGGGCACGTCGCCGTTGACGATGCGCAGCGCCAGCCCCTCGGCGATCGCGGTCTTGCCGACGCCGGGCTCGCCGATGAGGACGGGGTTGTTCTTGGAGCGGCGCGCGAGGATCTGGACGGTGCGGCGGATTTCCTCGTCGCGGCCGATGACCGGGTCGAGCTTGCCCTCGCGCGCGACTTCGGTGAGGTCGCGGGCGAATTTCTTGAGCGCTTCGTAGCGATCCTCGGCCGAGGCGGTGTCGGCGGTGCGGCCACCGCGCAGGTCGTTGATCGCCTTGTTGAGCGCGTCGGCCTTTACGCCGGCGTCGGCGAACGCCTTGCCCACCGGGGTGGTCGGCGCGAGCACCATCGCGAGGAGCAGCCGCTCGACGGTGACGAAGCCGTCGCCCGCCTTGGCGGCGACCTGCTCGGCCTGGTCGAGCAGGCGCACCGCATCATTGTCGAGCCCCGGCGTCTGCTGGGCGCCCGACCCCGATACGCCGGGAACCTTGGCGAGCAGCGCATCGATGCCCTGCACCGCGCGCGCGGCATCGCCGCCGCTCCTGGCGATGAGGCCCGCGGCCATGCCCTGATTGTCCTCGAGCAGCGCTTTCGCGATATGCTCGGGCGAAATCCGCTGATGGTTCATGCGGATCGCGATGGTCTGCGCCGCCTGCAGGAAGCCCTTGGCGCGGTCGGTGAATTTTTCGAGGTTCATGGTGGAAAGCCCCTTTCTCACCGACAGAGATAGTGTTGCTTTTTGGCAACACAAGGGGAGAGGGCGGTTCCGGAAACCATGGCTCCAGAAAAGATTTCACGCGAAGACGCGAAGACGCGAAGAGGTGGTGCAAGCCGCGAAGCGGCCTCTCGTTTTTGACGCGGCAAAAGGCTGCGACATTGGATGAGAACGGGGCCTTGCGGCCCGCACCTTCTTCTTCGCGCCTTCGCGTCTTCGCGTGCCAATATCTCTTATTGCCCTCCGCGCGCCAACTGGTCGAGCAGGCGGACGCCGAAGCCCGACATGCCCTTGGGCACCAGCGGCAAGGCGCTGTCGGCCTGGTTGACCCCGGCGATGTCGAGATGCGCCCAAGGCATGGTTTCGGCGACGAAATAGCCGATGAAATGCGCGCCGATGCTCGCGCCCGGCCCGGCGCCCGGCGCGATGTTGCGGACGTCGGCGATGTCGGATTCGATCTTCTTGGCGTAATTCTTGTGGAGCGGCATGCGCCAGAGTTCCTCGCCGCTCGCCGTGCCCGCCGCGAGCAATTGCGCCGCGAGCGTCTCGTCGCGCGCGAACAGCCCGGCATATTGGTCGTCGAGCGCGCCGACGATCGACCCGGTCAGCGTCGCGATGTTGACGATCGCGCGCGGCTTGTATTTGTCGGCGACATATTCATTGGCGTCGGCGAGCACGAGCCGGCCTTCGGCGTCGCTGTTGAGCATCTCGATCGTCTTGCCCGACATGGTGCGCACGACGTCGCCGGGGCGCTGGGCATTGCCGTCGGGCATGTTTTCGGCGAGCGCGGCGACCGCGACGACATGCACCGGCGCCCGCGACTTCGCGAGCGAGAGAACGGCGCCGACGGTCGAGGCGGCGCCGGACATGTCGCCCTTCATGTCCCACATCCCCGCGCCGGGCTTCAGCGAGATGCCGCCCGAATCGAAGGTGATACCCTTGCCGACGAAGGCGAGCGGCGCGGCATTGGCCCCACCGCCGCGATAGCGCACCGCGAGCAGGCGCGACCCGCGCGGGCTGCCCTGGCCGACCCCGACGAGCGTGCCCATGCCGAGCCGTCGCATCGCGGCTTCGTCGAGCACTTCGATCGTCACGCCGGGCACGCTGGCGAAGGCCTGCCGCACCTCGGCGACGAAGCTCTCGGGATAGACGACATTGGCGGGTTCGTTGGCGAGGTCGCGCGACAGGCGCACCCCGTCGGCGAGCGGGCGCCAGCGCGCCGCGAAGGCCGCCTCTGCCGCCGCGCTGTCGCCGCCGACGATCGTCACCGCGTCGGTGGCGGGGAGCTTGCGGTCGACGGTCTTGTAGCGGTCGAAGCGATACTGGCCGAGCGCGAAGCCCAAGCCCGCCTCGGCGCCCTCCGCGCCGGTGAAGGCGCCGGTCAGCGTCACCGGCGCCGCGTCGGCCTTGACCTCCTGCGCCGCCTTGCCGGCCGCCTCGGCGCGCGCGAGCATCGCGGGCGCGCTGCCCGTGCCGACGAGCAGGATGCGGCTGTGCGCGCCGATCCCGCGCAGCGACAGCGTCGCATTGGCCTTGCCCTCGAATTTCGCGCCCGCGATCGCCGCCTCGATCGCCGCGCGCTCGCCCGCGCCGACGCCGACCGCCGCCAGGTCGGGCAGCGCCGCGCCGCTCATCAGCACGACCAGCACGCCCTGCGCCGGCGCGCTCGCCGCGAAGCCGATCGGGCGCTCGGCGCTGTTGGCGACGGTGCCGGGGACGACCCCCGAGCCGGTGACGCTTTGGGCCATCGCCATCGGGGCCAGCGCGGCGGGCGCCATCAGCGGCGCGAAGGAAAGGCAGGCGGCAAGCAGCAGGCTCTTGGTACGCATCGAAAATCAACTCCCTGTTATGTCTTCGATCTTGGTCCTTTCCCTGACCTAGCAGGCTCGCTCCGCCCCGCAATCGTCGCTCGACGAACGACAGCCGCTTGCCATCCCCCGCGCGTCCCGTCAGACAGTCGCCTTCGTCGACCGACGCAAAAGGGACCAGCATGCTGCGCAAATCGGGAATCGGACTGCTGCTGTTGCTGCTGCTGACCGGCGTGTCGCTCGCGCTGTGGGAGCCCTTCACCGCCGCGCCGCCCGCGGCGCCGAGCTTCGAGCCCACCGACGTCAGGATCGCGCGCGACAGGTTCGGGGTGCCGCATATCTTCGGCAAGACCGACGCCGACGTCGCCTACGGCGTCGCCTATGCGCACGCCGAGGATGATTTTGCGACCTTGCAGGAGGTGCTCGCGATGACGCGCGGGCGCGCCGGGGCGATGCTCGGGCAGGATGGCGCGGCGATCGACTATGCCGCGGCGCTGCTCGACGTGCGGGCGACGACCGCGCGCGACTGGCCGAAGCTGCCCGCCGACGTGCGGGCGCTGTTCACCGCCTATGCCGCGGGGCTCAACCGCTACGCCGACAAGCACCCCGGCGAAATCCGCCTGTCGGGGCTGTTCCCGGTCACGGGCGAGGATGTCGTCGCGGGTTTCGTGCTGCGCTCGCCCTTCTTCTTCGGGCTCGATTCGACCCTTGGCGCGCTCGTCGAGGACAAGCCCATGGGGCGCGAGGGCGGTCCCGAACTCGACGCCACGGGCAAGCTGGTGCCCCGCAAGGATACGCCGTTCGGCAGCGATCCCGCGGCGAATGGCTCGAACGCGATGGCGGTCGCGCCGAGCCGCTCGGCCGACGGCGCGACGCGGCTCGTCTCCAACTCGCACCAGCCGTGGACCGGCGGGGTCGCCTGGTACGAACTCGTCGTGCACAGCGGGGAAGGCTGGGATTTCGCGGGGGCGAACTTCCCCGGCTCGCCTTACCCCTTCCTCGGCCATAACAAATATCTCGGCTGGACCAACACGGTGAACCGGCCCGACCTGATCGACATCTACCGGCTGACCCTCGACGACAGCGGCGAGAATTACCGCTTCGACGGGAAATGGCGCCCGCTCGAGAAGAAGCGCGTGTGGCTGAAGGTCAGGTTCGGGCCCTTCGTGCTGCCCGTGCCGCGCACCGCCTATCGTTCGGTGCACGGTCCGGTGATCGTGAACGACAAGGGCGCCTTCGCGATCCGCTATGCCGGCATCGACCAGGTGGACATGGTCACCCAATATTACCGGCTCAACAAGGCGAGGAATTTCGCCGAGTGGCGCGCCGCGATGGCGGGGCAGGGCGTTCCCGCGACCAATTTCATCTATGCCGACCGCGAAGGCAACATCGGCCTCTTCTACAATGCGATGTTCCCCGACCGGCCCGCCGGCTACAACTGGCGCGGCATCCTGCCCGGCGACACCTCGGCCGATCTGTGGACCAAGACCCTGCCTTTCGACCGCGTCCCCGCGCTGGTCAATCCGGGCTCGGGCTATGTGATGAACGCCAACAACACGCCGTGGGTCGCGGCGGGGCCGGGCGACGAGCTCGACGCCGCCGCCTTCTCGCCGCTGCTCGGGATCGAGGACGATATGAGCAACCGCGCGGCGCGGCTGATCGACCTGTTCGAGGCGTCGGGGCAAATCGACGAGGCGCGGCTGAAGGCGATCAAATATGACACGAGCTATGCGAAAACCGGCTACGCCAGGGCGTGGATCGACCGCATCCTGGCGCTCAAGCTGTCGGATGATCCCGAGCTCGCCAAGGCGCAGGCGCTGGTCCGCGCGTGGGACTGGAACCTCGACGGCAAGGGGCAGGGCGATGCGCTGGCGCTGATGGTGCTGCGCCCCGCGAACCGTGCCCATTACCAGCGGCTCGCCGAACAGCCCGACCCGCGCATCGTGCTCAAGGAAGCCGCCGACCATCTGCAGAAGCATTTCGGCGCGCTCGATCCCAGGCTCGGCACGGTGCTGCGCCTCCGCCACGGCGAGGGCGAACATCGCATCGACCTGCCGCTCGACGGCGGCAACGACACGATCCGCGCTTCGACTTTGTGGGACGCCGAGCCCGACGGGCGGCTGAAGGTGCGCCACGGCGACAGCTTCATCATGTTCGTGACCTGGGCGCGCGACGGCACGCTCCGGTCCGAATCGATCCAGCCCTTCGGATCGGCGACGACGCGGCCCAAGAGCCCGCATTACAATGACCAGGCGCCACTGTTCGTGAAGCACCAGCTCAAGCCCGTGCTGTTCGACCCCGCCGCGCTCTGGGCGACGAAGCCGCGTGTCTATCGGCCTTGAACGCGGCGCGTTGCCGTCCTAAACCATTGACACAGTGCCGTCCGGCACCCGGTCGCGCGGGCGTATCGGCCCGTTCCCGATAAAGAGGATATCCATGCCCCGTTTCCACCGTTTCGCCGTCGCCCTTGCCCTGTCGACCTCGCTCGTTGCCGCGGGCCCCGCGCTTGCCAGGGCCAAGGCCGCCGACCCAGCGCCGATCGCCGACCTCGTGAAAGCGGTCGATATTCCGTATCAGGCCTTTACCCTCGACAACGGCCTGCGTGTCATCGTGCACGAGGATCGCAAGGCGCCCGTCGTCGCGGTGTCGGTGTGGTATCGCGTCGGCTCGAAGCACGAGCCCAAGGGCAAGACGGGCTTTGCGCACCTCTTCGAACATCTGATGTTCAACGGGTCGGAGAATGCGCCGGGCGATTTCTTCGAACCGCTGCAGCAGGTCGGCGCGACCGACGAGAACGGGACGACCAACGTCGACCGCACCAATTATTTCGAGACCGTGCCGACCGGCGCGCTCGACATGGCGCTGTTCCTCGAAAGCGACCGCATGGGGCACCTGCTCGGCGCAGTGACGCAGGAAAAGCTCGATAACCAGCGCGGCGTCGTCCAGAACGAAAAGCGCCAGGGCGATAACAACCCCTATGGCCTGCTGCGCTACGAGATATTCGAAAATCTCTTCCCCAAGGGCCACCCCTATCACCACAGCACCATCGGCTCGATGGCCGACCTCAATTCGGCGAGCCTTGACGATGTGAAAAAGTGGTTCACCGACAATTATGGGCCGAACAATGCGGTGCTCGTGCTCGCGGGCGACGTCGACGTCGCGACCGCCAAGGCCAAGGTGCAGCAGTGGTTCGGCGACATTCCCAGGGGTCCCGAGGTGAAGGCGCCCGCGACCAGCGTCCCGACGCTGCCCGCGCCGCTCGCGAAGGAGGTCAAGGACCTGATCCCGACCACGCGCCTCTATCGCATGTGGGCGATCCCGGGCCTCAACGATGCCGAGGCGGTGCCGCTGCAGATGGCGATGGGCGTGCTCGGCGGCCTGTCCTCGTCGCGGCTCGACAATGCGCTGGTGCGCAAGGACCCCGTCGCGGTCAGCGTCTCGGCCTTTGCCCAGTCGTTCGAGGATGCCGGCATCCTGCTGATCCAGGCCGATGTGAAGCCGGGGGTCGATCCCGCGCTCGTCGGCCAGCGGCTCGACGAGGAGATCGGCAAGTTCGTCGCGAGCGGGCCGACCGCCGACGAGCTGCAGCGCGCGGCGGCGAGCTATCTCGGCGGCGCGATCGCGGGGCTCGAATCAGTCGGCGGCTTCGGCGGCAAGGCCGTCGCGCTCGCCGAGGGGGCGCTCTATTCGAACGATCCCGGCTATTACAAGGTCGAGCTCGACCGGCTGGCGAAGGCGACCCCCGACCAGGTCAAGGCGGTGACCCAGAAATGGCTGTCGCGCCCGGCCTTCTCTTTGACCTACACCCCCGGCGAACGCACCGAGGGCGGCGAGAATCGCGGCGGCGCGGTGACGGCGGACAAGGTCGTCGCGGCGGTCGAACCCGATCGCTACTGGAACCCCGCGCTCGGCGACGTCGGTCCCGACAGGGGTTTGGGCACGTCGATCGCCGACCGCTCGCAGCTGCCCGCGGTCAGCGACCTCAAGGCGCTCGAATTCCCCGCGATCGAACGCGCGAAGCTCAAGAACGGCATGGAAGTCGTCTTCGCGCGGCGCGCCACGGTGCCGACGGTCAATGTCGCGGTCAGCTTCGACGCGGGCTATGCCGCCGATCCGCACAGCGCGCTCGGCACCCAGTCGCTGATGCTGAGCCTGATGGACGAGGGCACGACCAGTCTCGATTCGATCGCTTTCGCCGAGGCGAAGGAGCGGCTCGGCGCGCAGATCGACGGTTCGGCCAACGCCGACGAGACGGTGTTCAGCCTCTTCGCGCTCAAGCCCAATCTGGCGCCGTCGCTGGCGCTGCTCGCCGACTATATCCGCAATCCCGCCTTCGATGCGAAGGAGCTCGAGCGCGTGCGCGCCCAGCAGCTCAATCGCCTGAAGGCCGAGCTCAACAACCCCAATGCGATCGCGTCGCGCGTGCTGATGCCCGTGCTTTACGGCGCCGACCATCCCTATGGCATCCCGCCCTCGGGGCTCGGCGACGCCAAGGCGGTCTCCGCGGCGACGCGCGACCAGCTCGCGAACTTCCATTCGACCTGGATCCGCCCGGACATCGCGCGCATCTTCGTCGTCGGCGACACGACGCTGAAGGAGGTGACCAAGCAGCTCGACGCGACGTTCGGCAACTGGAAGGCGCCGGCGAGTGCGAAGCCGGTCAAGCATTTCGAGGTCGCGATCCCCGCGCCGCAGCCGCGCATCCTGCTCTTCGACCGCCCCAAATCGCCGCAGTCGGTGATCCTCGCGGGCAAGGTGCTCGAGGCCAAGGGCACCGACAGCCTCGAGGTGCTGCGCTCGGCGAACGACATCTTCGGCGGCAATTTCCTGTCGCGCTTCAACACCAATTTGCGCGAGACCAAGGGCTGGTCCTATGGCGTGCGCAGCCGCATCTCGGGCGACAAGGACCGCGTCGCGTGGGTCGCCGCGGCGCCGGTGCAGGCCGATCGCACCGGCGATTCGATCAAGGAGTTGCAGAGCGACCTCAAGGCCTTCCTCGGCGACAAGGGCGTGACCGCGGAGGAATTGCAGCGCACGATCAACGGCAGCGTGCGCGAACTGCCGGGCAGCTTCGAGACCTCGGGCGACGTGCTCGGCGGCCTGCGGACGATCGTCAAGTTCGGCCGCCCCGACGATTATTACGAAAAGCTGCCCGCGACCTACGAGGCGATGACGGCCGCCGAGGTCGATGGCGCGGCGCGCAAGGCGCTCAGCACCGACGGGCTCGTCTATGTCGTGGTCGGCGATGCGTCGGTGGTGAAACCGCAGCTTGACGGATTGGGTCTGCCGGTGGAAACGGTGACTCTCGATAACTAACATCAGTTTCAGTAAGGAGAGCCGCAATGTCTCAAGTCGATGGCAGCTATGATTGCGTCACCAAGTCGCCGATGGGCGACCAGAAGTCGGTTTTCACGGTCACCAGCGACGGCGCGACCTTCACCGGCCAGAATGCGGGTGCGATGGGGTCGCTCGACGTCGAGAACGGCAAGGTCGACGGCAACAAGCTGACGTGGACCATGAACATGAAGGTGCCGATGCCGATGACGCTCGAATGCGAAGCGACGATCGACGGCGACGCGCTGACCGGCACGATCAAGGCGGGCCCGTTCGGCTCGATGGCGATGACCGGCACGCGCCAGGGCTGATCGCCAGCACGACGAATGAGCGAAGGGCCGTCCTGCGGGGCGGCCCTTTTCTTTGGGGCATTCCATCCTGCGTGAGCCCGGGAGCGATGTCGGCTCAGGGGTGGAGAGGGGACATAATAATCCTCCCTGTCGCGCAGCGATGGGGAGGGGGACAGTTTGGGGTCGTCCGGTCCCCCGGACCGGACTTGGATTGCCGGGGGCAATCCAACCCCAAACTCGAAG
>SCNT01000057.1 GCA_005503165.1 Sphingomonadaceae bacterium 3R27E2-A
CCCCCGGCCCCGCCACCGCCAGGGGCTCGCCGCTCCCCTGGA
The DNA here is from genome assembly GCA_005503165.1 of Sphingomonadaceae bacterium 3R27E2-A. Lineage (GTDB taxonomy): Bacteria > Pseudomonadota > Alphaproteobacteria > Sphingomonadales > Sphingomonadaceae > Sphingopyxis. The sequence continues at coordinate 43 of SCNT01000057.1, forward strand.
TCATCGGCGCGGTCGCCATCGTCGGTGCGGCGCTCGCCTGGTGGCTGCTCCAGCCCACGCCGATGCGGACCGTCGAGGGCAGCGCCCCCCCCGCCGGCGCGGGCAGCACGCCCATTGCGGGCGATCGCGAAACGGGCGCGCCCGGAGCGCCGGGGGAGGCTTTCACCCTCGCGGCGGTGATCAACGACCCCGAGGGTTTCACCAATATCCGCGCCGAACCCTCGTCGCGCGCGACCATCGTCGGCAAGGTGCTGGAGGGCGAGAAATTCCTGACCTATCAGCAGGATGGCGCCTGGTGGCGCGTGCGCAAGGCCGACGGCACCACCGGCTATATGTTCCGCAAGCTCATCCGCGTGCTCGACGGCGCCAATCCCGACCCGGCGCCCGCGGCTGGCCCGCCCGTGGTCGCCCCCACCGGCGTCGGCGGCAGCGGCGTCGTCATCCCCGATTCGTCCGAGCGGCTGCTGACCGCCGACGACGTCGCCTATTTTGGCGCCAACGAACTGCGCATCGCGCGCAACGAGATTTTTGCGCGCCACGGCTTCCGCTTCAAGGATCCCGCGCTGCGCGCGCATTTCAGCCGCTTTGCCTGGTACCAGCCCACGACCGACAATGTGCAGCTTTCGGCCATCGAAAAGGCCAATGTCGCGCTGCTGAAATCGGCCGAAGCGGCGGCGCAATGAGCGCGGCGGCGACGGCGGACCTCGCCGCCGCCGAGGCGGAGGTCGCGCATCGGTTGGGGCACGGCGATGCGCTCAGCGCGTTCGACTGCGCCGCGGCCGCGCGCAAGCGCGGGCTCGAAAGCGACCGGCTGCGCTATCTGATGGTGCGCGCGCTCGCGGCGTCGGGCGACAGCCTCGGCGCGATGCACCTCTACGACGAGCTCGGGCTCGCCCACACCGGCGACGTCGACTGCCTCGCGCTCGCAGGACGCATCTGGAAGGACCGTGCCTTCGACCGCGGCCCCGACGAACGCAAGGCCTGGCTCGAAAAGGCCGCCGCGGCCTATGCTCACGCCTGGGACGTATCGGGCGACAGCTTTCCCGCGATCAACGCCGCCAGCCTCTATGCCATGCTCGGCGATCCCGCGCGCGCCGCGGCGCTGGCGGGTCCGATCGCTGCCGCCGGCGCGGCGGGCAATTATTGGGACGCGGTCACGTTGATCGAAGCGCTGCTGCTCCTCGGCCGCGGCGAAGAGGCGCTTGCGCACGCCGCCGCCGCCGATGCGATGGGCGGCGCGCGCGCCGGCGACCGCGCCTCGACGTGCCGCCAGATCGTGCGGCTCGCGAACAGCGGCGCGGTCGACCCGCAGTGGGCCGCGGCGATCGCCGACCGGCTGCGCCCGCCGCCGGTCGGCGTCTATTGCGGCCGCATGTTTCGCGAGGGCGGCGAGGGGGAGGCCCGCGCGCTGGGGGCGATTTCGGCCGCTTTCGACGCGCAGCCCTTCTCCGCGCTGATCGGTCCGCTCGCCTGCGGCGCCGATATCCTCTTCGCCGAGGAAGCGATAAGGCGGGGGATCGACCTGACCGTCATCCTGCCCTTTGCCGAGGAGGATTTTATCGCCCAGTCGGTGCGCCCGGGCGGCGAGGGCTGGACGCAGCGCTACCTGGACTGCCGCGACGCCGCGGCGATGGTCCATTTCGCGAGCAATTCGCGCTATGTCAGCGACGATTGCCAGTTCATCTTGGGCTCGCACACTGCGATGGGGCTCGCGAAGCTCCGCGCGCGCGAGCTTGAGACCGAGGCGATCCAGCTGGCCGTAGTCGACCCCGAGGTCGCCGCGCGCAGCCGCGATGCGATCGCCGGCACCAACGCGGACATCGCGCTATGGGAGAGCTACGGCGGCCGCACGCAAGTGATCGCGGTGGGCGGGCTCGACCGGCGGCTCGATTTTCCCGATCCGGTGCCGCCGCCCGACGACCATCGCCGCGGACTCTACGCGATCCTCTTCGCCGATTTCGCCGGCTTCTCGAAGCTCGGCGAGCGCGAATTGCCGGTCTTCGCACGCGAGGTGATGGGCGGCATCGGCCGCGTGCTCGACAGCTTCGGCGAGCATGTGCTGTTTCGCAACACCTGGGGCGACGCGGTCTATGCGGTAATTTCGGAGCCCGCCGTCGCGGCGCAGATCGCGCTCGCGATGCAGGAACAGCTCGCCGTGCTGCCGCCGGGCCTCGGTCTCGAGGGCCAGCGCGCGGGGATGCGCACGGGTATCCATTTCGGCCCCATCTATCGCGGGCGCGACCCCGTGGTCGGCAACGAACTCTGGTACGGGACCGAAGTCACCCGCACCGCGCGGATCGAGCCCGTCACTTTGGTGGGGCAAATCTATTGTACCCAGCCGATGGCGGCGATGCTCGCGCTGGTGAACATCCGCGATTTCGATTGCGACTATGTCGGCAAGGTGCAGCTCGCCAAGGATTACGGCGACCTCGCGCTCTACCGCCTGTCGCGGCGGGCGCGTTAGCCTCGATAATCCTCCCCGCTTGCGGGGAGGGGGACCGCGCCCGAAGGGCGTGGTGGAGGGGGCTCTCGGCCTGAAGCGTCGTTCAAGGATGAGAGCCCCTCCGTCGGCGCTTGGCGCTGCCACCTCCCCGCAAAGCGGGGAGGATCTACTGGTTCTCGCGGGTTAGGCGTTAGGCGCGCGCAGCCGAGCAACAAAAAAGCCGTCGAGCCCGCCCGCGTCTGCCAGCATGTGCGGCAGCGTCCGCACGAAACCTTCGGCGGTCGGTTCCACGCCCGCCGGAAGTTCATCGGCGCGCGCCGCCTCGACGCTCCACGCCGGATGCGCCGCCAGGAAAGCCGCGACCTGCTCCTCCCCCTCGGCGCGCTCGAGCGAGCAGGTGGCATAGACGAGCGTCCCGCCGGGCTTCACCCAAGCCGCGGCGCGGGCCAGCAATTCGGCCTGCAACGCCGCCATGTCGGCGATCTCGCGCGCTTCCGTGCGGTGGAGCACGTCGGGGTGGCGGCGGAAGATGCCCGTCGCCGAGCAGGGCGCGTCGAGCAGCACCGCATCGGCGGCCTCGCCGGGCTGCCACTGGCGGATGTCGCCCTGCACGACCGCGGCTTCGAGCCCGGTACGGTCGAGATTTTCCTCGAGCCGCGCCAGCCTTTTGGCGCTCGCATCGACCGCGAGCACCGACCAGCCCGCCGCGGCGAGCTGCATCGTCTTGCCCCCGGGCGCGGCGCAAAGGTCGAGCACGGTGCGGCCCTCGCCCGTGCCGAGCAGCCGCGCGGGAATGCTCGCGGCGATATCCTGCACCCACCAGCCGCCCGCCTCGAAGCCGGGCAGGCCGGTCACCGCCTGTCCGCGCGGCAGACGCAGGTGGCGCGGCGCGAGGCGGACGGCCTCGGGCCAGGTCGCCGCATCGGGCTCCTCGGCGAAGCTCAAATCGAGCGGCGGCGCCGCGCTCCACGCCGTCTCGGCGGCCGCCACCATCGCATCGCCCCACGCGGCCGCCCAGCGTTCGGCAGTGGCCGCGGGCAGGGTGGCGCGCGCGGGCAGCGCCCACTCCTCCTGCTGCGCGCGCGACAATAAGGCATGGACCAGGCGCCGCGGGCCGCCGTCGACCAGCGGCAGCGCGGTCGACACCACGGCATGCGCCGGGCTCTTCAGCACCAGCAGTTGAGCGAGCGCGAGGCGCAGCACCGCGCGCGACTTGACGTCTTCGGGCAGCGGCTGCGCCGTCGCGCCGTCGATCAGCGCGTCGATATCGGTCATCCAGCGGAGCGTTTCCGACACGATCGCCACTGCAAAGGCGCGGTCGGCCGGCGCCAGCCCCTGCGTCGCGGCGTGCGAGGCGATATCGAGCGGGTCGCCGCGGCGCAGGATCGCGTCGAGCAGGCGCAGCGCCGCGCGCCGCGGCGCGGTGCCCGGCGGCTCCGCGTCGGGCCGCGCGCGGCGGGGCGGGCGGCGGCGATCAGCCATGGTTGGCGACGCGGGCGAAAGGGCTTATCATGGGGCCATGACCAAGGTGAGCGATCAGACTATCGGCGGCACGCCGCGTGCGACCCGGCGCCCCGCGCATGTCAAGCCGCCCGCGGGCTGGCAGAACAGCCCGGTCCCGGCGCCCGAGGCGATGAAGGAAGACCCCGCCGCGGAGCAGCCCGGCGGACGAAACCCGGTGCGCTACGGCGACTGGGAGCTCAAGGGGATCGCGGTCGACTTCTGAAACCGGGCGACGCGGCGCGGCGCGGCAGGCGCGGCCGGTCCGCGTCGCGGGTGTCATCAGGCGGTCAGCGTGGCGGCGATCTCGGGCACCTTGCCGGCCTTGATCTGCTCGGCAAACACCTCGCGCATCAGCTGCAGCGAGAAGAGGTGCGCAAAGATCAGGCCGAGCATGCCGTTCTGCATCATCTTGCGCAGCACGTCGCCGCGCAGTTCGCGCAGCTTGTTTTCGTCGACCATCTGGAAGCCGCGATAGATGAAGGGCTTGTCGCTGCCTTCGGGCTGGATGCTGACTTCGCCGTCCATCAGCAGGTCGGCCTTTTTCAGTTCTTCCATGAACAGCCCGGTGCGCTGGCCGGCTTCCTCGAAATTCTTGCAGAATTCGAGCACCGCCTTGGTCGCCTCGGTCGGCTCACCGTTTTCGAACAGCGCATCGCCCTCGTCGAACTCGCCGACCGCGCCCGAGGTCGGGTCGAAGCAGAGCGACAGTTCGTCGGTGTCGGGACGCAGCTTGGCGAGCAGGAAGGGATAGCGACGGACATAGGCCGGGACATAGACGGGGTTGAGCAGCTTGCCGTCCTCGCCGACGAAGGTGTTGACGCCCTCGTTCAGCCCCATCAGCGCCAGCGGCACCGGATTGTCGCCCGCCGAAAAGACGATCGGGTAGAAGCGGCTGGCCGAGGCGAACTCGTCCGAGGTCAGCGGCACCGCGTGCTGGTTGATCAGGAAGTCGGCCTTGTCGAGCGCACGCGCGCGGAAATTGGCGTGGTCGATGCTCGAAAGCGGGACCAGGTCCTTGTAGAAAAGCGGCAGATTGGCGGCGGGCGCAGTGGCCATGATCGAACTCCGAAAACATTGAGCCCGCACGCGGGCGAAAAAAAGCGATTGCGCGCCTTATTGGCCCAAGCGCCGCGGCGCAAGGGGGCGATGACGCAGCAGGGGATGTTGCGGGGTGGGATTGCGGGGGATTGAACGGAGTGGCTTCGGCGGCTTCGGGGTGGTGAGCGGACGTAATAATCCTCCCTGTCGCGAAGCGATGGGGAGGGGGACCATGCGAAGCATGGTGGAGGGGCCCCGGCCCGAAACCGACCCTTACCCCAACAATTTCCCCGGATTGAACAACCCCTGGGGATCCAGCCCCGCCTTCACCCCGCGCAGCGCCGCGAGCCGTGCCGGGCTGTCGAGCGCCGCGAAGACGTCGCGCTTCATCTGCCCGATGCCGTGCTCGGCCGAGATCGAGCCGCCCAGTTCGATGACGTGCGTGTAGACGATCCGGCTCGCCGCCTCGCCATGCGCCGCGAGCCACGCCGCCCCATCCACACCGGCGGGGGGCTGGACATGATGATGGATATTGCCGTCGCCGAGGTGCCCGAACGACAGCGCCCGCGCGCCCGGCAGCGCTGCCGCCAGCCGCGCGGGATTCTCGGCGATAAAGCGCGGCATCGCCGCCACCGGTACGCTCACGTCGTGCTGGAGCGCCGCCCCCTCGGCGCGCTCGGCTTCCGAAATCGAATCGCGCAGCCGCCAGAAATCCTCGCTTTCGCGTTCGCTGCGCGCGATGGCCGCGTCGGCGATCAGCCCGCGCCCATGCGCCGCGCCCAGCGCCGCCTCCAGCCGCGCCGGCAATTCGTCGCCCGCATCGCCCGCCAGCTCGACGAGCGCATACCAGGGCTGGTCGGCCCCCAGCGGGTGGCGCGTCTGCGGGATATGGCGCAACACCGCGTCGAGGCAGGGCTGCGGCAATATCTCGAAGCCCTCCAGTGGCGTCCCGATCGCCGCGTCGAGTTCGCGAAGCAGCGCCAGCGCATCGTCGGGGGATTTGAGGCCGATCCATGCGGTCGCGCGCGCCTGCGCTGCGGGAACCAGGTGCAGCGACGCCGCGGTCACGATCCCCAGCGTCCCCTCGGCGCCGCAGAACAGATGCCGCAAGTCGTAGCCGCGATTGTCCTTCTTGAGCGGCGCCAGCCCGTCGAAGATGCTCCCGTCGGGCAGCACCGCCTCGATCCCCGCGACCAGCGCCCGCATCGTCCCGTGGCGCAGCACCTGCGTGCCCCCCGCGTTGGTCGACACCAGGCCCCCGATCGTCGCCGACCCCTTGCCGCCCAGGGTCAGCGGGAAGCGCAGCCCTTCGGCGAGCGCCGCCTCGTGGAAGTTCTGCAGGATCACCCCCGCCTCGGCGACCGCAATGCGCGCCCCGGCATCGATGCGCCGCACCCGGTTCAGCCGCCTTGTGCTGAGCAACAGCTGCTCGCCGCTCGCATCGGGGGTCGCGCCGCCGACCATGCCGCTGTTGCCCCCCTGCGGGACGATGGCCGCGCCCGCCGCGGCGCAGAGCCCCACGGCCGCCGCCACTTCCTCGGTGCTCGCGGGCGACAGCATCGCCGCCGTCCGCCCATGATAACGCCCGCGCCAGTCGGTCAGCCAGGGGGCGAGGGCATCCGCGTCCTGCGTAAACCCCTTGGGGCCCAGCAGCGCTGCGAGCCGGTCCAGCAAGGCTTGCGATGGTGCCGCGGTCATCGCGCTTCACCCCCGGGAAGGTGACGCTTCGTCAAAATGGGTCGACAACAGTTCATTTGCTGTTCAATCATGGGCGCTATTGGGGAGGCAATGGACGAGCGGGGCTCGCGCGTCCAGCCGGTTTGGATTCGGGAGCGAAGGGTGGACCTCGTCGAAAGTGGAGCGTTGAACGCGCCGTGGTGATGGTCGCCGCCCTGATGCTCGCGGCCGCGCCCGCCGCCGACACCGCGCCGCCGGTGCCCGCGCCCGAGCCGATCGCCGCGATGGTTCCGATGCCCGAGAGCCCCGACGCACCGAACTTCCAGGTCGTCATCGAACAGCAATTGATCATCCGCGTTCCCGCACAGCGCAGCCAGCTCAACAATTTCGCCGCCAGCCGCAGCGAGGCGCCACGCCCGCGCCAGCAGGCGCCGGTCGTCTGGAAGGAGACCAGGGCGCCCAAATGCGTCGCGATGCGCAACATCGTCGGCATGCAGGCGGTCCAGCGCGACAGCATCGAGCTGATCACGCGGCAGAAGGAGCGGCTACGCGCCCAGCTCAACCGCGGCTGCCGCGGGCTCGATTTCTATGCGGGCTTCTACATGAAGGGCAACAAGGACGGAAAGCTCTGCGAGGATCGCGATGAAATCCACGCGCGCAGCGGCTCCAAATGCGAGGTCGACAAGTTCCGTCTGCTCGTCGCGGTGCGCGGCGACGATTAATCGGCGTTTTTCGCCAGCTTTTCTTGACTTTCGGCCCTCAGTTCCGCAAGGGCGCGGCAGCATCGGCCAGCGTGGGCGGCCGCGCGCTTCCATTTTCCGGACAAGTTGACCCTATGAAATTTGCCGACCTCGGCCTTTCCGACGAACTTCTGCGTGCCGTGACCGAGTCCGGCTACGATACGCCGACCGCGATCCAGGCGGGGGCGATCCCCTCGGTGCTGATGATGCGCGACATGATCGGCATCGCCCAGACGGGCACCGGCAAGACCGCTTCCTTCGTGCTGCCGATGATCGACATATTGGCGCATGGCCGCGCCCGCGCGCGCATGCCGCGCTCGCTGATCCTCGAACCGACGCGCGAACTCGCCGCGCAGGTCGCCGAGAATTTCGAGAAATACGGCAAATATCACAAGCTCTCGATGGCCCTGCTCATCGGCGGCGTCCAGATGGGCGACCAGGTCAAGGCGCTCGAAAAGGGCGTCGATGTGCTGATCGCGACCCCGGGCCGCCTGATGGACCTGTTCGAGCGCGGCAAGATATTGCTCACCGGCTGCAACCTGCTCGTCATCGACGAAGCCGACCGCATGCTCGACATGGGCTTCATCCCCGATATCGAGAATATCTGCACCAAGCTGCCCGCGAATCGGCAGACCCTGCTCTTTTCGGCGACCATGCCGCCGCCGATCAAGAAGCTGGCCGACAAGTTCCTCTCGAACCCCAAGACGATCGAGGTCGCGCGCCCGGCGAGCCGCAACGAGAATATCGAACAGTTCCTCGTCAAGACCAGCGAGCGCGGCAAGCGCGACACGCTGCGCGACCTGCTCGATAGCGAGGACCTCAGCACCGCGATCATCTTCTGCAACCGCAAGACGACGGTGCGCGAGCTCGCCAAGGCGCTCCAGCGCTCGGGCTTCAACGCCGGCGAGATCCACGGCGACATGGACCAGTCGAGCCGCATCGCCGAACTCGACCGCTTCAAGGCGGGGACGATCAACATCCTCGTCGCCTCCGACGTCGCCGCGCGCGGCCTCGACGTGAAGGGCGTCAGCCACGTCTTCAACTTCGACGCGCCCTGGCACCCCGACGATTATGTCCACCGCATCGGCCGCACCGGCCGCGCGGGCGCCAAGGGCCGGGCCTTCACGCTCGTCACCCCCTCGGACGACGAAGCGATCGACAATATCCAGAAGCTGACCGGCTACCAGATCCCCGTCCACGACACCGGCAAGGCCGAAGCCTCGCCGGTGAAGCGCGAGGAGCGCGAAGAACGCGAACCCCGCCGCGAGCGTTCGGCGCGCGGTGGTCGCGGAGGCAAGTCGCGGGCCGAACCGAAGCGGACCGAAGCGGCGGTAGAAAAGCCCGCACCGAAGCCCGCCCGCAAGGCCGACGACCGCAAACCCGCACCCGCCAAGCAGCGCCAGCAGGACGACGACGGCCCGGACGACGGCTGGAACGGCCCGATGCCGGACTTTTTGCAGTTCGGCTTCGGGACCTGACCGTTCATCCTCCCTGTCGCCATGCGATGGGGAGGGGGAGTGCGGGGTTGGATTGCCCCCGGCAATCCAAGTCCAGTCCGGGGGACTGGACGGCCCAGCACTCTCGCGAAGCGGGTGGTGGCGGGGCCGTGACGGTGAGCCATCGCCCCTCCGTCAGCGGCTAACGCCGCTGCCACCTCCCCATCGCTTCGCGACAGGGAGGATTTGATCGGCCTCGTCCTTCCCGGCCTAAACCCGAACCAGCATCTTCCCCATATTCTTCCCCGCGAACAGCCCCAGGAACGCCTCCGGCGCCTTCTCGATCCCCTCGTGCACCGTCTCGCGCATCGTCACCGCGCCGCTCGCGATCAGCCCGCCCATGTCGGCGTAGAATTCCTCCATGCAGTCGAAGAACTGGTCGGTGTAGATGAAACCTTCCATGCGGATGCGCGCGGGGATGGTGCGGATGATGTACTTCATCTCCTGCGCCCTGCCGTCGTTATAGACGTCGATCATCCCGCAGATCGCGAAGCGCGCGAAGTCGTTGGCGACTGCAAAGGCCGCGTCGAGATGCTCGCCGCCGACATTGTCGAAATAGACGTCGATCCCGGGCTTGCCGAGCGTCTCCAGCGCTGCGGCGAGCTGCGGCAGCACCGGCCCCGCCTTGTAATCGATCACCGCGTCGGCGCCGAGCTCATCGACCCAGGCGCGTTTGTCGGCGCCGCCCGCCGAGCCGATCACGGCCATCTCGCGCGCCTTGGCGATCTGCACCACCGCCGACCCGACCGCGCCCGCCGCCGCCGACACGAACACCGTATCGCCGGGCTTCGCCGCCGCGACGCGCAGCAGCCCGATCCACGCCGTGCCGCCGGTCAGCCCCATATTGTGCAGGAAAGTCTGCGGCGACATGCCCGCCGCCAGCGCCTGGGCGGGCAATCTGAAGGGGGACATGTCGAGGCCGATCACCCCGCCGTCGCGCCAGCCGCCCATATGCAGGATCAGGTCGCCGGGAGCAAAGCCGTCCATCGCGCTCTCGACCACCTCGCCGATCGCGCCGCCGGTCATCGGCTGGTCGATCTGGAAGCTCGCCGCATAGCTTTTCGCGTCATTCATCCGCCCGCGCATATAGGGGTCGACCGACAGCCACAGGTTCTTCACGCGCAGCTGGTCGCTCTGGAGCGGCGCGTCGGGGATTTCGCGCAGCGCGAAATTGTCCATTGTCGGCAGGCCCGCCGGCCGGCTGGTCAGGTGCCACGCTCGCGCCATCATATCCCCCTCAGTCCAGGTCGGTCGTCCGATCGTCAGAAAAGCCGTTGCCAGTATCTTCGAGTGCCGTTAAGAGCGCCCGGTCGCGGGGCCGTAGCTCAGATGGGAGAGCGCTGCAATCGCACTGCAGAGGTCAGGGGTTCGATTCCCCTCGGCTCCACCAGCGACCCTTTTCCCCCACATACTAACCGCTTAACGCTTTCCGCTCTGCCGCAAAGCCCGTTCCCCGGCGAAAGCCGGGGCCCATGATGTTTGACGCCTTGCCGCTGGGGCCCGGCTTTCGCCGGGGAGCGGGAACGGCGTTTACCCCGCATAATCCCGAATCATGTTCTTCGCGATCACTAGCTGCTGGATCTGCGTCGTCCCTTCATAAATGCGGTAAATGCGGCAGTCGCGATAGAAGCGCTCGGCGAGATATTCCTTGAGATAGCCCGCGCCGCCGTGGATCTGCACGACGCGGTCGGCGACGCGGCCGCACATTTCGCTCGCGAACATCTTGGTCGCGGCGGCTTCGACGATGATCTTCTCGCCGCGGTCGGCACGCGCGCAGGCGTCGGTCAGCATGCATTCGGCGGCGTAGATTTCGGCCTTGCTGTCGGCGAGCATCGCCTGGATCAGCTGGAAGTTCGCGATCGGCTCGCCGAACGCCTTGCGCTCCATCGCATATTGCAGCCCCGCGTCGAGCATGCGCTTGGCATAGCCGACGCTCGCCGCGGCGACCGACAGGCGCCCGTTGTCGAGGCTCTGCATCGCCGCGCGGAAACCGATGCCTTCCTCGCCGCCGAGCAGCGCGTCGCCGTCGACATGCACATCCTCCAGGATCACGTCGGCGATCTGCGATCCCGCCTGGCCCATCTTGCCGTCGGGCTTGCCGATCGACACGCCCGGCGCGTCGCGCGGCACGAGGAAGGCGCTGACGTGCGCGTTCTTGGGCAAGGCCTCGGCATTGGTGCGCGCCATCACCAGGATGACGTCGGCGAAGGGGGCGTTGGTGATATAGCGCTTCGTCCCGTTCAGCACATAGCCGTTGCCGTCGCGCACTGCGCGCGTCTTCATCGCGGCGCTGTCCGAGCCGCTGTCGGGTTCGGTCAGCCCGAAGGCGGCGATGGTCCCGGTCGCGAGCTTCGGCAGCCATTCCGCCTTCTGCGCCTCGGTGCCGAAACCGGTGATCGACTTGCAAACCATGCCGATGTTGATCGACAGGATCGACCGGTAAGCCGGCGAGGCGTAGGCGATTTCCTTGATGAAATTGACATATTGGCTCGTGTTCATCCCCGCGCCGCCATATTCGGGCGCCATGGTGATGCCGAACAGCCCCATGTCCTTCATCTCGGCCAGGATATCGTCGGGAACGCGCCCGAGTTCCTCGAGCTGGTCCTCCGCCGGGATCAGCCGCTCGCGCACATAGCGCTGCAGCTGCTCGATGAAGGCTTCGTAGATATCGGCGTCCATTCCCGGGTTGCTCATCCTGTTTTCCTCTTTTTCGTCATTCCGAATAGGTGTCGATCGCGGAGAAGATCCGCGTCAGTTGCGCCCGCTCGTCGGCGTCGATGTCGGGGCGCCAGATTTCGAACAGCATCACCGTGCGGTCGCTCGTCCCGCGGTTCCACGCCTCATGCTCGAAACTGTCGTCGAAGATCGTCAGCTCGCCTTCGCGCCATTCGCGCGTCTCGGCGCCCACGCGCAGGCCGCACCCCTCGGGCACGATCAGCGGCAGGTGGCAGATCAGCCGCGTGTTGAGCATGCCGTGATGCGGCGCGATATGCGTGCCCGGGCTCAGCCGCGAGAAAAGCGCGAGCGGCGCGCGCCCGGGGATCACCGGCTGCGGCGCCAGCGCCAGCGCCGCGAGCGCCTGCGGGCACAGTGTGTCCATGCCCTCGGCGACGACGCCATCCTTCCACAGCCACGCCGCGCCCCAGTCGGGCTTGTCGAGCAGCGGGTTGTTCGGGGGAGGGCGGTCGGGGCTCGCGGTCACATAAGGCCCGAAGCGCTCGCCCGCACCCGCGATCAGCGCCTCCAGCTCGCCCCGGATCGCCGCGGTCGCGGCCTCGACCGCCGGAACCCAGTCGAACTCCGCCCGCTCGAAAAAGCCGCGCTGCGCGAGCCCCGGAAAATAGAACATGCTCGGCTGCTGCAGATAGAGCGGCTGCTCGCCCGCCAGCATGCGCAGCGCCTCGGCGACGCGCGGGGCCGCCCCCGCGGCGTCGATCCCCGCGCTGCGCAGCTGCCCCAGCAGGTGGTCGGCAAAGGCCTTTTCGGTCGCGGCGAGAAAGGCCTCGGCGCGCTGGAGTCCGGGATGCAGCGCCGGCGGGACATTGCGCGCCTGCGCCGCGGTGCCGAGCGCGAGGCGGTAGAAGCTCCCCGCCGCGCGGTCGTCGGCCAGCCGCCGCTTGAGCTCGGCCATCGCGAGGATCGCGGCGATATTGCCGCGGTCGGTCCGGATCGCGCCATCGAGTGCGGCGCTCTCGGCGGCGTCATCGCCGCGGCGATGGGCGTCGCGCGCCTGGTCCAGCCATGATGCCTGCCCCGTCATGGCCTTCGCCATAATGCGGCAGGGCAGCTTTGCAAGCGACGCCCATGCCTGTCGTCAGCTTCCCGGCGTCTCGGGCGCGGGCTTGCCGCCCAGGCGGCGGCGGAGCGCGATCGCCGCATTGCTGCGCCACACGAGGATCAGCAGCCCCAGCAGCAGCGCCCAGGGCAGCACCGCCGCGCCCAGCGTCAGCACGAAGGAGAGCGCGGTCCCGCCGCTCAGCATCAGCGTCTCGCCCGCGTCGGCGAAGGGGTTCTTGTGCCCGATCCCGGGCAGCCCGCCGGTGCCGGCATAGTGGAACACCACCGTCGTCGTCGCGATCCGCGCCTCGCCCGCCTTGCGCGACGCGCGCTGCTCGGTGAGTTCGCCCTTGAGCGCCGAAATCTGGCCCAGGATCTCGGCGCGCTCGCTCTTGTCGAGCCCGCCCGCCTTCAGCCGCGCCTCGAGCCGCTCGACCTCGGCCGCGGCGCCGGCGCTCCGCACCTGCGACGCCGCGATCTGGCTCCCGACATCCTCGCCCGCGACGCTCGCGTCGGCGAGGACGCCCTCGGCCTTTTCGACGCTCGCGATCGCATCGGCGCCGAAACGCCGCGCGATGCCCGGATCGAGCGCGAACTGCGTCTGCGCTTCGACGCGCTTCTCGTCGTTCAATTGATAGCGCACGTCGACGATACGGCAGCGCGCGGTCCCCAAAATCTCGCACGCCTCGGCATGTTCCTGCTGGACCTTCGAGATGATCCCGTCGTCGAGCTCGAAGGAATAGCTGTAGTCGAAGGCGACCCCGGGGGCGGAGGAGATCGAAACGCCGGGCGTCTCCTCGTCGGTCGAGCGCGCCGCCGGGGCGCTGCCGCCTTCGACGCTTTCGGCCGCGGCATCGGCGGCGGGGGAGGAGGCGGCGGTTTCGTCGGCCTGCCGTTCGCCGCAGCCGACCAGGGCGAGCGCCATCGCGCCCGCTAAGAGCTTCTTTTTCATGCAAGATTCTCCCAAAACGCGACTCGACGGCCGCGCGTGATGGGGTATCATAACTAAACAGGTTGACAATAGGTTTTGTTAGGTGGGGGATTTGGGCCGGTTCCGCGCGATCCTTGTCGTTCCCCGGCGAAAGCCGGGGCCCAGGATGCAAGGGCTATGCTTGCATCCTGGGCCCCGGCTTTCGCCGGGGAACGGGATAGGACGAACGGCAGGTCCCAACTCCAAGGCGGCGATCAAAGGGTATGGCTACAATCAAGCCGCCAGACCAGCCCGCCTCACGCCGCCTTCACAAAGCTGTCGAGCACGCGCTTGCTCCCCGCCTGCTCGAACTCGACCTCCAGCTTGTTGCCGTCGATGTCGGCAATCTCGCCATAACCGAATTTTTCGTGGAACACGCGCATCCCGATCGCGAGGTCGGCGCGGGGCTTCGCGCCGACCGACGCCGCCGGCCCGCGCTCGCTCGGCGCCGGCGCGCGCGTCACCGTCGACGAGGCCGCGACCGCGCGCTGCCACGCCGGGCCGCGCGTCATCGTGCGCGCGGGTTGCCGCTCGGCGACATGCGCGAAGGGATCGCCCTGCGCCGACCAGTTCGCCCGCCACAGGCTCTGCCCGCCGCCGAAACTATTCTCCATGTCGACATGCTCGGGCGGGATTTCCGCGATGAAGCGGCTCGGGATGCTGCTCATCCACTGGCCATAGATGCGCCGGTTCGCCGCGTGATAGATGCTCGCGCGCTCGCGCGCCCGCGTGATCGCGACATAGGCGAGGCGGCGCTCCTCCTCGAGGCTCGCGGTGCCGCCCTCGTCCATCGAGCGCTGCGACGGGAAGACGCCATCCTCCCAGCCCGCAAGGAAGACATGGTCGAACTCCAGCCCTTTCGCGGCATGGATCGTCATGATCGTCACCGTCTCGGCCTGGTCGTCATTGTCGCGGTCCATGACCAGGCTGACATGCTCGAGGAAGGCCTCGAGCGAGTCATATTCCTCCATCGCCCGCACGAGTTCGGAGAGATTCTCGAGCCGCCCCGCCGCGTCGGCGCTGCGGTCGGCCTGCAACATCGCGGTATAGCCCGATTCGTCGAGGATCAGCTGGGTCAGCTCGGGATGCGACAGCTCGCCCGCCTTCGCCGCCCAGCCGCGCATCTGCGCGACGAAATTCGCCAACTGGCGCCGCGCCTGCGGGGTCAGCTCGTCGGTCTCGGTGATCCGCGCCGCCGCATTGAGCAGCGGCAGCCGTTCGGCGCGCGCATATTGGTGGATGCGCTGCAAGGCCTTGTCGCCCAGCCCGCGCTTGGGGACGTTGACGATCCTCTCGAAGGCGAGGTCGTCGGCGTTCGACTGCACCAGCCGCAGATAGGCGAGCGCGTCGCGGATTTCGGCGCGTTCGTAGAAGCGGAAGCCGCCCACGATGCGGTACGGCATGCCGATCGCGATGAAGCGGTCCTCGAACTCGCGCGTCTGGAACTGCGCGCGGACGAGGATCGCCGCGCGGTCGAGCGACACCTGGCGATGCTGCAGCGTCTCCAACTCCTCGCCGATCCGCCGCGCTTCCTCGGGCCCGTCCCACACGCCGACGACGCGCAATTTGTCGCCCGGTTCGAGTTCGGTCCAGAGCGTCTTGCCCAGCCGGTCGCTGTTCTGTGCGATCAGCGCCGAGGCGGCGGCGAGGATCTGCGGGGTCGAGCGGTAATTCTGCTCGAGCCGGATCACCGTCGCACCCGGGAAATCCTTTTCGAAGCGCAGGATGTTAGCGACCTCGGCGCCGCGCCACGAATAGATCGACTGGTCGTCGTCGCCGACACAGCAGATATTTTTCCGGGATTGCGCGAGCAGCCTGAGCCACAGATATTGGCTCGCATTGGTGTCCTGATATTCGTCGACGAGGATATATTTGAAGCGCGCCTGATACTGCTCGAGCACGTCGCGGTGCGTCTTCAATATCACCAGCATGTGCAGCAGCAGGTCGCCGAAATCGCATGCGTTGAGCGTCTTCAGCCGCGCCTGGTAGAGCGCGTAGAAATGCTGCCCCTTGCCGTCGGCATAGGCTTCCTTGTCGGCGGCATCGAGGTCGCCGGGGACGAGCCCGCGGTTCTTCCATTTGTCGATCAGCCCCGCGAGCTGGCGCGCCGGCCAGCGCTTCTCGTCGAGCCCCTCGGCCTGGATCAGCTGCTTCAGGACGCGCAGCTGGTCGTCGGTGTCGAGGATGGTGAAATTGCTCTGCAGCCCGACCAGTTCGGCGTGGCGGCGGAGCATCTTCGCCGCGATGCTGTGGAAAGTGCCGAGCCACGGCATGCCCTCGACCGCGTCGCCGATCATCCGCCCGATGCGCTCGCGCATCTCGCGCGCCGCCTTGTTGGTGAAGGTGACCGCCAGGATCTCGGACGGCCAGGCGCGCCGCGTCGCGATGATATGCGCGAGCCGCGCGGTCAGCGCCGCGGTCTTGCCGGTGCCCGCGCCGGCCAGCATCAGCACCGGACCCTCGGTGGTCAGCACCGCCTGCCGCTGCGGCCCGTTCAGGCCGGTCAGATAGGGCGGGTCCGACGGGTCGGGACGGGTCAGGTCGGGCATCGAGAAAGGGCTGTCGTTCACGCGCGAACGATTAGGGAACAGCGGCCGCGCTGTCCAGCGCGGCGCGACGGAATGACGGACGCTATTCGGCGTCGCGGGCTTCGGCTTCGGCTTCCTTGCGCGCGATCGCCTTGGCGCGCGTCGCTTCGGTCAGCACGAGCTTGTCGGCCATCGAGGTCCAGGCGGCCGCGGCGCGCAGGTTGCGCGCGCGAACCTCGGGGAGGGCGGACGCGTCCGCTTCGCCGGCGCATTTTTCGGCCTGCGAACGGTAGAAGTCACTGGTGGCGGACATGTTCGCTCTCCTGTGGTTGTCTTGTGACGGTCGCCCCCGCGGGCGACCGGTCGATCAGTCGATCATGTCGGCGATCAGGCGCCGCAGTTCGCGCCGCGACAGTGTCGGGCTGCGGCGGACGGCAGTGTTGACCGTCATCGCCTTGCCCGCCAGCGGCAAAGCCAGGGCGGGGAAGATAGTATTGCTGTGAAACATGGTATCCAATTTTCCGTTGTTTATGGTTTTTGGGATCAGCGCCGCTGGCGCTGTCCGGTGACCGGGGCGTTGCCGCGCTCGCGATAGACGAGGCGGCCCTTGCTGAGGTCATAGGCGGTCATCTCGATCCGCACGGCATCGCCGACGACCGACCGGATGCGAAAGCGTCGCATCCGGCCGGCGGTATAGGCGATGATGCGGTGACCATTTTCCAGCACGACCCGAAAACGCGCATCGGGGAGGATTTCGTCGATCACACCATCGAAGGTGAGTATTTCCTCTTTGGCCAATATCAGGCCGATTCGAGGTTCACGGCCGAGGTCTTGCCGTTCTTTCCGGTTTCCAGCTCGTACGAAACGCGCTGGTCCTTGTTGAGCGAGCCCATTCCGGCGCGCTCGACGGCGGTGATGTGGACGAACGCGTCGCCCGAGCCATCTTCATTCGAGATGAAGCCATAACCCTTGTCGGTGTTGAAGAATTTGACGGTGCCAATCGGCATGGGGTGTTTCCTTTCACGAAAACAGGGAACCCACCGGCAAAAGCACCGGCGGAGCTGGCAGCGTGAGAAGGGAAGTGTCAGCCCCCGAAAGGGTATCAAATTTCCGTCGCAGGCGACGTTAGCAAGAGCCGATATAAAGATGGCCCGCCAAAAGTCAAGGATTTAGCCGACACACCCGGGGTGGCAGGGCAGGGGCCTTCCCCCGGGCATGGCTCAGGCCGCCTTCGGCGCCGGGCCCTTCCACGCCAGCAGCGCACCGGCGAGGAGGGCGGCGAGCGAGGCATACATGATCTGCGACGCCAGCTCGAGCTGGTTGGCGAGCAGCACCCCGACGACCCCGGCGACGACCAGCGCGAAGCCGGCGATGCGCGCCACGCCGACGGGTTTCCCGAGCTTGCCTTCGTCGACCGCACCGCTCTGGCGGATCGACTGCACGACATAGCCCTTGCGCCACATCATCCACAGCAGGATCATGCCGGGGATGGCGGCGACGATCGTGAGCCCCCAGAACCCGGTCCAGCCGAGTTTTTCGGCGGCATAGCCGGCGGGGCCGGCCATGAAGGTGCGCCCGATGACCGCGACCGACGACAGCAATGCGAACTGGGTCGCGGTATAGGCGATGTTCGCCAGGCCCGAGAGATAGACCGCAACGACGGTCAGGCCGATGCCGCTGGTGATATTCTCGGTCACGATCGAGGCGACGAGCATCCAGTAATTGTTGCCCGCGATCGAAAGCGCCATGAACATCAGGTTCGAGAACATCATCAGCAGGACCGAGGCGAGCAGCGCCCGGCCCATGCCGAGCCACAGCACGAACGGCCCCCCCAGGGCGGAGCCGATGATGAGCGCGGCAAAACCCCAGATCTTGTTCGCGGTGATATAATCGAGGTCGGCGAATTTCAGGTCGACGATCATCGGGCCGAGCATCGCCTGGCCCATCGCGTCGCCGACCTTGTAGACCAGGATGAACAGCAGGATCATCAGCGCGCCGTCGCGCGTCAGGAACTCGCGGAACGGGTTGACCACCGTCTCGACGAGCCATTGTCCGGGCTTCATGCCCGATGCGCTGCCGAAGCGGTCGACGAACTTGCCCTCGCCGACCCAGAAGGCGCCGAGGATGGCCGGCACGACGCAGAGCGTCGTCAGCGCATAGGCGGCCGCCCAGCCGAGCCCGAGTCCTTCCTGCGAGGCGAAATAGATCGTCCCCGCGCCCGCGATCAGATTGCCCGTCCGATAGCCGAACTGGTTGGTGGCGGTGCCGTGCGCGAATTCGTCTTCTTCCAGTATCTCGATGCGATAGGCGTCGATGACGATGTCCTGCGTCGCCGAGAAAAAGGCCGTGACGACCGCCCAGAACAGGAACCAGCCATAATCGCCCGGCTGCGGGTTGCTCGCGCCCATCTGCCAGATCGAGAGGACGAGGAAGAACTGGACCGCAAACAGCCAGCTGCGCCGCTGGCCGAGCGCCCTGGTCAATACGGGCAGGGGAATCTTGTCGACCAGCGGCGCCCACAGGAATTTGATCGTGTAGGGAATGCCCACCATCACCGTGAAACCGATGGTCGTCGGGGTGAAGCCGACCTTGGCCAGCCAGAAGGTCATGGTGGCGGCGACCAGGGTGTTCGGGAAGCCGCTGGAAATGCCGAGGAGGAAGGCGACGGCCGGGTTCTTGCGCAGATAGGGCCGGAACGCCGGGACCGCGAGCGCGACGACGACCAGCCCGGCGAGGATGCCGGCGAAAATCAGGAAACGGACAAGATCGACGGACATGCAAGGGCTCCCCGCGGCCGCTGGGCAGCGGCTCTGTGCTTGGCGCCAACGCCTAATGGCTTGGGGTCAAATTGGAAGCGGGTATTTGACGGGCGCGCGGCGATTGCGGGGGTGCGAGCGGTGGGTGACGGCTTTTGGGGTGGGAAGCGGACGATCCTGATCCTCCCTGCGGCGAAGCCGTGGGGAGGGGGACCGCCCGAAGGGCGGTGGAGGGGCTGATACCCGACACGTCGGTCCAAGGCCGCCGCCCCTCCACCATGCTTCGCATGGTCCCCCTCCCCATCGCTGCGCGACAGGGAGGATTAGGGCGGCCGCAACCGCCCGAAATCGGCCTACGCCGCCTCAGGCCGCCAATAGGTCGTCAGCCCGCTGACCTTGCGCGGGGCTTCGTTCTTGCACGTCATCGCCTCGAGCGCCTTCAGCGCCGCGACCAGCGCCGAGGCGCTGTGCGGCTTGTTCAGGCAGGCGAGCGCGATGTCCGACGCGTCCTCGGGGCACTGGCCGGTGACGAGCAGCACCGCGATGCCGCGGTCGCGCGCGAGCCGGGCGACTTCGCGGCCCGTCATGTCGCCGGCGAGGCCGAGGTCGAGGAC
The DNA here is from genome assembly GCA_005503165.1 of Sphingomonadaceae bacterium 3R27E2-A. Classification (GTDB taxonomy): domain Bacteria; phylum Pseudomonadota; class Alphaproteobacteria; order Sphingomonadales; family Sphingomonadaceae; genus Sphingopyxis. The sequence goes on from SCNT01000057.1 coordinate 19,585, forward strand.
CAGCGCGTCGAGCGGTTCGGTCGCCATCAGCGCGACCGCGGCCTCGCCCGAATCGACCGAGGCTACGACGGTGTAGCCGCCGTGTTTCAGCGTCCGCTCATTGTCGAACGCGACCAGCGGGTCATCCTCGATGACCAGCAGCCGCTTGATGCACGACGGGCGGGACGCGAACAGCATGACTACTCCCTTCAGCGGCGACATGACTCCCACTCCCGTCTGGTGCAAGCGAGCTTTTGCTTGCCATCGACGAAGTGATGCATTTCCGTCTATGAGCGTGATCACAGGGCAACACTCTTGGCCCAGATAACGACAAGAAAGCCGCAACCGTTCCCATGAAATCCCCCCGCCCCCCCAGATCCGGCGCGCGCAGCGCGCGCCGGATCTGCGGCTGTCTCTTATACCAATCTCCGAGCC
>SCNT01000058.1 GCA_005503165.1 Sphingomonadaceae bacterium 3R27E2-A
AGGCTGTTCTATTCCCCCCGAATCCCGCAACCCCCTTGCCTTTCGCCCCCTGCCTTGCTTCGCTCCCCGCCATGACGCTCAAACCGACTCATCTCGACGACAGCGGCGCCGCGCATATGGTCGATGTCGGCGCCAAGGCCGCCACGCAGCGCCGCGCCGTCGCCGCGGGCCGCATCGCCATGTCGCCCGAGGCGCTCGAGGCAATCCGCACCGGCAACGCCCCCAAGGGCGACGTCCTCTCGACCGCGCGCATCGCGGGCATCATGGCGGCCAAGCGCACTGCGGACCTCATCCCGCTCTGTCATCCGCTCGCGCTCAGCAAGGTCGGGGTCGATTTCGAATGGGACGATAGCAGCATAAAGGTCACCGCCACTGCCGCGACCACCGGCCCGACCGGAGTGGAGATGGAAGCGCTCACCGCCGCCTCGGTCGCACTGCTCACCCTCTACGACATGGCCAAGGCGCTCGACCGCGCGATGGTGATCGGCGACATCCGCCTGCTCGAAAAGAGCGGCGGCCGCTCGGGCAACTGGTCCGCGGCATGAGCAAATTGCTCCCCGTTGAGGAAGCCCAGGCCCGGCTGCTCGCGCTCCGCGCGCCGCTCGCGCCCGAAAAAACAGCTTTTTCCGAATCGCTTGGCCGCTATCTTTCAGACGATGTCGTCGCGTTGCGCGATCAGCCCGCCGCGCCGCTGTCCGCGATGGACGGCTATGCAATCCGCCATGCCGACTTGCCGGGACCGTGGACCGTCACCGGCGAAGTCGCCGCGGGCGCCATCGCCGCCGCAACGGTCGGCCGCGGCCAGGCGATGCGCATCTTCACCGGCGCGCCCCTGCCCGATGGCGCCGACACCGTGCTGATCCAGGAGGATGTCGTGGTCGATGGCGCCACGCTGACGCTGACCGACCCGGCCCCGGCGTATCCCGGCCAGCATGTCCGCAACCGCGCGAGCGATTTTGCGGTGGGCGCGACGCTCGTCGCCGCGGGCACGCGCCTTACCCCCGGCGCGATCGCCGCCGCAATCATGGGCGGCGGCGCTCAGCTCGGCGTCGGCGCGCGCCCGCGCGTCGCGATCCTCACCACCGGCGACGAACTCGTCCGGCCGGGCCGCGCGCTCGCGCCCGGGCAGATCCCCGACAGCAACGGCGCAATGCTCGCCGCGATGCTCGCGGTCGAGCCGGCAGTCGTCGGCCTGCCGCTCTCCATACGCGACGACCGCCAGACTTTGTCCAAGGTTCTTAAGGATCTGGCGCGACGTCACGACGTCATCGTCACCGTCGGCGGCGCCTCGGTAGGCGATCACGACCATGTCCGCGGCGCGCTGGAAGATGCTGGCGGCGCGCTCGATTTCTGGAAGATCGCGATGCGTCCGGGCAAGCCGCTGATCGCCGGCACGGTCGGCGACGCGCTGCTGCTCGGCCTGCCCGGCAATCCTTCGTCGGCCTTCGTCACCGCAACCCTGTTCCTGATCCCGCTCGTGCGCCACCTCGCGGGCGCCGCCTCGCCGCTACCCGAGATCCGCCACGCGCCGTTGCTCGCGCCCCTCGGGCCCGGCGGCAAGCGCCGCGACTATCTGCGCGCGCGGCTGGAGGGCGGCGTGCTCGCGGTCTTCGATAGCCAGGACAGCGGCCGTACTTTCCCGCTCGCCGCGGCGACCGCGCTCGTCCTGCGCGAGATCGACGCCGCCCCCCGCGCCGCGGGCGCGGTCGCACCCTATATCGACATCGCTTGACAAGTTCGCATCTGTTCCATTATCGTTCCCCTTATGTCCGAACCGGCTTCATGGAGAACGCCCGATGTTGACCGCCAAGCAGCATGAACTGCTCCATTTCATCCAGCAGAAGCTCGACGCGAGCGGCATTTCGCCTTCGTTCGAGGAGATGAAGGAGGCGCTGGGGCTTAAGTCCAAGTCGGGAATCCACCGTCTTATCAGCGCCTTGGAAGAACGCGGTTTCCTCCGCCGCCTCCCCAACCGCGCACGCGCGCTCGAGGTGGTCAAACTGCCCGAGGGCGGCAAGGCTGTGCGGGGGGATAGCGGCAATGTCGTCCCGCTGCGCAAGCCCGCGCCCCAGCTCAAGCCGGTTGCCGCGAACGACATCGTCGAGGTGCCGCTGCACGGCAAGATTGCCGCGGGCGTGCCGATCGAGGCGTTCGAGGATTACAACAACCTCGCCGTCCCCGCCGCGCTGCTCGGCGCGGGCGAACATTATGCGCTCGAGGTCTCGGGCGACTCGATGGTCGAGGCGGGCATCTTCGACGGCGACTATGCGCTGATCCAGAAGGTCAGCACCGCGCGCGAGGGCGACATCGTCGTCGCGCTCGTCGACGGGCAGGACGCGACGCTCAAATATTTCCGCCGCGAGGGCAAGATGATCCGCCTCGACCCCGCGAACAGCGCCTATGAGCCGCAGCGCTACGAGGCCGGGCGCGTCATGGTGCAGGGGAAATTGTCGGGATTGCTTCGTCGTTACCACTGACCTGCGGCGGGCGGCGCCAGGGATGTTCGTCGCCCGCGCGTAGACTGGCAGCCGCACGCGGTCGCTCGCCGAGGTAAAGCGCAAGCCCGCCTGTCTGGGGCAGGCTGTCGCGATCGATCGTCAGCCAGCGCCCGACGCATTCGCGCGGCAGCCAGCGGTCGCTGACCACGACATCGGCCGCCGCACAGGCAGCCGCCATTTCGCTCCCTTCGACCCGGTCGCGCCCGCGCGCCGCGAGGATCGTCCGCCCGCGCTGCGTCCAGCGACAGAAATCGCGATTACAAACCACATGGTCGAGCTCGGCGAGCGCCCCCAGCGGCGCGTCGATCCCCGCCGCCTCGGCGACCGAACCGCGTACATAATCGCCAGCCCGGTCGCGCAGCAGCGCGTAGCCGCCGTCGGGCGACGCCGCCGCCACATGCTTGCCGTCGCTGGTCACCAGAAGGTCGGGGCGCGGCTGGATGACCAGCACCGCCATCCCCGCGAGCAAAGGCACGATCCCCCACCGCCGCCAGCCGGTCTGCCAAAGCAGCAGCCAAAGCCCGCCAAATATTGCCAGCCCGAAGCCCCATGGGGGAAACACGGGCAAAGTCGCGACCGCGCCCGGCGCATCGGCGACGCTGTGCGCGAGCCAGATCAGCAGCTTCAGCGCCTGCTCTGCGATCCACCAGAAGGGTGCGCCGAGCCCCGCAGCGTCGAACAGCAGCGCCAGCGCTTCGGCGGGCATGATCACGAACGTCGTGAGCGGGATCGCGACGACATTGGCGAGCGCGCCGTACAGCCCCGCCTTGTGAAAATGGAACAAAGCGATCGGCGCCAGCACGACCTCGACCACGAGCCCCGTGATCAACAGTCCGACAACGCCGCGTCCCAGCCGGAGCAGCCATGGTTCTTCGCGCCGCGCCATGAAGCGCTGCATCCAGCGCCCTTCGTGCAGCGCGACGATCGCGGTCACTGCTGCGAAGCTCAGCTGGAAACTCGGCCCCGCGAGCGCCTCGGGCCGCCATAGCAGCACGAGCAGCGCCCCCGCCGCGACGAGCCGGAGGGTCAGCGCCTCGCGCCCGAGCAGGATTGCGACCAGCACCAGCAGCGCCGCGATGAACGAGCGCAAGGTCGGCACTTCGGCCCCCGCCAGCAGCGTATAGCCGCCCCCCGCCAGCGCAGCGACCGCGGCCGCCAGCGGCAATACGTAGCCGCCGAGCGCCAGTCGCCGGCTCAAACCCAGCAGCCGCATCGCCAGGAGCATCGCGAAACCCACCACCGCGGTCACATGCAGCCCGCTGATCGACAGCAGATGCGCGAGCCCGCTGCGCCGCATCGCCTCCTCGTCGGCGGGGTCGATCGCGCCGCGATCGCCCGCGACCAGGGCCGCCGCGATCCCCCCCGCTGATCCGTCGATCTGCTGATGGATATGGCCGCTCAGCCGCGCGCGCAGCGTCTGCTCGCCCTGCCCCGCCCCCGGCGCACGCCGGATGTCGCCGAGCACCGTCCCGACCGCACCGAGCCGGTCGAACCACGCGCGCTGGGCGAAATCATAACCGCCAGGCAGGCTCGCCGCAGGCGGCGGCATCAGCCGCGCGCGCAGCCCGACCGCCTCGCCCGGTGCGATCCGCGCGCCCTGTACCGCGTCGGCAGTCAAACGCACCCGCGGCGGCAGGTCGGGGCGGCCGCGCGGGCGCAGGATCAGCCGAACCTGCGCCTTCGCCGGCAGCGGCTCGACGCGTTCGACCACTGCCGAAAATTGCGTGACGACCGGCGCCGCGAGAACCGGCGCCTCGACCCACGACGCGCGGCCCCAGATCAGCAGCATCCCCGCTGCCGCCACGCCGCATCCGATCGCCAGCATCCGCCCGGCACGCCGCTGCCATCCCGCGAGCAGCCCGAAGAGCGCCAGCGCCGCCAGCGCGAGCAACAGGGCGATCCAGTGCTTTTTCGTGGGCAGGGCGAACCAGGCCGCGATCCCCGCGCCCAGCATCACCGGCAGCCACAGCGCGATCCGCTCGCGCTCGGCGTCGAGCCGCGCCTCGATGCTTTCGGACAGCCGCCGCAGTGCCGCCGCGACCGCCGGACCAATGGGCGTTTGAAGCGGCCTTGTCGCCATGCTAGGGGCACCCCCGAACCCCGCCCCCGAACCTTCGCCGGGGCCGGCAAAGTGAGTGAAAGAGGCCGTGGTGGCAACCGAAAATCAAGCAAATACATCCGAAGCGACCGGCGCCGATGTGGTCACGCGCTTCGCCCCGTCGCCCACGGGTTTCCTGCATATCGGCGGCGCGCGCACCGCGCTGTTCAACTGGCTGTTCGCGCGGCACCACGGGGGCAAGTTCCTGCTGCGCGTCGAGGACACCGACCGCGCGCGCTCGACCGACGCCGCGATCGACGCCATCATCGACGGCATGCAGTGGCTCGATCTCGACTGGGATGGCGAGACGGTGTTCCAGTTCGCGCGCGCCGGCCGCCACGCCGAAGTCGCGCACGAGCTGCTCGCAAAGGGTGCGGCCTATCGCTGCTACCTGACGCAGGACGAACTCGCCGCGATGCGCGCCGAGGCTCAGGAAAAGCGCCTGCCCTTCCGCGTCCGCAGCCCGTGGCGCGACCGCGACGACGGCGACCCCGCAATCCCGCACGTCGTGCGCCTCCGCGCGCCGCAGGACGGCGCCGAGACGATCCTCGACAAGGTGCAGGGCGAAGTCACCGTCCAGAACGCCGAACTCGACGATTTCGTGCTGCTCCGCAGCGACGGCACCCCGACCTATATGCTCAGCGTCGTCGTCGACGACAATGACATGGGCGTGACGCACGTGATCCGCGGCGACGACCATCTCAACAACGCCTTTCGCCAGCTTGCATTGATCGACGCGATGGGGTGGCGCCGCCCGGTCTATGCGCATGTCCCGCTGATCCACGGCGCCGACGGCGCGAAATTGTCGAAGCGCCACGGCGCGCTCGGGGTCGACGCCTATCGCGACGAAATGGGATACCTGCCCGAAGCCGTGAACAATTACCTCCTCCGCTTGGGCTGGGGCCACGGCGACGACGAGATCATCAGCCGCGAACAGGCGACCGAGTGGTTCGACCTCGACCATGTCGGGCGCTCGCCCTCCCGCTTCGACTTCAAGAAGCTCGAAAATCTCAACGGCCATTATCTCCGCGAAGCCGACGACGCGCGCCTCGCCGCGCTCGTCGCACCGATGACAGGCAAGCTGCTCGGCCGCGACCTGACCGCCGCCGAGCAGGATCTGCTGGGCCGCGCGATGCCCGCGCTCAAGCCGCGCGCCAAGACGCTGCACGAGATCGCCGACGGCGCGATCTTCCTCTTCGTCCCCGAACCGCTGGCGATGGACGAGAAGGCCGCGGCGGTGCTAAGGGACACGCCGGAGGGGATGCTCGCTTCGATCGCCGATCGTCTGCGCGCGCTGCCGACATGGTCGCAAGAATTGGTGGAGGCCGCGGTTCGCGAAGAAAGCGAGGCGGCCGGCGTCGGGCTGGGGAAACTGGCCCAACCGCTGCGGGCGGCCCTCACCGGGCGCACCGTATCGCCGGGTATTTTCGACGTGCTGCTTCTGCTGGGCCGCGATGCCAGCCTGGCGCGACTTGACGCAGCGCACAATAATCCGGCAGGGGCGTAGCCACCGCGACTCTCCCGCCGCAAGAACAGGGGAATGACATGACCGAAACTGCGAAAATTACCCTGGGCGACACGACTGTCGACAATCCGGTGCTCAAGGGCACCGTCGGTCCCGACGTCGTCGACATCCGCAAATTCTATGCTCAGACCGGCGCCTTCACCTACGATCCCGGCTTCACCTCGACCGCCAGCTGCGAATCGCAGATTACCTATATCGACGGCGACGAAGGCGTGCTGCTCCACCGCGGCTATGCGATCGGCGACCTCGCCGAAAATTCGAGCTTCATGGAGGTTTGCTACCTGCTTCTCAACGGCGAACTGCCCAGCGCCGACGAACTCGCAAGCTTCGACAACACGATCACCCGCCACACGATGCTCCACGAGCAGCTCGCGACCTTTTACCGCGGCTTCCGCCGCGACGCCCATCCGATGGCGATCATGTGCGGCGTCGTCGGCGCGCTCAGCGCCTTCTATCATGATTCGACCGAGATCCACGACCCGCACCAGCGCATGATCGCCAGCCACCGGCTGATCGCGAAGATGCCGACGATCGCGGCGATGGCGTATAAATATTCGGTCGGCCAGCCCTTCGTCTATCCGCGCAACGATTTGAGCTACACCGGCAATTTCCTGCGCATGACCTTCGGCGTCCCCGCGGAGGAATATGAGGTCGTCCCCGCCGTCGAGCGCGCGCTCGACCGCATCTTCATCCTGCACGCCGACCATGAGCAGAATGCGTCGACCTCGACCGTACGCCTCGCGGGGTCGTCGGGCGCGAACCCCTTCGCGTGTATCGCGGCGGGCATCGCGTGCCTCTGGGGCCCCGCGCACGGCGGCGCGAACGAGGCCGCGCTGAACATGCTGCGCGAAATCGGCCGTCCGGAGCGCATCCCCGAATATATCGCGCGCGCCAAGGACAAGGACGATCCGTTCCGCCTGATGGGCTTCGGCCACCGCGTCTACAAAAATTATGACCCGCGTGCGACGGTGATGCAAAAGACCGTGCGCGAGGTTTTCGAGGCGCTCAAGGTCAACGACCCGGTCTTCGAAGTCGCGCTCCAGCTCGAGGAAATGGCGCTGAGCGACCCCTACTTCGTCGAAAAGAAGCTGTTCCCGAACGTCGATTTCTACTCGGGCGTCATCCTGTCGGCGATCGGTTTCCCGACGACGATGTTCACCGCGCTCTTCGCGCTCGCCCGCACCGTCGGTTGGGTCGCGCAGTGGAACGAGATGATCTCGGACCCCGCGCAGAAGATCGGCCGCCCGCGCCAGCTCTACACGGGCCCGACGCAGCGCGCCTATGTGCCGGTCGACAAGCGCTGATACGGCGAACGTTGAAACGAGAAAGGGGCCGGTTCACGGCCCCTTTTTTGTTGCCCGACGTCGATGGCGGACAATGACCCCGTCAGGGCTTTCATCGTTACCCCGGACTTGATCCGGAATGACGCGGGTCTGAAAACCACCGGAACGCGACATCTGTGACATCGTCATCCTGAACTTGCTTCAGGATGACGAGAATTCAACGGCGGCTTCCCCCCAAACGGGCGCGTCAGCCGTAGCGTCGAGCCTCAATCCCGCGCCGGCAAGCTAAGCGTAAACCTCGCCCCCTGCCCGGGCGCACTATCCACCGTCAGGTCGCCATCCATCGCGCGCGCCAGCCGCCGCGCGATATAGAGGCCCAGCCCCGACCCCCCGCTGTCGGTGCGGCCCAGCCGCTCGAATTTTTCGAACACCACCGCCTGCTGGTCGGCGTCGATCCCCTGCCCCTGGTCGGCAACGGTCACCATCGCGTGGTCGCCGTCGCGGTCGAGGCGGATCCAGATCATCGAATCCGCCGGCGAATAGCGGATCGCATTGCCGAGCAGGTTGAGCAGCACCTGCAAGACCCGGCGGAACTCGCCCGTCGCGGGCATCTTGTCGTCGATGGGCGGCGCGTCGATGCGGATGCCCTTTTCCTCGGCTTTCATGCCGAGCAGGCCCACCGCGCGCCGCGCCAGGTCGCCGAGGTCGATCTCGTCGCGGGCCGCCTTGAACCCCGGCCGCTCGATATTCTGGAGGTCGGCCAGATCGTCGACGAGCCCCAACAGGTGCCGTCCGGCGTGCGCGATGTCGCCGGCATAGCGGGCATAATCGGCGCGGATCGGCCCGTCGAACTGCCCCGAGATCGTCTCGGCGGTCGCAATGATCCGCGCCAGCGGCCCACGCAGCGCGCCGTCGATGCGTCGCCCGAAAGCGGGATCGGACAGTGGCAGCGAACCGAAGGCGGGATCGGTGAGCGCCGCGGGCGCCGGCGCGGGCTGCGGCGCATCGTCGGGCAGCGCGGTACCGCGAAAGCCCGTGAAGCCGCCGGCCGCGTCGAACAGGGGCTCGGCGGCGAGCGTCATCACCATCCGCCCGCCCTTGCCGTCGTCGGTGCGCACCCGTTGCCCTGCAAAGCGCGCCTGCCGCGCCAGCGCGCGCAACACTGCGAAATGCCCATCACCGTCGGGTTGCAATTCGAAGAGCTCGGACAGCGAGCGCCCCTCCCACTCGGCCGGTACGGGTTCGGCCTCGGCGCCCGCCGTCAGCGCGATCAGCCGCAGCTGGCCGTCGCTTTCCCACATCCACGCGCGCGGCGACACTGCCGCGATCTCGGTCACCGGCGGGATCTGCGACTGCATCACCGGACCCATGCGCCAGTCGCTGATCTCCAGCGTCGCGCCCTCGGCATCGGGCATGATGCGCACCAGCGCATGGATGTCGCTATGGTCGTCGGCGGCGATCAGCGGCCGGCTGATCTCGCGCTGCAGCCGCTGCGCCAGCGCGACGAGCCGCGCCAGATTGGGCAGCGCGAGCGGCCTGCCCTCGCCGCCCCCCGCGCGCTGCTGCAAACGCAGCAGCGGCGCGTCGCCGCTGACGAAAATCCCGCTGCGGTCGATGCGGCCGCGAATGACGCGCTCGGCCATCATGCCGCGCCTTCCGCTTCGCCGAACAGCGCCGCGCGCGCCTGCAACGCAGCGGTATAATCGTCGGGCGCAGCGCTCGCGACCGCGCGCCCCGGCAGCATCGCGAGCGATCCTTCGAGGGTCACCAGCGCCGCCTGGTCGCGAACCAGCGGCGCCAGCATCGGCGCCAGTTGCGCAGGCTCGGCCGTGATCAGCGCCAGCGCCATCGCGTCGTAGCGATATTCGTGCGTCGCCGCGGCGAGCGCGACGAAGCCCGGCCAGTCGTGGCGGGCGATCGCCGCTGCCGCGCTGTCCGCCAAAGTCCCCGCCGTCGCGAGCGCGGCATGATAATCGGCGGCCGCGCGGTCGATCCCGCGGTCGGGACGATGCTGCGCCAGTGCGCCACGCACCGCTTCGCCGAGCCGCGCCGCTTCGGCGCTGTCCTTGCCGGCCCGAACCAGGGCCCAAGCGGCAATGTCCAGCAACATCGCGCGGAGCAGGTCGAGGTCCAGATCCTCGATCGCGATGCGCGGATGCCCGAGTGCGTCGAAGCGGCGCCGGTCGGCAATCTGCAGCGCCAGATAGGCGCGGTCGATCGCCGTCGGTGGACTGCCGGCAGCGACCGGCACGTCGATCGCGGCATCGGCGGCGATGACGCGCGGCGGCACCGTTTCGCCCACATCCCGCACCGGCTGGTTCCGCCAGCGATGCTCCTCGGCGCGCGCAAAGCACAGGCTGGAGACCGGCGCGGCTCCCGGCAAGCCTTGCACCGCCCAATCGTCCCACAGGGCGCGGACATCGACCGCGCCGCCGAGCAGCCCCGCCACACTCCCGACCAGCCGCCGCGCAATCCCGAGGATCAGCGCGCGCTGCTCTTCGGACAATCGCGTCGCGGCGGGCGCGGCGAGGAAAGCCGCGCTTTCCTTGAGGCGCGCCGACAGCGCCGGATTCACCGACGCCAGCTGCGAAAAGAGAGGGGTCTCAGCCATCTTCACTCGCGCATAGCAGCTTGGCGTTAATGCCGACTAAACCTTGATCGCAGCGATTTGTCAGGCCTCTGGCCGCCGTGCGAGGCGCACCCACAGCAATATCTGAAACAGCGCAAGCAGCGGCAATATCGCGAACATCAGCGGCGCGAGACCGAATATAAGCGCCGGCGCCAGCATCATCCATGCCTGGTCGGCATCGGGAAGCAGCCAGTGAAATCGCCGCCGCTCGCCCGAATCCTCGTAAAGCCAGCGCGCGAGCAGGATCGCGGCGGCGAGGCACGGCGCGAGCGCAGCTTCGGAAAAGGGCGGCATGTCATGGCGCTCACCCCCGAGCGCGACGAGCCAGGGGAAAAGCGCGAGCAGCAGCCAGGCAAAGCTGCGGATCAGGTGGCGCACCCGGTCCTGCGCCGCGCTTTCGGCACGGAAAGCCGCGACGAAGCGCATCGCCGCAAGGCCGAAGCCGCCGAGGATCGCGACCAGCGCCCCCGCCGCGGCCAATCCGCTCACCGCGAGCGCCGCGACCGCGATCCAGAGCAGGCCGGTGACATAGGGCAGATAGCGCGCGGTCGCCGACGATTTGACCAGCAGCGGCCCGAGCAGCCGCACGACCGGCATCATGATCGCCGACCGGCCGAGCCCCATGCCGCCATATTCGACGCGCTGCAGGCTCGATTGCTCGATCAGCGCTGCGGTCGGCCGGTCGGCGACGATCGCGATCTCGCCCTGCTCGAACAGCGCCGGCTCGCAATAGAGCCGCCGCGCGCCCGCCTGCACCGCCATGCGCAGCAGCGTCAGGATCATGTCCCACTCACCCGGCATCCCGGCGAGTTCGCGCACCATATGGTCCGAAATGCTGGCGAGCCCGCCCCAGCGCCGCGTCGCATCGATGCGCTCGAACCCTTGCGTCAGGACGGTGTCGCCGGTGACCAGGATCGCAGGCGATCCCGGCTTGGCGATCGCCGCATAATGCGTGCCCCCCGCGCGCAGCCCGTCGGCGACCAGGATGATGCGGTCGTCGCCCTCGACCAGCGCGAGCAGGTCGCTCGCTTCGCGCACCGGGGTCACCTTCATGCCGCGGCGGCTGATGCGGTCGCAGGTCGCGATGAGGTCGGCGGGCACCGCCGCGACCGCGACCGCGATATGGGTGACGCCGACGTCGGCGAGCCGCGCCGCCTGGCGCTCGATCAGCGTTTCTCCGGCGACGGTGACGAGCGCGCGCAGCCCGCCGTCGGGCACGCTCTCGCTCGCGCCGATCAGCGCGATCAGGGCCATCGGCGGGCGAAACTCGGCATCATTCTCACCGCCCGACCTTTAGGCGCGGAAGGCCGATTGGCAAGCCCCGCTTTCGCGCCGTCATGACGTCATCCAGCGCGGTAAAACCACGCGTTTCGGCGGTGAAATATTCGTGCAAAAATCGCCCGAATCGCTGGCCTTTGCCGCCCCCTTCGGCTAGACCGGAGCCACCTCCAGAAAAGCAGGAAAAAGGCCGGGTCTTGACCGAAGAAAATACGCCTATGGAATCGCCCGACGATGGCATTTCGCCGATCAACATCGTCGACGAGATGAAGACGAGCTACCTCGATTACGCGATGAGCGTGATCGTCAGCCGCGCGCTCCCCGACGTGCGCGACGGCCTGAAACCAGTGCACCGCCGCATCCTTTATGCGGCGCAGGAAGGCGGTTTCGTCCCGGGCCGTGCGTACAAGAAATCGGCGAAAATCGTCGGCGACGTCATGGGTAACTATCACCCCCACGGCGACAGCGCGATCTATGACGCCCTCGCGCGCATGACACAGGACTGGTCGCTGCGCGTCCCGCTGATCGATGGCCAGGGCAATTTCGGTTCGATGGACCCCGACCCGCCGGCGTCAATGCGCTACACCGAGGCGCGCCTCGCCAAGACCGCGATGGTGCTGCTGAACGACCTCGACAAGGACACGGTCGATTTCCAGCCCAACTATGACGCCAGCCGCGACGAGCCCACCGTGCTCCCGGCGCGTTTCCCCAATCTGCTCGTCAACGGCGCCGGCGGCATCGCCGTCGGCATGGCAACCAACATCCCGCCGCACAATCTCGGCGAAGTCGTTGACGCGACACTCGCGATGATCGACCGTCAACTCGAAGGCGGCGAGGCACTCAGCCTCGAGGAATTGATGGCCATCGTCCCCGGCCCGGATTTCCCGACCGGCGCGATGATGCTGGGCCAGGGCGGTGCGCGCAACGCCTATGCGACCGGCCGCGGCTCAATCATGATGCGCTCCACGCATGTGATCGAGGAAGGCAAGAACGACCGCCAGTCGATTGTTTTGACGTCGATTCCCTTCCAAGTCGGCAAGTCGGGCCTGGTCGAGAAGATCGCCGAGGCGGCGCGTGACAAGCGCATCGAGGGCGTCGCCGACATCCGCGACGAATCGAACCGCGAGGGCGTGCGCGTCGTCATCGAACTGAAGCGCGACGCGACCGCCGACGTCGTACTAAACCAGCTCTGGCGCCACACCCCGGCGCAGTCGAGCTTCCCCGCCAACATGCTCGCGATCCGCGGCGGCCGCCCCGAAATGCTGGGGCTCAAGGATATCCTGACCGCCTTCATCGCCTTCCGCGAAGAGGTCATCACCCGCCGCTGCAAGTTCGAGCTCGCGAAGGCACGCGACCGGGCGCATATCTTGCTCGGCCTCGTCGTCGCGGTGTCGAACCTCGACGAAGTCGTCCGCATCATCCGCGGGTCGACCTCACCCGCCGCCGCGCGCGAAGCGCTGCTCGCGCGCGAATGGCCGATCGGCGAAATCGCCCCCTACATCCGCCTCGTCGAAGCGATCGAGGGCGAGATGGAGGAAGCCGCCACCTACCGCCTGTCCGAACTGCAGGTAAAAGCAATCCTCGACCTCCGCCTGCATCGCCTAACCGCGCTCGGCCGCGACGAAATCGGCAAGGAACTCGGGGAGTTGGCAGCCGAGATTGAGGAATTGCTTTCGATCCTCGCCGACCGCGTCAAACTCTATGGCGTGATGCGCGGGGAACTGGTCGCGGTGCGCGACGAATTCGCCACCCCGCGCAAGACGCTCGTCGCCCCCGCCGCCGACGGCATCGAGGACGAGGATCTGATCGAGCGCGAGGAGATGGTCGTCACCGTCACCCTAGACGGCTATATCAAGCGCACCCCGCTCGAGACCTTCCGCGCCCAGCGCCGCGGCGGCAAGGGCCGCGCCGGCATGGCGACGAAGGACGAGGATGTTGTCACCAATTTGTTCGTCACCTCGACACACACGCCGGTGCTCTTCTTCTCGACCGCGGGCAAGGTCTATCGCATGAAAGTGTGGCGCCTGCCCGAGGGCGGGCCCGCGACGCGCGGTCGTCCGATGATCAACCTGCTGCCGCTCGCCACCGGCGAGACGATCTCGACCGTGCTCCCGCTGCCCGAGGACGAGGGCGAATGGGGCGCGCTGCACGTCATGTTCGCAACCGCCAAGGGCAATGTGCGTCGTAACAGCATGGACGCCTTCACCAACATCCCCTCGAACGGCAAGATCGCGATGAAGTTCGAGGGCGAGGACGAAGACGACCGGCTGATCGGGGTGGCGCTGCTCGACGAAAGTGACGACGTGCTGCTTGCCACCCGCCAGGGCAAGGCGATCCGTTTCGCCGGCGACGATGTCCGCGAGTTCCAGAGCCGCAATTCGACCGGTGTGCGCGGCATGCGCCTCGCCGACGGCGACGAGGTGATCTCGCTCTCGATCCTGCACAAGGTCGGCACGACCAGCGAGGAGCGCGAGGCCTATCTGCGCGCCGCGCCGTGGAAGGACAATGAGAACGAACCGACGCTTCCCGCCGACCGCATGGAAGAACTTGCCGCGCGCGAGGAGTTCATCCTCACCGTCTGCGCAAACGGCTATGGCAAGCTCTCCTCAGCCTATGAATATCGCCGCACCGGCCGCGGCGGCCAGGGCATCACCAATATCGACAATATCGCGCGCAACGGCCTCGTCGTCGCGAGCTTCCCGGCGACCAAGGTACACCAACTGATGCTCGTCACCGATCAGGCGAAACTTATCCGCATGGGGCTCGACACGATGCGCGTCATCGGGCGCGGCTCGGCGGGCGTGCGGTTGTTCGACGTCGCCAAGGACGAGCATGTCGTCTCGGCGGCGCTGATCGAGGACAGCGACGAGGAAGAGGGCGACGCCGCCGCCGAGACCCCGGTGACCGAGGCGCCGTCGGAATGACCGCGCCCACGGCCTTCAAGGTGCTCACGCCGCAGCAATGGGCCGATTTCGAGCGCGAGCGCGTCTTCCGCGGCGCCCCGGTGGATATCGCGGACGGCTATATCCACCTCTCAACCGCCGAGCAGCTCGAGGCGACGCTCGCCAAATATTTCGCCGGCCAGTCGCACCTCATGATCGCCGAGGTGGACCTCGCCTCCCTCGGCGACAGCGTCCGATGGGAACCCGCGCGCGGCGGCGACCTCTTCCCGCACGTCTATGCCGAGCTGCCGATGGAGGCGGTAATAGGCTTGCAGAAGCGCGACCAATAAGCCGTCGCCCCCGCGAAGGCGGGGGCCGTTGCCGAGTTACGCTACACTGCTAACGGCCCCCGCCTTCGCGCGGGCGACGAATTCTGCTGAACGAACATTTCCGGCCTTTGGTCGTATCTTGCTTCGCGCATCCAAATGGCCCACCCACCGTGAAGCTTTGCGACTGGGGAGATTTGACTCGATGCGCCTGCTTTTGACCGCCGCCCTGCTGGCCTCGACCGCGACCCTTCCTGCTTTCGCGCACGAGGCGGCCCCCGCCCCCGCCGCGGCATCGAAGCCTGTCCCCAAGGAAGATCTGCTCAAGCCCCCCGCCGACGCGGCGCATTATGTCGTGGTCTCGGAGGCCGGCAAGCACGGCGACCAGTGGCGCTGGCAGCTCCCCGACGGCCGCACCGCCTATCGCTGGTCGCAGGAACTGCGCGGCTGGATCACCGAGATGGACCAGGTCACCAGCTTCGCGCCCGACGGCACGGTCGCCGCCACGACCGTGCGCGGCGTCACCATGTCGGGCGACGCCGCCGAGGACTATCGCGTCGCGAACGGCCGCGCGACGTGGAAGACCGCGAACGACAGCGGTGAGGCGGTAGCGGGCGGCTGGTACATCCCCGCGGGGGGCGTCGGCATCGCCAATGCCCCGCTGATCGACGCGCTCGCCGCCGCAGGCGACGCCGGGCTGTCCTTCCTGCCCAGCGGCAAGGGCCGCCTGACCCTCGCGGGCACGCAGACCATTCAGGGCCCGAACGGCCCCAGGACCGTCCAGCTCGCCTTCATGCACGGCATCCTCCCCTCGCCACTCCCCGTCTGGCTCGACGAGAAGAAACGCTATTTCGCCGACATCAGCTTCATCTCGGTGATCCCCGCGGGTTATGAGGGCGCGCTCAAGCAGCTCCGCAATGCGCAGGAGACCGCCACTGCAGAGGCCGTCGCCAGCGTCGCGAAACGCTTCCTCACCCCCGCCGCCAAGGCGCCCGTGCTGTTCGACAATGTCCAGCTCTTCGACGCCGACAAGGGCGAATTCCTCCCCGCCCGCGCCGTCCTCGCGGAGGACGGCAAGATCGCCGCGATCGGCGCAGCGGGCTCCTTGAAGGCTCCCGCAGGCGCCAAAGTCATCGACGGCAAGGGCAAGACGCTCGTCCCCGGCATCTGGGACAGCCACCTCCACATCGGCGACGACTGGGACGTCCTCGCCAACATGGCGAACGGCATCACCAGCTTCCGGAGCCCCGGCACCACCTTCGACCGCGCGGTCGACGCGACCAGGCGCCGCGCCGACGGCAGCCTGCTGATGGGCGAGCCATTCATCTCGGTCATCATCGACAAGAAGGACCCGCTCGCCGCGCAGGGCGCCGAGGTCGTGGCCAGCGAAGCGGAAGCCATCGCCGCGGTGCGCCGCGTCAAGGACGCGGGCCTTTGGGGCGTCAAATTCTACACCTCGATGAACCCCGCGTGGATCGCCCCCGCCGCGGCCGAGGCGCACAGGCTCGGCCTCCACGTCCACGGCCATGTCCCCGCGGGCATGAAGCCCAGCGAGGCGGTCGCCGCGGGCTATGACGAACTCACCCACCTCAATTTCGTCGTCATGGAATCGATGCCGCGCGAGGTGATCGACAAGGCGAACACGCGCCAGCGGATGGAGGGGCCCGCGCGCTTCTTCAAGGACGTCGACCTCGATGCGCCGCTGATGAAGGGCTTCGTCGCCGACCTCGCCGCTAAAAAGACCATCGTCGACCCGACGATCGTCATCTTCGAGGGCATGCTGACACAAGATGGCGGCAAGCCGCACCCCGCCTACGCCCCCTATATGGGCATCGTCTCGCCCGTCATCGAACGGTCCGCCTTCACCGCGGGCGGCTATCCGCTGGCCGATGGCTATACGCGCGACGACTATCGCAAGAGCTACGCCAAGATGGTCGAGCTCGTCGGCCGGCTGCACAAGGCGGGCGTGCCGATCGTCGCGGGCACCGACGGCTGGGGCATCGAGCTGATCCGCGAGCTCGAAATCTACCGCCAGGCCGGCTTCACCCCCGCCGAGGCGATCCAGAGCGCCACCATCCTCCCCGCGCGCGTTGTCGGCGCCGACAAACGCACCGGCTCGATCGCGGTGGGCAAGGAGGCCGACATGGTGCTCGTCGAAGGCGACGCCGCGACCGACCTCGGCGCGCTCCGCCGTGTCGTGACGGTAGTCAGCGACGGCTATGTCATGGACGCCGACGAGCTGCGCAAGGCGGCGGGGTACAGCGGGCGGCCGAAGTAACATCCGCGTCGTAGGCAACAGCGCGCCATCTAATCCTCCCTGTCGCGAAGCGATGGGGAGGGGGACCATGCGAAGCATGGTGGAGGGGTAGCGGCCTTAAACCGACGTGCGAGACATCTGCCCCTCCACCGCCCTGCGGGCGGTCCCCCTCCCCACGGCTTCGCCGCAGGGAGGATTAAGAAGGCGACTGACGTGACCCCCTGGTTTCCACCAGCGGGGATTAGAGCCCAGCAGCTTTGTTGCGCATGAGCGCAGTGTAAGCAATGGCCTGTGCAGCGGAGCCCGAAGGGCGTAGCTGCA
>SCNT01000059.1 GCA_005503165.1 Sphingomonadaceae bacterium 3R27E2-A
CTTTCCGTGATCGGCCTCGATCACGTTATTGAGATACTTCACCTGCCGGTGGGCCGTCTCCCGGTCCAGCTTTCCTTCGCGCTTCAATTCGGTGATCGCTGCACCATAGCTCGTAAGCGGTGAATTCTCCCCACATTTCCGAGATTTTTGAACGCGCTATGGTGCCGCCGATTTTGCCTCGGAGTGTAACTAGCGATGAGCGATGTAACGACGTTCGAAAGTTCGTTCGAAAGTAGCGGGGTCGATCGGCCGCAGCGGATGGACGTGCTGCCGGGCGGTCGCGAGCGACGGTTGTGGACGCCGGAGGCGAAGGCGCGGATCATCGCAGAATCAATGCAGGTCCGCGCCAATGTTGCCGAGATCGCCCGTCGCAACGACATGCTGCCGCAGCAGCTCTACGCCTGGCGGCGAGAAGCGCGCGAGCGGATGGAGGTTGGCGCGGACACGGCCTTCGTGCCGGCGGTGGTCGAGGAGCCGAGAGCGCCGCAGGGGTCATGCGCCGAGATCAGGATCAACGTGCGGGGGATGACGATCCGGGTGCCCGACGGGGTGAGCGCCGATCACATCGAGCGAGTGCTGCTGGCGGTGCAGGTGGCGACGTGATCATTCCGCCGGGACCGCTGAAGGTGTTGGTGGCGGTGAAGCCGGTCGACTTTAGGAAAGGCATGGTGGGGCTGGCCTCGCTGGTCCAGCAAGAGCTGAAGCGCGACCCGTTCTCCGGCATCATGTTCGTGTTCCGCTGCAAGCGGGCGGACCGGATCAAGCTGCTGCTGTGGGACGGCACTGGCCTGGTGCTGGTGACCAAGCGGTTGCAGGACGGGACGTTCCGCTGGCCGCGGTTCGGCGAGGGCGTGATGAACCTCACGGCGGCGCAGGCGAGTGCACTGATCGAGGGTCTGGACTGGTCGCGCGTGCATGCCCCGCGGGTGGCCCGGCCGGTGATGGCGCTGTAGGTCGCACGCCTGAATCGCCCTGCCGAACCGTGCTTGTAAAAGCCCCGTAATCTGCTGCAATCCGCACCGTGACGGGGGCTTCTGCACACCTGCCCGATGACATCGGGGCACTGAAGGCGATGATCATCGCCGAGCGTGTTCGTTCCGCCAAACTTCAGCATCTGCTCGACGTTCTGAGCCGCATGCACTTCGGCAAGCGCTCGGAAAAGATGGCGGCCGACCAGCTGGCGCTGGCGTTCGAAGACAGCGACGTCGCCATGGGCGAGGTCGAGCTGATCGAGCAGCAGAGCGCTGAAGCGGTGGGCGCGGCACCGGCGAGGAAGCGTGCCGCCGATGCCCCGCGCGCTTCGCTGCCGGCGCACCTGCCGCGCCATGAGATCGAGATCGCCCCCGAGGCCTGCGCCTGCGCGAGCTGCGGCGGCGCGCTGCACCGGATCGGCGAGGACCGGGCCGAGCGGCTCGACATCGTGCCGGCGCAGTACCGCGTGCTGGTGACGGTGCGGCCGAAGATGGGCTGCCGGTCGTGCGGCGACGGAGTGGCTCAGGCGCTTGCGCCCAAGCACGTCGTTCCCGGCGGCCTGCCCAGCGAGGCGTTGCTTGCCGATGTGCTGGTCAAGAAATACGCCGATCATCTGCCGCTCTACCGGCAGGCGCAGATCATGGCGCGCCAGGGCGTGGAGATCGACCGGGCGACGCTCGCCAACTGGGTCGGTCGCGCCGCGGGATACCTCAAGCCGCTCGTCGAGCTGCAGAAGCAACGCCTCCTCGCCAGCGACCGTCTGTTCGTTGATGAGACCACCGCCAAGGTGCTGACGCCGGGCACCGGCAAGACCAGGACGGGTTATCTGTGGGCGATGGTTGGCGACGAGCGGCCCTATGGCGGGTCCGATCCGCCGGCGATCGTCTACACCTACATGCCGGGCCGTGGCGGCATGTGGGCGGCAAAGCTGCTCGGCGACTATCGCGGCATCCTGCAGGTCGATGGCTATGAGGCCTATGGCCAGTTCGGCAAGGCGAACCGGCCGGGCGGACCGTCGGTGCTCGCCTACTGCTGGGCGCACGTCCGTCGCGGCTTCTTCGACGCGGCTAAGGGCGACGCCGCGCCGATCGCGCAGGAAGCACTTGCCCGGATAGCCGCGCTCTACGAGGTCGAGCGCGATATCCACGGTCGCGCGTCCGAGGAGCGAGCCGCTATCCGCCAAGCGCGTGCCGCGCCGGTGATCGACGCGTTGCAGGGCTGGCTCGAGGAAAAGCGCCGCCGCATGTTCAGCGGCTCGCCGACGCTCAAGGCGATCAACTATGCGCTGAGCCACTGGGCCGGGCTGACCCGCTACCTCGACGACGGCAGGATCGACATCGACAACAACCCTGTCGAGCGTTCGATGCGGCCGATCGCGCTGCAAAGGAAGAATGCCCTGTTCGCCGGCCACGAGCTCGGCGCCGAAAACTGGGCGGCGATCGCGTCGCTGGTCGAGACCTGCAAGCTGAGCGGCATCAATCCGAACGCCTATCTCGCCGACGTGCTTGCCCGCATCGTCTTGCGTGGCGACGGAGATCCGCTCGACGACCTCCTGCCCGGCAACTGGGTCGATACCAACGCCGCAGCGCCAGCGTTCGAAACGAACCGCGTCGCCCAGGCGGCCTGAGCAAACTACGTTCGAAACTTGAGACAACGAAATTAGGCGCCAGGTCCGCGAGGACCCGACGCCTTCATGCCCCGCGTGGGGAGAAATTACCGCTTACACGATACCGGCCAGATCCCTCGGTGCTTCGCTACGAACTCGAACCTCATACCGAGTCCCTGGCGAAGTAGGCCGCCGCTTTTTTTAGGATGTCACGCTCTGCCTTCATTCTGGCCAACTCGCGGCGCAGCCGCTCAATCTCATGCTGCTCTGGCTTCATCACGCCGTGACCGGGGAATGCCGATCCCGGGTCAGTCTGCTGCTCGCGCACCCACTTGCGCAGCACGTTCTCGTGCAGATCCAGATCGCGGGCCGCCTGCGACACCGCCACGCCACGCTCCCGCACCAGCTTCACCGCCTCGAGCTTGAACTCGCGGCTGAACTTCCGTCGTTGCATCTCCATCCTCCAGTTCCAAATACACCTTATCTTGGTGTCCACGGAACCGGCAGCAGCTCAGAGCGGATCACATCAATGGGTCCTGACCCTAGAGCACTTCACACGCTGTAGAAATCAACGAATGCCGGAAGTGAATCATTCGTTATAACAATTTTCTTTTTCCAAATCAGCCAGTCTTGTGCGGTGTAGTGATAGATATATTCATATCTTGAAAATATTTGACTTAGCTGTTTCAATCGAACGTCATACATACTTGTGATACCGTTGCACTCAACGGAAAGAGTATCGTCTTCGATGCGGCTTAAGAGCGCGCCCGATATCATGTGATGCGTTCGCGGAAGTGGCAGCGCCGTAACCGATCTTCGCGACCCGATGCGCCAAACGCGTTCTTCGAGAGCGTCGCGAGAAACGTGGTAGATCATTGACGTCTGCGTGGCGGGATCGCTCGTAATGTGGTGCTCGTCGATCCAGGCCGGGATCCAGAAGGACGCGTCTTGGGCATATAGCTTCAACCAATCACCCCAAGCCTGCCCGTCCAGCGCCGCCATCTCCCGGAATAGGAGGAACTGGGCGAGCTCATTCGATGATGAAAAGGATCGATCAAGCGATGAGAGTAGACCCGTCTGGCTCATATACCCGTTCCTCCCTGCATTCGTAGGGCCCACTCACGATAGGGGGGGTGGAAGTTGGTTTCATCGCCGAACGTCAGGCTTGCGCCGAAGGCGGCTGACGTGGGAACTATGCCGAGCTCGTCGGCAGCGAGCTGGGCGGCCTGCGAGGATTGACCTAGACCGCGGAGATAACCCTGCGTGTCGCCAGCGGCCGCCGCATAGCCGGACTGGCACATTTCATAAATCACATTGTCGTCGGAGGACGCTAACCCCGATGGATTGAAAAAATCCTCATAAGCTCTGATCCGCTGGGTTCGCGCATCGGGCGCTTCGTCAACCATGCCGATGCAGTGAGATGTCATCTCGGTACGGCCGGGGCCTAGTGGGCGCCAGGTGCGAAGTTGTACCGTTCCGATGTCGATGACCTGCAAGTTCGGGAAGATCGTCAGATTGCGCTGCCGCATCATCCATTTCGCAGTAACAGCACCTACTCTGGCCTCAAGGGTCCTGAGATCGCCGGCATCGGAAAGGAGCGGCCGGCCGTAGCGACGCTCGTTACTGATCGACCAGTTGACGGCATGTCCGTGCGCGAAGCCAAAACTTCCTTGGCCATCGACCTCCAACTCGAACTGGTCGAGATATTCGCAGGCCGCTTGCCCTCGCCGCTTGAGAATTTCCACATACGAGCTGTGGGTCGGGAAGAAATGATAATTGTCGAGGCCGTTTTCAAGCTGCAACTTCCAGTTGCCCTGGAATGTGTAACTCCCTTCACCAGGCACGAATTCGATTTCGCCGCTTGGGCTCTGGTCGATTACCATATCGAGGAAGCGGCGCGCATCGCCGAGGAAGTCCGCAAGCGCTATGGGCGCTGGCAGCAGACTTGCGAAAAGCATGCCCCGGTAGGACGCGAAGCCGCCAACCTCGAGCAGGCCATGATCCATTTCATCGAAACCGGCTGGATACTGACCTTCCGACTTCGCTGTGATCGCAACGTTTCGGCCGGACGAATCATACGACCATCCATGGTAGCGACAGACGTGGATTTTCTGGCGACCGCGTTGGAACGGGCAGATGATGGCGCCCCTGTGGCGACAGCTATTGAGCAGGCATCGGATCACGCCGTCTCCTCCGCGCGTCACGATGACGGGCTGGCGACCGATTGCGGTGGTAAAGTAGCTGTGCGGATCCGGCAGCTGGGTTTCCAACCCCACGAAGATCCAGTTAGACTCGAATATGAGTTCTTCTTCCCGCTTGAAAATCCCTTCGTCCGTGAAGATTTTCCGATCGACCGAAAAGTATGATCGATCCGAAGGATCGCTGACTAGCATGACCATGTTCCCGCTTTGCTCAAGACGGCCGGCCCAGGACGGGGCGGACGACGATTTTGGCGGCTATCGCAACGGCGACGGCGGCAACCACTAAAAGTAGGGCGACGCCCGCAAAGCCGATCTGGAAATCGCCGGTCGCATCCTTCGTCCATCCCAGCACCATCGGCGCCAACGCGCCTCCGATGCTGCCGACCATGGCGATGAAGCCTACCGCGAGCGGCGCCAAGCTCGGGGCGAGGTAGTTTTGGGGTATCGTCCAGAAGACGGCCTGCGTTGCGAACAGTCCGATGCTTGCGCAGGTAAAGCCGACAAGGGTGGCGATCGTAGAGTGCCCGCCTCCGGCCGCCAGCGCATAGCCAAGGGCTGTCATGACGAAAGCCAGGGAACTGTGAAGAAACCGCTCGCCAGTCTGATCGGAGTTCCGGCTAATGATGAACATGCCTGCCACACCGACCACGGATGGCAGCGCGGTCAAAAGACCTGCCTGACTGGGATTCCAGCCCTGCGCGTGCAGGATTTGCGGTAGCCAGGATCCGAACGTCACCAAGCCAGCGAATTGCGCGAAATTGCATAGTGCGAGAAGCGCTATGTCGAGGCGGAAAAGATCCCTTACGGAGGTCTTGCGGGCTGCTTTGGGCTCAGTCGTTTTGGATCGCAGCCACGCGCGTTCGTGGGGAGACAGCCAGGTCGCTCCCGCGGGACTGTCATAAAGCACCAGATAGCATGCCAATCCCAACATTACGGCGGGTAGGCCTTCTATGAGGAACAACCATCGCCAACCTGCAATGCCAAGGACGCCATCCAAGCTGAGGATAGGCCCGGAAATCACTGCACCGACGATGACTGCGGCCGGAGAGGCAAGGGTGAACATCGCATTGTACCGGGCGCGATACGCGTGAGGGAACCAGAAGGTGAGATATAGCATCACGCCCGGGAAAAGACCAGCCTCAGCGGCGCCCAGGAAAGCACGGGCGGCGTAGAAGCTCGCGGGCGACTGCATCGCGGCCATGAAGACTGTGCAAAGTCCCCATAGAATTGCGATGCGCGCGAAAGTCAGCCGCGCTCCAATTCGTGCGAGAAGCAGGTTGCTCGGTATTTCGAACAGGGCGTAGGTCAGATACATTATGCCGACACCGAAGCCGTACATAGCCGTAGTAAGACCGATATCTTTCGACATGGGAACAGCAGCGTAGGCAACGGCGCTCCGGTCGAGAACCGACACGAAATAGAGTGCCAACAGCCACCACATGACCCGGTTGGCGACCTTGCGAATTAGTCGGTCTTGATCGACTGGCGTGTTTTCTGACGCCGGCTCTGGTGCATGTGACGAATTCTCTGCAGGCGAGAATGTCCGCGCTCCTGCCGGTAGATCGATGGGATCATTCATCGCCGTTCGGACCCCCCACCCCACCAGGTAAGGCCGTGGGCCGGAGCGTGCTTGGCGGCGCACCCGGAGGAGACTTTCTCATGCCGGATGTCTTCGCGGTCGTCGGTCAAGGCCTCTGCGACCCTTCCGTGGAACGAGAAACCGTGCGCCTTGCCGTAGCTGCCAAGTATCAAGGAGAAGGCGCGCGTATGCGCGGTGCGCGACAGGATCCGTACCATAGTGCCGAGCCCGCCTAAAGCTTTAGCGGCGCACTGCTCCCCCCGGATCGACGCGCGCGCGGCGGGTCGGGACTGCCTGCAATCTCCCTCGCGCCTTATGTTATACATTTGCATCACTATTTCCAAAATTGAGAAAGTCTCGCCCGCAGGATGAAGTGGGCGGGCGAGCTGCGGGTTCCCAAAGGTGTTGCTGTGCGGTCTAGAAGCGTGTGGCGAGGCGCAGACCGATCTGACGGCCCCGCGAGATCGCCGCGATCTTTCCTCCGTTGGTAATGACGCTTTGCGCTGCGAATTCCTTATATTGCTTATCGGTCAGATTGCGGCCAAACAGCGACAATTCCCACACGTGGTCAGCTGACCGGATCCCGAACTGGGCGTTGATCTGCGCGAAGCCACTCTGGTATTGAAGCGGATCGTTGATGGTCCCTGCCTTGAACCCCGATCGTCCCAATATCTCGACCGATTCGGTCATTCGAAGCGATCCAAACGCGTCGTGCTCGTAGTTGATGTGCGCACCAAAGGTGTATTTCGAAGACATCGGGGTGGTTTCCCCCGACAGGTCTTGTCGGCACACCTGACCGGCGGGCGTAATTATGGTGAGCGCGTAATAGCACGCCACGCCCGGGAAGCTCAGATACTTCGCATCGAGTAGCGCGCCTTCAGCGCTAACACTAAGGCCGTTTGCTGGCCGCCAAATCATCGATGCCTCCGCGCCTTGTGTTCGAGCCTTGCCGACGTTGCTGACGATGAATGCCGCGACGCCGTCGAACACGGAGACCTGAAGGTCCGTGAACGTCGTGCGAAACAGGTCCAGACTGAACTCGAGCTTGCGGTTGGCGGTGACGCCCTTGATGCCGGCCTCGAACGATTCAGCCTCTTCGGGCCGGAAGCTAGCGCCAGCACGGCTGGTCAATGCGTAGGTCGCGTCGAACCCGCCGGCCTTTGCGCCCTTCACATAGCGCGCATAGAGCATGAGGTCAGTGTTGGGCTTATACTGCAGGGTTACCTGGGGCTGCCAGTGATGCTCCTTTGAACTCAGTCCGAGGAGTTCGTGCGGGGCTCCCCCGAACGCTGAGAAGGCACCGTTCAAGGCGGTGTTGCGCTGGGCCTCGATCTGCGCACGATTCCAGAATGCGCTGCCAGGAAGGACATTATAGGCGAATGCCGTTTGGTCCCCCTCACGTTTGATGTCAGAGTACCGCAGACCGCCTTCCAGGCTGAACTCAGGGCTGAAATGATAGGTCAGTTCGGCATAGCCGGAGAAAACGCGGGTATCGCGGTCCAATGTGTAAATGCGCCCGACGACGGGCAGAGTCGATCCCAACGGCTTCAGATTGAAAGTCGACGGGTTATAGAAGTTCAGCTTGTTCCATTCGTAGTAGCCGCCGACCATGTAATCGAGCTGTCCTGCCGTTCCGAAGGCGCGGACCTCCTGGCTGAACTGCTTGTAGCCAGAGACCGGCGTCCCGCCGAATAGCGCTAGTGCCGAGCCGTCCGCATCCACTGTCTGACGGAACTGGCTGCGTCGATAGGCCGTCGTCGAGGCGATGGTGGCCCCCCCCGCGTTCCATTCAAGGTCGGCCTGCGCGACCCGGTTTGTCATGTTGACGAACTCCGGATTGCCGAACGGGAGACCCGAATTGGTCGCAGCCATGTGGTCGTCGAGCTTCACTTCGGGGAACGCCACCGCCGGGACAACGGTCTGCACATAAGGTTGCAAGATCCCGCCGCGCTGACGGATGCGGGCGTATTCGCCTTTGAGAAAGATTTTGAGGTCCGGCGTTGGGGTCAGGCCGAGCGTGCCGCGGGCGGCGAAGTTGCGGTCGCGCGGATCGTCGGTGCCCAACGTGTCATTATGCACCCAGCCCTTGTTCAGATGCTGGAGGTAGCCCGCGACGCGGAGACTGGCGATCGGTGCCAGCGGCACGGTTACGCCGCCTTGCATCAACACCTCGTTGTTGTTGAACTCGTAGGAGACCGATGCATCGCCCTCGAAGCGATCGCCCGGCTTCTTCGTAGTGATATTGATCGCGCCCGCTGTCGCGCTTGCACCGTAGAGCAGCACCTGGGGCCCCTTTAGAACCTCCAGTCGCTCCACGTCGAAGAATGGAATCCGCGCGTCCTGGTCCCGATTATAAGCGACGTTATCGACGAATTTGCCAACGGCTTGATCGAACGAGGCGTTCGACCCCGAGCCGAAGCCGCGCACCAGCGTGAAGGGAGCTACACTTCCATATGCAAAATAGACAGAGGGCTGGCTGATGACCAGGTCCCGAACGTTCGATATATTTGCACTCACCAGCTGATCGCCGGTCATGCTCGAGATCGCGAGCGGCACGTCGCGCTGCAGTTCGGACCGGCGCCGGGCAGTCACAGTGATCTCACCTGGGGCAGGCTCGACCTCAGACGCAGGCGGGGCTGGACGGGCGACCGGTTGCCCGGCCGCATCAGCCTGCGCGAACGCGGGCGAAATGCACGGCGCCATGACCGAGCTCGTGAGCAGCATCGCCAGATAGGACTTAGCAACGAATGCGGACTTGTTTATCATTATACGGACCCTCCCCAATAATATTTGTATTTCAACCGCTGCGGACAACACGACTTTGAAATTATCAAAATGAAGCTAGGTAATGCGCGACATAAGAAATTTGCGTGGCCATATTACTACGGCGTTCCTATTGTCTTACCCGGAAACAACGTCGATCGCAGCGCCGTTTTCTGCACATACCCGTCTCTAAACTGTGCCACAATGACGACTTTTCTCTTTCCTCATCAATGACCTGTTCAATTGCCGTGTGTAGCGGGTACTGCCGCCACCATCTAGCCAAGCTCACCGTCGATATGAGATAGTCTGGGAAGGTTGTAGAGGGACTTCCAACGCTCGATCAGGGTTACCTGATGGCCTGCCTGACCAAGTAGCGATGCAGCTACCAGGCCGGTTGGGCCGCAGCCGATGATAGCGACCGAGCAATCTATCAGCGGGGTCTGGCGGTTCATATCCGTAGCAGCTTCGCTCATGGCTTCCCTCGATTCTGATCGCTTTCTTGTCTCGAACCTTCGTCATAACTTTGAGGCAGCGCGCCCGAGTGTGCGTTTTCAAGAAGGAGGCGAATTGCGTCCCGTTCGATTGGCCGAGGGATCCAGTAAGGATTAGAAACCGCGAGGTCAGTTGCCCGATCAAGATCGTCCAGCCTGAAGCCAAGCTCCGCCAAGCTGGTTGGTGCCCCATTATCGCGTGCAAGCTTGTGCACGCCGAGCGGCGCGTTCACTTGTCCGATCGCTCGTGCGATGCGTTGCATCGCCACCGGTGCGGCAGAGGCATTGTAAGCCAGGACATGCGGCAAGATGACGCTATGCGTTTCGGCATGCGGCAGATTGAAACTGCCGCCTAGCGTGTGACATAGCTTGTGGTGAAGGCTCATGCCTACATGGCCAAGAACGGTGCCGCAAAGCCATGCGCCGTAAAGCAGCTGAGTCCTTTTTTGCAGATCACGGGGCGCGGCATGCAGGCCGGAAACACCCCGCGCGATAGCTGCAATACCTTCCTCCGCCATTAGGCTGTGGATCGGGTTCGCGTCACGCGCATACAGGCCCTCAGCCGCATGCGCCAAGGCGTTAATGGCACTCGTAACCGAGATCGTTACCTGCAAGTCTAGTGTCAGGCCTGGATCGTATATAACCGTACGTGGCAGGATCCGCATGTCACGCCCGGTACGCTTCGCGCCATCGCTTGTAATGCCGTAGATCGGCGTCATCTCGCTGCCGGCATAAGTGGTGGGCACTGCGATGATCGGTAAGCCGGTATCCAACGCGATGGCCTTGGCAAGGCCCGTGGTCGATCCGCCACCGACTGGACCAGGCAGTCCGCCGTGAGTGCCTGTCCGCGGGCGATCGCCACGGCAACAGTATCTGCCGGCACATGCATTGCCGCGCCAGCGAAGACGCCGGCCGCAAGGCTCGACAAGTCCCGTGCGATCAGCTCCGCATTTTCGGACTGGTCCGGCGTGCTGAGGATAAGCGCGCGCGTTCCGCCCAAGGCAGCAACTTCATCGCGCAACGACACAACGCTCCCCTGTCCGAAGACGACTTTTGCCGGAAGGCCGACATAGGTGAAAGCCTGCATAGGCAATGTCTCACCGATCATGGATAACCTCAAAATCAACGCAATGTCTGGACAGGCGCAACCCAGCCAGTTTGTCACGGACGCGTCGATGTTCAGGGTGGGAGGCATAGACCGACAAATCTTGCGGCGAGGCAAAATCGGCAATCAACACGATGTCGCATGCACCGTCCTCAAGACCTGCATCGATGCCTACCTCGATATTCAACATCCCTGGGATACGTCCCTCCATTTCCTTGAACGCGGCTTCAATGGCCGCAGTCCCCATCATCCGCTCGGCGCGACTCTCGCCCTTCACCGTCCACATCACGACATGCCGGATCATCGATCGCCCCCGACAGGATTCAGGATGAAGTCGAACGCTAAGGTGTAAAAGGGCACGGAGAGTATCGTGCCCTCCGGAGCGCAGCCGGGAGGATGCCGCACCCAGTCCGCAATCAGCGAAGCGCGGACCCCGAAAACTGCATCTGAATCGAGATATGGATCATCACTTCGGAAAACGTGCGTTATGAGGCGTTCGTACCCTTCCGCTTCGATCTTGAAATGTAGATGTGCTGGCCGCCAAGGGTGCCGACCCAATATTTTCAGCAGGTCACCCACGGGTCCGTCATGTGGTATTGCGTAGGACTGAGGCAGAATGGAACGGAATGAAAAGCGTCCATCGGTATCAGACGTAAAAATTCCCCGCGCGTTCGCCGCCTCGCCTAGCTGAACATCGTAAAACCCATCGTCGTCAGCCTGCCACACTTCCAATCGCGCGCCGGGCACTGGACGCCCGCCCGGGCCCTTGACGGTACCCGACACAAAGCACGGGTCGCCGGAAGCTGCGCCGGAAATATCATCACCATTGGCGAACTTCGGCGCGTCAGACGTGTAAAATGGTCCCAACACCGTCGCCTCCGTGCACTCGGCCGGTTTTTCATTGCTCTGAGATGTGACCAGCATCGATAAACCGAGAACATCCGACAGAAGGATGAACTCTTGCCGTCTCTCGTCCGTAAATTGTCCAACCCGGGTAAGGAACTTGATTCCTTCGGCCCATTCGGCTTCGGAGAGGCCAACATCTCGAGTGAATGCATGCAGATGCTGCACGAGGCTCGTCATGATTTTGCGCACGCGCTTGTCCGGACCGCCCGTTGAGGCCGCAAGCACGATTTGTGTAATAGTTTCAGCGTTGACGGTCGCCATTCATCACCCTGCTCCGTGATCGACCCCTTCTGGATCTTGGGTAGGGCCTACTATGTTGTGGAGAGATACAAAACGGCCGATTCTGTGAATCTGTTTTCCGCAAACTGGAAAACTTACGCCTGGAAGCTCGAATGTCAGGATCGGAAACCGGCATGATGGCAATAATGGCCGTCATGCCCGAAGACACATGATGCAGACTACCGCAATTCGCGATTCATACCGCGCTGCCCGGAATTCGACGCGCCCGTGGAAGGGCCGCAGCACCATCGCTTTCGCATTGTGGATCGCCCACTCACGCGTCAGCGTTCAACCGTCCAACACCTTCCTTCCCGGTAGTTCCGCGGAGCCACTAGCCGAGATCTTTCCATTTCCTTTCGAGATTTAGTGCAGCGAATCGGTCGATCAGGAAATTGACGAAAGCGCGTATCTTAGCGGGCTGGTGCCGTCGGCTTTGATAAGCAATATTAATTGCCAACGGCGGCAATTCCCAATCCGTTAAAACGGGAACCAAGCGCCCCGATACGATATCGTCATAAATGATATAGAGCGGCTGAACCAAAATGCCGGCACCTTTCAACGCAGCCTCCCGTATAACTTGCCCTTCGTTTGATTCGAACGTCGGCGCTATGGAAATAGCTGAAGAAACACCCCTTCTCTTAAACTTTAGCAAGTAGGGGTCGTTCGCCAGACTATATAAAACCATTCTATGACTTGATAAATCACTTGGTGTCAGAGGAGGCTTGTTTTCTTCAAAATATAAAGGAGAACCAGCTAGAACCCTGCGAGTCACCGCGAGCTTTCTAATAGTTATATTTGATCCCTCTTCATACTCCTTTGTTCTAATAGCAACGTCTATGCCTTTTTCAATGAAGTTATGATATTTATTTTCCGTTATAACTTGTATTGTTAGTTTGGGATATTTGGTATGGAGCTCACGTATGCTTGGTGCGAGGTGCATCATGGCAAAGGATACGGACGAAGTCACACGAAGCACACCGCTAGGGTTCACGGCCAAATCCGCGATCTCGGCGTCGGCATCATTGATTTCAGCTAACACCGCGACGCATCGGGGGTAATATTCTAGACCGGCGTCGGTTAGCCAGAGCCGTCTGGTGGTTCGCTCGACGAGGCGAATCCCTAAGCGACCTTCCAGAGCCTGAAGAAACCTGCTGGCCGCAGCGTTAGAAATTCGCAGCTTCTGCGCGGCAATCGACAGACTGCCGAAATCCGCAACGTGGACAAACAGCTGGATTTCTTTAAACTTGTCCACGTCGACTTCCTTGCCACTCGCAGGCCTGCGCTGAGTCTACGCAGCCGGCCCGACCCTCACGATGGTCGCATCCTACCGCTCGCCGGCCTTGCGGAGAATGGCTTTGAGGCGGGCGAACGCCTTTTCGATCGGGTTGAAGTCGGGGCTGTATGGCGGAAGGAACATGAGGCGTGCGCCGGTCGCCTCGATCAAGTCGCGGACGCTGGCGCTTGTGGCTGGAGAGATTGTCCATAACCACGATGTCGCCGCGCCTGAGGTCGGGCACGAGCACCTGGTCGACATAGGCCTCGAACCAGTCGCCGTTGCTCAAAACCGGGGAAAAGGCCTATCCGCTAGCGGAGACCGGCTGGCAGATTGCTCGTGCACAATAACATTACTTAGCTAGGGTCAGGACCCATTGATGTGAGAGGCGCGATCTGATTCAGGCTCCGTGAGGAGACTGGGTTTGAGCGACCTTTACTGGCTGACGGATGAGCAGATGTCGCGGCTGGAGCCGTATTTTCCCAAGAGCCACGGCAAGCCGCGCGTTGATGATCGCCGGGTGTTGAGCGGGATCATCTTCGTCAACCGCAACGGGCTTCGCTGGCGGGATGCACCGAAAGATTATGGACCGCACAAGACGCTCTACAATCGCTGGAAGCGATGGGGCGAGAAGGGCGTCTTCACCCGGATGATGGAAGGGCTGTCCGCCGCAGGCGCTGAGCGCAAGACAGTGATGATCGACGCGACCTACCTGAAGGGTAAGCGTGGCCTGGAGGCCGCGGCTCAGGCGGCTTCGGCGAGCGGCACGTTGCTGGGTGGCTGCCAGTTCCACGGCAACAGTTCGTCCCACCGAGCGGCAGGCCAGTCTGCAGCGATCTTGGCGATGACGTCGGCGATGTAGGCCTGTGGTTCGAGCCCGTTCAATTTGGCGGTCTCGATTATGGAATAGATCGCGGCGGCGCGCTCGCCGCCCGCCCCGGAGCCAGCGAACAGCCAGTTCTTGCGACCTATCGCGATGGGGCGGATCGCGCGCTCGGCGATGTTGTTATCGATCTCGAGACGCCCATCATCGAGGAAGCGGGTGAACGCATCCCATCGCTTGGTGCCGTAGCGGATGGCCTTGGTCATCAGCGATTTGGGCGCGAGCTTTCTGAGCGCGTCATCGAGCGTGACGCGAAGCGCCGTGACCAGCGGTCGCGACCGCGCCTGTCGGATGGTTCGTCGGACGTCGGCTGGTTGGCCACGGATCTCGGTCTCGATCGCGTAGAGCTGACCGATGCGCTCGAGCAGGTCGGTGGCCAGCGCGGTCGGCTGCTGCTTGTGGCGTTCGAACAGCTCGCGCCGGAAATGCGCCCAGCATGCGACCTCGGACACGCTGTTGCCCGCGTAGATGCCGTTGAACCCGGCATAGGCGTCGGCCTGGAGGAAGCCGGTGAAGGTGGCGAGTTCGCGCTTGGGATGGATGCCCGCGCGGTTAGCGGTGAACCGATACCAGACGAGCGGCGGGGTGGCGGCGCCCGATGCGCGGTCATCGACGACATAGGCCCATAGCCTGCCGGTCGCGGTCTTGCCGCTGCCGGGCGCCAGCACCTTCACGGGCGTATCGTCGGCGTGAATCTTGGCGGCTTTGAGACCTTCCTCTCGGATGCGCGAGACGATCGGATCGAGCAGATGCGCGGCCTGGCCCACCCACCCGGCCAAGGTCGAGCGATCGATATCGACGCCCTGCGCTGCCATCATCTCGGCCTGGCGATAGAGCGGCAGGTGATGATCGAACTTGGCGACGACGACGTGTGCGAGCGTGCCGAACGTGGCCTTGCCGCGAGCGACCGGCTTGGGCGGCGCGGGCGCCTTGACGATCGCCTCGCAGACACGGCAGCTATACTTGGGTCGGATGTTGCGCACGACGCGCCAGCTGACTGGCACGATATCCAGCATCTCGTCGGCATCGATGCCGAGCTGGCGCAGCGCGCCGCCACATGATGGGCATGCGCAGGTGCCGGTCGCTGGCTCGTGGACGATCTCGTGCCGCGACAGATGGGGCGGCAATGAGCGAACCGGCGCGGGTCGTTCGGGTCGAGCGGCAACATCCGGCCGACGCGCATCGGTGCTGGCGGCGTCTGCCTCATACGCTTCGAGCGCGAGTTCCAGCTGCTCGATCTCGCTCGCCAGCTTCTCGGACGAGGTGCCGAACGTCATCCGACGCAGCCGTGCAAGTTGGGCGCGCAGCATCGCGATCACGCGATCGCGGGCATCGACCTGCGCCTCGAGACTGGCGATACGGGCGTCCCGATCGGGTGCGGAAACGGCGGGTTGCGACACACCGGTTTATTACCGGATCAGGGTCTTCGAGACGAGCAAAAACGGCGTAATCCCGTCGATTATTACCCTGCCAGTGCGGGTTGCCACGTGCGTTCGGGACGCCGCCAGTCGATCCCTTCGAGCAGCATCGAGAGCTGCGCGGCGGACAGGTGCGCGACACCGACCTGGCCGATCGGCCACACGAACTTGCCACGATCGATCCGCTTGGAAAACAGGCACATCCCCTGGCCATCGTACCAGAGCAACTTGATCAGATCACCGCGCCTACCGCGGAACGCGAACACCGCGCCGGAATGGGGAGTATGCTTCATGACCTCCTGCGCCATCACCGCCAGACCGCACATCCCCTTGCGCATATCGGTCGGGCCGCACGCCAGCCACACTCGCGTCGCGGGCGGCAACGCGATCATCGCTGTAGCACCGACAGCACGCGCCTGAGCGCATCTGCATCGATCGACGCATCGACGCTCAGCCGGATGTCCCCGGGGAGCGCGATCGCGATATCTGGCGCAGGCGGTGGCAGTACCGCGGAAAGCGCGGGCACGACGGGATCGGCGATGATAACCTCGGCGAACCCACCGCCGGTTGCCGCTTCTATCGCTGGCGGCAACGTCCTGGGCGATCGCTCGAGCAGCATCCCCGCCATCGCGTTGCGCCGCCAGGTGTAGAGCAACCCGCTGGTGACATCGTGACGTTCCATCGCCGAGCGAACCGACCCGCCCGGACCAAACGCATCGCGCAACATCGCCAGCTTCTGCTCGACGCTCCAGTACCGACGGCCCGACACCCGGGCGATCAGGCGATCACCTCGATGCGACCACTCATACGACTGCACGTATGACCACTCGCATCCGCTCCGACTTCCTCGTCCACCGCGCTGCTCCCCCGAAAGGCACAAGCATCGCAGCACCGCCGTCAGCGGCAAGGCGGCCTACCGGCCACGCTTACCATAGCTCGGCGCTTTGTCGGTATTGAGCGTGGCAGGCTTTTCCCAGTGCTTCAGGCCTCGCAGGGCCTTGCCCAGGAACCGCTTCGCTGCCTTGGCGCTGCGGGACGGCG
>SCNT01000005.1 GCA_005503165.1 Sphingomonadaceae bacterium 3R27E2-A
GGCCTAGCCCATCGGGCGTAGCCCGTCCGGGTGATGCGCCTGGCGTCGCCGCGCCGCACACTCCGCCTGCTTGAAAGGGGAGTCGGCAATGCGGCGCGATCCGGCAGGGGGTTTGATCATCGCGATCATCATGGCAGCAGGCGCCCCGCCCGCGCGCGCCGCGCCCGCGGCCGAGCCCGCAGTCCCGCCCGTCTGCGAGCGCGCCAGCCACGAACGGCTGCTCGTTCGCGAGGGTCGCGACGTGTGCGGCGCCAGCCTCAATCGCGCGGGCCAGCCGATGGCGATGGGCTATCTGCCCACCGCCTGCCCGCGCGAAAGCGACACCTATCGCATCGACGCCGCGGGGCGCGCCGATCGCTGTGTCCGGCGCCCCGCGGCCGAGGGGGAAAAATCATGAGCCGTCACTCGCTGACGCTGGCGCTCGCCGGCGCGTCCTTGCTCGCCTTCGCGGCAGCGCCCGCCGAGGCGCGCAAGCGCGAACCCGCGCCCGTCGACCTGTCCGCCGAAACCCCCGCCGCGCTGGCGGGGCAGGGCGCCGCGGCGCTGCGCAGCGGCGACAGCGCCAGGGCGATCGGGCTGCTCTCCGAACTCGTCGCGCGCCAGCCGCGGCATGGCGGCAATCAGGCATTGTTGGCGCTCGCCTGGCAGATGCGCGGCGAGACCGACAGCCAGGCGCTCGACCTCGCGCAGGCGGGCTACGACCTCGCCGCGCGCGCCGAGCCGGGGCAATATTGGCCCGCCGCGATGGCGGGGCGCGTCGCCTTCGACCAGGGCAAATACGACCAGGCGGCCGACCATTTCGCGCGCGCCGCCTTGCTGCGTCCCGCCGACGGCCGCGCGCTCGCGGCGCTGGCGTCGGCGGCCTATATGAACGGCGACCTCGGGCTCGCGGGGGTCGCCGCCGAGCGGGCGGTCGCGCTTGATCCGGCCGACGCCGCGTCGCAGCGCGTCGCCGCCTTCGCGGCCGCCGCATCGGGCGACCGGGCGGGGGCACTGGCAGGGCTCGACCGGCTGGCGGCGCTCCTCCCCGCCGAGGCCGACCGCGACCGCGCGCGGGTGACGCAATTGCTCCAGACGGGTGCGCTCGACACTCCGCCCGTGCCGGACGAGGGCGAGGCCGGCGTCGCTGCTTCGCCCGACCAGATCTCGCTCGATGTCGCGATCATCCTCGCGCAGAACACCCATCGCGAGCGCACGGGGATCAACCTGCTCGACGGCCTGTCGCTGCAATATGGGCTGGGGCGCCAGTCGACGCGCACGATCATGCGCGACGGGCAGGGCAACAACAGCAACAATTACCAGCGCGTGCTGACCGCGTCGGTTTCGATCCCGCAGCTCAACTACAACCTCAACCTCTTCAACCGCGGCGGGCAATTTTATTCGGTCGTCGCGCGGCCGCAGCTCACCGCCTATCGCGGCGAGCAGAGCGAATTTTTCGTCGGGCGCCAGGTGCGCGTCGCGGTGAGCGGGGTCAATCTCGGCGCGCTCGAACAGATCGACATCGGCATCGAGATGAAGGTGACGCCGGTCGAGATCACGCCCGAGGGCACGCGCATCCGCATCGAAACGGGGCGCAGCTTCCTGACCAGCGATCCCGCGGGCAGCTTCAGCGAGCAGCTCACCACTTTCCGCCAGAAGGTCGCGGCGACCGCCGAGATCCGCTTCGGCGAGACGCTGCTGCTCTCGGGGCTGACCGAGACGGTCGACGACAAGACCTTCTCGAAGACGCCGGTGCTCGGCGACGTGCCGCTGGTCGGCAACCTGTTCAACGAACGCAATTCGACGCAGCGGCGCGATTCGGTCCTCGTGCTCGTCACCCCGACGCGGCCGATGGCGCTGCCGGGACGCCCTTGGGCGCGCTCCGAACAGGTCGGGCGGCTCGCGAAACTGTGGACCGAGGTGATCGACCCGATGAGCGACGCGCGCGTCGCCGAAGCGCGCCTCGCCCGCATGCCTTTCTTCACGCGCATGACCCGCGCCGACGTCGCGATGCCGATGCCCGGCGCGCGGGCGGTCGCCGCCGAAATGATCGGGGAACTTGCCCCGGGAAGCTGAACGACCGCCATTTTTCGAGGAGGGACTTATGAACTGGAGACATTTTGCAGCGCTGCTCGCGGCGACATCGACCATCGCGACGGCCTCGGCCGAGGTCCGCATCATCGCCGAGCCGCATGACTCGGGCGGCAATGGCACCAAATATACCGAGCACGACACGGGGACATCCTTCGTCGCTCCGGGCGGCACCGTCCCGCTCAACCGCAGCAGCGATACCTATATCTGGGTATATGAGCACGGGATCAACCTGCTGCCCACGTCGATCACCGACGATGACGCCCATGTCACCGGGCAGGAATTCGCATCGGTCGACGGGCGCCTGACCAGGGTTTCGCTTCCCTTGTTCACCGTGGGCAATCAGGTAACCGGGGCGCATGCCGGCGCGCGAGCCTATCGCGTCAACGCGGGGCGCGAGGCGAAAGTCGGCGACAGCGTCAACTTCACCATTTCCAAGGCCAATGGCGCGATCAGGTTCAAGGGGCGGGTCGGCTGCGCCGCGAATGCGAACGAAGCGCTGTCCGCGCTGACCGGCGTGACCGCTTCGGCCGACGCCATCGGTGCGGGCGGCCAAGGCCGCTTCACTTTCAGGCTGGACAAGGCGCCGCCGTGCCAGAATCAGCGGGTCACCATCGACTTGCCGCGCTGCTTTCAGACCGCGCTGCCGGGATCGGCATCGCGCAGCGCGTCGCTCTCGGCCCTGCTCGAGGCAAGCGATCCCAAGCAGCTCACGCTGCCCATCTTCGCCGCGGCGCCCGGCACCTGCACCAACGGCGGCGGCGACATCCGCGTCACCAGCAACGGCGCGACCAAGACGGTTGCGGTGCGCTTTTTCGACAATTCGACGGTGAGCCGGGGCAAGCCGCTGGTGCCGCAGAACCCCGGCACGCTGGAACCCAAGCCGATCAACCCCAATGCGCCCGCGACGCCCAAGCCCAAGGGGCCGGGCGGCGGGTGAGACGCGGCCTTGGCGACGATCTGTCGCTCCACATCGAAGGAAGGAGAATTACGATGCAGAAAGCTCTGATATTGGGCGCGATAAGCGTCGCGGCCCTCTCGACCCCATTGGCGGCGCAGATCAAACCCTTGCCCGCCAATCCGTTGCTCAAGCAGCCGACCATCGCGGTCGCCCCGCTCGGCTTCGCCGAGGTGCCGTCGGGCGTCGTCCTGCTCCCCGTCACCACGGGAACCGGTGCCCAATCGACGCCCGCTATACCGCTGCGCATCCGGACGACCGGCGGAGTTGGCAGTGTCACGCTGCGGATCGAGGTGTCCGGCCAGAATGCCAGCCGCTTTTCGCTGATCGATCCGCCGGCCGTGACGACGGTCGCCGGCCAGACGATCGTTGCGGGCGCGGCGAGCCAGCCGCGAAGCGTGGCGGCGCAGGTCGAGGCTTCGCCCGTAAACCGCCTGCTGAAAGTATCGGGGAGCGGCGCCTTCCCGTCGGTGATGCCTGGCGATCATCAGGTCACCGTGATCGCGCGCGAAAGCAACGGCAACGAAGTGCGGCGCAGCTTCACCGTGCGCTTCGCCCGTGCCGCCGCCAAACCGGCGCTCGCGGCGACCGCCTCGCCGTTCAAGAAGGTGCTGATCGACCGGTCGGCCGGCCTGACGCCCGCGCAGCTCGCGGTGGTGCCGTCGGGCGAGGTAGCCTATGTGCCGTTCAACGAGGTGACGATACGGCCCGCCTCGGGTTCGGCGATCGACTGGCACCCGCTCGACGCGGGCAGCGAGGTCATCTGCATCTATGGCAGCTTTCGTTACGCCTGCGATCTGGTGACGCCGCCGCCATCGACGGCTCTGCCGACCAGCCTGACCGTCAAGGTGCCCGACATCGGGCGCGGCAAGTCGGTGCGGATCGTGCTGGCGGGTCCTCATGGCGAAAGCAACGCGGCGAGCGCGACGATCGACAGCGACATCACGACCACCCTGCGCCAGCCGCTCGCAACCGCGCAGTTCGGCGGCAAACGCAGCTTCGACGACCTGCCGGCGGTGGGGCAGACGATGCTGCTCAACAACGGCGACACGGTGAAGTGCGACCTGCCCTATCTCGTGTGGCGCGACCTGAGTGTGGGGGACAAGGTCTTCTTCAAGGCGCCGGCCGGCGCCTT
The DNA here is from genome assembly GCA_005503165.1 of Sphingomonadaceae bacterium 3R27E2-A. Lineage (GTDB taxonomy): Bacteria > Pseudomonadota > Alphaproteobacteria > Sphingomonadales > Sphingomonadaceae > Sphingopyxis. The sequence continues at coordinate 4,164 of SCNT01000005.1, forward strand.
GCCGGTGTCGCTCAACTTCGCGGGCGACGCGAAGGTCCGCGTCGTTTCGGTCCCGCGTGGCCAGCGCATGCGCAACAGCGGCGGCGCGGCCCGGCTGGAAAGCGACGTGCCGACGGGGCTCACCAACTTCTACGTCTATGACTCGACTTACAGCTATTCGACGCAGGTCGGCGAGTGCGCGGAGCGGCGGCGCTAGAAGCCGGCGATCGCCCGGCCGAGCGCGGCCGGGTCGACCGGCTTGATGAACAGGGGCCAGCCCGTCGCCGCGATGTCCTGTGCGGTGGCGGGCGCGGCGTCGCCGGTCATCACCAGCACGCGCGCGTCGGGCCATGCCGCGTGGAGCATGGTGACCGCGTCGGCGCCGGTCAGCTCGCGGCCGATATGCCAGTCGGTGACGATGACGTCGGCGCGCCATGACCCGTCGCGGATCGCCGCTATCTCCGCAGCATCATGCGCTGCGCGAGCGTCGCCACCCGCCAGCGTCAGCAGGTTGACGAGCGCGGTCGCCCCCGCGCGGTCGTCGTCGATCACCAATATGGGGGTGCCGGTCAGATCGACCTCGCTGGTTGCGGCGGCGGTCGAGGGTGGTGCGATTGCCCGCGCGGCCGGCAGCGTCAGTACGAAGCGCGCACCCTTTGCGCTGCCGTCGAGGGCAAGTTCGCCCCCCATCAGTCGCGCCAGATCGCGCGCGATCGCCAGGCCAAGGCCCATGCCCGTCCCTTGGCCACCCTGCGAATAGGCGTCGAACGCATTCGCCGCGAAGCCCTTGTCGAAGCCGATCCCGTCGTCGGCGACCACGACCCGCACCTGCGCGCCGTCGGCTGTGGCGGACAGGCGCAGATGGGCGGCGCGCGAATGGACGATGCCGTTCTGCATCAGGTTGCGCAGGATGCGGGTGACCAGCGTCGGGTCGGCCTGGACCCACAGCGGCGTCGGTCCGGCATCGATCGCCAGCCCGGCCTGCATTGCCGCCGGCCGTAGTTCATCGGCGAGCGCAGCGAACAGCGGCGCGAGCGCGACGGCCTCGCGATGCACCGTCACCGCGCCGCTCTCGATGCGCAGATGCTCCATCATCCGCTCGAGCAAGGCATTGGCCTCGGCAAAACCGTGCGTCACGCCCTCGGCGGCCTCCTCGCGGCGCGCGGGGTCGGGGTGGCGCCGCATCTGCTGGAAGAAGAGCATCGCCGCCTGCAAGGGCTGGCGCAGGTCGTGCGAGGCCGCGGCGATGAAGCGCGTGCGCGCGTCGCGCGCGTGCTGCGCATCCTCGAGCGCGACCGCGAGCTCGCCCGACAGCCGCTCGGCCGCAAGACGGCTGGCGATCGCCGAGCGGATCGCCTGTTTCAGGATCAGCGCGACGACGATCATCAGCCCGCCGAAAGCCATCAGGAAGCCCGCGACCGACCCCGCATATTCGCTATCGGCCTGGAGGAAGAAGATCGCCGCCGAACCGAAGATGCTGAGCACCGCGAAGACGTTGGTGCCGATCGATTCGGCGGTCGAGATCACCTGCCCGCTGATCGCCGCCGAATAGAAGATCACCATCAAGAGTTGCAGCGGTTCGCTGGCGAAAGGGAGCAGCAGCCACACGCTCGCCGCCGCCGACAGGTCGAACAGGATCGCGACCAGCTTGCCGAAGGGGCTCCAGTATCGCTCGATCGCTTCGGGGGTCGGCCGGCGGATGAAGAAGATAATCGGCGTGACCGCCATCACCAGCGTGACGAAGGCCGTGAACGACGCCCAGATGTGCAGGTTGGTCGCGGGGACCAGCGGCGCGAACAGCTGGTAGACATAATAGAGCGTGCCCGCGATCAGGATCGTGAAGATGCCCGCCATCGCGAATTCGAGCCGCGACTCGCTCGCGCGGATTTCGCGGTGCGCCTGCCGCTCGTCGGCTACGGGATCGGCCCCGGACAATCAGATCAGCCCGGCGCGGCGCGCGTTGGCGACGGCCTCGGTGCGGTTGCTCGCCTCCAGGATGCCGATGATCTGCGCGACATGGACCTTCACCGTCGCCGGCGAGATGGCGAGTTCGCGCGCGATCTCCTTGTTCGACAGCCCCCGCGCGACATGGCCGAGCACGTCGCGCTGGCGGCCGGTGAGCGCGTCGGTGCGGGGTGGGGTGGGCGGCGGTTCGGCGCTGCCGAAGGCCAGCGCTTCGACCCGCTCGGGAAGGTAGCGTCCGCCGGCAAGCACCAGCTTCACCGCGGCCTCGATAACGTCGGGCGACGCCGATTTGGGCAGGAAACCATGCGCCCCCGCGGCGAGCGCGATACGCAGGTCGGCGTCGACCTCGGACCCCGAAAAGACCAGCAGCCGCGCCTCGGGCGCCGCCGCGCGCAACGCGCCGAGCCCGGCGGCGCTATCCTCGCCCGGAATATGGAAATCGACGAGGCAGAGGCGCAGGTCGCAGAGCGTCGCGGCGGTTGCGGCGGCGTCGGCGAAGCGGTGGACGACGGTCACTTCGGCACCGAGCGCCTGCTCCATCGCCATCGCGAGCGCGCGCGCCATGAACGGATGATCGTCGCAAATCAGGACCTGCATGGCCGCTTTCCCCCCGCGGCCAAGCTACGGAAAAGGGCGCGGGCTTTCCAGCGCTATTCGGCCTCGGTGCTCAGCCCCAGTTCGGGGATGCCGATCGAGCGGCGCCCGCCGAAATCGGAGCGGACGACGATCGCGCCCTGCCTTTCCATATACTCCACCAGCCGTCGGATGCGGCCCGGCGAGCGGCTGCCATAGGCGCGGCCGAGGATCTCGTCGTCGGGGCAGGGCTCGCCGTCCATCGCGGCGCGCACGATCTGCAGGAAGGGCGCGACCATCTCGTCGGGCAGCCGCCCCGCGACGGCCAGCGCCTCGCGCCAGCGCGGCTCGCTTGGGTCGAGCACGCCGCCTTTGGCGAGCGCGAAGCGGCGGCGGAAGGCGGCGAGGTCGAGCGGCACCTTGGGCAGGCGCTGCATCCGGCAGCGCACGGTAAAGTCCTGGTAGAGGAACGCCTCGGGGTGGAAGGCGCAGTCGGGGTCGGCGAGCATTTCCTCCAGCGTCGCGATCACCACCGCGTCGCTCTGCTCGGCGACCTCGACCGCCGCGACGATGTCGAGCACGGGCCGGGCCTCCTCGCCCTCGTGCGGCGCGTCCTGCGCGGCGATGCGTTCGAGCAGCTCGTCCGCCGCCACCGGCTCGGGCTCGGGCGCAAAGGCCCGCGGCGCCGCGGGCGCCTCCATCTCGGTGAACAGCATCGAGCGCATGTCGGCGCCATCGGCGCTCGGCAGCGGCATCAGGCCGTGCGTGCCCATCCGCGTCGCGGTGCGCGTCGCGCCGATGCGCACCGCCAGCGGGCGGCGCGAGATCGCGGGGCCGAGCCCCAGGAAATGCCCGCGCTCGAGGTCGCGGATCGCCTCGGCCTGGCGGCGCTCCATGCCGAGCAAATCGGCGGCGCGCGCCATGTCGATGTCGAGGAAGGTGCGCCCCATCAGGAAATTGCTCGCCTCGGCGGCGACATTCTTCGCGAGCTTCGCCAGCCGCTGCGTCGCGATCGCGCCCGCCAGACCGCGCTTGCGCCCGCGGCACATGAGGTTGGTCATCGCGCTGAGGCTCGCGCGGCGGACGGTGTCGGAGACGTCGCCCGACACGCTCGGCGCGAACATCTGCGCCTCGTCGACCACGACCAGCGCCGGGAACCAGTGCTCGCGCGGCGCATCGAACAACGCGTTGAGGAACGCCGCGGCGCAGGTCATCTGCGCCTCGAGGTCGAGCGATTCGAGGCTGAGCACGACCGAGGCGCGATGCGCGCGGATGCGCGCGCCCATCGCCGCGATCTCGCGCTCGTTATAGTCGCCGCCGTTGATCACGACATGCGTATAGGCGTCGGCGAGCGTCACGAAATCGCCCTCGGGATCGATGATCACCTGCTGCACCATCGCGGCGCTTTCCTCGAGCAGGCGGCGCAAGAGGTGCGACTTTCCCGACCCCGAATTGCCCTGGACGAGCAACCGCGTCGCCAGCAGTTCCTGGACGTCGATCTGCACCGGCTGCCCCCCGGCGTCGGTTCCGATTTCGATGCTGATGTTCACGCGCGCCGCCCTATCGGGCGCCCTTGCCGATGACAACCGGAGCGCGGCGTGGCCCGTCCGATTTTTGCAGGGCCAGTGCTTGCCAAGCGTTGCGGACGGGGCGGGGAGGGCGGCCATGGATTTCGACGACCAGCTCCGCCGCTATTTCGGCACCGCCGACCTCGGCGCGATTCCCCCCGCGGCGCTGGCGGCAGGAACCGAACGCATGCAGGTCGATTTCGGGCTGGAGACCAATCGCGCGCGGCGGTTCGCGTTATGGGCGCTGCTCTACATGCTCGGCGCGGCGCCCGACCTCGATGTCGCGTTCAAGGACGAGGCCGACCGCAATTCGGCGCGCGATTTCATGGATTTGATCGATCGGGCTGGGTGAACCTTCATGCTCCCCGGCGAAAGCCGGGGCCCATAGCGACGGTGTTGATTGGACCCCGGCTTTCGCCGGGGAGGACAAGCGTAGCTAAAGCCCGCCTTCCCCATCGGCATGCAGGCTCATCAGCGAATCCATCAACCCGTCGTCGGCGCTCGAGCACACCCCCAGCACCAGCGCCTCGTCGCAGCCCTCGGCGACGACATAGGCGTGGCCCATCGACGAATCGAGATAGATGCCCTGGCCGACCTCGAGGATGATCGGGTCGTAAAATTCGGTATGCACCGCCATCCGCCCTTCGAGGACGTAGATGAACTCCTCGCCCTGGTGGCGGACGAGCTCGCCGAACTCGGTCGCACTGTGCGCGCGAATCCGCGTCAGGATCGGGATCATGCGCTTCTGGCGGAGGTCGGTGCAGAGATAATGATAGTCGTAATTGTCGGTCGTCACGCGCACCGCATTGTCGAGCGTGCCGATGCTGCGCCGCCCGGTCACGCGCGGCGAGGCTTCCTCCGATTCTTCGGCGAAAAGGTCTGACATGCGCATGTTGAGCCGCTGGCTGAGCTGCTGCAGCTTGTCATAGCTCAAGGTCAGCCGGTCGTGCTCGACCTTCGACAGCGTCGAGACGGGAATACCCGATTTCGCGCTCATTTCCTTGAGCGTCCAGCGATTCCGCGACCGGATCCCGCGCATAACCTCGCCGAGCGTCGGCGGCTTGCTGCGGTTTGTCATCAGGGTCGCCATAAGCTGTTTGACAATTTTCTAATCAGGATCATTATGTCCCTATTGGGCTAACAGATGTCAGCCCTTGGTAAGGGGTCGCGCTGCTCGCTGCAAGGGCCAGCGAGAGCGCCGCAAAAAAGGGAGGTGGCGATGCGTTTCGTTCGCAAGCTGATGATCGGACTGGCGGCGCTCGCCGCGGTTCCGCTGATGGCGCAGGGGCCGGTCCCGGCCCCGTCCGTCAAGAAGGCCGCGGCCCCTGCGCTGCCAGCGGTCAAGACGCCCGCCGCGCCGGTCGCGCTCGACCGCGCCGACCTCGAAGCTTGGCTCGACGGGTACCTCCCCTATGCGCTCGAACGCGGCCGCATCCCGGGCGCGGTCGTGGTCGTGGTCAAGGGCGGCCAGGTCGTTCTCCAAAAAGGCTATGGCTATTCGGACGTCGCGAAACGCGCGCCGGTACTCCCCGAATCGACGCTCTTCCGTCCCGGGTCGGTGTCGAAGCTCGTCACCTGGACCGCGGTGATGCAGCAGGTCGAACGCGGCAAGATCGACCTCGACAAGGACGTCAACGCCTATCTCGATTTCAGGATTCCCGCCTTCGAGGGCAAGCCGATCACGATGCGCAACATCATGACGCACACCGCGGGCTTCGAGGAATCGGTGCGCCACCTGATCAGCAGCGATCCCAAGGCGGTGATGACGCTCAAGAAACAGATGCCGCTCGCGCTGCCCGAACGCGTCTTCGCGCCGGGCACGACCCCCGCCTATTCGAACTACGCCACCGCGCTCGCGGGCTATATCGTCGAGCGAGTGAGCGGCGAGGATTTCGACAACTATGTCGAAAGTCACGTCTTCAAGCCGCTCGGCATGACGCACGCGACCTTTCGCCAGCCGCTGCCGAAGGCGCTCGCGCCGCATATGTCGAAGGGCTATCCCGACATCACGCAGAAAGCGCAGCCCTTCGAAATGGTGATCCCCGCCCCCGCGGGCAGCCTGTCGGCCTCGGGCGCCGACATGGCCAAGTTCATGATCGCGCATCTCAATGACGGCGCCGGGCTGATGAAGCCCGAAACCGCCAAGATGATGCACGATTACAAGGCGCCGGGCGTGGGCCCGCTCAACAGAATGGCGCTCGGTTTCTACGAACAATGGGTCAACGGCCACCGCGCGATCGCGCATGGCGGCGACACCGTGTGGTTCCACTCCTATCTATGGCTCTTCCCCGACAGCGACATCGGGCTCTACATCTCGATGAACGCGCCGGGAAAGGCCGGCGACGCGGGCGCGGTGCGCAGCGCGCTGTTCCACAAGTTCGCCGACCGCTACCTGCCCGGCGACGAAAGGCCCGGCGCCGTCGATGCCGAGACCGCGAAGCAACATGCGCAGATGATGGTCGGAAACTATGTCAGCAGCCGCGGCAGCTTCACCAATTTCCTCAGCGTCCTCGGCCTGCTCGGACAGGCGCAGGTCGGGCTCACCGAGGACGGCAAGCTCAGCTTCCCGGCGCTCGACGGGCTCGGCGCCGGCGCGCGCGACTGGGTCGAGGTCGAACCCTTCGTGTGGCGCGACACCGGCACCGGCGAGCGGCTCGCCGCCGAGGTCAAGGACGGCCGCGTCGTCCGGATGAGCGTCGATGCGGGCTCGCCCTTCATGGTGTTCGAACCCGCCCCCGCGGCGACCAACGCCGCCTGGCTCAGCCCGGCGATGCTCTTCGCGCTGGCGATGGTCGTGCTCGCGGCGCTCGCCTGGCCGGTGCGCGCGCTGGTGCGGCGCAGCTACAAGGCGGAGTTTGCGCTCACCGGGCCGTCGCTCCGCGCGTACCGCCTGTCGCGCGTCTTCGCCTGGCTGGTGATCGCGGCGCTGGTCGGCTGGGGCGGGCTGATCATGGCCTTTTCGGCCGACATCGGCAGCATCGGCGGGCCGCTCGACTGGCTGATCCACCTGCTGCGCATCCTGACCCCGCTCGCAAGCTTCGGCCTGCTGGCGACGGCGGGCTGGCACCTGGGGCGCACGATCAAGGACAAGCGCCGCTGGACGATGAAACTCGGCGCGGTGCTCCTGGTGCTCGCCGCGCTGGTGCTCGCCTGGGTTACGCTCGCCTTCCACCTCTACGGCTTCGACATGGTGTATTGATGGCGACCATGGACCGGCAGAAACTGGCGCTCGACCTCCGGGTCGAGCGCTTTCCCTACCACCAGCCCTTCCGCATCTCGGGGCATGTCTTCACCGAGACCGCCTTGCTTGTCGCCACCCTGTCCGACGGCACGCACACCGGGCGCGGCGAGGGGGCGGGGGTCTATTATCTCGGCGACGATATCGACCATATGCTCGCCCAGGCGACCGTCGTGCGCCCCGCCATCGAGGCGGGCGCGACGCGCGCCGAACTCCAGAATCTGCTGCCCCCCGGCGGCGCACGCAACGCGATCGACTGCGCTTTCTGGGAGCTGGAGGCGAAGCAGGCGGGGCGGCCCGTATGGGACCTTGCCGGGCTGGAGGCGCCGAAAGCTCTACGCTCGACGCTGACGCTCGGTGCCGACGAACCGGGCAAGATGGCGCGCGCGGCGCGCGCCATCGATCCCGAGGCGCCGGTGAAGGTCAAGCTCACCGGCGATTTGGACGACGATATCGCGCGCGTCGAGGCGATCCGCGCCGCGCGGCCCGAGGCGTGGATCGGGGTCGATGCCAACCAGGGCTATGATATCGCGACGCTGCGCAAATTGCTCCCGGTGCTGGCCGCGAGCGGCGTCGCGCAGCTCGAACAACCGCTGAAGCGCGGGCGCGAGGCCGATCTCGACGGGCTCAAGCGGCCCTTGCCCTTCGTTGCCGATGAAAGCGCGGTGACGCTCGCCGACACCGCCTCGCTGATCGGGCGCTTCGATGTGGTGAACATCAAGCTCGACAAGTGCGGTGGGCTCACCGAGGGGCTGGCGATCGCGCGGCAGGCGAAGAAGCTGGGGCTCGACGTGATGGTCGGCAACATGATGGGCACCAGCCTGTCGATGGCGCCCTCCTATCTGGTCGGCCAGCTCTGCGACATCGTCGACCTCGACGGCCCGACCTTCCTCGCGCGCGACCGCGCGCCGGGGGTCGAATATCGCGGCGGCATGATCCACTGTCCCGAGGAAATCTGGGGTCGGTAGGCCCCATCTCGCGTCACCCCGGACTTGATCCGGGGTCCCGCTTTTCGATGTGGCGGAGCGGGACCCCGGGTCAAGCCCGGGGTGACGAAAATAGATAGACGATATGTCCTATTTGGGTTGACAATTCTCTGATTAGGACAATAGTCTCGAATTCGTAATTTCAGGAGGTCGAAACGGGATGGCGACGTCATTCCCAGTGACGCGCCGCGCGGTCATCGCGGGCGCGGTCGGTGCCGCTTTGTCCGCACCGATGATCAACCGGGGCGCCTTTGCCTTCGCGGGCGCGTCGGCGAAATCCTATTCGCGCCGCGCGGTCGACCTCGTCGCCTCGTCGCTGGTCATCGACATGCTCGCGCCGCTCAAGATCACGCTGTCGCCCGACTATGTCACCCGCCGCCTGACCGATGCCGAAGCCGCCGAGTTTCGCGCCAGCGGCATCACCGGCTTCCACAACGCCTATGGCCTCGGCGGCCCCGACGCGCGCGTGCAGGCGCTCGAATATCTCGCCGCCTGGCAGCATTTCGCCGGGCATAATGCGCATGCCTTCGCGCTCGTCGGCGACGCCGCGGACCTCGACCGCGCCAAGGCCGACAGGAAATGCGCCGTCATCATGGGCATCCAGAACGCCGAGCATTTCGAGCGCGTCGAGGACGTCGCGGCCTTCCGCCGCCTCGGCCTTCGCTGCGCGCAGCTCACCTACAACAGCCAGAACCGCATCGGATCGGGCAGCACCGAGCGCGTCGACGGCGGGGTCAGCGACTTCGGCGCCGCGATTATCGCCGAGATGGAAAAACAGAAGATGCTCGTCGACGTCTCGCATTGCGGCGACCGCACCACGCTCGATGCGATCGAGATCGCCAAGGGGCCGATCGCGATCACCCACAGCAACGCCCGCGCGCTCGTCGACCATCCGCGCGTGAAGACCGACGCGGCGATCAAGGCGCTCGCCGCGAAGGGCGGGGTGATGGGCATCACCGGCGTGCGCATGTTCGTGCGCGCGAGCGACCCGACCAACGTCGGGCATATGGCCGACCATATCGACCATGTCGCGAAACTCACCGCGATCGAGCATGTCGGCATCGGCTCCGACGCCGACCTGCACGGCTACGACGACATGGAACCGTCGGAATATGCCGCGCTCAAGGGCAGCTACAAGGCAAGCTACGGCTTTCGCGACAAGATCGACATCGACGGCTTCGACCATCCCTTGAAGGTCTTCGACCTGACCGAGGAACTCATTCGCCGCAACTATTCCAATCAAAACATCAGCGCCGTGCTCGGGGGCAATTTCCGCCGCCTGCTCGGCCAAGTCTGGGGGTAAGACGATGAAAAAGACGATATTGATTGCCGCAAGCCTGACCGCGATGGCCGCCGCCATGCCCGCCCATGCCGAAGAAGCGGCGGGCGAGTCCGAAAGCGACATCGTCGTCACCGCGCAGAAGCGCGAGCAATTGCTGATCGACGTGCCGCAATCGGTCAGCGTCGTGTCGGGCGAGGCGCTGGAAAAACTCCAGGCCAACAGCTTCGCGGACTTTTTGAAGGCGGTCCCGGGGCTGCAGCTCAACCAGACGACGCCCGGCTTCGGGCGCCTCGTGCTGCGCGGCGTCAACACCGGCGGCGTCGCCTCGACCGTCGCGGTCTATCAGGACGAGACGACCTTCGGGTCGAGCAGCGGCCTCGTCAATGGCGCGATTCTGGCCGGCGACTTCGACACCTTCGACATCGAACGCATCGAGGTGCTGCGCGGGCCGCAGGGCACGATCTACGGAGCCAGTTCGATGGGCGGCGTGCTCAAATATGTGACCCGCAAGCCCGAGACCGGCGAATTCGAGGTCCGCGCGCGCGGCAGCGTCGAGGCGACCAGGGGGGGCGACGAATCCTTCCTCGGCAGCGCGGTGGTCAACATCCCGCTCGGCGAGACGCTCGCCTTCCGCGCCTCGGGATTCTACCGCGACTATGGCGGCCATATCGACTCGATCGGGACCGCGGGGTCGGACGTCGAGAAGAATATCAACGATTCGAAGAGCTATGGCGGGCGCGCATCGCTGCTGTTCAAGCCGAGCGAGACGCTTTCGATCCAGCTCAGCACCTATCTGCAGAACCTCGAGACCAGCGCGTCGAACAATGTCGACAGCGACCCCGCGACCGGCCGCACGCTGTACGGCAACCTCACCCAGTCGCAGTTCGTGCCCGAGGGCACCGACGTGCGCTACCGCGTCTACAGCGCGGTGGTCGATGCCGACCTCGGCTTCGCGAACCTCGTCTCCGCGACGAGCTACAGCACCTTGTCGCAAAGCTTCCGCGGCGATCTGACGACGCAGTTCGGCGGGCTGATCGAGGCGATCTTCGGCACACCCAACGACTTCTTCCAGGGCCAACTAACCCGCGTCCGCCGCGTGACGCAGGAAGTGCGCCTGCAGTCGCCCGAAAGCGACACGTTCGAATGGTTGATCGGCGGCTATTACACGCGCGAGAAGGGCGTTATCGACCAGACCTTCAACGCAGTGACGCCCGGCACGCTGACGCCCATCGCCGGCCTGCCGCTGCTCGGTGTCGCGCGGATTGATTCGCGCTACCGCGAAATCGCGGGCTTCGCCAATGCGACCCTGCACCTCGGCGAGCGTTTCGACCTGACCTTCGGCGGCCGCTACAGCGGCAACAGGCAATCGGCGCTGCAGGTATCCGACGGCGTGCTCGCGGGCGGCCCCAACACCCTGCCGGTCGCGCGCTCGTCGGAAAATGTCTTCACCTTCTCGGTCGCGCCGAGCTTCGAGGTCAGCGAGCAGGCGACCGTCTATGCGCGCGTCGCCAAGGGTTTCCGCCCCGGCGGCCCCAACATCCTCGCCCCGGGGGCGCCGGCGAACCTCGCCACCTATGGTTCGGACTCGCTGATCAGCTATGAAATCGGCGTGAAGGCCGAGACCGCCGACCGGACCTTCGGCATCGATATTGCGGCCTTCCACATCGACTGGAAGGACATCCAGGTGTTCGGCCAGATCAACAATTTCGGGGTCAATTTCAACGGCGGCAAGGCAAAGAGCGACGGCCTGGAGTTTACCACCACGCTGCGGCCGACCCAGGGCTTGGTCTTCTCGCTCAACGGCGCTTACACCAACGCCAAGCTGAAGGACGACACCCCGCCGCAGGTGGGCGGCCTGACGGGCGACCGGCTGCCCTACACGCCGAAATACAGCTTCGGCGCCAACGTCGATTATGAATGGGATCTGGGCGGCGAGACGACAGCCTATGCCGGTGCCTCGCTGCGCAGCCTGTCGAAACAGCCGGCGGGCTTCGACTTCGCCTTCCGCAGCGCCAACGGCCGCCAGCGCTACCTGCCGTCCTATGAGGTTGTCGACCTGCGCGCCGGCCTTGATTTCGGCCGCTATTCGCTGGAAGTCTATGCCAAGAACCTGTTCGACAGCGAAGGCAAGACGTCGTTCGAAGTGCCCGGCAACATCCCGCTTGGCGCGGGCGGCACCGCGGTCATCCGGCCGCGCACGATCGGCGCGACGCTGACGGCCGGCTTCTGACGCGACCGGAGTGACCAAGATGAACGCGCCCACCGGACGCCTGTCCGACCGCTTGACCCTGCCGCAGCCCTATCTGCTGTTCCTCGGCGACACCACCGAGGCGAGCTTTGCAAAGACCGCCTTCGGGCTCGCCGACTGGGCGGCGGATCGCTGCGTCGGCGAATTTTCCGCCGCGGGATGCACCGTCACCACCGGCCTGCCGCGGATGGGTCCCGCGGCGGCGAGGGCGGCGGGGGCGCGGTCGCTGGTGATCGGCGTCGCCAACCAGGGCGGCGTGATCGGCGAAAGCTGGGTCGCGATCCTGATCGAGGCGATGGAGGCGGGGCTCGACGTCGTCGCCGGGCTGCACACGCGGCTGGCCAGCGTGCCCGCGCTGGTCGAGGCGGCGCGGCGCACCGGCCAGCGGCTGATCGACGTGCGCACCCCGCCCGCCGACATCCCGATCGGCACCGGGATCAAGCGGTCCGGCAAGCGCCTGCTCACCGTCGGCACCGACTGCGCACTGGGCAAGAAATATACCGCGCTCGCACTGCACCGCGCCTTCGCCGAGCGCGGACTCGACGCCGATTTCCGCGCTACCGGCCAGACCGGCATCATGATCGCAGGCGGCGGCATTCCGATGGATGCGGTGGTCTCGGACTTCGAGGCGGGGGCGGCCGAAATCCTCAGCCCCGATGCGCCCGCCGACCACTGGGATATCATCGAGGGGCAGGGGTCGATCTTCAATCCCGCCTATGCCGCGGTGTCGCTCGGCCTGCTCCACGGCAGCCAGCCCGACGTCTTCGTCGTGTGCCACGACCCGTCGCGCAAGGTGATCCTCGGCATGGAAAGCTTTGCGTTGCCCAGCGTCGAGGAGGTCATCGACCTGACGATCCGCCTCGGCAGCCGCACCAATCCCGCGATCCGCTGCGGCGGCATCAGCCTCAACACCTCGAGCCTCGGCGCGGGCGAGGCCGAGGCGCTGCTTGGCGCCGAAAGCCGGCGGCTCGGGCTGCCGGTTGCCGACCCGATCCGCGGCGGCGCGGCCTTTGCCGCGCTCGTGGACAATATCCTCTCATGACGGCCTGCTTCCTGCGTCCCTGCCAAGGCAGGGGCCCGTCTCCGGCCGTCGCGAAATTCGGCGAGCGGCTATCGGGGACGATGATCCAGGTGATGGGCCCCTGCCTTCGCAGGGACGCAAGCCAGGAAGCAGCCGATGTCATCAGACCCTAACTGGTTCCAGCGCTTCCTGCTCCCCGGCTTCGCGCTCAAGGCGGTGATCATCGGCGGCGGATACGCCACCGGGCGCGAGCTCGCCGAATACTTCGTGCCCGCGGGGCCGTGGGGCGGGCTCGCGGGCATGCTGCTCGCGACCTTGATCTGGAGCGTCGTCGCGGCGCTGACCTTTGCGCTCGCGCGCAAGATGCGCGCCTATGACTATCGCGCCTTTTTCGAGGGGCTTCTCGGCCCCGGCTGGATCGCCTTCGAGATCGCCTATCTGATCTTCGTCATCCTGATCCTCGCGGTGTTTGGCGCCGCGGCGGGGGCGATCGGCGCCGCCACCTTCGGCTGGCCCGAACTGGCGGGATCAATCCTGCTCGCCGCCAGCATTGTCGCGTTTACCGCCTTCGGCACCGGCATCGTCGAGACATTGTTCAAATATGCCTCGATGCTGATCTACGGCGTCTACGCGCTCTTCCTCGTTTTCGCGCTTGCGAGCTTCGGCGGACTGATCGCCGACGGTTTCGCCGCCGCGCCGCCGCCGTCGGGCAATTGGGTCGCGGGGGGTATCACCTACGCCAGCTACAATATCGTCGGCGCGGTGGTGATCCTGCCGGTGCTGCGCCACCTGACCAGCCAGCGCGACGCGGTGATCGCCGGCGTGATCGCGGGCCCGCTGACGATGTTGCCGGCGATCCTCTTCTTCGTGGCGATGATGGCCTTTTACCCCGCGATCGGCGCCGAAACGCTGCCGTCCGATTTCCTGCTTCGCCAGATGGCGGTGCCGGGCTTCCATGTCCTGTTCCAGCTGATGATCTTTGCCGCCCTGCTCGAAAGCGGGGTCGGTGCGATCCACGCTATCAACGAACGCGTGTCGGGCGTCGTCGAGGCGCGCGGCCGCCCGCCGCTCGGCACCGCGGTCCGGGCCGCGATCGGCAGCGCGGTGCTGGTCGGCTGCATGTTCGTTGCTGCGCGCATCGGCCTCGTCGACCTGATCGCCAGCGGCTACCGCTTCCTCGCCTGGCTGTTCCTCGGCGTCTTCGTCCTGCCCTTGCTCACCATCGGCGTCTGGCGCCTGCTGCGCCCATCCCCCCTAAACCCCGTGGAGTCCGTGTCATGAAACACGCCCGTATATTTGCTGCCGCGCTGCTCGCCCCGACGGCGGTCCCCGCCTGGGCCGAACCGCCGAAAGACTTCGGGACCGAGGTCGAGGCGCTGCGCAAGGAGATCGGCGCGACCGGCGTGTCGATCGCGATCGTCGAGGACGGCAAGACGACCATGTCGCGCGGCTGGGGCGAACGGAAGCTCGGCGAGCGCGCGCTGATCGACAAGGAAACGATCTTCCAGACCGGATCGACCGGCAAGGCGATGACCGCCGCCGCGCTCGCGATCCTCGTCGACGAGGGCAAGATCGGCTGGGACGACCCGGTGATCGAGCATATGCCCTGGTTCCGCATGTACGACCCGTGGGTCACGCGCGAGATCACAATCCGCGACCTGCTCGTCCACAGGAGCGGGCTGGGACTGGGGCAGGGCGACCTGATGTTCGTGCCGCGCACGCACCTCACGCGCAAGCAGACGGTCGAGCGCGTCGCATACCTCAAGCCCAAGACCAGTTTCCGCTCGGCCTATGCCTATGACAATATTCTGTACGCGGTTGCCGGACAGCTGATCGAGGAAGTCACCGGCAAGACCTGGGAAGTCTTCATCCGCGAGCGCCTGCTGCGCCCCGGCGGCATGAAGAATGCGACGAGCGACAGCGAGGACCGCTTCCGCATCGCCAACAGGTCGTGGCCGCACGCGCGGCTGAACGGGCCGCTGCGCGGGCTCGGCGACCAGCAGGCGCTGAACGAACGCGACGAGCTGGGGCGCAACGGCGCGCCCGCGGGCGGTCTCGCCTTGAGCGCCGACGATATGGCGGCCTGGCTCAAGATCCAGCTCGCGCATGGTGCGTTGCCGAACGGCAAGCCGCTGTTCAGCGAAGCGCAGGCCGCCGAGATGTGGAAGCCGGTGACGCCAATGCCGATCACCCAGCTGCCCGAGCAACTGAAAGCCGCGCAGCCGATGCAGCAGGCCTATGCCCTCGGCTGGCAGGTGCAGGATTATCGCGGCCATCGTATCATCTCGCACGGCGGCGGGGTGTTCGGATCGATCACCCGCGTCGTGATGATCCCGGACAAAAATGTCGGCTTCGCGATCATGATGAACAACGAGGAGAGCGGCATGCTGCTCGGGCTGACCTACCGGCTGCTCGACCATTATCTCGACCAGCCCGACACGGGCTGGACCACCAGATGGCAGTATTGGTACAAGCAAAGGCTTGCCGGCGGCGTCGAATATCTGAAGCAGGCGCAGGCCTCGCCCGCAAAGGTCGGCCCGTCGCTCGACCCCGCGCGCTACGCCGGGCGCTACCGCGATCCCTGGTATGGCGACGTCGTCGTCGCCAGCACCGCGCAGGGGCTGACGATCGACTTTACTTCGACTCCGCGCATGGTCGGGCGATTGAAGCATTGGCAATACGACAGCTTCGTCACCGAATATGATGACCCCGCGATCGAACCCGCCTATGTGACGTTCGCGCTCGACGCCGATGGCAAGGTCACCGGCGTAACGATGAAGGCGGTGAGCAAGATCGCCGACTTCAGCTGGGATTATCACGATCTCGACCTGAAGCCGGTGGAGGAGAAGAAGTGAAATACCTCGCGATCCTGCTTGCCACCGCGTCGCTCGCCGCCTGCACCGCGGCGAAGGAGGAGGGCGCGGCGGCGCCTGAGGACGACCGCCCGCTGCACAGCCGTTTCCTGACGCTCGACACGCACCTCGACACCTCGCTCCATTTCGAGCGCGCGGGGTGGAGCTTCGCCGACCCGCACGATCTGGAGGGCGACATCGTCCAGGTCGACATCCCGCGGATGAAGGCGGGCGCGCTCGATGGCGGGTTCTTCGTCATCTACACTGAACAGGGGCCGCTCACCCCGCAGGGCTATGCCGACGCGCTCGCCTTCGCGCGCAGCCGGTCGGACCTGATCGACGCGACGATCAATAAGCACCAAGCGCTGATCGGCCCCGCGCGCACCGCAGCCGACGCGCGTGCGCTCGACAAGGCGGGCAAGCTGATCGCGTACAAATCGATCGAGAACAGCTATCCTCTGGGCGAGGACGTCGCGCTGCTCGCCGAATTCCACCAGAAGGGCGTCCGCATGGCGGGCCCGGTGCATTCGAAGACCAACCAGTTCGCCGACAGCGCCACCGGCGAGGCGAAATGGAAGGGGCTGAGCCCGCTCGGCAAGCAGTGGGTGGCCGAGATGAACCGGCTGGGCATGGTGATCGACGCGAGCCACGCCTCGGACGCCACCTTCGACCAGCTGCTCGCGCTGTCGAAATATCCGATCATCCTCTCGCACTCCAGCCTGCGCTCGGCGAACGACCATCCGCGCAACCTCGACGAAGGCCGGCTGAAGGCGCTCGCGGCGAAGGGCGGGGCGATGTGCATCTCGACCATCTTCCTGTCCGAGATGAACATGACCCCCGCGCGCGGCGCGCTGTTCGGTCAGTATGAGCGGATCGGCAAATTGTCGCCGCAAGAACAGGCCGAACTCAACCGCGAATGGCGCGAACTCGACAAGAGCGAGCCGCTCTGGGCCGCCGATTTCGACGCCTATATGAAGATGGTGCTCCGCGCGATCGAGGTCGGCGGGGTGGACCATATCTGCTTCGGCGCCGACTGGGACGGCGGCGGCGGCTTGCCCGGGCTCGAGGATATTTCGGCGCTGCCCAAGGTCACGGAACGCTTGAAGGCGGCCGGCTATTCGGACGCCGACCTCGAGAAGATGTGGAGCGGCAATATCTTGCGCGTGCTCGCGGCGCAGGGGAAATAAGGCCTGTTGTCGGGCTGTATTTGCGCATAGCACGCCCGCCATGACCGCAGCCGTCGATCCCTTTTTCGCCATCTCGATCAGCCGCCTCGCGCACCGGATGAAAGCGGCGGGCGAGCCGGTGATCCATATGGAGTTCGGCCAGCCCTCGACCGGCGCCCCTGCGGCCGCGGTTGCGCGCGCGCAGCAGGTTCTGGCCGAAGACGGCATGGGCTATTGGGAAAGCCCGGCGCTCAAGCAACGGATTGCGGACTATTACCGCGACACGCACGGCGTCGCGGTCGATGCCGAACAGGTCATCCTCACCTGCGGCGCGTCGCCCGCGTTCGTGCTCGCGCTGACCTGCGCCTTCGCGCCCGGCGCGCGGGTGGCGCTCGCGCGGCCGGGCTATGTCGCCTATCGCAACACGCTCAAGGCGCTGCACATGGTGCCCGTCGAGATCGGCTGCGGCGAGGCCGAGCGCTTCCAGCTGACCGCCGCGGCGGTCGCGGCGCTCGACCCCGCGCCCGAAGGGCTGATCGTCGCGAGCCCGGCCAACCCGACCGGGACGGTGATCGAGGCGGCCGAAATGGCCGCCATCGCGGAGGTCTGCCAGCGGCTAAACATCCGCATCATCTCCGACGAAATCTACCACGGCCTCTCCTATGTCGGGCCGGTGCCGTCGATGCTGCAGGAGGCGCCCGGCGCCTTTGTCGTCAACAGCTTCTCGAAATATTACAGCATGGCGGGCTGGCGGCTCGGCTGGCTGGTGGTGCCCCTCGACCAGGTCGACGCGGCGCGCGCGCGGATGGGCAATCTGTTCCTGACCCCGCCCAGCCTCGCCCAGCATGCCGGGCTCGTCGCCTTCGACGAACGCGGCGAGTTGGAGGGACATGTCGCGACCTATCGGCGCAATCGCGCGCTGCTGCTCGAACGGCTGCCCGCGATGGGCCTGCGCCGGATCGCACCGCCCGACGGCGCCTTCTATATCTATGCCGACATCGGACACCTGACCGACGACAGCATCGGCTTGTGCCGTCAATTGCTCGTCGACACCGCGGTCGCGACCGCGCCGGGCGTCGACTTTGATCCGGTCGACGGCTCGCGCTTCCTGCGGCTGAGCTTTGCGGTCTCGACCGAAGAGGTCGAGGAGGCGTGCCGCCGCATGGCGCCCTGGTTCGAGAATTACCCGCGCGCGCCGTAGCGGCATTGATACCCCAAGAATTTCTATTCGGCCGCGGCCCCGCCGCCGCTTGCCTCGCCCGCACCCGCGTGCAAGGGACAGCCTCGCATAAACCAATGCGGGAGAGATTTGGCGATGCGGTTCGACGTGCTGATCGTTGGGGCAGGACATGGCGGCGCGCAGGTCGCGGTGGCGCTGCGCACCCAGAAGTTCGAAGGCACCATCGCGATCGTCGGCGACGAACCCGAACTTCCCTATGAACGCCCCCCGCTGTCGAAGGAATATTTCGCGGGCGAAAAGGAATTCGAACGCATCCAGATCCGCCCCGCCAAATATTGGGACGAGCGCGAGGTGACGATGCTGCTGAACACGCGCGTCGTCGCTGTCGATCCCGCCGCGCACAGCGTCACCACCGACGGCGGCGAGGTCATCGAATATGGCAAGCTGGTATGGGCCACCGGCGGCGCGCCGCGCATGCTGCCGATTCCCGGCGGTGACCTGCCGGGCGTGCAGGGCGTGCGCACGCGCGCCGATGCCGATGCGATGAAGGCGGCGTCCGAAACCGCGGGACAGATCGTCGTGATCGGCGGCGGCTATATCGGGCTCGAGGCCGCGGCGGTGCTGCGCAAGGCGGGCAAGCCGGTGGTGCTGCTCGAGGCGCTCGATCGCGTGCTCGCGCGCGTCGCGGGCGAGGATCTGTCGCGCTTCTACGAAAAGGAACATCGCGATCATGGCGTCGACCTGCGCCTCGGCGTCCAGGTCGTCGCGATCGAGGGCGCGGACCGCGTCACCGGCGTCCGGCTCGGCACCGGCGAGGTCATCCCCGCCGACCTCGTGATCGTCGGCATCGGCATCGTCCCCGCGGTGGAGCCGCTGATCGCCGCGGGCGCGCAGGGTGGCAACGGCGTGCTCGTCGACCATCATTGCAAGACCAGTCTCGCCGACATCTATGCCATCGGCGACTGCGCCGCGCACGAGAACGACTTCGCCGAGGGGGTGGTCATCCGGCTGGAATCGGTGCAGAATGCCAACGACCAGGCCAATGTCGTCGCCAAGGGCATTTGCGGCGAGGAGAGCCGCTATCATGCGATCCCCTGGTTCTGGTCGAACCAATACGATCTCAAGCTCCAGACCGCGGGCCTGTCGACCGGGCACGACCAGGCGGTGCTCCGCGGCGATCCCGCGACGCGCAGCTTCTCGATCGTCTATCTGAAGGGCGGCAAGGTCATCGCGCTCGATTGCGTCAACGCCACCAAGGACTATGTCCAGGGCCGGATGCTCGTCACCGCGGGCCTCACCGCGACGGCTGAGCAACTTGCCGACGTCGAAACGCCGCTGAAGAGCCTGCTGCCCAACTGATCCAATTTCGCGTCATTGCGAGGTGCGAAGCGACGCGGCAATCTCCAGCCGTCGGCTACGCGCCAAGCCAACGACTGGAGATTGCTTCGCTTCGCTCGCAATGACGAAATTCAGGGAGCGGGCGGCCGCATGGTCGTTTCTGCCTCGTCGCCCAGCGTGCGTTTCAGCGTCGCCTTGATGTTCCGCAGCAACCGCCGCAGCGCGATGATCACGATCACCGCCGCGACCAGCATCAGCACCGCGATGACGATCGCGACCGGCGGATAGGCGATCGCGAGCGCGATCAGCCCGCCCGTCGCGACGTCCTCGCCGGTCGACACCACGATATTGCTGAACGGCTCGGGACTGGCGTTGACCACGGCGCGCGTCGTCGCCTTGGCGCCATGGCTGACCAGCGCGCCGCCGCCGCCGAGCAGGAAGGCGATCACCTGCCAGGCGGGGTCCGAGCTATCGACCAGCGCCAGCGCCAGCAGCGCGCCGCCCAGCGGGCGGATCACCGTATGGACGGCATCCCAAGCCGAATCGACCCATGCGACCTTGTCGGCCAGGAATTCGGCGACCGTGCCGACCCCCGCGACGCCGAGCACCCAGGGGTTGGCCAATATCTGCAGCGCCTGCAGATGCTCGGGCAGCGGCAGCCAGCCGAAATGCATCGCGATGCCGGTGGCGAGGATGGTCAGATAGAGCCGCCAGCCTGCAAGCAGGCTGAGGCTGCCCGCGACGCCCAGTATCTCGACGATGCCCATCGACCCGCTCCCACCGACATGCTGCGATTGCCATCTTGCACCCGGCCCTCCGCGTCGGCAATGCCGGATGACAAGCAGCACGGAGAGGATTATCGCGGGTGATAATGAGCGATAGCGAAAAACTGCCCGACGGCGCCATTCCCGCCGCCACCCTCGTCATCATGCGGCCATCCGAAGGCGGCGGCCCCGACGAGATCTTGATGGTCAAGCGCGCGGCGAACATGGCCTTTGCGGCGGGGGCGATGGTCTTTCCGGGCGGACGGATCGATCCCGACGACTATCTGGTCGCGCATCGCCACGGCTTTGCCGAGATGGACCCCGACGGCGCGGCGCGCGTCGCGGCGCTGCGCGAGACGCTGGAGGAAACCGGGCTGGCGGTGGGCTGGCCGGCGCTCGCCGACGAGGAGGTGGCGGCGGTGCGCCAAGCGCTCCTGTCCGAGCGGCTACTGTCCGAAATCCTCGGCGAGCGCGGCGACCGGCTCGAGCTTGACGCCTTGGTTCCCTTTGCGCGCTGGTGCCCCAATTTCAAGGAAGCGCGCACCTTCGACACGCGCTTCTTCGCGGTCGAAGCGCCGGAGCATGGCCACGAACTGACCATCGAGGAGGCCGAGCACAGTCACATTTTCTGGGCCAGCGCGCGCGAGACGCTCGCTATGGCCGATCGCGGCGAGGTGTCGATCATCTTTCCGACGCGCCGCAATCTCGAGAAGCTGGCACAAGCTAATGATTTCGCCGCATTTTCGGCACATGCCGCCGCCCATCCGGTCGAACTGGTCACGCCGTGGATCGAGGAGCGCGGCGGGGAATCGCATCTTTGCATCCCCGGACATCTCGGTTATCCGGTGACGAGCGAGCCTTTCGAGCGTGTGCGGCGCGGTTGAGGGAGGGGGCCAGGAGGAACTTTCCCCAGATTTAGCAGAATCATAAGAAATGTTGCAGCACGGCAAAACGCCTTGCAATATCCGGCAGCGCTGCCTAGAAGGGCGGGGCAGAAGCGGTTTGGGGTGATTCCCCGGAGCGATTCGAGAAGATCAAAATTCCAGTGGATGGAGAAAATGATGAACCTGCTCAAGAAAGCTGCGATCTCCCTCGCCGCGACTTCGATGCTTGCAGCTCCGGTTGCTGCTTCGGCTGCGCCCGCCATTTCGGCGGTGTCGTTCGACGACGTCAGCGCTGTTTCGGCCGTTGAAGGCCAGAGCGAGCTGGAAGGATCCAGCTGGATCATCGCCCTCCTCGCGCTGATCGCCATCATCGGCGGCATCGCGATTGCCGCCGGCAACAACAGCGATACCCCGACCAGCCCGTAAGCTGGCGCGTTCGCGCAAGAGTTCAGAAGGCTCCGGACTTGGTTCGGGGCCTTTTGCACGTCTGGGTGCCGCGGGGTGCGTGGACGCCGGATGGCGGGTATCGGGCGTGGGCGGCTATTTCAATGGCGTCACGCCGGATCAAGCCCGGGGGTGGCGCAGGTTGGCAAAGCCGGAGTCTGTGATCCACGGCGAAAGCCGGGGCCCAGATGGGACGCGCGATTCTCACACCCTGGACCCCGGCTTTCGCCGCGGAACGGGATAGGGCGAACATCAGCCCTCCGCCCCAACACCGACGAAGCCTTCAAAAACGCCTTATCTGCATTACCCCCAAATGCCAGCCCCCGTCCGGCTCGTTCTCAATTGGCGGGTAAGACGCGGCGCACGGCCAGTTTTCAGCCTGCAGCCAAATCCAGATCGGCCTCGCACAGGGCTGGACTTTCCTGAACTTTCCTGAACTTTGCAATGTCACGCCGTCCTCGCGTCGACCGGATACAAGCCTGGATGACAAAAGAAGGCCTTGGCGGTCCGCCATCCCCAGGCCCGCGCGCTGCACGTTCTGCGCTGCATCGGGGTTAGAGATCGACCCCGCGATTCGCCCGCGACCGTGCCAGCGGGATCGCCTGCCGCGCGCGTTCCGTCGCGCCCTGATCGACCGGCGCCACCACCAGCGTGTAATCCTCGCCCGGCGCCGCCTGTGCTTCTGCCAGCATCTCGCCCCACGGCCCGACGGCCACGCTATGCCCATAGGTCGACCGCCCGTCGGCGTGCATCCCCGACTGCGCCGCCGCCAGCAGGTGACAACCATTCTCGATCGCCCGCGCGCGCATCAGGACGTGCCAATGCGCCTCGCCGGTGGAGACCGTGAAGGCAGCAGGAATCGCGAGCAGTTCGGCCCCTTGCTCGACCAGCGCACGATAGAGTTCGGGAAAGCGCAGGTCGTAGCAGATGCTGAGCCCCAGCGTCCCGACGGGCGTTTCGACCACCACAAGCGCCTTGCCGCCGGCGTAGCTCGACGATTCGCTCCAGCTCTCGCCCGAGGGGAGCGATACGTCGAACATGTGAATCTTGTCGTACCGCGCGACGACCGAGCCGTCGGCGGCGACCACATGGCTGCGGTTGACCCGGCGGGTGCCGTCGTCGGACAGGAATGGCGCCGACCCGCTGTGGATCCACAGCCCGTGGCGCCGCGCCATCGCACCATAGGCGGCGATCCAGGGGCTATCGCCTTCGGGCACGATATGTGTCGCCGACCGCGCGCGATCGCGGTCGAGCAGCACCGACATTTCGGGAAAAAAAGCCATGACCGCTCCCGCGTCCGCGGCGGCGGCGAGCGCGCGGTCCATCACCGCCAGATTGGTGTCGGGATCGATGCCGCTCGTCATCTGGACGAGCGCGATGAGGGGCGGGGCGGGGTTGTCGGTCATGTCCGAGGGCTAGGCAGATGCGGTGAAGAGAGCAAGTCGCGTGACAGTTCAGTGGCGAGCAAGGTTCGGAGGCGTTAAGATAGGCCAATGTCCAGCCTGTCCGCGCTTCCCCCGCGCTTCGTCCGTTCCTTCCTCGCCGCCGGCATCGTCGCCGCGCTGTTGTCGACGTCGCCCTCCGCGCTCGCGCAGGCGGAGACCGGCACCGTCGAGGTCCGCCCCGACAGCTGGCTCTACGAAGGCAGCGATATCCCGCGCGACACCGCGTGGCAGTTCGGCACCCTTCCCAACGGCGTGCGCTATGCGGTGCGCAATAATGGCGTGCCGCCGGGCCAGGTGTCGATCCGCGTGCGCATGGACGTCGGGTCGATGTTCGAAACCGAAAGCGAGCGCGGCTTTGCGCATCTGCTCGAACATCTGACCTTCCGCGGGTCCGAGCATATCCCCGATGGCGAAGCGAAGCGCATCTGGCAGCGCTTCGGGGTCAGCTTCGGCAGCGATTCGAACGCCCAGACCACCCCCACCCAGACAGTTTACCAGCTCGATCTGCCCAGCGCGACGCCCGCCAATCTCGACGAGAGCATGAAATTGCTCGCGGGCATGGTGCGCGAGCCACGCATCTCGGAGGCCGCCGTGACAGCCGAGCGCGGCGTGGTGATGTCCGAGCTGCGCGAATCGGACGGGCCGCAGAAGCGGATCGCCGACGCGACCAACGCCCATCTCTTCGCCGGGCAACTGCTCGGCGACCGCTCGCCGATCGGCACCAATGAATCGCTCGCCGCGGCGCGCGCCGGCGCCGTCGCGGCGTTCCACGACCGCTGGTATCGCCCCGACCGCGCCGTGGTGGTCGTCGTGGGCGACGGCGACCCTGCCGAATTCGCGCGACTGATCGCCAAATATTATGGTGACTGGAAATCCGATGGCCCGGCGCCCAAGCAGCCCGACTTCGGCAAGCCCGATCCGAAGGCGCCCGCCGCGCTGTCGATCGTCGAGCCCAACCAGCCGCCGGCGTTGACGCTGGCGATGGTCCGCCCGTGGGTGAAACGCATCGACACGGTCGAAAACACGCGGCGGCTCTATCTCGAATTCCTGTCGATCGCGCTCGTCAACCGGCGGCTCGAGAATCGCGCCCGCGCGGGCGGCAGCTATCTCGTCGCCACCGCCGAGCAGCAATATGTCAGCCGCAGCGCCGACGTCACGCTGGCGCAGATCGTGCCGCTCGGCGACTGGAAAGCGGCGCTTGCCGACGTCCGCGGAGTGATCGCCGATGCGACGCAGAATCCGCCGTCGCAGGCCGATATCGACCGCGAGGCGAACGAAATTCAGGCGTTCCTCGTAAAGGAACTGCAAAATGCGCGCAACGAACCCGGCGCGCGGCTCGCGGACGACATGGTGCGCGCGGTCGACATTGGCGAGACGGTGACCAGCCCGCAGGGCCAGGTCGACATGTTCGCCGCGATCCGCGCCTCGGCGACGCCGCAGGTGATGCTCGATATCAGCAAGGCGATCTTCTCGGGCGAAGCCACGCGCGTCGTGCTGACCACCCCGACACCGATCGCGGGCGGCCAGCCTGCGCTGCTCGCCGCGCTCAAGGCGCCCGCGGTGATTCGCGACGACCGGTTGGCCGCCGCCGACGTCAATTTCAACCAACTGCCCGCGCTCGGGACGCCGACGCCGGTCGTGAAGAGCGAGCGGCTCCTGGGGCTGCGCGCCGAACGGCTCGAATTCGGCAACGGCGTCACCGCGCTCGTCTCGAACAATATGGTCGAGCCGGGCAAGGTGCGCGTCAACGTCCGCTTTGGTACCGGCAACCGCAGCGTCGCGGCGAACGAGCCCAACCTCTTGTGGACCGGCGACTATGCCGTGGTCGCCAGCGGGGTCGGGCCGTGGGGGCAGAACGAGATCGACGCCATCACCAACGGGCGTCAGATTCAGCTCAATTTCGCGATCGACGATGATGCCTTCGAGCTGTCGGCCGAGAGCAAACCTGAAGATCTCGACGACCAGTTGCGCCTCATTGCGGCGAAGCTCTCAAGCCCGCGCTGGGACGCGGCGCCGGTCGAGCGCCTGCGCATCGGCTATCTCACGGGCTACGACCTCAACGACGCGACGCCCAATGCGGTGCTCGACCGCAATCTGCGCGGCTGGCTCACCGCCGACGACAAGCGCTGGTCACCTCCCGACAAGGCGGCGATCGAAGCGCTGACGCCCGCGGCTTTCCGCGCCTTCTGGGAGCCGCGGCTCGCCAGTGGGCCGATCGAGGTGCAGGTCTTCGGCGACCTGTCGGCGGTCGATTACCGCAAGATCCTGTCCGACACGCTGGGCGCGCTTGCGCCGCGCAAGGCGATCCTGCCCGCGGCGGGCCAGACGGTTGCCTTCGCGCCGCACGTCGCCACCCCGGCGCTCGCCTATCACCGAGGCGACAAGGGACAGGCGGCGGCGATGACCGCCTGGCCGACCAGCGGCGGCTTCGCCAACCCGCGCGACGCCCGCGCCTTCGACGTGCTCGGCGCGATCTTCAACGACCGCCTATTCGATCGCCTGCGCGCCGACCAGGGCGCGAGCTATGGCCCGGTGGTCGACAATCATTGGCCAACGGGCTTCGACACCGGTGGTTACCTGCTCGTCGGCAGCCTGCTCGCGCCGAAGGACATCGGCGGTTTCTATGCGATTGCGCGCGACATCGCCGCCGACCTTGTGGCTAATCCGGTCAGCGCCGACGAACTGGCGCGCAACGTGGGGCCGATCCGCGAGCAGGTGACGCGCGCTTCGACGGGCAATGTCTATTGGATGTACCTGCTCGAAGGCGCGACGCGAGATCCGCGCGTGGCAGCGGCGGCGCTGTCGATGGAGCAGGACATCGCTGCGGTGACCGCGGCCGACATCCAGCGGCTTGCGAAACAATATCTGGTCCCTGCGAAACAATGGTCGCTCGCGATCCTGCCGAAGGGGATGACGCTCGCCGAGGCATCGGCGCAGAACAAGCCGGCGGGGGCGGCGGGCGGCCGTTAACCCGGGTCGCTGCCCTCGACCGGGCGCCGCACCCGGCGGATGCGCGGCTCGCGCTCGAGCGCGCCCTTGGTCATGATCTCGTGGCGCATCCTGGCGCGCACGTCGTGGATCGAGGCGATCACCGGGCCCATCGCGACGCCCAGGTCGATCAGTACCGCTTCGGCGAGCTGCAGCGAGCTTTCGAGCGTCTCGGGCACCGCGTCGGTCGCGCCGGCCTGGTAGAGTGCGGCGGCATGGTCCGAATCGCGCGCGCGGCTGATGATCGGCAGGTCGGGATATTTGCGGCGCATCGCCTTGGTCATGCGCAGCTGCTGCACCGGGTCGTCCATCGTCAGCACGATCGCATGCGCGCTTTCGATGCCCAGCTTGTCGAGGCTGCCCGGGCGCGCGACGTCGGCGAAGCGCACGATGAAGCCCGCGCGCCGAGCCGCCGCGACGGTGTCGATGTCGGCATCGACGGCGATGTAGGGACGGCCATGCTCGCGCAGCAATTGCGCGACGGTGTGGCCGACGCGGCCGAAGCCGACGACGACGGTGCGGCCCTCGGGGGTCTCCTCGTCCTGGCTGTCGCCGCTGCGCATCTCGATCCGCCGCGCGATATCGTGGCCGACGCGGGCGAGCAGGGGCGTGATCGTCAGGCCGATCGCGGTGACCAGCTGCCAGAATTCGGCAGTGTCGCGGCTGATGAGCTGCGCCTGCAGCGCGGTCGCGAGCACGATCAGGGTGGTTTCCGAGGGGCTCGCCATCAGCAGGCCGACCTCGGCCGCGGTGCCGCGTCGCACCGCGCCCGAGAAGCGCAGCAGCGCCGCCGTGACCAGCGCCTTGATAAGCACCACGCCGACCACCGCGGCGATCAGCGCGGGCCAGTGCGCGGCGATGGTCTTGAGGTTCAGCCCCATGCCGACGCTGATCAGGAACACTCCGAGCGCGAGGCCCTTGAAGGGCGCGGTGATTGCCTCGACCTCCTCATGATATTCGGTCTCGGCGATCATCAGGCCAGCGAGCAGCGCGCCGACGATCGGCGACAGGCCGACCGCGGCGGTCGCGAGCGCCGCGACGATGACGACCAGCAGGCTCGCCGCGAGGAACAGCTCGGGATCCTTGGCACGCGCGGCCTGCGCGAAGATGCGCGGCAGCAGGAACCAGCCGCCGATCGCGAGCGCCGCGACGACGAGCGCACCCTGCCAGAGCGTCGTCAGCGCCAGTTCGGCGCTGTCGCCCGCGGCCGTCGGCGACAGCGCGGCGAGGATGAAGATGATCGGGACGAGCGCGAGATCTTCGAACAACAGCATCGAAAAGCTCGCTCGCCCGACCGCCGACTTGGTTCCCGCGATCGGCAGTACCAGCGCGGTCGACGACAAGGCGAGCGCGATGCCGAGGCCATAGGCCGCAGCGGTCGAATGTTCGCCGAAGAGCAACAGCGCGGTGCCGAGGATGCCGCCCGCGACGAACAATTCCGCCGCACCGATCCCGAACACCAGCTTCCTTAGTTGCCACAACCGCCGAAAAGACAGCTCAAGCCCGATCGAGAAGAGCAGCAGGATGATGCCGAACTCGGCGAAGAGCGCGATATCCTCGGTCGAGCCGATGGTGACATGCTCGAGCCACGGATAGTCGCCCGCGAGCGCGCCCAGCCCCGACGGCCCGACGAGCAGCCCGACGAGGATGAAGCCGATGACCGGCGAAATCCTGAAGCGCGCGAAGGCGGGGATGACGACGCCTGCGGCGCCGAGCACCACCAGCGCGTTGCCGATGGCCGAAGTTTCGGTTTCCGATACCATAGGGGCCGACCTTATGCAGGCCGGCCCCCCTTGGCTAGATAGCTATCTCAAGCTTTTTGCTTGTTTGTCAGGCACCCATCTTGGTTTCGAGATTTTCGACGATCGCCTCGAAGAAGCCCTCGGTGGTCAGCCAGTTCTGGTCGGGGCCGATCAGCAGCGCCAGGTCCTTGGTCATCTTGCCGCTTTCGACCGTCGCGACGCAGACCTTTTCGAGATCGTCCGCGAACTTCACCAGCGCGGCATTGCCGTCGAGCTTGCCGCGGTGCTTGAGCCCGCCGGTCCACGCAAAGATCGACGCGATCGGGTTGGTCGAGGTCGCCTTGCCCTGCTGGTGCATGCGATAGTGGCGGGTGACGGTGCCGTGGGCAGCTTCGGATTCGACGGTCTGGCCGTCGGGGGTCATCAGGACGCTGGTCATCAGGCCGAGCGAGCCGAAGCCCTGCGCGACCGTGTCCGACTGGACGTCGCCGTCGTAGTTCTTGCACGCCCAGACGAACTTGCCGCTCCACTTGAGCGCCGAGGCGACCATGTCGTCGATCAGGCGGTGCTCGTAGACGATGCCGAGCGCGTCGAACTTCGCCTTGAATTCGGCCTGGAAAACTTCCTCGAACAGATCCTTGAAGCGGCCGTCATAGGCTTTGAGGATCGTGTTCTTGGTCGACAGGTACACCGGCCATTCGCGGGCGAGGCCGTAATTCAGGCTGGCGCGCGCGAAGTCGCGGATCGAATCGTCGAGGTTGTACATGCCCATCGCCACGCCCGCCGAGGGGAACTGGAACACTTCCTCGTCGATCAGCGTGCCGTCCTCGCCCTCGAACACCAGGCGCAGCTTGCCGGGGCCGGGGACGCGGAAGTCGGTCGCCTTATACTGGTCGCCAAAGGCGTGGCGGCCGACGACGATCGGGTCGGTCCAGCCGGGCACGAGGCGCGGGACATTCTTCATCACGATCGGCTCGCGGAAGACGACGCCGCCGAGGATGTTGCGGATCGTGCCGTTGGGCGACTTCCACATCTTCTTGAGGCCGAATTCCTCGACGCGGGCTTCGTCGGGGGTGATCGTGGCGCACTTCACGCCGACGCCATATTTCTTGATCGCATTCGCGGCTTCGACGGTGATCTTGTCGTCGGTGCGGTCGCGTTCCTCGATGCCGAGGTCGTAATAGTGGAGATCGACGTCGAGATAGGGGAGGATCAGGCGCTCGCGAATCCACTGCCAGATGATCCGCGTCATTTCGTCGCCGTCGAGTTCGACGACCGGGTTCGCTACCTTGATCTTGCCCATATGCGTGCCTTTTCCTTGGGGAGTCGAGTTGCAGCGGGCCTTAGGCAAAGCCGAGCCTTTGGTCAAACGTCACGGTGGAGCGTCGATGGGGCCACGCAGGGAACATCGCTCGGCTTATTCCGTTGTCAGTGAGAGATCGCGACCCTAGAAGAAGCCCCCATGTCTTCCATCTCTTCCAACCGCCCCGGCGGCGGTATCAAGTGGCACTGGCCCTCGATCCATCCCGAGGGGCGCAAATTCGTCCTGATCGCGGCGATCGTCACCCTCTGTTTTTTCCTGCTCGGCTGGCCGATCGTGCCATGGCTGA
Source organism: Sphingomonadaceae bacterium 3R27E2-A (assembly GCA_005503165.1). Taxonomy (GTDB): domain Bacteria; phylum Pseudomonadota; class Alphaproteobacteria; order Sphingomonadales; family Sphingomonadaceae; genus Sphingopyxis. Next base: position 33,437 of record SCNT01000005.1, read on the forward strand.
TGCTCGGCGTGACCGTTTGGGTCGCGGCCTTCTTCCGCGATCCGGTGCGCATTACGCCGGTCGGTGCGGACTATGTCGTCGCGCCCGCCGACGGGCTGGTCACGCAGATCGCCGAAGTGCCGCCGCCGCCGGAAATCGCGGGTCCCGACGGGCTCGGCGCGGCGCCGATGCTGCGTGTTTCGATCTTCATGAGCGTCTTCGACGTGCACATCAATCGCACCCCGATCGCCGGCACCCTGCGCAAGATTGTCTATATCCCGGGAAAATTCGTCAACGCCGACCTCGACAAGGCGAGCGAAGAGAATGAGCGCCAGCATTTCGTCGTCGAGCGCGCCGACGGGATGCGCGTCGGTTTCACCCAGATCGCCGGCCTCGTCGCGCGGCGCATCCTGCCCTTCGTCAGCATGGGGCAGGAGGTGTCGACCGGTCAGCGCATCGGCCTGATCCGCTTCGGCAGCCGCGTCGACGTCTATCTGCCCGCGGGCACGACGCCGCAGGTGCTGCTCGGTCAGCGCACGCTGGCGGGCGAGACGGTCGTCGCGCGGATCGGCACCGCCGGGGTCATCGACGGCATCGGGCAGTAGGATGACCGGCCGCGAGGAGGTTCCGGCGGATGCCGCGGGGCGCCGTATCGGCGGGATTCCCCTGCGCGCCTTCGTCCCCAACGCCATTACGATCCTCGCACTCTGTTCGGGCCTGACCGGCGTCCGGTTCGGCATCGACGGCGAATGGGCTGCGGCGATCACGATGATCATCGTCGCCGGCGTGCTCGACGGCATGGACGGCCGCATCGCCCGGCTGCTGCGCGCGCAGAGCAAGTTCGGCGCCGAGCTCGATTCGCTTTCGGACGTCATCGCCTTCGGCGTATCGCCCGCCATGATCCTGTTCCTCTGGTCGCTGCAATATGCGCCGAAGTTCGGCTGGACCGCAGCGCTCGCGCTCGCGGTGTGCTGCGCGCTTCGCCTTGCGCGCTTCAATTCGCGCATGGATGCCGATTTCCAGCCGCACAAGTCGGCGGGCTTCATGACCGGCATTCCCGCGCCCGCAGGCGCCGGCCTGTCCTTCGTCCCGGTCTATCTGTGGCTGGTCACCGAAAACGACCTGTTCCGCGAGTGGTATGTCGTCATGCCCTGGGCGATCGGCGTTGCGATGCTGATGATCTCGGCAATCCCGACCTACAGCTGGTCGTCGTTCCGCCTGCGCCGCTCGTGGCGGCTATTCGCGCTAGCAGGGGTAGGGCTGTTCGGCGCGGCGCTGGTGACCGCGCCATGGTGGACTTTGCTCGGGGTGTGCGCGGTCTATCTGACGCTGCTGCCCTTCGGCATCGCCAGCTACGCGCGGGTCAGGCGGCGCGGCTGAGCTGCGGCGCAGTGCGTGCCGTCAGGCGCACGGGGCGGGGCGCGTCGCGGCGATCGCCGCGCTGGCGCAATTTGACGACATTCGTTGCGGGCCCCGGATGCGGGGCGTTGCGGATCGGAAACGCGCCTTCGCCCAGCAGCGACGAGAGAATCGCATTCTCGTTCGTCTTGAGCATCGCCAGGATCACGGTGATGCCCAGCCCGGCGGCAATGGCGAATAGGAGAGCGGCAGCGACCTGAACCATCATCTTGTCCTTCCGGTTTCTTTGTGCGAAACCATGTCCATCGGTGACGGTTTCGTTACGCAAATCGTTCCATGTTCCTGTTTTGTTCTCAAGCCATTTGCGACGAACGGAGTCATTTCGTCGCCGGGGCGAGCCCGTCCCCGTCGTGCAACTTGGTAGCCAATGCGACGAAAAGTGCCGCCGGGCCCTTGCTTTTGGCCGCGGCTGCCGCTAACGGCCCGCCCATTCCACATGGAAGGCGCACATAAACCGGTGCCGGGTCATCCGCTTGCGGACCCCGGTTCTTGCTTTCCAGAGGACCAACCGGAAGGAGAAAGACCATGGCGGCACCTGTCGTCACGATGCAGAATCTTATCGAAGCTGGCGCCCACTTCGGCCACCAGACCCATCGTTGGAACCCGCGCATGAAGCCGTATATCTTCGGCGCGCGCAACGGCATCCACATTCTCGACCTGTCCCAGACCGTGCCGCTTTTTGCACGCGCTCTGGAATTTGTCGCCTCGTCGGCCGCCTCGGGCGGCAAGGTGCTGTTCGTCGGCACCAAGCGCCAGGCGCAGGGCCCGATCGCCGACGCCGCCCGCGCGTCGGGCCAGCATTTCGTCAACCACCGCTGGCTGGGCGGGATGCTCACCAACTGGAAGACGATCTCGAACTCGATCAAGCGTCTCAAGACGCTCGAAGAGCAGCTCGCCGGCGACACCTCGGGCCTGACCAAGAAGGAAGTGCTGAACCGCACCCGCGAACGCGACAAGCTCGAGCTCAGCCTCGGCGGCATCCGCGACATGGGCGGCATTCCCGACGTGATGTTCGTGATCGACGCGAACAAGGAAGAGCTGGCGATCAAGGAAGCCAATGTCCTTGGCATCCCCGTCGTCGCGATCCTCGATTCGAACGTTTCGCCCGATGGCATCGCTTTCCCGGTCCCGGCGAACGATGACGCCGCGCGCGCCATCCGCCTCTATTGCGACGCCGTGGCGCAGGCCGCGACGCGTGGCGGCCAGCAGGCCCGCGCCGACCGCGGCGAAGACCTGGGCGCGGCCGTCGAGCCCGTCGCCGAAGCAGCGCTGACCGAAGAAGCAACCGCTCCGGTGACCGAGGACGAACAGGTCCCGGCCGAAGCCGCCGCCGAAACCGAACGCCAGAGCGACGCCTGAGCGCGCTCGCATGACGGGACGGCGCGGCAGCACGCCCGCGCCGTCCCTGTCATCGGTTTGACTTATCGCCCCGCCATGCGCGCGGGCGCCCCGCGGGCACCAGGACCCGCCCCTTATGAAAGGATTTTCCCATGGCTGAGATTACGGCCGCACTCGTCAAGGAACTGCGCGACCGCACCGGCGCGGGCATGATGGACTGCAAGAAGGCGCTCGCCGAGAACAACGGCGACATCGAAGCGTCGATCGACTGGCTGCGCACCAAGGGCCTCGCCGCTGCTGCCAAGAAGGCCGGCCGCGTCGCCGCCGAGGGCCTGGTCGGTGTCGCCACCGACGGCACCCGCGGTGCGATGGTCGAGGTCAACAGCGAGACCGACTTCGTCGCCAAGAACGAGCAGTTCCAGGCCTTCGTCCGCGACGTCACCAATGTTGCGCTCGCCGGCAGCGTCACGGACATCGCGGCGCTGGGCGCTGCCGCTTACCCGACCGGCGGCACCGTCGCCGAGGCGCTGACGCAGAACGTCGCCACCATCGGCGAGAACCAGTCGCTGCGCCGTTCGGCCGTCATGTCGGTGAATTCGGGCGTCGTCACCGCCTATGTCCACAACGCCGCGGCCCCGGGCATGGGCAAGATCGGCGTGCTCGTCGCGCTCGAATCGACCGCGGGCGCCGATGTGCTCGAACCGCTCGGCAAGCAGCTCGCGATGCACGTCGCGGCCGCCAACCCGCTGGCGCTGAACGGCGACGATCTCGACGCCGACCTCGTCGCGCGCGAACGCGCCATCGCTGAGGAAAAGGCCGCGCAATCGGGCAAGCCCGCCGATATCGTCGCCAAGATGGTCGACGGCTCGATCGCGAAGTTTCGCAAGGAAAATGCGCTGCTGTCGCAGCTGTTCGTGATGGACGGCAAGACTCCGGTCGCCGAGGTCGTCGCCGCGGCCGGCAAGGACGTGGGCGCGACAATCACGCTCAAGGGGTTCACCCGCTTCCAGCTCGGCGAGGGCATCGAGAAGGAAGAAAGCGATTTCGCGGCGGAAGTCGCGGCGGTCGCCGGCGTCTGAAAAGAAACGCCGGATTGCGGCGCCTTGGCGCGGCAGTCCGCTTGGCAATGGCGCGTGCCCGCTCTAGGGTGCGCGCCATTCGCATATATAGAGTAGCGAGAGGTTCCCCCCGACATGGCATTGCCCGGCATGAAACGCATTTTGCTCAAGCTGTCGGGCGAGGCGCTGATGGGCTCGACCCCCTTCGGCATCGATCCCGAAACGGTCGCGAGCATGGCGGCCGAGGTCAAGGAAGCCAAGGATCGCGGGCTCGAAATCTGCCTCGTCATCGGCGGCGGCAACATCTTCCGCGGCATGGCGGGCGCCGCCAAGGGCATGGACCGCGCGCAGGCCGATTACATGGGCATGCTGGCGACGGTGATGAACGCGCTCGCGATGCAGAATGCGCTCGAGCAGCTCGGTGTCCAGACGCGCGTCCAGTCGGCAATCGAGATGGACAAGGTGTGCGAACCGGTAATCCGCCGCCGCGCCGAACGCCATCTCGAAAAGGGCCGCGTCGTGATCTTCGCCGCGGGCGTGGGCGCGCCCTATTTCACCACCGACAGCGGCGCCGCGCTGCGTGCCGCCGAGATGAAGTGCGACGCGCTGCTGAAGGGCACCAGCGTCGACGGCGTTTACAACGCCGATCCCAAGAAGGACCCCAGGGCGGTCCGTTACGACACCCTCGGCTACGACCGCGTGCTCGCCGACAATCTGAAGGTGATGGACGCCAGCGCGGTCGCGCTGTGCCGCGACAATCATATCCCGATCGTGGTGTTCAACATCCGCGAAGCGGGCAATCTGGCGCGCGTGCTGGCGGGCGAGGGTGTCTCGACCGTCGTCAGCGACGCCGCCGGACATGCATAAGAGAGGAACTGACTATGCCGAAATACGACAAGGCCGATCTCGAGCGCCGCATGCACGGCGCGGTCGAATCGCTGAAAAGCGATCTTGCGGGCCTGCGCACCGGCCGCGCGCACACCGCGCTGCTCGATCCGGTGACGGTCGAGGTCTATGGCAGCCACATGCCGCTCAACCAGGTCGCCTCGGTCAGCGCCCCCGAACCGCGCCTGCTGTCGGTACAGGTGTGGGACAAGTCGAACGTCGGCCCGGTCGACAAGGCGATCCGCTCTGCGGGGCTCGGCCTCAACCCCATCGTCGACGGCCAGACGCTCCGCCTGCCGATCCCCGAAATGACGCAGGAGCGCCGCAAGGAGTTGTCGAAGCTCGCGGGGCAATATGCCGAAAAGGCACGCGTCGCGGTCCGCAACGTCCGCCGCGACGGCATGGACAATCTCAAGACCGACGAGAACAAGAAGGAAATCAGCGAGGACGAGCGCAAGCGCGCCGAGACCGACGTCCAGAAGCTGACCGACAGCACGATCGCCGAGATCGACGCCGCCGCGACCGCCAAGGAAAAGGAAATCCTGGGCTAAACCGATGACCCAGGGCGCGCGCCACGTCGCGATCATCATGGACGGGAACGGCCGCTGGGCGAAAAAGCGGCTGCTGCCGCGCGTCGCCGGACACAAGGCCGGGGTCGAGGCGGTGCGCACGATCGTCCGCGCCGCGGGCGACATGGGGCTCGAGGCGCTGACGCTCTACGCCTTCAGTTCCGAGAACTGGAAACGGCCCGAGGAAGAGGTCAACGACCTCATGGGACTGATGAAGCGCTTCATCCTTTCCGACCTCGACGAATTCGCCGCCAACGACGTCAAGCTGAAGGTTATCGGCAACTGGCGCGCGCTGGCGCCCGATGTCGTCGCACTGATCGACAATGCGCTCGAACGTACCTCGGGGAACAAGCGGACGACGCTGGCAGTAGCGCTCAATTACGGGGCGCAGGACGAGCTGGTGCGTGCGGCGCGTGCCGCCGCGGCCGGCGGCGCGATCACCGCGGAGGCAATCGAGGCGCACCTCGACACCGCCGACATGCCGCCGCTCGACCTCCTCATCCGCACCTCGGGCGAGGTGCGGCTGTCGAACTTTCTGCTGTGGCAGTCGGCCTATGCCGAGCTTTATTTCACCGACAAGCTCTGGCCCGACTTCGCTCCCGCCGACCTGAAGGCGGCGCTCGACCAATTTGCGCGGCGCGAGCGCCGCTACGGGGGACTCTAAGATCATGGCAGCGGTCAAATCGGACCTGATGGTGCGCATTGGATCGGCGATCGTGCTGCTCGCCATCGCGGGCGCTGCGCTTTGGTTCGGCGGCATCGCCTTTGCGCTGCTGCTGCTCGTCGGCGCGGCGCTGCTGCTCGTCGAGTGGTTCGCGCTGGTGCGCGCGATGACGCTTTCGGGCGGCGCCAAGGGCGCGCTGACGATCCTCGGCCCGGTGCTGACGATCGGCGCGGTCGGCGGGCTCTGGTTCATCCGCGACACGCTCGGCATGACCGCGGCGCTTTGGGTCTTTGCGATGGTGTGGGCGACCGACATCGGCGCCTATTTCGCCGGGCGGGCTTTCGGCGGCGCGCGGCTGGCGCCCAGGATCAGCCCGTCCAAAACCTGGTCGGGGCTTTTCGGCGGCATGATCGCTGCGCTCGTCGCGGGCGCGACGCTGGGCGACCGCGCGGGCATCATCGGCGTGCCGCTCTGGATCGGCCTTATCATGGGTCTGCTCGCGCAGCTCGGCGACCTCGGCCAGAGCTGGATGAAGCGCCGCGCGGGGGTCAAGGATTCGGGCACGCTGATCCCCGGTCACGGCGGGGTCTTCGACCGCGTCGACGGCCTGCTGCCGGTCGCGCTGGTCCTCGGCGGCCTCGCCTTCGCCGGCGATCTCATCGTGCGGACGGCGCACTGACATGACGCGCCGCCTCTCGCTGTTCGGTGCGACGGGATCGGTGGGACAATCGACCCTCGACCTCGTGCGCCGCGACGGCGACAGCTGGCAGGTCGCGGTGCTCACCGCGAACAGCGACGTCGCCGAACTGGCGAAGCTCGCAAAGGAGTTCCGTCCCGCGGTGGCGGTGATCGCCGACGAGGCGCGCTACGCCGACCTCGCCGAGGCGCTCGCCGGCACAGGGATCGAGGCCGCCGCGGGCGCCGACGCGCTGGTCGCTGCGGCCAGGGCGCCGACTGACCTCGTCATGGCGGCGATCGTCGGCTGCGCCGGGCTCGCCCCGACGATGGCCGCGCTCGAAGCGGGCACCCCCGTGGCGCTCGCCAACAAGGAAGCCCTTGTCTCGGCGGGCGAGTTGATGACCGCCGCGGCACGCGCCTCGGGCGCGCCGATCCTGCCGGTCGACAGCGAGCATAATGCCATCTTCCAGTGCCTCGCGGGCGGACGGATCGAGCAGGTGCGCCGCATCATCCTGACCGCGAGCGGCGGCCCCTTCCGCACGATGAGCGCCGCCGACATGGCGCGCGTAACGCCCGCTGAGGCCGTCGCGCATCCCAACTGGTCGATGGGCGCCAAGATCAGCGTCGATTCGGCGACGATGATGAATAAGGGCCTCGAACTGATAGAGGCCTATCATCTGTTCCCCGTCGGGCTCGACCGCATCGAGATCCTCGTCCATCCGCAGTCGGTGATCCACAGCCTCGTCGAATATGTCGACTGCTCGACGCTCGCGCAGCTCGGTTCGCCCGACATGCGGATCCCCATTGCCAGCGCGCTCGCCTGGCCCGATCGCATGGCGACGCCCTGCGCCCCGCTCGACCTCGCCGGTATCGCGCGGCTCGATTTCGAGGCGCCCGACGAGGTGCGTTTCCCCGCGACCGCGCTCTGCCGCGCCGCCATCGCCGAAGGGGGAGCGCGCCCGGCGCAGCTCAACGCCGCGAACGAGGTGGCGGTCGCCGCATTCCTCGCGGGCCGCATCTCCTTCCCGGCGATCGTCGATACGGTGCGGCGCGTGCTCGATGCCGCCGCGCCCGCGACCCCGGCGTCGCTTCACGACATATTCAGCGTCGATGCGTCATCGCGCGCAGCCGCCTCTCATTTTGTGGATCAGTACGAACATGCCTGACGTGCCGATTTGGCTCTATTTCGTCGCCTTCCTCGCGGTCCTCGGCCCGCTGGTCTTTGTCCATGAATATGGCCATTATATCGTCGGGCGGTGGTGCGGGGTAAAGGCCGACACCTTCTCGATCGGCTTCGGGCGCAAGATATTGGGCTGGACCGACAAGCGCGGCACCGAATGGAAGATCGGCTGGCTGCCGCTGGGCGGTTATGTCCAGTTCGCGGGCGACCGCGATGCAGTGAGCCAGCCCGACGCCGAGTGGCAGGCGCTGCCGGCCGAAGAACGTTCGCACACCTTTCCCGCCCAGCCGGTCTGGAAGCGCGCGCTGATCGTCCTCGCGGGGCCGGTGACCAACTTCCTGTTCGCAATCGCGATTTTCGCAGCCTTTGCGATGGCCTATGGCGTCGGCCGGACGCCCCCGGTGGTCGGGAAGGTCGAACCTGGACGCCCCGCTGCCGAAGCCGGCCTCGTGGCAGGCGACCGCGTCCTGTCGATCGACGGACAGCCCATCGACCTGTTCGCGGACATTCCGCGCACGATCGCCTTCGATCTCGGCAAACCCGCGATCCTGGAAATCCAGCGGGGCAGCGAGCGCTTCTCGGTGACGCTGAAGCCCCAGATGGTCACCGAGACCGACAAGTTCGGCAACAAGGCCGAACGCGCGATCCTCGGCATATGGCCGGGGGAACCGGTCTATTCGGCCGCGGGGCCGGTCGAGGCGGTCGGGATGGGGATCAAGCAGACCGCGGCGATCGTCCGGCTGACCGGGTCGATATTGAGCCAGTTCCTGACCGGCCAGCGTTCGATCAAGGAAATGGGCGGCCCGATCAAGATCGCCAAGGCTTCGGGCGAAGCCGCGTCGCTGGGGATCGAGGATCTGATCATGTTCACGGCCTTCATCTCCATCAATCTGGGGTTCATAAATCTGTTGCCATTGCCGATGCTCGATGGTGGCCATTTGCTTTTTTACGGCTATGAAGCGGTGCGGCGGCGGCCGGCGCCCCCGCAGGCTCAGGAATGGGCCTTTCGTTTCGGCTTTGCGGCGATCGTCACGCTGATGCTGGTCGTGACTTTCAACGATTTGGGCTCAATCGGGGTTTGGGACCGGATCGCGCGCTTGATTGGATAAGCGGACTGGGGCAGGAGTGCGCGCGGACCCGAGGGCAAGCGGGTTTGTCGCTTTTTTGAGTATTTTTGCGGGATGAACAGCGTGGCTTCACACAAATTTTCGGCGCAGGCGCGTTTGGCTGCGTTCCTCATGGCTGGAACGATGCTTGCGGGCCCCGCGCTGGCGCAGGGCGTCCAGCCTCCCGTGGTCCCCGCGCCGACCGTTCCGGCCCCCGCGCCCGAGGCCGTCCCCGCGGCAACCACCGTTCGCTCGATCACCGTCACCGGCAACCAGCGGCTCGAGGCGCAGACGATCCTGTCGTACCTGCGCCTGCGTGTCGGGCAGACCTATAATCGCGCGACGCTCGACCAGGCGCTCAAGGACCTCGCCGCGACCGAATTGTTCAAGGATTTCCAGATCAGCGACGACAATGGCGCGCTGACGATCCAGGTGGCCGAGAATCCGGTGATCAACCGCGTCATCCTCGAGGGCAACAAGCGCCTCAAGGAAGACAAGATCCGTCCCGAGATCAAGCTTGCGCCGCGCCAGATCTTCACACGTTCGAAGGTCCGTGCCGACGTTGCGCGCATCATCGAACTCTACAAGCGCCAGGGCCGCTTTGCCGCGACTGTCGAGCCCAAGATGGTGTCGCTCGACCAGAACCGCGTCGACGTCGTCTTCGAAATCAACGAGGGGCCGAAGTCGAAGGTCCGCCAGATCAACATCATCGGCAACGAGAAGTTCAGCGACGGCGATCTCAAGGACGAGATGGCGACCAAGGAATCAGGGTTGCTGACGATCCTGTCTTCGAACACCAGCTACGATCCCGACCGCCTGGCCTATGATCAGCAGAAGCTGCGCCTCTTTTACCTGTCGAACGGCTATGCCGACTTCCGCGTGATCTCGGCGGTGGCCGAACTGACCAGCAACAAGCAGGACTTCATCATCACCTATGTGGTCGAGGAAGGCGAGCGCTACAAATTCGGCAAGGTCGACGTCGAGAGCGAGCTGCGCGATTTCCGTCCGGAAACGCTGAAGACTTTGCTACCGATGAAGGAAGGCGACTGGTACGACGCCAAGCAGGTCGAGGATACGGTCGAAAGTCTCAGCGAGACCGCGGGCCTGTTCGGCTATGCCTTTGCCGACATCAATCCGGAGTTCCGCCGCGACCCCGAGACGCGGACGATGGATATTACCTTCAACGTCGCCGAAAGCCCGCGTACCTATGTCGAGCGGATCGACGTCAACGGCAACACGCTGACGCAGGACAAGGTGGTCCGCCGCGAGTTCCGCCTGAACGAAGGCGACGCCTTCAACAGCTTCGGCGTCAAACGTACCGAGAACCGCATCAACAGCCTCGGCTATTTCCAGGAAAATCTGGAGATCGAGCGCAAGGAGGGCAGCGCCCCCGACCGCATCATTCTCGAAACCAATGTCGAGGAAAAGCCGACCGGCGAGCTCTCGCTGTCGGCGGGTTTCTCGTCGATCGAGAATTTCCTGCTCCAGGCGTCGGTGCGCCAGCGCAACTTCCGCGGCCTCGGTCAGCAACTCCAGGCGTCGGTCAATTATTCGAGTTATTCGAAGTCGATCGAGCTGGGCTTTACCGAGCCCTATCTGTTCGACCGCAACATATCGATCGGCGGCAGCATCTATCGCCGCGACCTCAATTCGTTCAACTTCGTGGGCAACGACCGCCGCACGACTTTCGGCCAGGTCACGACCGGTGCGCAGGTGACGGTCGGCGTGCCCCTGACCGAATATCTGTCGGCCTTCGGGCGCTACAGCCTGAACTACGACGATGTGACCCTCAGTCGCGATCCCGCCGACGGCTTCTATTTCGGTGGCCAGTGCGACATTCTCCGCGCAGGCCGTTATTTGTGCGATGCGATCGGCACCCGCACGACCTCGCTGCTCGGTTTCACCCTGGCCTATGACGACCGCGACAACCGCCTGCGCCCGACGCGCGGCCAGTCGCTCTCGATCAGTCAGGATTTCGCCGGTCTCGGCGGCAGCGTCAAATATGTCCGCACCCGCCTTTCGGGCAGCAAGCATTTCAATCTCGGCAGCCGCTTCATCCTGAATATCTCGGCGGAGGGCGGCTATATCTATCCCTTCGGCGGACGTCCGACCCCGACGAGCGACAAGGTCCGCCTGACCGACCGCTTCTTCCTCGGCGAGCCGCAGATGCGCGGCTTCGACATCCGCGGCATCGGCCCGCGCGTTATCCGCTTCACCGACGTCGATCTGACCGATCCGGCAAACCCGATCCTGAATGCCGACCTCTCGAACCGCCGCAACCTGTTCGACGACGCGCTCGGCGGCCGCGCCTATTACCAGGGCCGGGTCGAAGTCGACATTCCGCTCGGGACCGGCGCCAAGGAACTGGGGCTCCGGCCGTCGGTGTTCCTCGATGTCGGCTCGGTGTTCAGCGTGAAGCGTCCGACGCTGACGACGCTCGCCAGCTTCAAGGATCCGACCGACAATCTCACCAAATTCCTTTGCCGCAACGCGACCACGGGCGTCCAGCAGTTCGCGACGCGCGACCTGAACACCGACGGCACCCCGAATGGCAACAGCTACACCACCTGTCCGACCGGTTTCTCGCAGCTCGCGCCGTTCGAGGAGCGCTTCTACGGCGACACCTGGATGCCGCGCGTCGCCATCGGCGCCGGGGTCAACTGGAACTCTCCTTTCGGTCCCTTCCGGATCGACTTCGCTTACGCCCTTCGCAAAGAAGAGGGCGATGACACCAAACGCTTCTCATTCAACGTAGGAACCCAATTCTAATGAAAAAGCTTTTTGTCGCATCGGCGCTGGCGATCGCCACGCTGTCGGTCTCGCCGATGCTCGCCGCTCCCGCCTTCGCCCAGGCCAAGGGTGTTGCCGTCGCCGACGTTCGCGTCGCCGCCGCGCGTTCGAACGCCTTCACCACCGCCTCGCAACAGATCGAGACGACCTACAAGGCGCAGATCGATCAGCAGAACACCCGCGCCCAGACGTTGCAGGCCGAGGTCAACGTCCTCATCGCCAAATATAATGAGGAAGCGAAGAAGACCCCGCAGAACCAGGCCGCACTTCAGGCTGCCGGCAAGGCGGTGCAGGACAAGCGCCAGGCCGCGAGCACCGAGCTCAGCCAGATCGGCGCGCCGGTCGAACTCGCCATCGCTTATGTCGAGGACCAGATCAGCGTTCGCATGAACGAGGCGATCAAGGCCGCGATGACCGCGAAGAAGGTCGATCTGCTGCTCAACCCCGACGCGGTGCTCGCGCGCGAGAATAATGTCGACATCACCGACGCCGTGGTGACCGAACTCAACCGCATCCTGCCCAACGTGTCGATCGCGGTGCCCGCCGGTTACCAGCCCGGCCAGCTCGTCCAGCAGCGCAACCAGCAGTTGATCGACGCCGCTCGCGCAGCGCAGGGCACGCCGGCTGCCCCGGCGCCGGCCGGCAGCGCGCCGACCACCCGCTAAGATCGTGGCGGACGGGGAAGCTTCGGACGGCGCCATGGGGCCGGTGGACATCCGCCGGATCCTGACGCTGCTGCCGCATCGTTATCCCATGCTGCTCGTCGACCGGGTGGAATCGATGGTGAAGGACACCTCGATCCACGCGGTCAAGGCAGTGACGATGAACGAGCCCTTTTTCCAGGGGCATTTCCCCGGCCGGCCGATCATGCCCGGCGTCCTCATCGTCGAGGCGCTGGCGCAGGCGGGCGGCATCCTCGCGGTCGAGTCGCTCGGCCTCGGCGGTTCGGGCAAGCTCGTCTATTTCATGGGGATCGACGGGGTGAAGTTCCGGAAACCGGTCGAACCCGGCGTCCTGATCGACCTCCACGTCAATATCTTGCAGGCGAAGCGCAACATCTGCAAGTTCGAGGGCCGCGCGATGCTCGGCGGCCAGCTGGCGACCGAATGCCAGTTCACCGCGATGATCGCCGATCCGCCGACGGACTAAGCGCCGCTTGCAAATTATGGCTTTCGTCGTTAGGGGACGCCGCTTCGCGGCCCCGGACGGGGAAGCATCGACTCACGTTGCTGGTCGGAAACCAGCGGCACAGGAGCCTAAGACATGAAAAAAGACATTCACCCCGACTATCACATGATCACGGTCAAGATGACCGATGGCACCGAATATCAGACGCGCTCGACCTGGGGCAAAGAGGGCGACGTGATGACGCTCGAAATCGACCCCACCGCGCACCCGGCCTGGACCGGCGGCACCGGTCGCCTGCTCGACGCGGGCGGCCAGGTCGCGAAGTTCAACAAGCGCTTCGGTGGCCTCACCCTCAAGCGTTGATTCGGTTCCTCAGCCGAGGACCTTTGCAAGCGCGCTTTGCCACCCGGCAAGGCGCGTTTTGCGTTTCTGCGCGTCGAGCGCCGGCGTGAAGCGCGTCGCGGTGCCGCGCATCGCTTGCGCCGCGCTTGCGAGGTCGGGATAGAGCCCGGCCCCCGTCGCCGCCAGCATCGCCGCGCCCAGCGCGGTGCTCTCGACGAAGCCGGGCCGCTCGACCACCAGGTCCAGCATGTCGGCCAGGTCCTGCGCCATCCAGTCGTTCGCGGCCATGCCGCCGTCGATGCGGAGTTCGGCCCAGTCGACCCCGTCGGCAGCGAAGGCCGCTTTGAGATCGTGCGCCTGATAGGCCTGCGCCTCGAGCGCGGCGCGCGCGACATGCGCCTTGCTGCTGGCGAAGCTCAGCCCCGATAGCGCCGCGAGCGCGTCGGGCCGCCAGTGCGGCGCGCCAAGGCCCGCGAGGGCAGGGACCAGATAGACCCCGCCATTGTCCGCGACCGATCGCGCCAGCCCCTCGCTCTCGCCCGCGCTGGCGAGCAGCCCGAGCCCGTCGCGCAGCCATTTGATCAGGCTGCCCGCGACGAACACCGACCCTTCGAGCGCATAGCTGCGTTTGTCGCCTTCCTGCACCAGCACCGTCGCGAGCAGGCGGTTGGTCGAGACCGGGCGCGTCGTCCCGCTCGCCGACAGGATGAAGGCGCCGGTGCCGAAGGTGGCCTTGGTCTGGCCGGGCGCGAGGCACGCCTGGCCGATCGTCGCCGCTTGCTGGTCGCCCGCCATGCCCGATATCGGGATTGCACCGCCGAACAGCGCGCGATCGGTCTTGCCGACGGTCGCGGTACACCCCGCGATCTCGGGCAGCAGCGCCATCGGCACGCCGAGCAGGTCGCACAGCCCCGCGTCCCAGCCGCCCGCGCCGTCGATATCCATCAGCAGGGTCCGCGACGCATTGCTCGCGTCGCTGACATGCACGCCGCCGGTCAGGCGATAGACAAGATAGGATTCGATCGTCCCCACCGCGAGCCGGTCGCCCGCCTCGCGAAGCTGCGGCCAGTTCTTCAGCGCCCAGCCGATCTTGCTGCCGGAGAAATAGGGATCGAGCAGCAGCCCCGATCTGGCCTGCACTGCGGCTTCGTGCCCCGCTTCCTTGAGGGCGGCGCAGTCGGCGGCGGTGCGCCGGTCCTGCCACACGATCGCGGGCGCCAGCGGCTCGCCGGTGGTCCGGTCCCAGAACACCACCGTCTCGCGCTGGTTGGTGATGCCGATCGCCGCGACGGCGTCGGCGCCGCCCGCCTGCGCGATCATATCGCGCGTGCAGGCGAGGGTAGCCTCCCAGATTTCGGCGGCGTCGTGCTCGACCAGCCCCGGGCCGGGATAATGCTGCCTGAACTCGCGCTGCGCGCTGCCGAGCGGGGCGCCGTCGGCCGCGAAAAGCATCGTACGGGTCGACGTCGTTCCCTCGTCGATGACGATGATCTTCTCCGGCATGGCGTCCTCCCTCGGGTTAGATCAGCACGAACGGCACAGGGGAGCAATCCCGCGCCCAGCAATAATCTTGCAATTTCGCGCAACCCGTGCCATATGATGGTGCAGCGCAGCATGGCGGGCTTCCCCGCCGCAACCACCGGCAGCGTGATTTTCCCGCCCGCTTTCAGGCGCGGGACGAGCCGGACCGGCGCTTTGTCCCCAGAGGCACCCTTTCACGCGGGTCGTTTCGAACCCGCGGCCGTGCGCCGTCCGTTCGATGCGAACGGACGCTGTGCGCGTCGCCCATTGTGAGTATTTTATGACGACTTTCAACGACTTTGGCCTGCACGCCGACATCAATCGCGCGCTTGCCGCCAAGGATTACACCACCCCGACCCCGATCCAGACGCAGGCGATACCGCCGCTGATGAAGGGCCGCGACCTGTGCGGTATCGCGCAGACCGGCACCGGCAAGACCGCGGGCTTTTCGCTGCCCTCAATTCACCACCTGATCACCTATCCGCACAAGACCAATCCGCGCAGCTGCCGGATGCTCGTGCTCGCGCCGACGCGCGAACTCGCGGCGCAGATCGCGCAGAGCTGCCGCGACTATGGCCGCTTCACCAAGCTCCGCGTCTCGACCGTGTTCGGCGGCGTGCCGATCAACAAGCAGATCCGCGACCTCGCGCAGGGCGTCGAAATCCTCGTCGCCACGCCGGGCCGCCTGCTCGACCTGATCGACCAGCGCGCGCTGCGACTCGACGATGTCGAAATCTTCGTCCTCGACGAGGCCGACCAGATGATGGACATGGGCTTCATCCACTCGCTCCGCCGCATCGCCAAGCTGCTGCCCTCGCGCCGCCAGAACCTCTTCTTCTCGGCGACCATGCCCAAGGAAATCGCGCACCTCGCCGAACAGTTCCTCGAGGATCCGGTGACCGTGTCGGTGACCCCGGCGGCGACGACGGTCGAAAAGATCAGCCAGTTCTCGACCTTCGTCGAGCAGAAGGAAAAGCAGGCGCTGCTCCATTCGGTCATCGCCAGCGAGGATATCGACCGCGCTTTGATCTTCACGCGCACCAAGCACGGCGCCGACCGCGTCGTGCGCCATCTGGCGGGCGCCGGGATCAAGGCGATGGCGATCCATGGCAACAAGAGCCAGTCGCAGCGCACCCACGCGCTGCAGGCCTTCCGCTCGGGTGATATCAGGCTGCTCGTCGCGACCGACATCGCCGCGCGCGGCATCGACGTGTCGGGCGTGTCGCACGTGATCAACTTCGAGATCCCGAACGTCCCCGAACAATATGTCCACCGGATCGGCCGCACCGCGCGCGCCGGGGCAGAGGGCAAGGCGATCAGCTTCATCGCGCCCGACGAGCGTCCGTACATGCGCGACATCGAACGCGTCACCCGGTCGAAGTCCGAGCCGATGCCGCTGCCCGCGAATTTCAACGAGCTGGTGCGCAACCTGCCCAAGCCGGCGCAGCCGCCGCGCGACACCGGCAGCAAGGGCCGCAATCCGCAACGCCAGCGCGAGGAAGCGCTCGCCGGGCGCGGCGAGGGCGGTCGCGGTAACGGCCAGCCGCGCGGTCCGCGTCGCGAATGCGCGGGGGCTGCCGACGGCCAGCCGCAGCGCAAGCGCCGCTTCCGCCCGCGCGGCGGCAAGGTCGGCGCGCACAAGGGGGCGGTCAAGCGCGTCGGTTGACGCGCCCCGCCTCCGGTCCTTAGTGTCTCCCCAGGGTCTGGGGAGGCACGATGATCGACGACGACGAATATGAGCCGTTGCCGCCGCGTCCGATGATGCGGCGCAAGCGCGTGCTGATCCCGCTCGGGCTGCTGCTCGCGCTCGTCGCGGTCTTTCTGTGGCTGCGCACCCCCGACACCGACCGCGACGAGATGGTCGCCAAATATGGCGGTCCCGCGGCGAGCTTCGTCGCGGGCCCCGCCGGCCAGCGCATCCACTACCGCGACCAGGGCAGGCGCGAGGGCCCCGCGATCATCCTGCTCCACGGCTCGAACGCCAGCCTCCACACCTGGGAGCCGCTGGTCAGGCGGCTCGGCGCCGACTACCGCGTCGTCACGCTCGACCTTCCGGGCCACGGCCTCACCGGCGGCACCCCCGACAAGGATTATGGCGCCGACGGCATGGGGGCGGCGGTCGACGTTGTCGCGGCGAAGCTCGGGCTCGACCGCTTCGTCCTCGGCGGCAATTCGATGGGCGGCTGGGTCGCGTGGCGCTATGCACTCGGCCACCCCGACCGGGTCGACGCGCTGTTGCTGCTCGACGCCAGCGGCATGCCGCTCCGCGAGGGCGAAAAGCGCCCCGAATCGAACATCGGCTTTCGCGTGCTTGAATATCCGCTCGGCCGCTGGCTCGCGACGCGGATCACCCCGCGCATGCTCGTCGAACAGTCGCTCCGCGGCTCGGTCGAGAAACAGGGCATCGTCGACGAGCCGATGATCGACCGTTATTGGGAACTGCTCCGCTTCCCCGGCAACCGCGAGGCGACGGTGCTCCGCGCGCGTCTGGACCGCGAGCCCGCAATGGCGTCGCGGGTGGGCGAGATCAAGGCACCTACGCTCATCCTCTTCGGCAAAAAGGACAAGCTGATCAACGCGACCGCCGCGCAGACTTTCAATGAACGCATCAAGGGGTCGGAAGTCGTGCTCCTGGACGGCATCGGCCATCTGCCGATGGAGGAAGCCCCCGACGCGACCGCCGCGGCAATCGCCGATTTCCTCAAGCGGCGGCTTGCGCCCGCGCCGGCTGGTCCAGAAACGAACTGATCCGCGTCGAAATCGCTGCCGCGTGGGTGAAGGGGAACAGATGCGATCCCGGCACCACCTCGAGCAGCGCGCCGTCGATCAGTTCGGCGATCGTCTGGCCGTGGCACGCGGGGACGACGCCGTCGTTCCGCCCCATCAGGATCAAGGTGGGCACGTCCTTCAGGTGCGGCAGCATCGGCGCGCTTGTCCATCCCGCCATCGCCATGCTCTGATAGGTGAGGCCCAGCGGCGTCGCAGTCGGCAGCTTGAGCCCGCTCGCGAGCATGTCGTCGTCGAGCAACGCGGCCCAGCCGATTCCCGGCGCCGCGACGCTCGGCGTCGTCGCCATCAGCACCAGCCGGCGTACGCGTCCCGGAAACTGGACCGCAATCTGCTGCGCCAGCGCGCCACCCCAACTGAACCCGGCGAGGTCGAACTGTTGCTGGCCGAGGCGGCTCGCGATTTCCATCACTACCGCCGCCATCGTCGGCGCGCCATAGGGGATCAGCGCGTCGGGTGAACCGCCGACGCCGGGCATGTCGAGCGTCCACACTTCGCGTCCGACGATCTGTGCCAGCAAAGGCGCCGCCGCGCCGATATCGGCGCCGATGCCGTTGAGGAACAGCAGGGGCGTGCCCGGCGCGCCCGAACGCCAGCGCGCGACGCGCAGCGTCAGGCCATAGACATGTTCGGTGCTGAGGGCGGGCTTGCCGCTGATCCTGCTCATGGCCCGTGCCTTGGCAGCTTTTGGTGACGCGCGAAAGTCCGCTTGGGCGGTCAGGCGGGCTGTTTCGCCGCGGCCGCCTCGCTCTCGGCCCTTTCGTAGCGCAGGCAATCGAAGATTTTCGCGCCGGCGAGGAACACCGAGCCGCTGCACGCGAGCAGCAGCAGCTTGCCGCCGACCCCTGGATATGCGTCGATATAGATCATCCCGCGCGCGATCGCGCCGACGCCTAGCGCATAGATGATGAGGCAAGCCTCGAGTTTGGTTTTGATGACGAACAGGCGTCCGATCTTCTTCAGCATCACCATTGTCCAGCAAGAGCCGTGCCAGTGGCGCAAATCGGAGATTCACGGCCGCGAGCTTATGGTAAACTGTAAATTAACTCGACAGCCGAGGGAAGGGGCGGCGCAATTTTCGCGCACCCGAAGACGGAAAGCGGCACCCCCGCATCGCTGCCGGAGTGCCGCTGACTGACGGCCCAGGGTCGCAGAAGGGCCGGCAGTTGCGGGCCTTATCGGTTCGCCGCCGGGCGGCCGCATCCTCCATATGAAGGATGGGTCGCGATTTTTCAGTGCGGCGTCGTCGCCGCGATCCGCGCGAGCAGCGACGCGAGGTCGGCCTGCCTCGTACACCCGGTCTTCTCGAGCACGCGGCTCAGCTGGCTGCGCACCGTGCTGATCGCGACATCGCCTGCCGCGGCTATGGCTTCGGGGGTTTCGCCGCCGGCGATCCCCATGGCCACGCGCGCCTCCGACGGGGTCAGGTCGAACAGCGAGCGCATCAGCGTCGCCGACGGCGCGCGGTCCGACGCCACCGGCACCAGCAACATCAGCGCGTAGCTATCGCCAAAGACGTCGTGCGCGCTGCGCCGCACCGGGACGATATGCGCGACCAGCTCGGGCTGCGTCGACGCGCCGCGGATCGGGAAGGATCGCACCGCGCTCTCGCCGCCCTGTGCCAGCCCCGCCAGCGCGCTGCTCAGGATGGCGTCGGCCTTTTTGTCGTTCAGCCGCAGCCGCCCCTTGGCGCCCCAGGTAATCTGTCCGGCGACGGCGTCGGCCAGGGCGCTCACTTCGGCCACTTCGCCCGCCTCGCTCAGCAGGAAGGCGGGCAGCTGCAGCGCCGCCAGTGCCTCGGTCGCCCCCTGCGCGCGCTTCAGCTGCAGCCGCGCGCTCACCAGCGCGCTGCGCGCCAGGTGCGGGCGAATGCCGTTCAATCGCGCGACATTCTCAGGCTCGATCGGCCCGCCGTCGAAGGCACGCTCGACGCTGAACACGATATTGTCGCCGGTGGGCACCTGCAGCCCGGTCCCCGCCGACCAGCCGAGCCCGCGCGGGCGAAAGAAGTCGCGGTACACCGGATCGGCGCTCAATTGCTCCTCGCTCCAGAAATCATGTTCGACGAAGAAGGACGGCGCCTCCTGGCTCATGAGGCACACGCGGCGGCTGCATTTGCCGAACCAGCCGTCGTTGACATAGGCGTCGAAGGCGTCGGCGACGCTCTCCGAAGCGGTCCAGTGCAGCGCCTTGCGCGCGGAAAAGAGCAGCCCGCCGGTCGACTGCGCCAGCGCCGCGACCTCGTCGAGCACCGCAGGCCACGCCTCGGGCACGACAGAACATTCGTATATCCGGTCGATCAAATCGTCGTGCATGCAGGTCCCCCGCCGCGATCAGCGGTCATTGTCCGCGTATGCGAGCGAAATGCAAGGGGCGGAGGGGCTGCCCTGTCCCCGCTCACCGCCCCCGGATGAAGGCCCGCACATCCTCGGACAGTTTATGCCGGTCCTCGTCGCGGATATACATCATGTGGCCCGCGCCATAATAAGTATAATGGATACGGTCCTGCGGGATGCCGGTGCGCGACAGCGCATATTCGGCGGCGAAAAAGGGCGTCGCGAAATCATACCAGCCCTGCGCGACCAGCACCTTCAATCCCGAATTCTCGCGCAGCGCCTGCCCGATATAGGGCGCGACATTGAGGTACGCGTTGGTGTCGCGGCCACCGATGCGCCAGTCCCATTGCCCGCCGATGCCGCCGATCGACTGATATTCGCGGTCGGTCTTGAAACCCAGCCCGTCGCGGCTCCAGCTGTTGATCGCGGCCGTGTACGACGCGTCGATGCCATAGAAGCTCGGGTCGTTGTCGGGACCTTCGCCGGCATTGTCATAATCCTTGCCGGTGTAGCGGCTGTCGAGACGGCCGACGGTGAGGCCGCGATCGCGCAGCAATTCCTTGTAGAAGCGTTGCGGCGTGACGCGCAGGTCCGCCTGTTCGAGATAGGTTTCCGAAAGGCCGGTGAAGCGCGCTAGGTCGCGGCGGATCGCGGCGCGCTCCTCGCCCTGCAATTTCTGGCCCTTCAGCAGCGCCGAGGCATAGGGGCCGATCGCCCATTGCCGCGCTTCCTCGGCAAAGGCCTCGGGCGACGAGCCTTGCGCCTTGCCGTGATAGAGCGCGGTGACCGCCATCGAGGGCAGGTTGGTGATCGGCGACAGCTCGTTGCCCGGCGTGTCGGCGCCCGCCGCGAAATCGAGCACGGTCGAGATCAGGATGATGCCGTTGAGCGCGACGTCGTTGTAGGTGTCGTTCATCAACTCGTTGGCGACGGCGGCGGAACGGGTGGTGCCATAGCTTTCGCCACCCAGATATTTCGGGCTGTTCCAGCGACCATTGTCGTTGAGCCACAGGCGGATGACCTGCGCGACCAGTTTGGCATCTTGGGTGACCCCGTAATAATCCTTGGGGTCGGCCTTGCCGATCAGGTGCGAGAAACCGGTGCCCGGCGGGTCGATGAACACGACGTCGGTGACGTCGAGCAGCGCGTCGGGATTGTCGACAATCGGATAGGGCGGCGCGCCATCGTCGACGCCGGTGCCGGGGATCGCGACGCGCTTCGGCCCGAAGGCCCCCATCATCAGCCACACGGTGCCCGAGCCCGGGCCGCCGTTGAACAGGAAGGTCACCGGGCGGCTGGGGTCGCGCGGTTCCTTGACATAGGAGGTGGTGACGACCGCCACCTCGGGAACGCCGTCCTTGTTCCTGATGATCGTTTCACCGATCGTCGCGGCGTAGTTGATCCGCTGCCCGCCGAAGGTGCCGCTGAGTTTGGTGGTGCGGACTTGCGGGGTGACGTCGGCGGGCTTTTCGGCCTTCGCCTTGTCATTCT
The DNA here is from genome assembly GCA_005503165.1 of Sphingomonadaceae bacterium 3R27E2-A. Lineage (GTDB taxonomy): Bacteria > Pseudomonadota > Alphaproteobacteria > Sphingomonadales > Sphingomonadaceae > Sphingopyxis. The sequence continues at coordinate 54,708 of SCNT01000005.1, forward strand.
GGTCCTCGGCATGGACGATGGCAGGTACCGCAGCGGCAAGCGCCAGGGCGATGAGCGACGGACCCGATTTCATAACTGCCTCCCCGGTTGAGGCGCGGACGCTAATCGGCGCGCGGGGAGGGGGCAAGGCCGCTGGTCGGTCGGGGCGGGACTTTGGTCGAAGTGCGCTCAGCTGCCGGTCTTGCGAAAGACGATCACGGGCGCGGTCCTGGCGCCGGGCTGGTCGCTGATATGCCGGGTGCCGCGCTTCGCCGCGCCGTCCGCCCAAAGCACCTGATATACGAAACGGCCGGCGTAAGGAAACGCCGTGCCGGTCTGCACCTCGTTCCAGCGGCACGCCCCCCGGTCCCACGGATCGCGCTGCTTGCGCAGGCAGACGTTGAACGCAAAGGCGTCGATCATCCAGATTTCGCCGCCGTCGGGGCTGGTGCGAAAGGTCGGGCGGACATCCTCGCGCGCGTCGGCGCAGATCGTCATCGACGCGACGATCGGCGGCTTCTTCGGCGCCAGTTTACGCCTTTCCGCGTTCAGTCGCCGCGTCAGGCCAAGGTCGAGATAGCCGTTTTCGGCGGTCGCGCCGAGCGCCTCGGCGTCGGGGTCCGCGAGCGCGGGCGGTTCGGGCGCGGGCGCTCCCGCCGCATCGCCATGCTCCTCGATCTGTTCGCGTTCATAGGCCGCGAGCGTTCCGGCATAGACGGCCTCGGGATAGCCGAGCCGCGCCATCTCGGCGCGCAGCCGCGCGACCTCCAGCGCCAGTTCGCCCCAGACCTGCGTCTCGGGATCGAGGTCGTCAAAATAATCGGGTTGCAGCACGCAGCCCTGTTTTTCCGGGTCGGTGATATCATAGACCGCGCCATTTCCGTTCGGCGCGGGCATGACCATCTGGTCGAGCCGCCGCGGATATTCGGCGACATAGGCCTCGGCGCCGAGCCGTGCTTCGTAATAGCCAGGCGGATACCAAGGTTGGCGCGGGGTCTTCGCCTCGATCGCCGCGAGCTGCGCCGGGGTCAGCAATTGCTGCGCGCCGGCCGGCGTGATGGTCGCCGCCAGCGATAAAAGCGCAAATAGCCGCCAAGCCCGCTTCATATGAAAGCCCTCGCCCGAGGGCGCCATCCTACGCTCGTTCGGCCGATTTCGCTACCGTTCGCGCGGCCCGTCTCAAGCTGCCTTCGGCTGAACCGACAATTGCAGGCCCAGCGCGTCGAGCACGGCGGTGAGCGTTTCCAGGGTGGGATTGCCATTTTCGGACAGCGCGTTGTAGAGCGCTTGACGGCCAAGGCCGGTCTTTCGCGCGATCTCGCTCATACCCTTGGAGCGCGCTACGTCGCCAATGGCGCGCGCGATTTCCTGCGGTGTGCCGTCCTCCATCCAGATTTTGAGGTAATCGGCGATGTCGGCTTCGGACGACAGATAATCGGCGGGGTCAAAGGGTGTCGTCTTCGCTCCCACTCTGAAACTCCTTCGCCAACGCCTTTGCGCGGACGATATCGTCCGGCTGACTGTCCTTGTCGCCTCCGGCCAGCAGGACAATGACGGTGTCGCCCTGCTGCACGAAATAGACCCGATAACCGGGGCCAAAGAACATGCGCAATTCGTGCACGCCATCGCCCACCGGCTGGCAATCACCGAATTGTCCGTCCGAAAGCCGACGAAGCCGTTTAAGGATGCGCAGCCGTCCGTTTTGATCACGCAGTTTCTTCAGCCAGCGAGCAAAATCGGTGGATTGTTCCAGTGAGAAGCCTTGTCCCTTGTAGAGGACACTATGGTCATTGTCAAGCTCGCCGCTCACGACTTGAACTCATCGAGTTTGCGCCATGCGGGATCATCTGGAAATTGCACTAGCCAAAAACGCCAACCATTGACGTTATTGCCTGTTATGGCGCCGGCTGCATCTGATGGGCTGGTCCGTTGCACACCTTCCTGGTCGAACCACTTTCCGTTTCGCACTTCCGCGAAATAGGTTTCGCCTTTGTACGTCGCGCGGAACCTGGTTCCGTCGGGAAAGTGAACATTTCCAAGCCAAAGGCCCCCTGCGTAGCGCCCCAGCACCCCACTTAGCGCATTTTGTTCACTCCCTTCCGTCGTTGAGAATGCGGACCCAAATATACCCCCCTTTCGTGGGGTGCTGCTAAGCACACCTTTCGTATGCGACGTAGCGGGGACGTTTGGCGCGTGATGTAGCAGCGCGTTCACCGCCGGAGGAGCCACTTCTCCCGCCAGACTCGGTAATCCGAGGAGTCGCCGAATCACTGCGTTGTAGGAGTCTGACTCGCTTCCTCTAAGGGCCGTAAGTGCCTTGAACACCTCAAAATCAATGTCAATTTGCATCGCCGCCTCGCTCGCTATAGAAGATACTATAGAGAAATTAGCGCTAATAGCAATCCAATCTCACCGCCCCCACTTCGTCTTGCTCGACTTCCCGAAACGCCCCTTGCGCGTCCCCGGCTTGCCCTCGTTCGAGCGCCCGACGCGCGGCGCGACCTGCTCGTCGGGGGGCAGGCCGAGCTCGTCGGCCTCGAGCCGGCGGATCTCGTCGCGCAGGCGCCCGGCTTCCTCGAATTCAAGGTCGGCGGCGGCGTCGCGCATCTTCTTTTCGAGGTCCTGGATATAGGCGCGGAGATTGTGGCCGACCATGTGCGCGGGCTTGTCCTCGCCGATGTCGATCGTCACGCCGTCCTTTGACGCCACGTGCGCGATGATGTCGCCGATGTTGCGCTTGATGGTTGTCGGCGTGATGCCGTGCGCTTCGTTATACGCCTGCTGCTTCTCGCGGCGGCGGTCGGTCTCGCGCATCGCGCGTTCCATGCTGCCGGTGATGCGGTCGGCGTAGAGGATGACGCGGCCGTCGACGTTGCGCGCGGCGCGGCCGATCGTCTGGACGAGCGAGGTTTCGCTGCGCAGGAAGCCTTCCTTGTCGGCGTCGAGGATCGCGACCAGCCCGCATTCGGGAATGTCGAGCCCCTCGCGCAGCAGGTTGATGCCGACGAGCACGTCGAACACCCCGAGCCGAAGGTCGCGGATGATCTCGATGCGTTCGAGCGTTTCGACGTCCGAATGCATGTAGCGGACCTTCAAACCCGCTTCGTGGAGAAATTCGGTGAGATCCTCGGCCATGCGCTTGGTCAGCGTGGTGACGAGGGTGCGGTATCCCGCGGCCGCCGTGGCCTTGGCCTCCATGATCAGGTCGTCGACCTGTTCCTCGACGGGTTTGATGAACACCGGCGGATCGATGAGGCCGGTCGGGCGGATCACCTGTTCGGCAAAAACGCCCTGCGTGCGCTCCATTTCCCAGGTGCCCGGGGTCGCCGAGACGCTGACCGTCTGCGGGCGCATCATGTCCCATTCCGAAAAACGCAGCGGCCGGTTGTCGATGCAGCTCGGCAGGCGGAAGCCATATTCGGCGAGGGTGATCTTGCGGCGATGGTCACCCTTTGACATCGCGCCGATCTGCGGGATCGTCTGGTGGCTTTCGTCGACGAAGAGCAGCGCATTGTCGGGGAGATATTCGAACAGGGTCGGGGGCGGCTCGCCGGGCAGGCGGCCGGTCAGGAAGCGGCTGTAATTTTCGATCCCGGCGCAACTGCCCGTCGCCGCGATCATTTCGAGGTCGAAATTGGTGCGTTGCTCGAGCCGCTGGGCTTCGAGCAGACGGCCCTCGGCTTCGAGCTCCTTCAGCCGCTCGGCGAGCTCGTGGCGGATCGCCTCGGTCGCCTGCTTGAGCGTCGGCCCCGGGGTCACATAGTGCGAGTTCGCGTAGATGCGGATGGAGTTGAGGCTCGCGATCTTCTTGCCTGTCAGCGGATCGAACTCGGTGATCTCTTCGATCTCGTCGCCGAAGAAACTGACGCGCCACGCCATATCCTCGTAATGCGAGGGGAAGATTTCGAGGCTGTCGCCGCGAACGCGGAAATTGCCGCGCGCGAACGCCTGGTCGTTGCGCTTGTACTGGAGCGCGACGAGCTTGCGGATGATCTCGCGATTGTCGGCGACCTGGCCCTTCTTGAGGTCGAAGATCATCGCCGAATAGGTCTCGACCGACCCGATCCCGTAAAGGCACGACACCGACGCCACGATGATCACGTCGTCGCGCTCGAGCAGGGCCCGCGTGGCCGAGTGGCGCATCCGGTCGATCGCCTCGTTCACCGAGCTTTCCTTCTCGATGTAGGTGTCGCTGCGCGGCACATAGGCCTCGGGCTGGTAATAATCGTAATAGCTGACAAAATATTCGACCGCATTGTTCGGGAAGAAGCTCTTGAACTCGCCATAGAGCTGCGCCGCGAGGATCTTGTTCGGCGCAAGGATCAGCGCCGGGCGCTGCAACTCGTCGATCACCTTCGCCATGGTGAAGGTCTTGCCCGAACCCGTGACGCCGAGCAGCACCTGATCGCGCTCGCCGTCGCGGGCAGTCGAGACGAGTTCGCGGATCGCGGTCGGCTGGTCGCCCGCGGGTTCATAGTCGCTGACCAGCTCGAACGCCTTGCCGCCCTCGACCTTTTCGGGGCGCGCGGGGCGGTGGGGGACATAATCGGCCGCGGTGTCGATTTCGTCGAGCGAGGTGCGAATCTGAATTGCCATTACTGCCAATATGGTGAGGATGCTGTCGGTCCACAATCGGACTCGACAGGGGAAATGCCATGAAAAAGACTCTGATGCTGGCGATTGCGAGCAGCCTCGTCCTTGCGGCGTGCGGCGACAAGGCGGCGAAGGACGGCGAAGGCTCGGCAGCCGCGTCGAACGCCCCCCCCGAACTGCGCCAGCCGGGCAGCTGGGGCCAGAAGATCGAGATCGTCAAGCTCGAGGGCGACGACGTCACCCCCGAAGCCAAGGCGCAGATGCAGCAGATGTTCTCGATGCTGAGCGGCATGACCGTCTGCCTGACCCCCGAGGCCGCAAAGCAGGAGGATATGGCCAAGAACCTGTCCGAGATGGGCTCCAAGGGCGAGAATTGCACCTTCGACAAGAAGGTCTTCAGCGGCAAGACCGTCGATTTTGCCGCGACCTGCAAGGGCGACGCGGGCAAGACGATGAAGATGAGCGCGACCGGTACCAGCGGCGCTACCGCGCAGGACATCACCATGACGATTCTTGCCAACAAGGCCGACGGCAGCAAGGAAGGCGAGATGGTCATGCGCATCACCGCCGAGCGCAAGGGCGAATGCGGCCCGAACGACATCACCCCGCCGGCCCCGCCCGCGGCCAAGAGCTGATAGGACCGCGGCCATGATCGGCTATGTCACCATGGGTACCGACGATCTCGAGCGCGCGCGGAGCTTCTACGCCGCGCTGCTCGGGACGATCGGCGCGACCGAATTGATGCGCATGTCGGACGAGGAGGCGAACGGCTTCACGCTGTACGGCACCGGCTGGGGTCAGCCGGGGATTGCGGTGACGCGCCCCTATGACGGCCAACCCGCCGATCGCGGCAACGGTCATATGGCGGCGCTCGTCGTCGACGAGCGCGCCAAGGTCGATATGCTGCACGCCAAGGCGCTCGAACTCGGCGGCAGCTGCGAAGGCGCGCCCGGCGTACGCGGCGACGAGGGCGATCAGGCCTTTTATGCCGCCTATTTCCGCGACCTCGACGGCAACAAGCTCTGCGCCTTCCGTATCGGCCCGGGCTGAACGCCGCCGCCTGGATCGGACAGCGCGGGACCCCGCTGCTCGTCGGCCTCGCCGCGGGGCTCGTCGCCGTCGCCGCGGCGCTGGTCGCGGGGCGGGGCGCGCCGCAGGAGGCGCTGCTCGCCGCGCGCTGGACCGCGCGCGCCGCGGCGCCGGTCTTCCTTGTCGCCTATCTCGCGTCGACATTGTGGCGGTTGTGGCCGGGCGCTCTCACCGCCGCGCTGATGAAGCGCCGCCGCCAATGGGGGCTGGGTTTCGCGCTCGCGCACAGCATCCATCTCGCGGCCTTGCTCGCCAACATCATCGCCTTTCGCCCGCGGCCCGCCGCGACGCTGATCGGCGGAGGTCTCGCCTATGCGCTGATCTATCTGATGGCCCTGACTTCGAACGACGTGTCGCAGCGGCGGCTCGGGCGGTGGTGGAAATGGCTGCACCGCATCGGCATCCACTATATCTGGCTGATCTTCACGATCAGCTATGCGAGCCGCACGGTGCATGCCGATCCGGCCTATCATGCCGAAGGTCGCATATTGGCACCGCTCTTCCTTGCCGCGCTCGGCCTCCGGCTCTATGCCCGGCTTGGGCGTCACTGATGCGCCGGCAACGGCGGTGGATGCGTGACGATTTTGGGGTTGCCTGCGGCGGTGGACTTGCCGGACGGAAAAACGGGTGGGGCCATTTTTCCGCCCGGCGAAGTCGCTGTGTATGAAGCCGGAGAACCATGCGACAGGTGCCAGGGACCAGCTCGCACCCGTCGGTCTTCCGACCTCAATTCGTCATACCGAACCAAGGCCCGGGCCAGACGGCGACGTCACGAGGACGTCACCACGATCAAGGGATGCCCGAAATGGGACAACAAGGTGAGTTACATCGGGTCACGTAGCGGTTTGTCGCAATTCGTTAGTAAATTATTAACCTCGTTTCGGCCTTTTCTCCCGCTAATTGGCGAGGACAAATTCTTATGCTATGAAGACTGGCTCGGTTGTTACCGTTACAATGAAGTGACAACGGCTGGTCGCGCCCAGTTATTGGCGTATCTACCGCGCAGCAGCTCGCTTTGGGGCATTTGGGGGTAGTATGGACCGGACGAAGGCGAGCGCCGAGCAGCAGCAAGGCGATGCCGACAGGATCATTGCCGACGAACTTGCGCGCCTGCTCGACTCCCCGATGTTCGTGCGCTCGCCGGTGCTTACGCGCCTGCTGCAATATCTCGTCGACCACCGGCTCCAGGGCAACCGCACGGCGCCCAAGGCCTACGCGATCGCGACCGAGGCGCTGGGGCGCAGCGCCGATTTCGACCCGGCGGTAGACAGTTACCCCCGCGTCATGGTCGGCCGGCTGCGCAACCTGCTCGACCGCTATTATGCCGAGACGCCGTGGCTGCACCGGCTGCGGGTGCCGCAAGGCAGCTACGAGATCGTCGTCCAGCATCGCGCCGCGCCACCGGCCGCGCGCGGCGCCGACGCGAGCGAAGGGGTGCGCGAAGGCGACCCGGGCAGCGAGGCAGGGGCGTCCGCGCCCGGCGGCGCCACACCGGTTCCGCCCGCCCCGACGAGACCCCCCGCGGCGCCGCGCCGGTTCCGCCCGCTCCTGTGGCTCGCCTTTGCTGCGGCGCTTGCGCTTGCGGCCTTCGCCGGCTGGTGGTTCGCACAGTCGGACCGCCAACTGCTCGGCGGCGATTTCGTGGCGATGCCCACGCTCGAAGTGAGCGCGCCGGCCTCGGGCGACAGCGGCCCGTCGCGGGCAATGGCGCGCGGGGTCGATGGCAAGCTCCGCGACGGTCTGCGCCGTTTCGACCTCGTGCAATTGCTCGCGGCGCGGCGCACCGACACGACTGGGCGCCCCCCGCGCGCCGACTACCGCCTCGACGCCTCGATCGTACGCACGGTCGAGGGGCCCGTCGACGTCACGCTGGTGCTCAACCGCGTCGCCGACGATCGCGCGATCTGGTCGCAGCAGATTCGCCTCACCGACGAGGATATTCCCGAATTCACCGGGCTCGAACCGGCGATCGCGCAGATGGCGGGCGACTATGGCGTCATCGTGCGCGACCAGTTGCAGCGGCAACCCGACAATTATGCCACCGGCTTTCCCTGCCTCGCGCAGTTCAATCGCCTGCGCCAGATGCGCAATCCCGCCGCGGCGGCGCGCGTAGACCGGTGCCTGCGCGCGACGATCGCCGACATGCCGCAGGACCCGGTGCCGCTGAACGCGCTGTCGCTGCTCCGCTTCGGCGACTGGCAGCAGCGCCGCGCGACGGCGGAGGGCAAGGAAGCCTATGCCGAGGCGCAGGAACTGGCGCGCCGCGCCTACAGTGTCGGGCCGAACAGCGCGGCTGGGTTGTTCGCAGTCTCGCGCGCCTATTTCTATGCAGGCGACTGCCAGCGCGGGATCGGGCAGGGCGGCGCTGCGCTCGCACTCAACCCCTATGACGCCGACCTCACGGGCTTTTTCGGGCTGTTCAACACGGCTTGCGGGCGCGCCGCCGAGGGCGAGGCGCTGCTGACGCGTTCGGTCAAGCTGGACGATTCGCACGCAGGGGTTCCTGCGGTGACGCTCGCCTTCCTCCATTCGCAGCGCGGCGAGCAGGCCGAGGCACTGGCGCTGCTCGACCGCATGCCCTCGCCCAGCAACCTCGAGCCGCAATATCTGATGGTGCGCTCGGTCGTGCTGGCGCGGATGGGCGAGGTCGATCAGGCACGCACCCTCTGGCGGCGGCTGCTCGAATATACCGGCCAGCCCGCGAATGCGCCGCCCGAAACCGTGCTGCGGCAGTTCATGATCAACCCGGCGGTGATCGCGCGCGCCGCGGTAGCGCTCCGCACCTCGGGGGTTGTCGGCCCGCCCCCCGCGGCCGCCAGGCCCGCCGATTGACAGCGCGCGGCGCCGCGGACAGGGTCGCACCATGCCGATCATTCTCGCCGCCCTCGCGCTCGCCGCGAGCCCAGTGCCGCCCGCGGCGGTCGCGGTGCGTTTTGACCGCGAAGGCGGGGTTCGGACCCTTGTCGCCCAGGGGCGGGCCGATCGCGCGGCGGACCGCCTGCTCACCCCCGACGATCCGGCGCGGATCGCCTCGGTCTCGAAACTGGTCGTTGCGCTCGGCGTGATGCGGCTGGTCGAGGCGGGCCGGCTCGACCTCGACCGCGACGTGTCCGATTATCTCGGCTGGCGGCTGCGCGCGCCGGCCTATCCCGGCAAACCGGTGACGCTGGCACAGCTGCTCGGCCATCGCGCCGGGCTGACCGACAATGTCGATTATGCGCTCCCGCTCGACCGCGACTTGGAGGCCGTACTCAAGGACCCGCAAGCGTGGGACACGGCCCGCCCGCCCGGCGGCGATTTCGCCTATGCCAACTTGGGCTACCCCGTCGTCGCCGCGGCGATCGAGGCGGCGACCGGCGAGCGGTTCGACCAGGCAATGGCCCGGCTGGTGCTCCGGCCGCTGGGCCTCGACGCCTGTTTCAACTGGACCACCTGCAGCGACGATGCGGTGTTCCGCGCCGTGGTGCTGTACGGCGCTGACGGCAGCGTCCAGCGCGACGATCTGAAAGGGCGGCGCCCCGCCTGTCCGGTGGTTCCTGCGGCCGATGGCAGCTGCGATCTCGCGACCTATCGCCTCGGTCGCCACGGCGCGGGGTTCAGCCCGCAAGGGGGCCTCCGCATCTCAGCAAACGGCCTCGCGCGCATCGGCGTGATGCTGCTGCGGCGCGGCGACGGATTTCTGAAACCCGAAAGCCTCGCACGATTGCAGGCGATGACGCCGGTGCGCCCCACCAGCGGCGAGGGAACCGGCGGCTTTTTCTGCCACTATGGCGTCGCCATGCATTCGACCGGCGGCCGCGCGCTCGCCGACCCCGCGTGCCGCGACGACCTGTTCGGCGACGGGCGGCTGCGGCTCGGCCATTCGGGCGATGCCTATGGGCTGCGTTCGGGACTGTGGTTCGACCTTGAACGGGGCGAAGGCATTGCTTATTTCGTCACGCAGGTGCTGGAGGGGCAGAAAGGGAAGCGGTCGGCCTACAGCGCCGCAGAGGAGGCATTGGTCGATACCGCGCGCGCCGGGCACCCCGACGCCAGCCCTCTTGCCAGCCCCGCTGGTCCACACTAGGGCAAATTTCAACATTCACGGCTTAGTCAGAAAAGGAATAGCGCATGAGCGATTCGGCCGAAAAGGTTAAGAAGATCGTCGTCGAACATCTGGGCGTCGAAGCCGACAAGGTCACCGAGGAGGCGAGCTTCATCGACGATCTGGGCGCCGACAGCCTCGACATCGTCGAACTGGTGATGGCGTTCGAGGAAGAATTCGGCGTCGAAATCCCCGACGATGCGGCGGAAAAGATCGCTACCGTCAAGGACGCGATCGACTATATCGAAGCGAACAAGGGCTGATACGGCCTGTCCGGCGCAGCCGGACGCGGCGGCGACGCCGCCCACGCGTTTCCGGCTTCCCGGTCCCGAGCGCTCGTGCGCAGTGGCCGGGAAGCTTTTTTTATGGGCACGCGCTCACGGGTTGATGCGGGTTTCTGCGGGGACGGAAACCGACGAAAGGAATGATTATGCGCCGGGTTGTGGTGACGGGACTGGGTTTGGTGACGCCGCTCGGCGGCGACGTCGAAACCACTTGGGCCAATCTGATCGCCGGGAAATCGGGCGCGGGCCCGATTACCCATTTCGACGCGTCGGACCAGAAATGCACCATCGCCTGCGAGGTGAAGGGTCCGGATCATGAATATGGCTTCGACCCCGGCAAGCGCGTCGATCACAAGGTCCAGCGCCAGGTCGATCCTTTCATCATCTTCGGCATCGACGCCGCGGGCCAGGCGCTCGAAGACGCTGGCCTGACCGACCTCACCGAAGAACAGAAGGTGCGCGCCGGCTGCTCGATCGGCTCGGGCATCGGCGGCCTGCCGGGGATCGAGAGCGAAAGCCTGCTGCTCGCCGAAAAGGGCCCGGGCCGCGTCAGCCCGCACTTCGTCCACGGCCGCCTGATCAACCTGATCTCGGGCCAGGTCAGCATCAAATATGGCCTCAAGGGCCCCAACCACGCGGTCGTCACCGCCTGCTCGACCGGCGCGCATTCGATCGGCGACGCCGCGCGGATGATTCGCGACGACGATGCCGACATCATGCTCGCGGGGGGCGCCGAGGCGACGATCTGCCCGATCGGCATCGCCGGCTTCGCACAGGCCCGCGCGCTCAACATGACCTACAACGACCGCCCCGAGCAGGCGAGCCGTCCCTATGACAAGGACCGCGACGGCTTCGTGATGGGCGAGGGTGCGGGCGTCGTCGTGCTTGAGGAATATGAGCATGCCAAGGCGCGCGGCGCGAAAATCTATGCGGAGGTCGTCGGTTACGGCCTCTCGGGCGACGCCTATCACGTCACCGCGCCCGATCCCGAAATGGACGGTGCCTTCCGCTCGATGAGCGCGGCGTTGAAGAAGGCGGGCATGACCCCCGCCGACATCGACTATATCAACGCGCACGGCACCTCGACGATGGCCGACACGATTGAACTCGGCGCGGTGAAGCGGCTGTTCGGCGATGCGATGGCGAATGTATCGATGAGCTCGACCAAGTCGGCGATCGGCCACCTGCTCGGCGGCGCGGGCGCGGTCGAGACGATCTTCTGCATCCTCGCGATCCGCGACCAGGTCGTCCCCCCGACGCTCAACCTCGACAACCCCGACGAGGGGACCGAGGGCGCCGACCTCGTCCCCAAGGTCGCCAAGAAGCGCAAGGTGAAGGCCGCGCTCAACAACAGCTTCGGCTTCGGCGGCACTAACGCCAGCCTGATCGTCAAGGCGGTCGAGGACTGACGCTCCAATCCTCCCTGTGGCGAAGCCATGGGGAGGTGGCAGCGCGCAGCGCTGACGGAGGGGCGATAGCGCTGCGTCGCTGGCCCCTCACCACTTGCTTCGCAAGCGGTCCCCCTCCCCATGGGCCTCGCCACAGGGAGGATTAAAATGCCTTTCCTACATTATCCCGCCATGCTTTACCCCTCGGCACGGCCCGCCGGGCAACCGGCGTTAAGTGCACAAAGGACACAATCCGGCAGGATGCATGCGGGGTTTTTGTGGCTTTAAGCAGGGTCATCCGACCGACGGGAGAATGAAGTGCATCCGTTCCGCTGGCTGACGATGGCGATTCTCGTCCTCCTCCTCACCGCCTGCTCGGGCGGCGCGCCGAAGGATGCCGAGGTCGTGATCCCCGAGGGTGCGAGCATCGCCAGGGCGGGCGAGATCCTCGAAAAGGCCGGCGTCGTCTCGGCCTCGAGCTTCCGCAACGAGGCGCGCTTCTTCGGCTCGTCCGACCCGATCAAACCCGGCGAATATAAGGTCGAGAAGGGGATGGACGCCGGCGACATTCTCGAACTGCTGCAATCGGGCAAGACGATCCAACGCCTCGTGATGATCCCCGAGGGCATGCCCTCGATCATGGTCTGGGAACGGCTGATGGCCGAGAAACGGCTGAAGGGCGAAATCCCCGTGCCCGCCGAGGGCAGCATCCTGCCCGACTCCTACGCCTTTACCACCGGCGAAACCCGCGCCGCGGTGGTCAAGCGCATGCAGGCCGCGATGGACAAGGCCTTCGACGAGCTCTGGAAAAAGCGCACCGCGCGCACCGCGGTCAAGGATCGCAATGAGGCTATCACATTGGCGTCGATCGTCGAAAAGGAAACCGGCGTCGCCGCCGAGCGCCGCACCGTCGCGGGGGTCTATACCAACCGCCTCGGCGTCGGCATGAAGCTCCAGGCCGATCCGACGATCATCTATCCGATCACCAGGGGCAAGCCGCTCGGCCGCCGCATCCTGCGCTCCGAGATCCAGGCGGTGAACGGCTACAACACCTACAGCATGGCGGGGCTGCCGCAGGGCCCGATCGCCAACCCCGGCAAGGCGTCGATCGCCGCGGTGCTCGACCCCGAGCCGAACGACTTCCTCTTCTTCGTCGCCAAGGGCGACGGCGGCCACATCTTCGCGCGCACGCTCTCCGAACATAATGCCAATGTCCAGCGCTGGTACCAGCTGCGCCGCGACCGCGGGGAGATGGAGTGAAAGAGAATTCTTCCATGCGCAGCTATAATATATAATAGAGGCCTAGGGGGGTGTTATGTACCAGTTTGCCGATATTCTGAATGTCTTGGGATTTGCAGTCGGCGTAATCGGTCTGGGCTATTCTTTTTACGAAGCGAAAAAAAATAGGGGATTCAGGCTTGTCTATCAGTACGATGGATACGGAGTCATAAGAAATTCTCAATCTAATGTTCCTGATGGATTTGAAGTTTCATTTCACGGAGTCCCCATCGATAATCTTATATTGTCTAAGGTGTTTATCTGGAACAAGGGAAGGGCGTCATTGCGTGCGACAGACATAGCTATGTCGGACCCTCTTAAAATCTCATTCGATGAAACCCCAGATATACTCCACGCCAAAGTTTCTCGGGCTACAAGGGACGCAAACGGCGTAAAGATCAGTGTCGATAGCGGGAAAAAATTTGGACATGTGACTTTCGATTTTCTCGATCCTAAAGATGGGTTTGTAGTTGATCTATGGCATATAGGATCGAGCATGAGGCCAGTTATTTCTGGAACTATAATTGGGCAGAAGTCTGGGATAATATCGTACGGAAAATTTTTTCCTCAGATTAGGCAAGAGATTATCCCCGACGACAGGTTGGAGGTTGCTATAACTAAATTAGTCGGGGGATTCTTTGCGTCGTCGCGAAGCTTTTCTACACTTTCTATGATCTTTGGATTTTTCTTTCTGACGGTTTCAACCGTATCATACTTTCTGAGAGACATGGTGATTTCGGTGCTCGGCCTGAGGGAGTTGGTCGACAAGGGAGCTTTGCTAGCCGCACCTGCAATTGTGCTCATCGTGATGGGGGTCTTGGTCAGGTTTTCGATGACAAACTTCGCTCCAGAATCTCTATATGCGACTGAAATTCAAGAATAGATTCTGATCGGAGCGGCCATGGCCACCGCAAAACTCTTCCTCCACGGCGTCCCCGACAGCCCGCTCATCTGGGGACCGTTGCTCGCCGCGCTCGATCTCGGCGACACGCCCGTCGCGGTCCCCGCGCTGCCGGGTTTTACAGGGCCGCTCCCCGCCGGCTTTCCCGCGACCAAAGAAGCTTATGCCGACTGGGCGGTCGGACAGGCCGAGGCGCTGTTCGCGCAGCACGGCCCCATCGACATTATCGGCCACGACTGGGGCGCGCTGATCGCGCAGCGCGTCGCGATGCTGCGCCCCGACCTCATCCGCAGCTGGGCGATCTCGAACGCGGTGATCGAACCCGACTATCGCGGCCACCGCCTCGCGCGCATCTGGAACACGCCGGTGCTCGGCGAGCTGTTCATGGCGCTGAGCAAATCCGCCAAGCTCGCCGCGGGGCTCGCCGCCGCGGGCATGCCCGCCGCCATCGCCCACGAAGAGGCCGCGCAATGGGCGAACAAGGACAAGCGCCGCGCGATCCTGAAGCTTTATCGCTCGGCCAGGGGGCTGAGCTTCGCGCACGACTGGGCGCTCGACATCGCCAAGCTCCCGGCGAAGGGCGCGCTGATCTGGGGCGAGGGCGATCCCTATGTCGACCTGTCGGTCGCGCAGCGCTACGCCGCCAACACCGGCACCCCGCTGACGGTCATCGAAAAGGCGGGCCATTGGGCCATCGCCGAGCGTCCCGAAGCGGTTGCCGCGGCGCTGAAAGCGCATTGGAACGTCGGCTAAAGTCCGGATAATAATATGTCATCGCCTTATACGATTATTGTCATGCATTTTATCGATTGGCGATTTTCCTTAAGGTTCGCCATTTGGGGGGCGAGCGAGACAGAGTGTCCCATGGACGACGGCCATCCCCCTCCCGCTTGCCGCGCCCATCCCTGCTCGTGAAAGGCGATCCGGTCATCCCCCCTCCCGACCGGGTCTCTGGCGCCGCGCCCATCATCGTGACCGCGACGATGGGTGCGGCCGACCAGCGCGTCTTCGACGCCCTCCGCACCGCGCATTTCCCGCCCGAGCGCAACCATCTCGCCGCGCACATCACGCTCTTCCACCAGCTTCCGCCCTCGGCGCTTGCCGAGCTGAAGGGCCTGATCCGCGCCATCGCCGCCGATACGCCGCCGCCCCCGGCGCGCCTGATCGCAGTCTATTCGTTGGGCAGCGGCACCGCCTTCCGCATCGACAGCCCGGAACTGCTCGAGATCCGTGCCCGCATCGCCGATCGTTTCGCCGGCATGCTCACCGCGCAGGATCGCGGCACGCCCAGACTCCACATCACCGTCCAGAACAAGGTCACGACCTACGCCGCCCATGCCTTGCAGGCAGACCTCGCCCGCGACTTTCGGCCGCGTCCGCTAATGATCTCGGGACTCGCCGCGCATCACTACCGCGGCGGCCCGTGGGAAAACGCCTTCGCCCGCAATTTCGGCGGCCCACGCAGAGTATATTGACCGGACCCCGCCGCCTGCCTATAGGCGCTGCTCGCCCGCAGCGGCGGCCTTTCGGGGCGGAGTAGCTCAGCAGGTTAGAGCAGCGGAATCATAATCCGCGTGTCGGGGGTTCGAGTCCCTCCTCCGCTACCATCCCGGATTGTCCACCGGTGGCCCACTGAGGCCACTGGCAGACATTTTTCGAGGAAAATCAAATATTTTTCGCGTCCCGTTGCGTACGCCGGCGTCCCGGTGCGACCCGCTGCGGCCACCCACGGCGATTTGGATTGGGGGTATTTTGGGGGTATTTTTCGGCTGTCCCCAAAACAGGCGATACCCCCAGATGGCTTTGAAAGAACTTGAGGTCAAATACGCCACCAAGCGGCAGCGCCCCTACAAGCTGTCCGATGGAGAAGGCCTGCACCTGCTCGTCCAGCCGAACGGATCGAAGCTCTGGCGCCTGAAATACCGCTTCGACGGCAAGGAAAAACTGCTGAGCTTCGGCAAATATCCGACCGTCACGCTGGCGATCGCCCGCGAGAAGCGGACCGAAGCCAAGCGGCTGCTCGATCAGGGTGAGGACCCCGCCGAGGCCAGGAAGCGGGCGAAGAAGCAGAGGGCCGCGCTCAAGCTGTTCGAAGAGATTGCGCGGGCCTGGCACGCCAATCGTATTGAAGGGCTGGACTCGGCCCATGCCCTGCGCGTCATCAACCGGATGGAGCGCGACGTCTTTCCGGTCATCGGGAAGCGTCCGATCACGGAAATCGACCCGCCCGAGATTCTCGAGATGATCCGCGCGGTCGAAGCGCGCGGCGCCCTCGATATCGCCCGTCGCCTCAAGCAGAACGTCAGCCAGATCTATCGCTTCGCGATCGCGAGCGGCTGGGCGACCATCGATCCGACGCTCGGCCTCAACGATGCGCTCAAGCCCAAGCCGCCCGTCAGGCACATGGCGCGCGTGCCGCTCGCGGAGTTTCCGAAGCTGGTGCGGGCGATCTTCGCCTATGACGGCGAGGACACGCCGCGCCGCCGCGAGATCACCCGTGACGCGCTGCTGTTCACCTTGCTCACATGGGTCCGAACCAGCGAAACCCGCTTCGCGGCCAGGGACGAGTTCGAGGATCTCTATGGACCGAACCCGCTATGGCGTCTGTCGCCGGAGCGCATGAAGATGGAACGTGAGCATCTTGTTCCGCTGTCCCGCCAGGCCGCAATGATCGTTCAGCGCCGCTTGCAGGCGACGAACGATGCGTTCCTCTTTCCCGGAGCCAAGCCTGGAAAGCCTATTTCCGAGAACACCATGATCTATGCCTGCTACCGCATGGGCTATCTTGGCCGGCAGACGGTGCATGGGTTTCGGGGGCTCGGCTCGACCTGGGCGAACGAAGCCGAACGCTACAAGCCCGACTGGATCGAGATGGCGCTCGCCCACGAGGATGAGGACGAAGTGCGCGGCGCCTATAACAGCGCGCTCTATCTCACCCCGCGAAGGCGGATGCTGCAAGATTGGGCCGACGTGATCGACGCGGCAACCGCAGTGTCGGATGTCGAGAAGGATCCTATCGAGTTCTCACAGCTCACGGGCTGTTCTGCGCCCATCCAGCGCTTGCCGCCGAGCGACCGGAGACAGCCGTATTGGCAGCGCCCTCGTTGGGCGGCTTCGCGATAAGCGTCACGGCTCGGAACCGCTGATTAAGAGCGCGGCTTTCCACCATAATTATTATAAACGTCAGTTACTTAGATGCATCCGTGAATAGTGGGACTGAACAATAAGAAGCAGTATCGTATCATATCCTACCATGCCCTACGTCACAAATTCACCTACGTCGGAAGAGCGCCCTCATGGCGGACATTCGTTCAATCAAGCAGGCAATCACGGTGAGCGGCATCAACCATCGAGCTTGCCAATGCCCTGTACCCTAAGACACGATAACAATCCCCCCACGCAAAAGTCCTCCATGGCCTTCAGGGTCACCGAGATGTTCCGTGAAGAAAGTCGCCCACCCGACATGTGATCGATCCGGCGATTGTCGGCGAATGTGTACAGCGTACAGCTCAGAATAAACTGATAGGCCTGCAAGGCATCATCGCGCGATGACTTTGGTTTGATAGATATCATCGCCTCGACATATCGGCGAGATATTTCATCAAATAGCGGTGCAACTATTTCGTCCATCCAGAGTTGCACGCCTGCTATCTGTGAGATGAGGCGACAATAATTCATCCACCCCGGCTCACCGGATTCAAAACGGCTCAAGAGGGGGCCGTAAAATGCGCGGATGAGAAGTCGAGCCGATGCTTCCGGGCGATCTGGATCGAGGTCCAGCTCCGCAAGCCTTCGCAGCCGCTCTTCGTTCAACCACGCGCTGCGGCGTTCTATGACTTCCGTGAACAGCGCTTCCTTGGTTCCAAAATGATAATTCACAGCGGCGAGCCGTGTGGACGCTGCATCCGTTATTTCTCGCACCGAAACGCCGAAATAGCCCCGGTCCGCGAACAGCGACTCGGCGGCGTCCAGGATCTGCTCGCGCAGATCCGGTCGTTCCGTTTGCGGCTTGGAGATTGCCTTTTTTGGCTTAATATCTGGTAATTTCAATCATCTTCTCCCCCAAAAGCGCCCCGAATTGACATGTGAGTGGAACGTTCGTATCACTCGATCAAGGACGCGCAGCCTACGCTGGCTTCCGTCACAAAAATAGATGGTAGGGGAACGAAACTGTGAGACCGATCCTGATCCGTAACGGCTATGTCATCACCGGCGATCCTGCGATCGGCGACGTGCCCAGTGGGGATGTTTTGATCGTGAACGGACGCATCGCTGAGATCGGTCAAAACCTTCACCATGATGAGGCAGAGGAGATCGACGCGACCGGCACGATTGTAATGCCAGGCATGGTCGATACGCATCGGCATACTTGGCAGACTCAGCTACGCGCGATTTGCGCCGACATGAGCCTCATGCAGTATATGCGCTGCATCCGCTTCAACATCTCGCCCGTCTATACGCCAGAAGATGTCTATGTGGGCAATTATATCGGCGCCCTAGAAGCTCTGAACGCCGGGATCACGACGCTCTATGACTTCTCACATACGTCGCACAGTCCGGAACATGCCGATGAGGCCATCCGCGGCCTGCGGGACGCCCGGATTGCTGGCCTCTATGCCTACGGCTTCTATCCAGCACCGGTCGACCGGCCTTATTTTACGAGCGTCGACCAACGCATCGCCGATGCGGAACGGATAAGGACGCAGCATTTTTCGTCGGACGATCAGCGGCTGGGCATGGCGGTCGCGATCACCGAGGTCGGGATGTATCCGTTCGATTCGACGCGTAAGGAGATCATGACAGGCCGCCGACTTGGCGTGCAGCAAACAATTCACACGAACTGTTTCTGGGGCTCCGCTTTTTGCAGCGGTATAGAGGAACTCGCGGCGGCCGGACTCCTTGGACCCGACCAGGTCCATGTGCATTGCAATTCCGTGACAGACAACGAACTTCGCCTGCTCGCCGATAATGGCGCCAAGGTTTCATGCACGCCCGATACGGAACTGCAGATGGGCATGGGCCACCCCTTGATCGGCCGCGCCCACGATGTCGGCATCAAGCCTACACTTGGGGCCGACGTTATCTCCTGCAACGGTGGCGACCTACTCACGCAGGCACGCCTCGGTCTTCAAGACGCGCGCGTCCTGGCCAACGATCCGGTCAATGCGCAAGGTCGGATGCCTGAGGATATCCCATTCAAGGTACGTGACGCGATCGCGTGGATGACGATCAACGGCGCGGAAGCGATGGGTCTTGATCATCGCACGGGATCGCTCACGCCGGGCAAGGATGGCGATATCGTTCTCATCGCGCCCAACGACTTCAACCTCATGCCGCTGAACGACATGGTGGGCGCGGTCGTGCTGCAGGCTAACGTTTCCAACATCGATACGGTGGTCCTGCGCGGCGAGGTCGTGAAGCGCCACGGTCGCTTGACTGGCGTCGACTTCAAGCAGTTGCTCCGCATGGCGGAGGGCTCGCGCGAGCGGATCATGGAGCAGGCCCTGCGTCGCGGTCCGCTCGTTCCGCCGCCCAACACCACGGCAATGGCAGAGATGGAGGAGACCGCGCGCCAGAACCTGGCCGCATAGCGGGGTAGGAAACCAAAGGCGCCGCATGAACCGCGTCGGCGTCCAACGAGGAGGGGATTACGAAATGGATAAGCTTTGGCCGCGCGCCGCGCGGATCGGACTTCTTTTGCCTGCGGTCGTTGGCACAAGCGCTTACGCACAGACTGAGCCGGCTTCATCGGCTGCGAGCACTCCGCAGCCGGAGGCCGTATCGACGCCCGCCGCACAGGATCAGGGCGCCGGTCTTCAGGACATCATCGTGACTGCGCAGAAGCGCAGCGAGTCGGTGCAGAAAATTCCTCTCGCGGTGACGGCCCTATCCGGCAATGACCTCGCGAAGGCGGGCATCAACAGCATCGAGGGTCTGCAGGCCGCCGTCCCCAATCTCAACCTCGGCCAGCAGCTCGGCGTCGCGAGAATCTCGCTGCGCGGCATCGGCCTCGACAACCTCAGCACCGGCGCCGAGGGAAGTATCGCTTTCCACCTCAACAGCGCGTTCATTTCGCGCGGCGCCGCAGCGCTCAGCGCATTCTACGACGTCGATCGCGTGGAAGTTCTGCGCGGGCCACAGGGCACGCTCTATGGCCGCAACGCGACCGGCGGCTCAATCAACCTCATAACGCGCCAGCCCACCGACACGTTTTCGGGTTATGGCGATGTCACGGTCGGCAACTATGGTCGTTTGGCGTTCGACGGCGCCGTCAGCGGCCCGATTGTCTCTGATAAAGTGCTCGCGCGGATCGCTTTCTCGACGGACGACCGCAACGGCTATGGCCGAAACATCACGACCGGCACTAGGATCGACGACACCAATGCCCGTTCGATCCGTGGTACGCTGAAGCTTTTACCCGCCGACGATCTCACCATCACTCTGATCGCCGACTATCATCGAGAAAATGACAACGCGAACGGCTATCATTATTTCGGACCCGCGGGCCAGACTGCCAGCGGCCAGACAATCACACCTTTCGGCATTCAGTTCGGCGGCGTCACCGCAAGCAATCCGCGCGATATCGCAAACGAAGCCGATCCGTTCAACCGGCGCACGATCTGGGGTGTCAGCAGCGAGATTGCATATCGATTCGGCGGCGTCACAGCCAAGTCGATCACGGCCTATCGCAGCACGAAATACATTACCGGATCGGACCTCGATTCCACCAGTTTTCGTCTCGCGCCGATCTTCCAGAACGAAGACGACAAACAGTTCAGCCAGGAGTTTCAGCTCTCGTCCGAATCCGACCGGTTCCGATGGCTGCTGGGGGCATTTTATTTCCACGAAAATGACGCCGGCGCGATCATCATTCCCTACAATGATATTGGCTTCGGCGGTCCCGGCGTCATCCGCCAGGGCTATTATGCCGGCGGGCGTCTCGAGACTGATGCCGGCGCCATCTTCGGGCAAGCGACCTACAATCTGACCCCGGAGATTCACCTCGTCGTCGGTGGCCGTTACAGCATCGAGCGAAAAGGCATTTCCGAACAGCTTCAGTTCGACCTCGCGCGACCCTATTCGCCCGCCAATCCCGTCGCGCCGCTCGCCCAGTGCGGAGCCGATATCCCATCGGTCCCGACCTGCCAACCGCACAAGACCTTCCGATCCTTCACGCCGAAAGTGGCGCTCGAGTATCAAATCACGCCCGACGCTTTGCTCTACGCCTCGGTTTCGCGAGGCTTCAAAAGCGGCACCTACAATGTCGGCGGCGTGCAGCCGCCCGTGAAGCCGGAGAAGGTCACGGCCTATGAAGGGGGCCTGAAATCGGAATTCCTCGATCGGCGGCTCCGCATAAATCTTGCCGGCTTTTATTATGATTACAAGGATCTCCAGGTCGGCAAGGTGGTCAACGCGTCACTCGCGCTGGAGAATGCGGCGACAGCGACGATCTACGGTGCCGAGCTCGAGTTGCGCGCGCGCCCCACGCCCGACTTAGAACTGGGTCTGACCGGCTCCTATCTCAACGCCAAGTTCGACAGTTTCATCAGTATCGATCCCGCGCGACCCGGAGGTGACGGGCGCACCGTCGACCCGGCGACCGGCGCACCGGCTTTCAACAACGCCGGCAACCGCCTGCCGCAAGCCCCCAAATGGACGGTCGACGCCATGGCACAATATACCGTGCGCTCGGACCATGGATCCTTTGCCCTTCGCGGAGAGGTCTTGTGGGTCGATAAGGTCTATTTCAGTGCCTTCAACGTTCCGCAGGTGTCGCAGCCGGCAAAGACCAAGCTCAATGCCTCGCTGATCTACACCGATCCGGGCGATCGCTGGAGCGTGACCGTCTACGGCAAGAATCTCGCCAACAAGACGTACATCTCAAACGCCTTTGTCAGCTCCAGCATCGTGGGATTTGGCGTCAACGGCTTCCTCGAGGAGCCGCGAACCTATGGCGTGACCATCGGGTATAAGTTCTAGCCGGGAATATATTCTCATGATCACGATTCCCACCGCCGAGTCCATCATCGACATTTCGATGCCCATCGAGAATGATATCGTATCGGATCCGGCGGCCTTTCGTCCACGGGTCCGATATTTCGGGCACGATGATACACGAGAACAGATGCTGGCCTTCTTCCCCGGAATGACGGCCAGCGACCTGCCCGATGGCGAGGCCTGGGCGATCGAGCATGTCGAGCTGATCACGCACAACGGCACGCATCTCGACGCACCTTACCATTTTCATTCGACGATGGATGGGGGCAAGCGGGCGATCACGATCGACGAGGTTCCGCTCCACTGGTGCTGCCAACCAGGCGTCAAGCTCGATTTCCGGCATTTCCCCGATGGCTATGTGGTGACCGCCGAGGATGTTCGGGCTGAACTCGATCGGATCGGCGTCAAGCTCAGCCCGCTGACCATCGTGGTCATCAACACGCGGGCCGGTTCGGCCTACGGCACGGATGACTATGTCAACGCGGGGTGTGGAATGGGCCGCGAAGCCACGCTTCACCTGCTTGAGCGCGGTGTCCGGGTGACAGGGACCGATGCATGGTCATGGGACGCGCCGTTCACTTACACGGCGCAGAAATATGCCGAAACCGGGAATGCCGACCTGATCTGGGAGGGGCACAAAGCGGGTCGGGAAATCGGCTATTGCCATCTGGAGAAGCTGCATAATCTCGAAGCGCTTCCATCCTCCGGATTCACCGTGATGTGTTTCCCGACCAAGATCAAAGGCGCTTCGGCAGGCTGGACCCGCGCGGTCGCCGTCCTCGACGATTGAATGGAGTCTGGCCATGAGCAACAAGGTCATCATCAGCTGCGCGGTGACGGGATCGGCGCACACGCCGACGATGTCGGACGCGCTCCCGGTCACGCCCGAGGAGATCGCCGAGCAGTCGATCGCCGCCGCCGAAGCGGGCGCGGCGATCCTGCATCTCCATGCCCGCATCCCCGAGGACGGTAGGCCGACCGGCGATCCCGAGGTCTATGCCCGCTTCCTGCCCGTGATCCGGCAGCGCACCGACGCCGTCATCAACATCACGACGGGCGGTGCGGCCACCATGCCGGTCGCCGAGCGCCTCGCCGCCTCTGCGCGTTTCAAGCCCGAGCTTTGCTCGCTCAACATGGGCTCGCTCAATTTCGCCTTCTTCCCCGCCGCGAAGCGCATCGCCGACTGGAAATACGCGTGGGAGAAGGACTATGTCACCGGCTCCGACGACTATATCTTCCGCAACACCTTCCGCGATATCGAGACGATCCTCACGACGATGGCGGAGGCGGGTACCAAATTTGAGCATGAATGCTATGACGTCGGCCATCTCTACAATCTCGCCCATTTCGTCGATCGCGGCCTGGTGAAGCCACCCTTCTTCGTCCAGATGATCTTCGGCATATTGGGCGGCATCGGTGCCGATCTCGAAAATCTTCATTATATGAAGGAAACCGCCGATCGCCTCTTCGGACGCGGCAATTACCGCTGGTCGGTGCTCGCCGCGGGTAGGCACCAGATGCCCTTTCTGACGCAGGCGGCGTTGCTCGGCGGCTATGTCCGCGTCGGGCTCGAGGACAGCCTTTTCATCGAACGCGGCGTCCTTGCGGCTTCGAATGCCCAGCAGGTCGAGAAGATCAAGCGCATCCTCGCCGAAATGGGTCACGAACCCGCGAGCCCCGCCGAAGCGAGGGAAATCCTCGGTCTCAAGGGCAGTGACCGCGTCGCCTTCTGAGCCGTGCACAGGAAGCAAGCGAATGAGGGCTTCGGTCATCGACCGATTCGGCCGTCCAGACACGGCCCTTTGGCGTGCCTGAGAATCCGTATCGCCAGATGAATTCGTACCTCATCTTCATGATCCAACAACGGCACAATGCACAGCCCGTATACGCGGATGTCGACGGGGCTGCTTTCAAGGCGCGCTGTCGCCGCTCACGGCGACAGAGATGGTGCATTCACGGTCACCCGAATAGCTGATTTCCTTTGCTACTCGGCAAGGGAAAACCGTTGGCACCGCCGATTACACCGATACACCGTTTGGAAAAGCTGGATTGGAACGCCTCGCGCGCGCGCATCCGTCCCGCTGGGCGCGCTCAGCGTGACTATTCCAATGAAGTGTATGGGGTCATTTGCTCCGCCACGAGACGTCGCCGGTGCAGGCTCAACAATCCTCAATCAATGAGTGGAAGGAATAGTTCGCCAACAAATTGAATTGGACGATGAGCCCCAAGGCGCGGCAAATGGCGCCAAATCAAAAAATGCCGTGGGGAGGACAGTCATGGTCACAGCCTTTAGGACAAATTTGCTTTGTGCCACCGCGCTATCGATCGCGTGTGCGCTTGCAGTGCCGGCACATGCCCAGGACGCTGCATCGCAGGGCGAAAAGCCCGAGGCGCAGGAAGGTGGCCTTGAGACAATCGTCGTCACGGCGCAGAAGCGCGAACAGAATTTGCAGGATGTTCCGGCCGCCGTTTCCGCCATAGGCGGCGAGACGCTGCGCACGCGCGGCATCACGGAGACCTCAGACTTGATGGGCGCGATCCCCAGCCTGCAAGTCACCACTCCCTATGGTCGCACCCAACCGAATTTCTCGCTGCGCGGGATTTCAGTGGCGAACGAATTTTCCGCCTCCACTGCGTCGCCGGTTGGCGTCTATGTCGATGAAGTCTATCAGAGCTTCCGGGCGAGCCATGGCCTGCAACTCTATGACATCGACCGGGTCGAGGTACTGCGCGGACCGCAAGGAACACTCTACGGTCGCAACACCACGGGTGGCGCGATCAGCTTCTTCACGCGCAAGCCGGATCTGGGAGAGGCCAATGGCTATCTGACCGCCGGCTATGCCAATTACGACACTTTCACGGTGCAGGGCGCCGCTGAAGCGACGCTGGTTCCCGACATCTTGGGCGTCCGCGTCGCCGGTACTTTTGCAAAAGGGGATGGTTGGCAGCGCAATGTACTGCCTGGGAATGAGCGCGACCTAGGGACCACCGATACGATCGGCGGTCGCATCTCGATCCGCTTCCGGCCCGATCCCGATCTCGACATCAATTTGAAGCTCTATGCCGCGAAGGACGATCCATGGGGCACCGCGCCCTATGCAGGTGGTCAACTCGCGGGCGGGCAGGATGCGCTCGGCTATTCGCGTTACGATCCGCAACCTTTCCTAGGCGGGCGGTTGCTGCGTGACAATGAGGTCGCAGTTGATCGGGTAGGTAAGAACATCAGCAAGTCGAAAGGGATAGCCCTCAACATCAAATGGGATGTCAGCGACCAATTCTCCGTCACCTCGATTACCGGCTACGACACCGGCGACTATATCAACAATCCTGATGATTGCGATGGCGGCCCAGCCGATCTCTGCTCGATCGGCCTCACGTCGACGAGCAAGAATTTCAACCAGGATCTGCGTTTCAGCTATTCGAACGACCGCCTCGATATCATTGCCGGCCTTTATTATGGCAGGGACAAGGTCAAGACGGTCAACTACCCGGACTTTTTCGGGGCGCTGAGGCCGCTGCTGCTTGGCGCCGGTCTTCCGGGCAGCTACAATAACGCCGCAATCGGAACGCCCGACGCGATCCGCTATATCCCAGCCTTTGCCGCCAATCCGGCGTTGGGGCCTGGCGATGCCGGATTCTGCGACGCGATCGAGATCAATCCCAACGGCTTCCTTGATGCACGCTCGCTGATTGCACTCCAGACCGACATCGCGATCAATAATACGGGCAATGGCGGCATGGGGGGTAGCTTTTCGGCGGGCTGCGCCGGGGCAGGCGCGCCTCCGTTCACCCCGATCCTCGGCGAACAGCGTTTTGACGTGTCGCGCCCCTCGAAGGCGATCTACGGCGACGTAACCTGGAAAACGACCGAGCGGCTGACCGTGGCGGTGGGTGCACGCTACACCCAGGATAAGGTCAATTACCTTAACGGCAGCACTTTCCTCTATGCGCTCGACGGTACGACGCCGGTTGTCAACCTGATCCCCTACAGCAATCCATACAACCCCAATCTCGCGCCGCTTGAGCAGCGCGAAAAGGCAAACAGGCTAACCGGCCGTATCAATGTCAGCTATGAGTTCGCCGATGATATCATGGGCTATCTCCAGTACAGTCGCGGTTACCGCAGCGGCAGCTTCAACGGGCTTGCCTATCAGGGCGTCAATCAAGTCTATTATATCCAGCCTGAAAAGGTGAATGCATATGAGGCGGGGCTCAAAACCCGGCTGTTCGATCGCCGCGTCCAACTTAACCTCGCGGGCTTCTACTACGAGTATTCGAATCACCAAGTAACGCAGGTGGTTGGCGCTACAACCTTCACGCGCAGCGCCAATGGTCGCCTGTTCGGTGGCGAGGCCGAACTCGCCTGGCAGGTGGCCGATACGTTGCGTTTCGATGCTTCGCTGGGCTATCTCAACAGCAAGTACAAAGGCAATGTGATCGATCCGGCAAACCCGGCAAGCCCGACATTGAACGTCAACGGCAATCCCTTCCCGAACGCGCCGGAGGTTACGTTCCAGGCCGGATTCGACTGGGATATGATCGATGACGGCACCAACAAGCTGACCTTGCGCGGTGATGCGTCCTACATGGGCAAGTACTATTTTGATCCGTTCAAGAATTATGGGCAGACACCGTGCGATACACCCCCAGCGGGATCGAACATAACGCTCGCGGGTAAGGCGATTACATGCGCAAATCCGGGCTACTGGC
The DNA here is from genome assembly GCA_005503165.1 of Sphingomonadaceae bacterium 3R27E2-A. Classification (GTDB taxonomy): domain Bacteria; phylum Pseudomonadota; class Alphaproteobacteria; order Sphingomonadales; family Sphingomonadaceae; genus Sphingopyxis. The sequence goes on from SCNT01000005.1 coordinate 81,012, forward strand.
TCGCCAATGCGCGATTAACCTATGCGCACGACAATATGTCGGTTAGCTTGTGGGCGAAGAATCTGTTCGACAAATATTACTACACCTACGGCCTCAACATCAACGTGTTCGGCTACGATTATCTGAACCGCGGCATGCCGCGCACTTATGGCGTCGAAGCGACAGTCAAGTTCTGATCGCTGCTGCGACGGGGGCGGCGGGCATCCTCTCCCGCCCGCTGCCCCCGATTTTTCGACCTGACTTTCAGACCGAGGAGCATCCATGATGCGTTCCACCGGCAACGGTCCCTCATTCATCGGCACGGCGTACAGAATCGAGCGCGCTGCGATCACTGAGATCGGCGCAGCTGAAAGCACCGCCCAGGCGAGCAGCGCCGAGCGGCCGGCGCGCCTCCGGACGATTTAACGTGGATGCGTCTTGGAACAGAACTGAGCTGGAACGAATTTTCGCGACCCAACGCGAAGGGACGCGTGAGCAGGTTTCGCGCAGCTACGAAGAACGCATGGACCTGCTCGGGCGCCTTGGCCGGATATTTGAGCAGCACAGAGACGAATTGGTCGATGCCGTTGCCGCCGATTTCGGCATTCGATCCCGCTACGAGACTATCCTGCTCGACCTGATGCTTGGCATATCGGAAATTAAATTTGCGCGCCGCAATCTGAAGACGTGGCTGAGGCCGCGGCGGGTGAAGACTGACATCTTCGGCCTTCCCGGTTCATCGCGCCTGGTCCCCCAGCCCCTAGGTGTGGTGGGCGTTCTCGGCACGTGGAACTATCCGCTCGGCACCATATTCGTTGGCGCGGCCGGTGCATTGGCGGCCGGCAACCGCGTGATCGCAAAGCCGAGCGAAGTTTCCGCCAACGCCGCCGAAGCCAGCGAGCGGCTTGTGCGCCGGTATTTCGCCGAAGAGGAATTCGCGATTGTCCAGGGCGGGCCCGACATGGCACAGGCGATGACGGCCCTACCTTTCGACCATATTCTCTTCACCGGTTCACCCGCGGTTGGCCGCAAAGTCTATGAAGCGGCGGCTGCCAACCTTACACCTGTTACTCTGGAACTTGGCGGCAAATGCCCTGCCATCGTGGGCAAGGGTGCATCGCTTGCACAAGTCTGTGAAAGCTTAGTGTTCGGCAAGCTGCTCAACGCCGGCCAGACCTGCATCGCCGCTGACTATGCCTTCGTCCATGTCGATCAGATGGAAAGCTTCGTCGCCGCACTCCGCGCTCAGGTTGCCAAATGCTACCCCAACGCGGCAAGCAACCCCGATTTCACCAGTATCATCAATGACCGACAGTTCGCGCGGCTCCAAGGTTTGCTCGATGATGCCGAAGCCAAGGGCGCGACGGTGCTCAACCTCTCGGACAACGGCGATGGAACGCTTCCTGAACGGCATCGGATCGTGCCGTTGGCGGTTCTCGACGTTACCGATGACATGGCGATGATGCAGGAGGAGATTTTCGGACCGATCCTGCCGATCATGCCATATCGCTCCGAAGACGATCTCATTCGCTACGTAAACCGGCATGAGCGCCCGCTGGCGCTCTATTATTTTGGCGACGAAAGTGAGGAACGGCGCAAGATCATTTCCGAAACGCACGCTGGCGGCGTGACTCTCAACGGCACGGTCATGCACGTCTTCCAGCGCCGGCTGCCTTTCGGTGGCATCGGACAGAGCGGCATCGGTGCCTATACCGGCGTCGCCAGTTTCGAGCGCTTCACTCATTACAAGCCGGTGTTCTCTCAGCCGAAACTCAGCCTGCTTGGTCAACTTCTGCCACCCTATTCGAGCAAGACCGAAGGACTACTCAACATCTTCGAAAAGATCCTCTGACGTGGCTGCGGCGGTTGATGCTGGCATGTTGCATGACGCCGGGTCGCCAGCATGGGTCGAATGACAAGGGAAGCAAATGGCTGACTATGTAATTATTGGAGGTGGGTCGTCGGGCGGCGTTATCGCCAGCCGGTTGTCCGAGGACCCCGATGTCACCGTTTGCCTGCTCGAGGCAGGCGGCCCAGGCACCTCGCCGCTTGTGTCCACGCCCGGCGCTTTTGCGGCGCTGATCCAAGACTATCGGATCAATACGCTCAACTGGCGGTTCAACACCGACCCTTCAAAGGCGCTCAACGACCGCCGCCTCTACAATCCGCGCGGGAAGATGCTGGGTGGATCGAGCGGTATGAACGGGATGGTCTATATCCGCGGCGACCGGTCGGATTTCGACCACTGGGCCGAACTCGGCAACGACGGCTGGGGTTACAACGATGTCCTGTCCTATTTCCGCAAGGCTGAGAATAATGAGCGCGGTGAGGATGAGTTTCACGGCTCGTCGGGACCGCTTCACGTATCCAACGGCAAGCGCGAATTCGATGTCTATGATGCTTTCATCGAGGCGGCGACTGGACTGGACCATCAAGCCAATCCGGACTTCAATGGGGCCAGCCAGGAAGGTGTCGGCATCTATCAGTTTACCGTGAAGGACGGGAAGCGCGCCAGCGTGAAGGCGTGTTACCTTGATCCGGTGATGGGCAGGCGCGGCAACCTCCGCGTCGAAGTACATGCCCGCGTCCATCGTATCAGGTTTGAGGGCAACCGCGCGGTGGCAGTCGAGTATTCCCAGGACGGGCAGTTGAAGACGATCCCGTGCGAAAAGGAAGTCATTGTCAGCGGCGGCGCCTATAATTCGCCCCAACTGTTGATGCTTTCCGGTATCGGACCGCGTGATGAGTTGGAGAAGCATGGAATCGAAGTGATTCATGATATTCCCGGTGTCGGCCAGAATCTTCACGACCATCCTGACCTGATGCTGATCTACCAGTCGAAGAAGCGGCTCGGGATCGCACTCAATGTCGTTGGCGCGATCAAGACCGTGCGAGACCTATTCCAGTATCTCACGCAAAGGAAAAGCTGGCTGGCATCGCCGCCCACGGCTGCAGGCGGTTTCTTGCGATCCGCGCCGGGGCAGAACCGGGCGGATTGCCAGGTCCATGTCGTGCCGCTCGCCTATCGCGACCATGCGCGCGACTACAAGCTGATGACGAAATGGGGCTATACGATCATTCTCAATATTGGGCGCCCAAAGAGCCGCGGCTGGGTTGCCTTACATGACTCAAACCCCGAATCCGATCCCAAGATGGACCTCAATCTCTTGAGTCATCCCGACGACCTCAAGACGTTGCGCAATGCCTTCCGTGTCGTGCAGGAGATCCTGCATTCGGATCGCATGAAGGCGATGATGAAACGGCCTCTCTATCCTGACCGCTACCTTGAAACTGATGAAGAGATCGACGCCTATATCCGGGCAGAAGCCAATCATGCTTATCATCCGGTGGGAACATGCAAGATGGGCACCGACGAGATGGCGGTGGTCGACAACCGCCTGCGCGTTCACGGCCTCGCAAATATCCGCGTGGCCGATGCCTCGATCATGCCATCAGTCGTCAACGGCAACACCAATGCAACCTGCATCATGATCGGCGAGAAAGCCGCCGACATGATCCGGCACGATAATATGAGCAGCAAGAATAGCATCGCAGAATATTGAATTGGACGATTGGATCAATGCTGCAGACACAGATGCTTACGAAAAGAAGTCCGGAGAGGCCTATCGCATGTCAGTTTATTATGTGTCGACTGCGCCATTGTGGGCGAGCGCCTTAGAGGAGCGCGGCTGATGGACGTCCGTACGCAAATACGTCGCGCCGCACGTTATTTCGCCCAGCAAGAGGCTCTCGTTCACGGCCACAGGCGGTTGACTTTCTCGGAAGCCTGGTTGCGCGGCGTGAAGCTCGCAAATGCTCTTGCGGAGTGCGGCCTTCAACCGGGTGACCGGATTGCTACGCTGGAGAAGAACTCCATCGAGGCCGCCGACATCATACTGGCGGCTGCCATTGGAAACTATACGCGTGTTCCTCTCTATGCGCGCAACCGATGTGAAGCGCACGCCCATATGATCGCGAGTACCGGATCTCGGTTGGCGCTGGTCGATGAGGCATTGGCTTCGGAGTTGGCGGGGCTGGATGCCCAAGCTCCGACGCTTGAGCGGATCATTATCCGCGATCACAACTATGAGAATTGGTTGGCGACAGCCTCGGACCGGGATCCCGATCCCGTCGTCGCGCCGGAGGACTATTGTGTCATCCGCCACACCGGCGGCACGACGGGCAAACCCAAGGGCGTTGCCTATCGGCACCGTTCATGGATGACGATCTCCGCCGCATTTTTCAGCATCGGCCCCCAAGTGGCTCCAGGGGATGCCATTCTGCATGTCGGCCCGTTGTCCCATGCATCGGGCTTCCTGTTCGTGCCGGCCTGGTATTGCGGCGCCCGCAACGTGATGATGGACGGCTTCGATCCAGCGTCCTTTCTTGACACTCTCGAGCAGGAACGGATCAGCCATGCCTTTGTAGCCCCCACCATGCTCAATGCCATAGTGCATCACGACGGGGCATATGGCCGCCACTTTCCGAATTTGAAGTTTCTGCTGAGTGCTTCAGCGCCGATCTCCGAGCCGACGCTTCGCAAGTCGTGCCAGATATTCGGGAATCATGTTCTTCATTCGGGCTATGGACAGACCGAAATCCTGCCCATCGCGTCTATGGGGCCCAACGAGTGGTTCGGCGAATTTGAAGGTTCTGCCCCAATTCGGGCGGTCGGACGTCCCATGAGCGGCGCCGATATCGAAATCCGTAACGAGGACGGAAAGGTGCTGGGACCAAACGAGCCCGGCGAGATCGTCGCACGGTTCGAAAATGGCCAGATGGAGGAATTCTGGAACGATCCGGAGGAAACCGCCCGGCGCATGGAAGATGGCTGGGTCAAAACCGGCGATGTCGGCATGATCGACACAAACGGATTTTTGTATCTGCTCGATCGCAACAACGACATGATCGTGTCAGGCGGCTTCAATATCTATCCCACCGAAATCGAAAACGTAATTGCCGACCATCCCGGTGTACTCGAGGTCGCGGTCTTTGGCGTGCCCCATGAAAAATGGGGTGAAACGCCGCTTGCAATGGTGCGTGTCAAGCCCGGAGCACAAATCACGGAGACCGAGATAATAGATTTGGTGCGCCAGCGTCTGGGCTCCGCAAAAAAGCCAAGCAAGGTCGTTTTTACCGCCGAGCCACTGCCGTTGAGCAATGTCGGAAAGGTGCTTCGTTCAAAGCTTCGAGAGCCCTATTGGGCGGGCCAGGACCGGCGCATTTCGGGGGCATGACCGACGCAGCCATCCTAGCCACATCCTCTATTCCGGTGACCGCCTGCCGGCGCGCGGGAGACTGCAATGGATTATGAATACATCCTGGTTGAGCAACGCGGCCCAGCGCTTTGGGTGACCCTCAACCGGCCGGCAGCGTTGAACAGTCTGTCGTTGGCTTTGGCCGAGGAACTAGCCGCAGCGATCGAGGCAGCGGAAGCAGATGCGACGGTGCGCGCTTGCATTCTTACCGGCGCCGGACGGGCGTTTTGCGCTGGCGCGGATCTGCTCGCAATTGGCGATGGAACAGGCGGACAAACTCTCGCCGAACGCTTAAATCTGTTTCTGCCGCGGCTCGGTCAGGCTTTTAACAGGATCGAGACGTCGCGCCTTCCGATAATTGCGGCGGTCAACGGCCTTACGCTCGCCGGCGGCTTGGAACTGGTGTTGTGCTGTGATCTCGTCATTGCCGCGCACCCGGCCAGATTTGGCGACGCCCATGCAAATTACGGCCTGTTGCCCGGCGGTGGAGGGTCGGTTCGACTCCCTAGGAAGATCGGCGAAGCGCGTGCGAAACATCTGATGATGACCGGCGGGACCATCTCGGCTGCCGAGATGAAGGAAGCCGGACTCGTGACCCAACTGGTTGCTCCCGAGGATCTCATTGCGGCAGCGCAAGCGCTGGTAGAATCTCTTGCAGAAAAGAGCCGGCCAGGGCTCGCCTACATGAAGCAGCTAGTCCGCGCTGCGCAGGATAGCTCGCTCGAAGTCGGGCTGCGTCAGGAACTCGAAGCCATGGCTGCTTACGCCTTGTCCAACGACATTGTCGAAGGACTGGCGGCATTCCGGGAGAAGCGGAAGCCCGATTTTTCCGACCGGTGAGACCTGATCGGATGCGGAACACATTGGAAGAATGGATCAACGAATGACCGACATATTCGTCATGGGGGTTGGGATGACCCCGTTCGGAAAACAGTTCGACAAGAGCCTGAAAATGCTCTGCGCCGAAGCTTCGTCGCAGGCCTTTTCCGACGCAGGATGCACCGCCGGCGATGTCGAAGCCATCTTCTTCGGCAATTGCGTCCAGGGGCATATGGAGGGCCAGGACATGATCCGCGGCGAAATCGTGGCGCGAGCGATGGGCATCTCAAGCGTTCCCGTGGTGAATGTCGAAAACGCATGTGCGACGGCTTCCACGGCCTTGCACATGGCCGCCGCCTATGTTCGATCGGGGGCAGCGGATGTCGTACTCGCGCTCGGCGCGGAGAAGATGTACTCGCCCGACAAGGCGCTCATGTTCAGTGCATTCGATGGCGCTTGGGACGTGCATGAAACCGAGTCGGGCCGCGCGCAGCTGCTGGCCATGGGCAATGGCGTCGATGTTCCGGAAGGAACGACATCGAGTCAGCCTTACAGCGTTTTCATGGATGTATACGCCGCGATGGCACGCGCGCACATGAAGACCTACGGCTCGACGCAAGCGCAAATCGCGGCCGTCTCGGCGAAAAATCACATGCATTCGACGCGCAATCTGCTTGCCCAGTATCGCCTCCCATATACCGTCGAAAGTGTACTCGCTGCGCCTCCGATCGTTTACCCGTTCACACTGCCGATGTGCTCTCCGATCAGCGACGGCGCCGCCGCTGCGATCATCTGCAGCGAAGCCGGTCGGCGCAAACTGTCGGCAGCCCCGGACAGGGCGCTAAGAATCCTGGCGTCTGTGCTGCAAACCGGCGCCGCGCGCGATCCCTTTGATTATGACCACCATGTCAGCCGCCTTGCGGCGAACCGGGCCTATGCGATGGCCGGCGTGGGGCCAGAAGATATTGGCGTCGCGGAGGTGCATGACGCCACGGCGGTTGGCGAGATCATTGAAATCGAGGCGCTCGGCCTGACGCCGCCTGGCGAGGGCGGACTCGCGGCAGAGCGCGGTGAGACGGCGCTGGGTGGGCGTATTCCGGTAAACACGTCGGGCGGGCTTGAATGCAAGGGACATCCGATCGGCGCCACCGGGCTCGGCCAAATCTACGAGCTTGCGCTGCAATTGCGCGGCGAGGCGGAAGATCGACAGGTTCCGAATGCCCGGTTCGCGATCGCGCAGAACGGCGGAGGTGTCATCGGGGTGGAAGAGGCGGTGGTCGCCGTCACGATCCTGGGCCGGTAGTTGTCAGAGCGCGCCTAGGGAAACACGGGGTCACGATATGAACTTTGAGCTGTCCGATGAACAACGCATGGCGGTGGAAACCGTCCGCCGCTTTCTCGACAACAAGCTTGAGCCGGAAATCCGCCGGCATGGGGAGCGGTTCATCCCCAAACCGCTCATGAAGGAATGGACTCAAGCACTGACCGGCTATGGCCATATTACCGCACCGCATCAGGAGCAATGGGGCGGGCTTGATATGGGATGGCTCACTCATCTGCTCATTTTCGAGGAGATCGCCTATTCCTCGCTCGATGTGGCCATACCCGGCTTCATCAACGCGGTTGGCGCAGAACTCATCCGCCGCTTCGCCCCGGAGACGATCAAGCAACGCTATCTTGCCGACCTCGTCGCGGCCGAGAAGTTCGTTTCGCTCGGCATCTCGGAGCCCGATGTCGGCTCGGACGTCGCCGCCATCAAGACACGCGCCGTACGAGACGGCGATTTCTGGGTCATCAATGGCGAAAAGACCTGGATCACCAACGGAGCCTACTCGGACATCTTCATCTGTACGTGCAAGACTGGCGAAAATGAAGTCACTCACATCCTGGTCGATCGTGACGAGAGTGAGTATGAGGTGCGCGATATCCAGAAGATGGCGCTCAACGGCCAATCGACTGCACAGATATTCCTGACCGAATGCCGCGTACCGGTGGCAAACACGATCGGCCGGGTCGGCGATGGATTGCGCAATACGTTGCAAGTGTTCGAGATTGCCCGCTGCCATATGGCGATGTGGAGTATCGGCATCGCACGGCGAGCAATGGATGAGGCGATCGCGTACGCTCGCGATCGCGCGCAGCATGGCAAGAAGATCGCCGGCCATCAGCTGATCGCCGACAAGATCGCCATCATGGCGACCAAGATCGACGCAGCCCGTCTGTTGACGCACCGGGCAATATCCCTCGTCCAGGCGGGCACGCGCGCAGAGACGGAATGCTCGATGGCCAAGTGGTACGCCACCGAAATGGCGATCGAAGCGACGCGCGATGCGCTTCAGATCCATGGCGGCAACGGCGTCACCCGCGAATTCATCGTCGAGCGGCTGGTGCGTGAGGCGATCATTTGCCCCATCCCCGATGGCACGACGGAGATTCAAAAGCTTGTTGTTTCGCGCGCCCTGACCGGCATTCAAGCCTTTCGGTAAGGCTCAGACGAAAACGACAGCGTCGACGGAAATGGAGCCGCGTGCCTGACTCGCACAGGATCAAATGCGCAGATGCGTCGCTCAGGTAAAAGAGGCAGACAAGCGATGGACGAAGAGCTTCGTTTCGATGGCAGGGTAGTGGTTGTGACCGGAGCCGGAGGCGGACTTGGGCGCCAGTACGCGCTGATGTTTGGCGGGCGCGGAGCCAAGGTGGTGGTGAATGATCTGGGTGGCGACGAGAAAGGGAGCGGCAGCTGCTCCACAGCCGCTGACAATGTGGTCGACGAAATTCGAGCCACGGGCGGTCAGGCGGTGGCAAATTATGCGTCGGTCGAGGAGGGCGCGCTGATCATCCAAGCCGCGCTTGACAACTTCGGAACCGTTGACGTCGTCATCAACAATGCCGGCATCCTGCGCGATGTGAGCTTCCACAAAATGACCGACGAAGACTGGACACTGCTTCAGCGGGTCCATCTGAATGGGACGCGGGCAGTGACGCAGGCAGCATGGCCGATACTGCGCGACAAGGGCTATGGCCGCATCGTCATGACCACGTCTGCAGCCGCAATCTACGGCAACTTCGGTCAGGCCAACTATGCCGCAGCCAAGCTCGGAATATTGGGGCTTGCGAACGCGCTGGCGGAGGAGGGGCGGTCCAGAAACATCCAGGTTAATACGATCGCCCCAATCGCCGCATCGCGTATGACCGCGACCGCCTTTCCACAAGAGTTTCTCGCCAATCTCAGAGCGGAAGCGATCAGTCCATTGGTCGGTTGGCTTGCGCACGAGAATTGCAGCGAAACCAAAGGGCTTTTTGAAGTTGGAGCCGGCTATATCGCCAAGCTTAGGTGGGAGCGCGCGCTTGGGCACGCCTTCGGAGCGGACAGGGCGTTCACGCTCGATGATGTCGCCCGGCACTGGGGTAGAATTGTCGACTTCACGGATGCCGAGCACCCGCTCGGGCTGAATGACAGCCTTGAGGCGGTAGAACGGGCGCTGAGAGCGTAATCAACCCAATGAATTACCATGATATTTTTGAGCGGCCGTCGGGCTGCCGATGGCGTCGTGCCGCCGCCAGATATCGATGAGCAGCAGGAATAGTTCTGCAGCGAATTGAATTGGACGACGGCCCTCAAATGCCGCCAAACGGCATGAACTACACAATATCTCCTGGGAAGAGAGGATCAGCCATGAGAGGATGTCTATTGGCGTCTGCCGCGTTGTTGTGCTCGGGAACAGCATTTGCCCAGGAAGCAACGCCCCAGGCGAACGACCAAACCGGGAGCGCCACGGAAGCGCTGGCTGAGGACATTGTCGTTACCGCCACCAAAAAGGGCTATGGCGAAAGCGTGCAGAAAGTACCGATGGCGGTCACGGCTTTTGGTGAAGCGCAGTTGGATGCCAAGTTCGTCCAGAATCTTCAAAGTCTGAGCTACGACGTTCCCAACGTCCAGCTCGAGGATGTGGGTACGGCACCGGGCTATGCCAATTTCACTATCCGGGGCCTCGGCATCAACAGCACGATCCCATCGATCGACCCCACCGTAGGCGTTTTCACTGACGGTATTTACCTCGGCATCAACGCTGGTGTCGTGCTGGACAACTTCGACCTTGAGGGGATCGAAGTTCTGCGTGGACCGCAAGGCTTGCTTTTCGGTCGCAACGTTACCGGCGGTGCCGTGGTTGTGCGGACCACACGGCCCAGCTTCGATTTTGGAGCCAAAGCCAAGCTATCCATTGAAACGGGACTGAAGAAGACCGTAAGCGGCACGGTTACCGGACCTATCGTCGATGACGTTTTGGCTGCCAAATTGGCCGTCTACTACAGCGACGACAATGGCTGGTTTCGCAACCGCTTCGACAATCGCAGCTTCGGTAAATCACATGACCTTATCATTCGCCCGGCACTTTCGCTCAAGGGTGGCGACCGCTTCCGAATGGATCTCCGCTATGAGCATGGCGATGTCGAAAGCGATGGAGCCCCTGTCCAGAGTCACGCGCTGTTTCCCCGCGACAGCTTCAGGTTTTCGATCAATTTCCCAGGTTTCTATGATGCCAAATGGGACCAGGCGATCGTGGAAACCAACATCGATGTCGGTCTGGGCGGAGGCGTCTTCACCAACATCGCTGGCTATCGGAAATTCCGATCCTCCGCGGGCGCTGATATCGATGGAACACCACAGTCCTTCTTTCATGCCTTTTTCGAAATCGACCAGGATCAGCTCAGCGACGAACTTCGTTATGCCGGAAGGTTCGGTGACGTCGAATTGACAACCGGTCTATACTATTTTTCCCAGGATCTTCGTTACGCCGAGCTGCGGAATCTTTTGGGCGGTGCTCGGATCGTTTCCGGTGGGGGTACGCAAGACCAGACAACATGGGGCATTTTTGCTTCGACCGACTGGCATTTCACCGATACGCTGACCTTGAATCTCGGCGCGCGGTATAGCTGGGAACGCAAAGCCGTTCGGGTCTCGGCCTTGCGCGCAAATGGTTGCAATCTAGACACGCTGATCTGTGCAACCAATTTCGCCGACGCGGCAAAATGGCGAGGGTTTACGCCGAAAATCGGCCTTCAGTGGAAGCCGGATGACGACACGCAGATTTATGGCCTTTACACGCGCGGGTTCCGCAGCGGCGGATATAATTTGCGCAACACCGATCCCGCTGTGCCGCCGGGGCCATTCAATCAAGAGACCCAGGACAGTTTCGAACTCGGCGCCAAGAAGCAATTCGGGCGCCACCGGATCAACCTGGCGGCCTTCTACAATCGCATGAAGGACCTGCAGCGCGAGATCAACCTGCCCGGACCGCTTGGCGTCAGCCAGGTCATACGGAACACCGCCGACGCCACAATCAAAGGCGTCGAGGCCGAGGGGCAGTTTTTTCTTTTGTCCAACCTCGTGATTTCGGGTCAGCTCGGCTACGTGAATGGCCAGTATCGCAACGTCCAGTTCGACCTCAGCGGTGATGGCGTCATCAACGATGTGGATCGTGCGCTCAAATTGCCAAGGCTGTCGCCATGGACCTATGGCGTGGGGCTGACTTATGATCAGCAGCTTGGCGAATTGGGGACAGCAACGGCGCGTGTCAGCTTCACGCATCGCGACAAGGCGGCATTCACCGACAACAACGTCGGCTTCCTTCAGGGCGCCGATATGCTCGATGCGAGCCTCACATTGGCGACCGACAACAAGCACTGGCGCTTCTCCATCTATGGCCGAAACCTCCTGAATGAGGTGACGATTGGCGGCGATACACCTTTGCCGGCGGCCTTCGGGGGCACGGGTGCAAGCCTTTCACCGCTAAACAGGGGGCGCGTCATCGGCGGAGAAGTGGCGATTAGCTTCTAGGCCATTTTCGAGGCGAGTGGAATCACCCGCCAACTCGGAAAATGCCCAAGATCAATTTGCTAGAGCATTTCCTGCCGGAAAGCCGGTTCCCACTTCTGCGCGAAATGCTCTAGCTGATCGCGACGGATGCAGCGGATTTCCGATCGCACCCCGCCCCCTTGCCGTTAATCCGATGGTGCGGTGCGCCATGCCTGACGAACAAGGCTGACGAGCGCACGGCCAGCCGGTTTTACCTGCCAGCGGCTACGCACAGCATAACAAAGCGTCAATGGATCGAATAAACCGATTCCCTCCAAGGCCACGAAATTGGCGCGAAACCATGAGTTCTCGGTGAACTGTTTTGCAACCATCCCGATAGCATCGGATGTGGCAACGATCCGTCGAACCAATTGAAAATAGTCTGTCATGTGGATCCAGTCAGCGGGACGCTTACCGCTTTTTTCGTACATCTGCTGAATGATCGATGTGTAGGGTTCGGAAGATGAGGGCACTACGAATTCGAACTGGACCAGCGGCTCCTTGCTGGTCGGGTTTATCCCCAGAATGGGATGATTGTTCCGCACAAAAGGCAGTATTTCGATCGAGGCGACCCGCTCGCACTTGAATTCCGGCCAGCGTGCAAAGGCCGCTTCAAGTCCAAAGGCGACATCGATATCGCCGCGCGACAGGAGTCGCACGCCCCTTTCGCTGTTGCCCGAAACGACTTCGACGCGCACTGCCGGATGGCGCCGCAGCAAAGAAACCAGAGGTTGGGTGAGCAACCAGTCGATTGACCCTGGGAACAGTCCGATTCGAAGCGGGCCCGCATAGGCGTCGGCGCGGCGGGCTGTATCTCCGAGTAGTTCAGCTGCGTCGGCAAGCAAGCGCGCTGCGCGATCGATAAATTCGCGTCCCTCCTCTGTCGGCATCGCGCCCCGTGAGGTCCGATGGAAAAGGGAATAGCCAAGATACCGTTCGAGTTCAGCGACACTCTTGGTCACCGCCGACTGCGTGACACCAACCGCATCCGCTGCCCTGGAGAAGGAACGAAGCTGACCAACCGCGACGGCATGCTTGAGGCGAGAATCGAGCATGGACATGCCCCACAGGAATAATTGCTCCAGAGAATGAATTAGGCGAATCAAGGTCATTTTGCCAATCTTACTTTCGACACTGCCGCCCAGCACGACTGCAACCCGTCTCGAAATCTGGAGCGGCGAAACGGCCTGGATCAAAGCGCCAAGGTCTCAGACGCAGGTATGCCTGAATGACGAAAACTGGTCCGCTTGCAGGCCTCAAAATACTCGAAATTGCGGGCATCGGCCCGGCGCCGTTTTGCGGAATGCTGTTGGCCGACCTTGGCGCCGATGTCGTCGTCATTGAACGCGTAAGCCCTAACTCCGAAAATATCGATCTTGGCAGCGGCGCCATTGTGAACCGCGGGAAACGTGTAATTGCCTTGGATCTGAAGTCCCCCGAAGGCGTCGCGCATGTCCTGGATCTCGTCCAAAGGGGCGATGTACTGATCGAAGGCATGCGGCCTGGGGTGATGGAGAGGCTCGGCCTTGGTCCCGAGGTTTGCCTAGCGCGTAACCCCCGCCTTGTATTCGGTCGCATGACGGGTTGGGGGCAGCAGGGACCTCTCGCCCAAGCGGCCGGCCATGACATCAACTATATCGCGCTGTCAGGAGCCCTTTGGTATGCTGGGCATCCTGGTGAACCGCCAATGGCGCCGCCAAGCCTGGTAGGCGATATTGGGGGTGGAGCGCTTTATTTGGCCATCGGCGTCCTCGCAGCGGCAATGCACGCCCGGGATACCGGGAATGGGCAAGTGGTTGACGCCGCGATCGTCGATGGGAGCGCTCACATGATGAACTTGCTCCTGAGCCTGAAGGCCGCCGGCCAGGTTGCCAGCATACGCGGCTGCAGCATCCTTGACGGCCCTCACTGGTACTCGACCTATCGGTGCGCCGACGGGAATTTCATCTCAGTCGGATCACTCGAGCCCAAGTTCTATGCGCTGCTTTGCAAAAAGCTGGGGTTGGCCGGCGATAGCAGTTTTGACGACGGCTATGATCGTGATGCCTGGCCCGAGCTCAAGCAGCGTTTTAGCGAGATATTCGCCATGCGGACACGGGAAGAATGGCGCGCACTGCTGGAAGGCAGCGATGCCTGCTTTGCCCCCGTGCTTGATCCGGACGAAGCGGCGCGCCATCCTCATATGGCAGCGCGAGGCGTCTATCGGGAGATCGACAATATCCTTCAGGCAATGCCGGCGCCACGTTTTTCGGGCTCGTCACTACCGATCCCCGGACCGATCCCGCTGCATCATGAAGATCCGAGTACAATTCGGCGGGGCTGGAGCAAACCGGACCGCTGCGGGATTACCGCCAGAACCGACTGTTGCGAGTAGTCGGTTGGCATGGTGGGCGGCCAGCGGCCCGACACGAACGGTGATTTCATAACTATGAACCAATGCGACGCTCCGCTTCGCTGCATTCAAATCAAAGGAGACAACGACACACAGGCACGTCAAACTATCCGATGATTCCTGTACGCCACGCCGGAACGGCGATTGCGGACGTGTCCACGGGACGTTGTTCGCATCGTGATTCGCTCGGCGCTTGAAATCAATGCTCGCCCCGGATGTGACGACGCCGATGGGATTTCCACTGCGGCGGCCACGGCCAATGTCCTGGCGTGAGGGCTTCGGTCATCGACCGATTCGACCGTCCGAATGCGGTCTTTTGGCGCGCCTGAGAATCCGCATCAGAGTTGAGTGCGCGTTGTTCGGGAATCTCATTTAAATATTTGTAAAAACGTAATAATATAGATAATAACTCCAACCTGTATCCAGTGTGGAGTAATGGTCGCAGGGCGTGAACTTACGCCCTTATGGATGCGTCGAAGTCCTTCAGTTTGAATCTCAGGAAATTGCGGCTTGCGATGCGCATCACGCAAGAAGCGCTCGCCCATGATGCGGGCACGAGCAGCTCTTATCTGAGTGCGATCGAAAATGGCCGGTCGAGCCCGACGCTGAAAGCAATGGAGCGGCTCGCGAAGGCACTCGGCGTCAATGCCGTCTATCTCTTGTCCGGCCGGATATCGATCTCGATCGTTTCGGACGACGAACTGGAAATCGGCGCGATACTGGCGCGCCCGGCGGTGACGCTCCGGCGCCATCCGCACAAGCCGACGGGGCGGCCGAGCAAGACCAAGTAAATCATCGGGGGCTGCACGCGCGTGGGCTGGAACCACGCGCCCGATAGACGCGCCCGCAACGCGCGCGTCGAAAGGAGTGCCCCTCGGTGCCGTTTCGCGACCTCGATGCCTATATTAAGCAGGCCAGGCGCGCGAACAGTGATCGCGAGCTGTTCAGTTGCAGCGAGGCCGCCGCACGCCAGCTCGGCCTCCCATGGCTCGCGATCGTCCAGAGCATGGCCTTCTTTCAGCCCGGTGGGCGATATTTCCGCATGGACAATTTCCAGAGCTGGGGCGACGTTTTCGTCGCCGAAGGCTATTACCGCGACGATCCCGCCTTGCTCGCGGCGCGCTCGACAAGCCGGGCGTTCGGCTGGCACGAAATGGAGCGACTGCTGGGCGGCTTCACGCGGCGGCAGGCGCGCATCGTGCGCGAAGCCGCGCGTCATGGCCTGCGCAACGGCCTCACCGTTCCGATTGGCGTCGCCGGCGAGCCGCCCGGATGCTGTACGTTCGCAACGCGCGACGGGCAATTGCCGCCATCGCATATCTGCCGGATCGCGACGCTGATGGCGAGCGAGGCTTTTACCGAGGCGCGGCGCTTGCACGGCTTTCCGGCGCGCCGCCTGGAATTGCCCCATCTCAGCCCAAAGCGGCTCGAATGCTTTCGCTTGGCGGCGATGGGCAAGAGCGACGTCGAGATCGGGATCATGATGCACATCGCGCCAACGACCGTGCGCACCTACATGCGCGACCTGCGCGAGCATTTCGGCATCTATTCCCGCGCGCAGCTCCCGGCGATCGCGCTCGCCTGCGGGATCGTCTGCATCGAGGAGATCGTCCCGCGCTTCTGAGTAGGATCGCCGCATCCTCAATATTGACGACTGTTTGAACTCCGCATCTCTGCTCCTTTTGCGACCGTTCACGTTGAACGGGAGCTACTGCTATGATCCATATTGTCCAAGGGTGCTCGCTTACCGATGCGCGCGCCGCCTCGATGTTCGAGGACCGCAAGACCCTGTTCGTCGATCTGCTGGGCTGGGATGTTCCGGTCGTCGGCGGCCGCTATGAAATCGACAGCTATGACGGCGACAAGGCGGTCTATCTGATCGCCACCGACGATGGCTGCATTCACCAGGGGTCGATGCGGCTGCTATCGACAGAGGGCGCGCATCTGCTCGCCGATCGTTTCGCGTCGCTCTGCGAGTGCGATGCGCCCCGGGGGGAGCAGGTTCGCGAGATTACGCGACTTTGCCTGCCGCAACGATTGGGCGCCCCCGGACGCCTGCGTGTCCGCAACCGGCTCATCTCGGCGATGGTCGATCATGCGCTCGGCAGCGGAATCACCATGCTAACCGGCGTCGTGACCGCTGCTTTTCGCGAGGAGGTTTTGGCGATGGGCTGGCGCGCAGCGCCGCTCGGCCCCGCGCGCCGCATCGATGGCGCGTTCCTTGGAGCGTTCCGCATCGAGATCTGCGCCGGTACGCCTGCGCTGCTGGCGTCGAACGGCATCTATGTGCCGGGTGCGATCACTCCCGATGCGGCGGCAAGAGCCGCGTGAAGGGAATGGCGATGCACGACCCCGCCCGCCTAGCCGCGATGCTGCTCGCCGACGGTTATGTCATTGTCGATAACGCCGTGCCGACCGAGCTAATCACCGCGCTCGAAGCCGAACTCGCACCGCGCTTCGTCGCCACGCCCTTTTGCGAAGGCGGATTCTACGGAGCCCGCACCAAGCGCTTTGGCGCGTTGTTGCGGCGTTCACGGCATATCGCCGGCCTTGTGCTGCACCCGATCATCTGCGGTATCGCCGAAACGGTGCTCGGGGAATGGTGCGATCGTATCGTTCTCAACCTCACCCAGGCGATCGAAATCCATCCCGGCGCGCTCGCGCAGGTGCCGCACCGCGACCAGGATCTCTGGGGCGGCGTCAAGACCGGGATGCACTATCAGATCAACGTCATCTGGCCGATCGATCCGTTCACGCTGGAGAGTGGCGCGACGCTGGTCTGGCCGGGCAGCCATCACGATGCGGCATCGCAACCGGGCGATGCACGTCCGGTCGCCGCCGAAATGCCACCCGGCTCCGCGCTGCTGTTCCTCGGATCGATCCTGCATGGTGCCGGCGCTAACCAGTCCGATCATGTGCGCCGCGCGGTCATCACCTCCTATTGCCTCGGATGGCTGCGGACGTTCGAGAATCAGTATCTCGTCTACCCGCCCGCCATCGCTCGAGCGTTCGATCCCGATCTGGCCGCGCTCATCGGCTATGCCCAGCATCGCCCCAATCTCGGTAATGTCGAAGGCCAGTGCCCATCGGTGCTGCTTTACCGCGACGATATTGACGGCCTCCCGGCGATCGACGCGCTGCTTCCCGGTCAGGCGGACATGTTGGACGCCTACGTCGCGGATCAGGAAGCGGCGCGTGCGGGCCTGATCGGCGGGTAACGCGGGTTCGTCGGACTAGACGCTGCATCCATGACACACGATCCGAACGACAAAGCAGGCGGCGGCGCACGAACACCGACCGAGGTGGCGCCGCCCGCTGTGAACGGTGGAGCTGTATCTTCGACCGCGGAGCGCGCCCGGCGGGCACGCGAACATTGCCCGTTCCTGACAACCAAGCAGGCCGCGTTCCATCTCGGCCTCGCAGCGGACACGCTCAAGAAGATGCGCCGCGAGCGGCGCGGTCCGTGCTGCCGGAAACACGGCACCGTCTGGCGCTACCATATCGACGATATCGAGGCCTGGTCGCGCGCGAACATGCGGGATGGCGGAAATGGCTAGGCTGTTACCCTCCCGTCTGCCGGTTCGGGCCTCCGTGCTGATCAGTGTTGGCGTCGCCGCGCTGACGGCGACGATCGCGCTGCCCCCGACGCCGCGGCTGGTCTGGAACGTGTCGGCCAGCGCGCCGATCGGCCTCTATGCCGTTGGCGGCCGTCACGACATCGCGGCTGGCGACATGGTGCTGGCCCGCGTGCCCGACCGCTGGCGCCGGCTCGCCGCCGAGCGGCGCTACATTCCGATCAACGTCCCTTTGGTGAAGCGCGTCGCGGCCGTGCCCGGCGACCGCGTTTGCGCCCGTGGTCGCGATATCTCCGTAAATGGCCGCCCAGTCACTGATCGCCGCGAAGCTGACGGCCGCGGGCGGCCGATGCCGCGGTGGAGCGGATGTGTGACACTGAGAACCGGTGCGCTGTTCCTCCTGATGGACAGCCCGGATTCGTTCGACGGGCGTTATTTCGGACCGACATCGCGCGGCGACGTCATCGGCGAGGCGCGGCTGTTGTGGCTGGGCTGAGGGTCGCCATCACCGCCTTGGCGCTGCTAGCGGCGGCGCCGGCTGGCGCGCAGTCGGTCGTTCACTGGCGGCCTTATATCGAGGCAGCCTCGGCGCGTTTCGGCGTGCCGGTAGAATGGATCGAGCGCGTCATGCGCGCCGAGAGCGGCGGACGCACGATGCTGGACGGTCGCCCGATCACCAGCCACGCCGGCGCGATGGGGCTGATGCAGCTCATGCCCGGCACCTGGTCCGAAATGCGCGCGCGGCTCGGGCTCGGGTCCGATCCACATAGCCCGCGCGACAACATATTGGCGGGGACGCTCTATCTTCGCCTGATGTATGACCGCTTCGGCTATCCCGGTCTGTTCGCAGCCTATAATGCGGGACCGGCACGCTATGCCGAGCACGTGCGGACCGGCCGCGCGCTGCCCGGCGAGACCCGCGCCTATCTCGCGAGCGTCGCCGGAGTGCCCGTCAATTCCCAGTCGGCTGTCGCGGCCGCCAGTGCAACGCCGCGTACCGCCAATGCCATCTTCTTCGCGATCGGCGACCGGCCCCCTGCCGGCCGGAGCGAAGCCGGCGCGGCCACGCTGTTCGTCGTGCTACGCGCAGGGCCGCCCGAGACGGCTGCGCCAGGCCGTCCGTAGTGAGCACCGATCCGGGCTTCATGCGGATTCGTGTTTCTGCTATGTTCCGAGGCTATGGAGTTGGTCGTCATGCTGCTCGGTCTGATCCTTTCCGCCACCGGCATCGTCCTCTTCGCCTGGGCGATGTTCCGGCTCGCCGTCTTCGCGCTCCCGGTCGGGCTGGGTGCGGCCACCTTTCTGTGGGCGGCGGGTGGCGAGCTGGGGCTGTTGCTCGGCCTGCTTCTCGGCCTCGTCGTCGGCGTCGCGGCCTTGCTGATCGGACGCATGCTCATCGCGTCACGGTTGCCGGTTCCAGTTCGCGGGGCGGTCGCTTTTCTCTTCGCTGTGCCCGCCGGGATCGCCGGCCACAGCGTCGTCTCCGGCCTGATGCATCTCGGCGGCGCGCGGCCGACCGCGACCGGCATCGCCGCGGCGGTCGGCGCGATCATCATCGCCAGTGCCGCCATGATGAGCCTGTTGCCCGCGATGACCGCTCGCACCGGTTCGCACGGATCCCCGCTGCACGGTTGATCCGCGGCGGGTCAGTCGGCCGAGTGCTCGCCTCCGCGTCACCGTCGCGTAAGGCGACCATGGCGAGAGTGCGTCAAGACGGCAGGGTCTGACCTGACGCATCCGGGTTTTTGGGCGCCTCGCGCCTGCGGCGCGACCGCCGCTCTATTCCGCTAGGCTCACATCCGTTCGCCAAGCTCCACCGGGCCACGCTTCGCGCGTCCCGGCCAAAGGTGATGATCGGACTGGCGGGATGCCGGAGCCTTGCTCCGGCCTGTCGTCGCCGCGCCTGACCGGCGCGGCGGCGTTTTTCGTTGGGCCTTCCCCTCGTCGCACGGGTGGACGGCGCTCCCTTCTGGGCCCGGCCCGGCGTCCCGCAAGCCGGCCCTCGACTGCGCTCGGGCTCGGCTCCTCCATTGCATTGCGGCCCTGCGGGTGCGGACCGCCTTCTGGCCGCGCCCGGCAGGTCGCAGTTCGCCGCCCACCCCCGCTCCGGGGGAGGCCCTGGGGTTTTTGGGGCGGTGCAGGAGGATAGCCATGCGCCAGAGCGGCAAGCATCGCGCGCGCGGAGAAGCTGGCAGGAGCCAGCCCCCGGCAGAGCGCGCCAATCTTTACGACGAGGTGACGAACCGGATCGTTGCCGAACTTGAGGCGGGCCGCGTTCCTTGGGTCCAGCCTTGGGGCCGCCCCAATGGTCAAGGCTTCTCCGCCGCCCCCGGCCTTCCGCGCAATGCGCTCACCAGCCGCAATTACAGCGGCGTCAACGTGCTCATTCTCTGGGGCGCGGTTATCGAGTGCGGTTATCCTTCGCAATCGTGGCTGACCTTCCGCCAAGCCCTTGAAGCAGGCGGCAACGTCCGCAAGGGCGAGCGCGGGACCACCGTTGTCTATGCCGACCGCTTCACCCCCGAGGCCGAGAAGGAACGCGCACGCCTGACCGGCGACGAGGCCCGCGCCGTGCCCTTCCTCAAACGCTTCACCGTGTTCAACGTCGCGCAATGCGAAGGCTTGCGCCCCGGCCTTGCCGCCGGCCCCGCGCCGCTCCCCGAACGCCAGATCGTGCCCGTCGCCGAAGCGGTTATTGCCGCATCGGGCGTCGATTTCCGCATCGGCGGCAACCGTGCCTTCTATGTACCCGCGCATGATTATGTGCAGGTTCCGCCGCAACCCGCGTTCTTCGAGCAGATCAACTATTATCGCACCGCGCTGCACGAACTGACCCATTCGACCGGCCACGCCTCGCGCCTCGACCGCAAGATTCTCAACCCGTTCGGCAGCAAGGACTACGCCCGCGAGGAACTGGTCGCCGAAATGGGTAGCGCCTTCCTCTGCGCCGCGCTTGGCATCGAACCGACCGTGCGCCATGCCGATTATCTGGCATCATGGCTGGAGGTCTTGCGCGAGGACAATCGCGCCATCTTCTGCGCCGCGAGCGCGGCGAGCAAGGCCGCCGACTGGATAATGGCGCGCCATACCGAGGCCAGCGAAAGCGACGAGCGGAGGGCGGCGGCATGATCCTGCTGACCCCCGAACTGCGCTTCGCGCTGCGCGCGAACGACTTGGCCCGCTGCGCCGCCGCGCGCGATGGCGCGCCAGAACCCGATCCCGTTCCGCTGGTCAAATTCTTCAATCCCTTGGGCGCGGCAACATGGCTCGCGACCGAGCTTTACGATGATGACGACACGCTGTTCGGCCTTGCCGACTTGGGGTTCGGCTTTCCCGAACTCGGCACATTCAGCCTGTCCGAAATGGCGAGCGTCCGCTTGCCCTTCGGCCTGTTCATCGAGCGCGACGAGCATTTCGAACCGTTCGCCCCGCTCTCGACATGGGCCGAGACCGCGCGGCGGGCGGGCGCGATCATCTTCGCTGAAACCGAACTTCGCCGCGCGGCCGACAGCCGCAACGGCAAGGAGCTTCCGCCCCGAGGCGGGTGACGCGCGGCGCGTTTCGCCGCATCGAGTGCCGGTCCCGCCCATCCAGCAAGACAAACGGGACCGGCGCTCCAGAAGGAGCAGACCAATGAAACTCGACTTTATCGACCTTGGCAAGCTGTCCGTCAGCAAGGCCAATATGCGCTACGCGAAGAAGGCGCCGGACGTGTCCGACATCCTTCCGACCGTCCGCGCGCGCGGCGTTCTCGTGCCGCTGATCGTGCGACCGAATTGCGGTCCCGATGCGTTCGAGATCGTCGCGGGCGCGCGGCGCTTCACCGCCGCGCAGATCGTCGCGGGCGAAACCGGCAGCGCCGACCCCTTGCCGTGCGCCATTCTCGAGAACGGCGACGATGCCGCCGCCATCGAGGCGTCGCTGATCGAGAATATCGCGCGGCTCGCGCCCGACGAGGTGACACGCTGGGAAACCTTCACCCGGCTGGTCAAGGAAGGCCGCGACGAAGCGGATATTTCCGCGACGTTCGGCATCCCCGAGCTTGGCGTCAAACGCATCCTCGCGCTCGGCAATCTCTTGCCGCGCATCCGCGACCTCTACCGCAAGGAAGAGATCAACGCGGCGACCGTCCGGCACCTGACCTTGGCGAGCACGAGCCAGCAAAAGGCATGGCTGGCGCTGTTCAGCGACCCCGACGCCTATTGCCCGACCGGCCATCAGTTGAAGGACTGGCTGTTCGGCGGCGCGTCGATCAAGGTCGAACATGCCCTGTTCGACGTCGAGAGGCTCAAGCTCGCGATCATCGCCGACCTGTTCGGCGAGGATCGCTTTTTCGCCGACGCCGACGCCTTCTGGCGCGAGCAGGACGCGGCCATCGAGGATCGCCGCGAAGCCTATCTCGACGAGGGATGGAGCGATGTCGTGATCGTCCCGCGCGGCGAATACTTCCATCGCTACGAGTTTGTGAAGGCTCCCAAGCGCAAGGGGGCGCGCGTCTATATCGACGTGCGCGCGAGCGGCGAGGTGGACTTTTACGAGGGCTATGTCACGTCGAAGGAGGCCAAGCGGCTCGAACGCGGCGAGCCGATCGACACCGCTCCCAAGGTGCCGCGCCCCGAGGTGACGAGCACGATGCAGACCTATATCGACCTGCATCGCCACGCGGCCGTGCGCGCCGCGCTGACCCGTCACCCCAAGGTCGCGCTGCGCTTGATGGTGGCGCACGCCATCGTCGGTTCGCCGCTTTGGACCATCAAGCCCGAGCCGCAGACCGCGCGCAACGATTTGGTTGCCGAAAGCGTCGAAACCTGCCGCGCGGAAACCGACTTCGATACGAAGCGCCGCGCCGTATTGGACCTTCTCGGCTTCTCGCCCGAGGAACCGACCGTGGCCGGCGGCAACGGCGACGACTTCGGACTTGTCGGCGTGTTCCTCCGCTTGCTCGACGTGCCCGACCGCGCCGTCATGGACGTGGTGGTGATCGTCATGGGCGAAACGCTCGCCAGCGGCAGCGCCGCCGTCGAGGCGGTGGGCGGCGAGATCGGCGTCGATATGGCCCGCTACTGGCAGGCCGACGACGCCTTTTTCGAGTGTGTCCGCGACAAGGAGGTGCTGACCCGCATCGTCGCCGAGGTGGCGGGCGAACCTGTCGCCGCCGCCAATGCGAAGGAACCGGGCAAGGTCTTGAAGCGCATCGTCCGCGACCATCTGGACGGCACGAACGGACGGCCCAAGGTCGAGGGTTGGGTGCCGAAATGGATGGCGTTCCCGCCCGCTGCCTATACGGCGCGCGGCGGCGTCGGCACCGTCGCGGCTCATGCCAAGGTGCTCGCGGCGCGCCCCGACCGCGAGCCGGAACCGACCGGCCCCGGCGCGGTGATTGCGCTTCCGGCCCCTGCCAAGGCCGAGCCGCAGGAACAGCCCGAGCGCGAAGCCGCATGAAACTGGACGGGCGGCGGCGCACCCGCCGCCCGTTCCGCCCCCCATAAAATCGCCGCGCCGCTCGGCCGCAAGCGGCCCTCGCAGCGCGGATTTCAGACAGGAGACTTGTCATGGCCGACCGTGTTTCGGCATCCATCACCATCGGCGGGACGCTCCCCGCCAGCCAGCTTCCCGCCTTCGCCGAGGCCATCGCGAACGAAGGGCTGTCCACCGAATGGGACGGCGAACCCTTCGCGCTCGGCGATCTGCCCGAGGGCGAGCCCTTGGCGCTCATGGCGCACGAGGTCGCCTGGGGGCGGTTCGAGGGACTCGAAGCCTTCTGCATCGCGCATGGGCTTTTCTTCGCGCGCTGGTCGGGCGCCTATGCCTGCCAGTGGGGTGCGGAACGCACCGTGTTCACCGGCAGCGGCGAACCGCAAAGCTACGCTGCCGACGAGGACGACTATATCCTCATGGGGCGCTGCACCGCCGAGCGATTGGGCAGCTATGCGGCGATCATCGCGCATTTCGATGCGGCCGACTTCGCGGTGCCCCCGCTTGTCATCACGCCCGAACGGGAGGAGGCGAGCAATGGCTGACATCTGGATTCAGGGCAGCTTCGCCTTTCGCTGCACCGCCGCCGAGTGCGCGCTGATCGAGGAAGTCGCAAACGCTGGCTACGCGCTGGCGAATGACGACGCGCCCGATCCGCCGAGCGCGGCGCTGCTCGCAGCCTTTCCGCCGGACGATGCGAACGTGCCGTGGAGCGGGTTTCGCGAGGCGTTCAACGATCCCGAATTTCCCACCATCGGAGCCGATTTCATCGCGGAAACCTGCCCCGACGACCCAGCCGTGCGGATCGTGTGTTTCGCCAGCATGGACGATTTCGACGCCTATGCTATCGCCGTGGTCGTCCAGCGATGTTGCGCCGAAACGTTGTCCAAGGGGCCGATAGGCTTTGATTGGGCGATGACCTGTTCCAAGCCCCGCATCGGTGAATTCGGCAGCGGCTGGTGCGCGATTTTCGCAGACCGCATCGAGATCGAGGCGACCAACGAGCCGCTGGCGCGCGCGCTCGCGGGCGACGGCAACTAGCCCAAATCGCGCCGCACCGCGCGCTCGCGTGCCGAAAACCCCCGCCGCCTGACCTACCGGGCGGTGCGGCGGATCACCGTCCGGGTGCTTCCGCATAGCGTGCATTCGTCCTTCTGCCGCTCGAATCCGCGCGTGCCGCCGAGCGCGCGGGTGACGACATTGGCCTGTGCGGTAACCCACAGGTTGAGCCGGTCAGTCACGCAGGCATCGCACACCGCCGCGCCGTCCAGCCGCACGATCAGCCGTTCGATCTGCCCCGCAATCGTCGTTCCTTCGTTCATCGCCGTGAGGCTATAGCCGCCGCTTCGTGGCCGCGAAAGCAATCATGGCTTCCCGGAAGGACGCCGGACTGGGCTTCCTGTCCGCGCGCGCATCTCGTCCTTTCGTGTCTCACCACCCCGTCGCCGGCTCCTTGGGCGCATGACCTGGGACGGCCGCGCGCCCCGCGAAACCATCGCGCGGAACTGATTTCCCCGCGCCGCTTTGGCGGCGCTCCTCGCGGCCGCTTCGCTCCAAATCAGCCCCGCGCTTCCGGTCCTCCGCTTCGCTTCGGCCTGCGGTTCGCAGCGCGCTCAAGGGCCGTCCCTTCGGTCCGCCCATCGCCCGGCATCGGGTCGGGCGACTGTGTGAAGGAGACGAGAAATGCCCGCAATCGGTCATGTCCAGCGCCAGAACGACGGTTCGTTCCGGGGCGCCTTGAAGACGCTTTCGGTCAATGCCGAGATCGCCATCATCCCCAATCGCGGTAAGACCGGGGACCAGCCCGACTACCGCGTGCTGTCGAACGGCGTCGAACTGGGCGGCGGCTGGATCCGCACCGGCGAGGTGAGCCAGCGCGAATATGTCCGCCTCGCCATGTCAGCCCCCGAACTTGGCGGCCGCACCCTCTACGCCAATCTCGGCCGCGCCGCCGGGCAGGACGACGACGACGCGTTCGCTGTCATCTGGAACCCCGGCGACTGAGCCGGATCGCTCCCGCGCCGGTCACCCGGCGCGGGGCTTTCCTCATGCCTTGAGGGCTCGGCGTGGGCCTTTTCCTGCACCGGAACGCGCTTGCGGGCCTGCAGAGAGGAAGAAATCCGCTCAGCAAGCACCGAGTATCCGGCGGCGAACGGACCGCCTCAACCATCGACGGTTCCCCCAATTTTCACGCCACCTGCGTTCCGCTTCGCTCCACTCCGGCGACGAGAAAATCGGCTCCCCCGTCGCCCGCTTCGCGGCCGCTGCGCGGTGGTTGACCCGACCCGCTCCCCGCCGGGCGATGGCTCATCTTTCGCTTGTATCAGGAGGATGAGATGTCGGTTGAACAACAGATCGAGGAGCTTCGCGCGGAGCTTTCATGGTGCGATGACGCGGCAGAACGGCGGCAGATCGAAGCCGAATTAAGGGCCGCTGAGAAGAGGCTGAAGCGGTGCAATCGGGCGCTGCGTCAGGCCGAACAGGCAGGCTGGCAATAAGGCGATGCGCTGTTGAAGGGGCAGGTTCGCGGGAGTGGTGCCGCATGGCGCCGCTCCCCTTTTCTAATCGGGAAGGCGGGAAGGCAAAGCGGGCGTCTGGGGCGGCAGGTGGCAGTCGGGCTTGACGGCAAGATAGAGGCAAAATCTCGCGATTTTGTAAGTGTTTGTCTGCACATCGTTTTTTGAAGGCTTTTGCGAGACTCGCCCTTTGAGTGCGAGACAGGGTTGCCAGGAATGGCGGTTTTCTGGGCTTTTCCGATCCCAATCGCGAGACTCCTTGCGCTCTGGCGAGGACGCGCCATTCTTATCGGCGGGGAGCGTCATTCCGGTATGGAAGGACGCCGCTATGCGCGATGATGAGTTCGAACCGCACCTGGGCCGGATGCGCTGCCGGGGCAAGGAGCAGCGCTACCTGAGCCGCGTCGTGAAAGCGGCAAAGCGCGCAGGGCTAAAAACCGGCAGGCGTGGCCGCTTCGACGGCAGCCGGATCGGACGTGGCGCGAGCGTTGCACGGGTGCTCAGATCGCGCGACCGATTGGGCGCGTTCCGGTCGCGCCGCGTGATCGTCAAGATACGGCCTGTTGGACTTGGCGGGAAAGGTATGGGCGGCGCGAAGGCGCACTTGCGTTATATCCAGCGCGATGGCGTGACCCGCGAGGGCGAGCCCGGCGCGCTCTATTCGGCCGACGAGGATGTCGCCGACGGCAAGGTGTTCCTCGAACGCTGCGACGGCGACCGCCGCCAGTTTCGATTCATCGTGTCGGCCGAGGACGCCGACCAATATCCGGACTTGAAGCCCTTTGTGCGCAGGCTGATGACGCAGATGGAGCAGGATCTCGGCACGAGGCTGGATTGGGTGGCAGTCGACCATTTCAATACCGGCCATCCGCACACGCATATCGTTGTGCGCGGCGTGAATGACCGGGGCGAAAATCTGCTGATCGCGCGCGAATATATTTCGCACGGGGCCAGGCAACGCGCGATCGAGATCGCCAACCTCGACCTCGGGCCGCGCACCGACCTTGAAATCGAGGAGCGGCTTCGCAGCGATACTGGCGTGGAGCGGCTGACCGCGATCGACCGACGGCTGATCCGCGACATGGATAGTATGCGCCTGGTCAGCGCGAGCGACAGCGACCCGTTTCACCAATCGGTTCGCGTCGGCCGCTTGCAGAAACTTGGGCGCATGGGACTCGCCTCGCATATCGGCAGCGACACCTGGCGGCTCGAGCCCGACCTCGCGAACACACTGCGCCGGATCGGGGAGCGTGGCGATATCATCCGTACCATGCAGCGCGAGCTGACCGCGCGGAAGCTCGACTGTGCCGCGGCCGATCGCGTCATCTATGATCCGACGGCGCAGGAAGCCGCGCCGATTATCGGCCGCGTTATCATGCGGGGATTGGCGGACGAGCATGAAGACCGCCATTATCTGCTAATCGACGGCATCGACGGGCGCACGCACTATGCCGAGATCGGCGAGGGCGAGATGGTCGATCCGACCCCCGAAAACGCCATCGTCCGGATCGTGCCGCGTGAGGGCGGCGTTCGCCCGGTCGATCGCACGATTGTCGAAGTCGCCGCCGCGAACGACGGACGCTACACGATCGACGCGCATTTGCAGCAGGACCCGAGCGCCAGTGAAGGCTTCGCCGAAACCCATGTCCGCCGGCTGGAGGCGATGCGGAAGATCGCCCGCAATGTCGAACGCGATCCCGATGGAAGCTGGATCGTCACGCCCGATCATCTTGACAAGGTGGTTCGGTTCGAGGCGCGCCAACTCCACGACCGGCCCGTCGCCATCGAGGCGCTGTCGACCGTCCCGCTCGACAATCTGCCAGCGGCCGAGGCCGCGACCTGGCTCGATCGTGAGCTGGTTGCCGCCAGCCCAGCGCCGGTGCGCGATGCCGGGTTCGGCCGCGAGGTTCGTTCAGCGCAGGCGATGCGACGGCAATGGCTGATCACCGAACAGCTTGCAGACGAACAGGATGGGCAGACGGTCTATCGGCGAGGGATGCTCGCCGCGCTCCAGCGGCGAGAATTGCTGCGTGTCGCCCGCCAGCTCTCCGACAAGTTAGGCGTTCCGTTCGCCGAGGCCAGAGAGGGGGAGGCTGTTCAAGGCAGGCTCGTGCGCGCAGTCGAGATGACGAGTGGTCGCCATGCGCTCATCGAACGGTCGCGCGATTTCACGCTGGTGCCGTGGCGCTCTGTTCTCGATCGCCATGTCGGCAAATCGGTCTCGGGCATCATGCGCGACGGCGGGATCAACTGGACACTCGGGCGGCAGCGCAGCGGGCCGAGCGTCTCCTGATCCGGAGGATTCGGGCTTCCTATTTTCATGAAATTATGTTTTCATGGATTCATGAAAAATATCGCAGCGCAAACCGATGTCGGCGACGAGCATCTTCAGGTGCAGATTCCTGCCGTTACGAAACGCGATCTCGGTCAACGGTCGCTCGATTCCCGCGAGCCGATCCGGATGATCGTACTGCGGGCACTTGAAGCCTATGGCGTGAGCGTCCCCGCAGACGCGATATCGGATCGCCGGAAGGGCAGGCGATGAGCGAGGATTTCGAAGCTCTCACTGTTGCGGATTATGCGAAGCAGGCCGCGCGGACTGATCAACGCAGCGGTGGCCGCGCACTGGGCTTCTCGATGCTTGGCCTTTTCGGCGAAGTCGGCAGCTTGCTCAGTGAGGCCAAGAAAAAGCAGCGCGACGATGCCTCCTACCTGGGTTACGCTCACGCCGTCGCGGAAGAGCTTGGTGACGTCCTTTGGTATCTGGCGGCGATCGCACGGCGCAGCCGCATGGCGCTCAGCGACATCGCTGCCGCCGCGGCGACAAACGGCGGACAATGGCAGACGGGCGGCAACGAAACGCTCAGTTTCCATGCGCTGCAGCCGCAGCACATTCCGCTTGCCAAGGCACCGATGCCGCAGTTCGAGCATAGCCTGCTCGCGCTGGCAGGCGACGTTGGGCTGCTCATCAACGATTTCCAGGCGGGCGGTCTTGCGAAGGACCGCGAAGCACTCGCGGGCCGGCTGGTCGCGGTCATGCGCCGGTTGATCCAGGCGGCAAACGAATCCGGTGTTACCATCGAGGCTGCCGCCGTGAAGAATCTTCACAAGATCTTCGATCGCTGGCCGCGCGAGCGCATCTATCCGGCGCCGACCGATGCGGCGCTCGACCCAGAAGAGCAATTGCCGCGGCGGATGGCGATCGACGTCTATGAACGCACCGTTCGCGGGCAGACATTCGTGTATCAACGCTCAAGCGGTGTGTATGTCGGCGACCGGCTCACCGACAACGCGCTCGAACCCGACGACTATCGCTTCCACGATGTCTTTCACTACGCTTATGTCGCGGTGCTTGGCTGGTCGCCAGTGCTGCGTGCGCTGCTCCGTCTCAAGCGCAAGAGCGATCCGAAACTCGACGACGCCGAAGACGGTGCTCGGGCGATTCTCATCGAAGAGGGCATAACTTCCTGGATTTTCGGACAAGCGCAGCAACTCCGGTACTTTGAAAACGTGAAGCGCGGTGGCCTTCCGCTGGACATGCTGAAGCATGTCCGCCAGTTCGTCGCCGGCTACGAATCAGAACGCTGTCCGCTGTGGCTTTGGGAGGAAGCGATCCTCCAGGGCTATACGGCTTTCCGCTTCCTTCAGGAGCATCGGCGCGGCCGCGTCCTGATCGACTTCGCCAATCGCCGCCTGCGTATCAAGGAATTGCCGTCATGACCCCGAAATCCTTTGTGTCCACCCTGGCGGCGACCGAACTTCCCTCAGTGTTCAATCCCTGGCGCGATCGCTGCACGGTCCATGACCGCAGCGACGCCGCCGCCCGGCGCCGCGACAATCTCGAAATGCTGCTCACCGCGGCGCTTGATCATCGCGTCGAAACGATCTGGATCGCGCGTGATCTCGGCTATCGCGGGGGGCGGCGTACGGGCGTACCGCTGACCGACGAAATTCACCTCGGACATGCCGGTACGCTGATGGGCGGCATCGCATTCGAACGTGCGACGCAGGGACCCGCCGTGGCGGAGCGCACCGCGGCGATCGTCTGGCGTGTGCTAGAGCGGATCGGTCAGCCTGTCATGCTCTGGAACGTTTTCCCGTTCCATCCCCATGAAGCGGATGATCCGATGTCGAACCGATGCCACACGCGAAGCGAGCGCGAGGCGACCTGGCCGATATTGCAAGCCCTCGTGTCAATGATCCGGCCCCGCCAGATCGTCGCGATCGGGCGCGATGCTCACCTGGCGCTGGACGGTCTCGACATTCCGACCACCGCGGTCCGCCATCCGAGCTACGGCGGGCAGCGCGAGTTCATCGAGGGCATGTTCAGCCTGTACGGTGTCGCGGATGACAACGATGAGCCGCTAGAACTGCCGTTGGGCGCGCCTCACGCCGCAGCAAGGAGATGTGCGCTCGCCTGATCGCAGCGCTCAAAGAGTTGCTTAAGATCGCCGCGGTTCCAGTTGGCGGTGTCGACCGTGGCGTTGGTCGAGACGATCGTGAGCGGACCCAGCGCGACCCCGCCTTCCTTGGCGATGAATTCGAGCAGACGGCCGAGGCCGATCAGATTGCCGAGCAGTTTTTCGATATAGTAGTGATTGCGGTAGAGCGCGGTCATGCCGAGGCGACGATCGTCGCCCTTGCCGATCAGCTTGAGACTGGCAAAGCTCAGGCACTGACCGCCGTAGGGCGAGTCATTCACGTCGCGGGCGGGGTCGAAGATCAGCAGTTCGAATTTGTTGAGCGCTCGGACGTTCGGGTTGCGCAGGCGCTCGACGATGCCCCAGATTTGATTGATTGGCTGGCCGTCGGCGCGGGGCAATTCCATCATCCGTTCGAAATAATAGCCCGACCAAGCGCCCGACCTCCGGACCTTCGGCAGCACGTTGTCGCGAAACCGGTCGAAGAATTGCGGCGCGCCGTAGCGCCTGTACAGCGCTGCCGGAAAAATCGTGTTGGCGACCGTCTCGATGGGCTTCTTGCCATGGCCCGAAAGGAAGGCATCGACTTCCGCCACGACGGGATCGGCGAGTGTTGCGCGCGCAGTCGGCTCGGCCACGGAGATGACGACATTCTGCGCCTGGTGTCCGGTGGCGAGGTCGACGAGCCGGACCGCCTCGCGCCAGCCAGCAACGCAGTCAGGCTGCGGCGGTATGGGAAGATACATCGACTTCCTCCGTCAAATTTGCCGTGGCGAAAAGGCGCGGCGCTAGAAAGCGCTCAGTAAGCCAGGCGTGGCCTTCCAAGCCCCAACCTGGTCCCCAGCTGTTGCGGATGAGAATGGCCGGGATGCCGTCCACGGTTCCATGCCCGACCGCGACGACCGCGTGCCGTTGCGCTGGCTCGGGGAGTTCGTCGTTCGCCGGATCGACGACGCCATCACCGCGCGGCTGGAAGAAAGACCGTGACAGCATCGTCAGCATGAGCACCGGCGTGTCACGGTCCAGCGCGGCAAGGATGGATGACAGGTCGGTTCCATCCCTCTGTCCGTTGCGGCCATAGAGCGGGCCAACGGTCGCCGGCGGCGTCCACAGTCGATGATCGGCTGGAACCGCAGCCAGATACGGCCAGCCTTTCTCGTCGGGTTGGCCATCGAGCCGTAGCGCGTCCAGCATTGTGGATAGCAGTGCGCCGCTCGTCGGCGGTCTGCCCGCCCGTTTCTGCGCGGCATGAAAGGCGAATTCACACGACAGCGGTGCCCAGCCGTCGCGAAGCCCGGCGTGGGTGTCGCTCGCGGCGAATGCGAGGCATGTCGGCCGCGCGCCTTGATCGCGCGCAGGTCCGAACAGCGGCCGAAGGTCACGGACGATATCGATCATGGGGCGTCAGGCGGCCTCGAGCAGGTGCCGCCGTTCGGCGCGCGACAGGCCCGTCTGTTCCGGGCCGGTGAGGTCGAAATCGAGCGTCAGGCTGGTGAGGGCCGGCGCAGGCTGCCACGGCCGCCGCTCGTCGAGCGACATGCGGCCGCGCCGCGGCGCATCGGGCGCCGCGGTGACACGGCGGACAACGGGACCACCGATGCCATCGCCGTCGATTGCCTCACGCTCGTCGCGAACGACGGCGAAGCCGCTGGCGATCAGTTGGTCGAGATCCCAGAGATACCCACCGCCGCTATGTTCTTCGAGCCGCAGCACGAAAAGATCATTGCGACTGCCATCGATCCGCGAGCCGGCATCGCGCTCGGTCAGCAGCCAGACGTCGCCGCGATAGTTGTCGGGCCGATAGTCCTTGAGGAGATCGACCTTCAGGCTGCGCGGCTGCGTCCGGAGCAGGTCGGTCATCACCGATGGCGAAATCAGATTGTAGCGAACCAGGGTGCGGCACGTCGCCTCATAGCTGGCGCCGATCCGCAGCGAGAGCTGATAGACGACATTGGGGCGCCGGAAATGATCGATCTGCCATCCTTGTCGCGCGCTGTGCGCGAGCATCAGCCATTTCGGCATCATGAAGGCGATCGCAAAGGCGTCGGCTTCGGTTTCCTCGAAGTTGTTTCCCGGTTCGGGCGACATCGGCATCCGGCGCAGGATGCTCTCATCGTCGAGGCTCGGCTCGTGTCGCATCGAAAAATGCCCGAGTTCGTGCGCGGCCGTGAAGCGCTGGATGCTCATCGGTCGTTCCGTCGTGACGAGAACGCCAGGAGCAGGTGCGCTGAGATAGGCGCCGAGCAGGCCTTTCAGGGGACGAAGCAGCAAGGGTAGACCCACGGCATGGATCGCGCCGAAGACATCGACGCTGCCGCCTTGGGTCTCGATCAGTGCGCGCGTATCGAGTTCGCGATGCAGGCGGCCCGCTGCCATCGTACCAGCGCGAACCGCGCTCGCATAATCCGACGCCATCGATCAGCTCCGTTCGCCGCCAGACCGCGAGCGGAGATATTCGGCAAACCGGCTCAGCTCGGCCCGGTCCTCAGTCGACAAGGCCGCAACGCGTCGCGCCAGATGGGCGACATCGGCGGGAAGGCTCGCGGAGGCCTCGTCTTCGCCGGTAAAATAGGCCACCGACTGGCGGTAAAGACGGGCAAGCCGCGTCAGTTCGATCGCTTCAACGCGGCGCTGGCCATTCTCGATATCGGTAAGCGCGGTCCGGGGAATCTTGAGATAGGCAGCAACTTCTTCCTGCTTGAGGCCGAGATATTTCCGTGCTTCGCGCAGACGGTCGCCCAAGCGCCGCCGCTCCTGCTCGTCGCCTTCCTGGCGGAGTGCGAGATTGGTCATGGCTTCGACCCTTTCTTCTTAACCCAGACGCGTTCGATCTTAGGGAGGAGGTCGTCAATCGCCTTCTCGATCGAATTGTAGCCGCCGGTGCGGACGATGCTGTCGCGAAGCTCGATGTCGAGGACCTGCTCCACCGCGCAAAGCGTGTCGACCACGGACAAGGAGTCGAGTGGCACGGGCGCCTGGATGATCTTCGGGTTTTCCGGAGGTAGGGCAATTCCGCGCACCTGTGCCTCAGCCCTGGCCACTTGCAGCAGTTCGTCGACCAACGCCCTAATGGCGTCGGCTTTGGGAAACGCGGTTGCCGCGGGCTTCGGAGGAGCGATTGTCGCCATGCATGCCTCGCACGATTTCACTACATTAAATGCGATATAATGTCTGATAATCCGACACGCAAGCCCGAATTTGCAGCTCGGATTTTTGCAGGGTGTAGCGGGTCATCGGCGGTGCGGTGTGGTGGTCAGTGCCACCTCGAGGGACAACGGCAGGGCAGAATCATCAACTCGGGTCATAGCTCGATCAAAAGAACAGAGCTGGAATATTGAGTCAGTCGCCGACGAGTGATCTCCTTCGGTCACCCACCAGCCCCCAGCGGCTCCGTTCATTTCGGGCGGCCCATAGCCGAGTCTTGAAGCCGCGCCCCGACCGCATCCGGCGGTATGGGCGGGAGCTTCAACGTGACCCCGACCAAATTGCTCATCGGCCAGATCCTTGTCGTGTTCGCAATCGTGATCGCGGGCCTCTGGGCGGCGACCCAATGGGCGGCGGCGATGCTCGCCTACCAGCCCGAACTTGGTCCGGCCTGGTTCATGGCTGGAAGCACGCCGGTCTATCGTCCCTGGGCGCTCTTCCCCTGGTGGTATCACTACGATGCCTATGCGCCGCATGTTTTCGACAAGGCCGGCGCGCTCGCCGGCGCGAGCGGTTTCATCGGCTGCGGCGCGGCGATCGCAGGCTCGCTCTGGCGCGCGCGGCAGTCGCGCCAGGTCACCACTTATGGTTCCGCGCGCTGGGCCAAGCCGAACGAGATCGAGCGGGCAGGCCTTCATGGTGACGCCGGCGTGTTCCTGGGCCGCTCGCGTGGCCGTTATCTGCGCCATAACGGCCCCGAACATATCATGGCGTTCGCGCCGACCCGTTCGGGCAAGGGCGTCGGGCTGGTCATACCGACGTTGCTCGGCTGGACCGGCAGCACCGTCGTTCACGACATCAAGGGTGAAAACTGGCAGCTCACCGCCGGTTGGCGCGCGCGCTTCTCCCACGTCCTGCTGTTCAACCCGACCGATCCCGCTTCCGCCAAATACAACCCGCTGCTCGAAGTCCGGCGCGGCGAGCATGAGGTCCGCGACGTCCAGAACATCGCCGACATCCTGGTCGATCCCGAAGGCGCGCTCGAACGGCGCAACCATTGGGAGAAAACCAGCCACAGCCTGCTGGTCGGCGCGATCCTCCACGTTCTTTATGCCGAGCCGGAAAAGACGCTCGCGCGGGTAGCCACATTCCTGTCGGACCCCCAGCAGCCGTTCGTCACCACGCTCCGGCGGATGATGACCACCAATCATCTCGGCACGAAGGATGCGCCGATCGTGCATCCGGTCGTGGCGTCGGCGGCGCGCGAGGTGCTCAACAAGTCCGAGAACGAGCGCAGCGGCGTCCTCTCCACCGCCATGTCATTTCTCGGCCTCTATCGCGACCCGACCGTCGCCGAGGTCACGTCGCGCTGCGACTGGCGGATCGCGGATCTCGTCGAGGCGGGCCACCCCGTCTCGCTCTACCTCGTCATTCCGCCATCGGACATCAGCCGAACCAAGCCGCTGGTACGCTTGGTGCTCAACCAGATTGGTCGCCGCCTTACCGAGAAGCTGGATGCCGATCCTGCCAAGGCGGGCAAGCACAAGCTCCTGATGATGCTGGACGAGTTTCCGGCATTGGGGCGCCTCGACTTCTTCGAGACCAGCCTTGCGTTTCTTGCAGGCTATGGGGTTCGCGCCTTCCTGATCGCGCAGTCGCTCAATCAAATCGAGAAGGCATATGGCGAGCACAACTCCATTCTCGATAACTGCCATGTCCGTATTGCCTTCGCGACCAATGACGAACGCACGGCGCGGCGGATCTCGGACGCGCTCGGCATCGCCACCGAGCAGCGCGCGATGCGCAACTACGCCGGCCACAGGCTCGCGCTGTGGTTGGCCCATGTCATGGTCAGCCGGCAGGAGACGGCGCGGCCGCTCCTGACCACCGGCGAGGTGATGCAGCTCCCGCCCAAGGACGAACTGGTGCTCGTTTCCGGCATGGCGCCGATCCGCGCGAAGAAGCTGCGCTATTACGAGGATCGCAATTTCCGCGAGCGGATCGCGCCGCCGCCCCAGCTCGCGCCCGGAGACTATCCCGATCGCCCGCAGGGCCGCCCCGACGATTGGAGCGGGCTGGTCCGCGCGCCTGACAGCCGGCTTGGCAAGGCCGACGACGACGCGAAAGCCGATGAGGACGGCGGCTTGCAACAGCAGCGCCATCCCGGACTCGGCGAGGAACAGACCAAAAAGCCCGAACCGCCCAGGCAGCTCGATCTTCTCGGCCTCGACCGCGACGACACCGATCCCGTCGCCGAAAAGCACGCGATGGACCGCGCCGGCACCACCGGCACGCTGATCCGCGCCCATACCATCAACCAGGGTCGCGACAGCGACACACTGCCGAGCTTCTGACGATGGCGGCGATCAAACCCAACCGCGTCCGCTACCAGCTCTTCCTGCCCGAAGATCTGAGCCACCGCTTCGAGGCGCTGGCGAGCCAGCCCGGCGCGTCCAAATCGGCGATCCTCACCGACGCGCTCACCGCCTGGCTCAACCGGCAGGCGGCGAGCGGGCTGGAGAACAAGTTCAGCCAGCGGCTCGATCGCATGTCGCTCGCGCTGGGGCGTGTCGAGCGTGACGGGCATGTGCTGCTCGAGAGCCTGGCGCTGTTCATCCGCTATGAACTGATGGTGCAG
Source organism: Sphingomonadaceae bacterium 3R27E2-A (assembly GCA_005503165.1). Classification (GTDB taxonomy): domain Bacteria; phylum Pseudomonadota; class Alphaproteobacteria; order Sphingomonadales; family Sphingomonadaceae; genus Sphingopyxis. The sequence continues at coordinate 117,086 of SCNT01000005.1, forward strand.
GCCCCTTTGGCCGAAGCCGACGAAGCGGCGCGTGCGATCGGCCGAGACCGCTTCGAGGCGTTCATTGCCCGCGTCGGCGAAGCGCTCGCCAGCGGCCAGCGCACGCTTGCTGCCTCCGCGAAAGACAATGGAGGTGGGCGATGAGCGACACGCTTTTCGGCTCCGATAATTCCGCAGGGCGTCGGCGCGCGATGCTGCGCACCGCGATGGGGACGACTATCGCGGCGGCGCTGGCCGATCCGATGGTCATCGAGATCATGGTCAACCCGGACGGCGTGTTGCGCCTCGATCGACTTGGCGAAGGCCGGATCGATACCGGCACCAAATATGAGCCCGCGCAAGTCGAGCGGATCATTCGTCTGGTAGCATCCCACGCGCGCACCGAGGTTCATGGCAATGCGCCGATCGTTTCGGCCGAGCTGCCGCCGCACGGCGAAGGCGCGGGCGAGCGGTTCGAGGGTATCCTGCCGCCGGTCAGCCTCGCGCCATGCTTCTCGATCCGCAAGCCCGCGGCGCGCATCTACACTTTGCTCGACTATGTGCGGGACGGCATCATGCTCGCCGACACGGCGCGACTGCTGTCGATGGCCGTGGTCGAGCGCAAGAACATCCTGGTCGCGGGCGGCACCAGTTCGGGCAAGACGACGCTTGCCAACGCGCTGCTCGCCGAGATGGCGCACCTCGATGAACGCGTCATCATCATTGAAGACACGCGTGAGTTGCAATGCGCCGCGCCCGACGTGGTGGGGCTGCGCACGCGTACGATCGGCACTGCCGGAGCCGGCGGCGTCACGATGGCTGATCTTGTCCGCTCGACATTGCGGCTCCGCCCCGATCGCATCGTCGTTGGCGAGGTGCGCGGGCGCGAAGCGCTCGACATGCTCAAAGCCTGGAACACCGGGCATCCGGGCGGCATCGCAACCGTCCACGCCAATTCGGCAGTGTCGGCCCTCTACCGGCTCGAGCAGCTCGTGCAGGAAAGCGTCGTCACCGTTCCGCGCCGGCTGATCGCCGAATCCATCGACATGATCGTGTTCATCGCCGGGCGCGGCCTCGCGCGCCGCGTCGACACGATCGCGCGCGTCGCCGGCCTCGATCCCGACGGCGGCTACGCCGTCCTCGACCTTACTCCCGACCACGCCCTCGAACCCCAAGGAGAATGACCATGCGCTTGTCCCGTATTCCTGCCCGTATTCCTGATCGTCGGAGCATCTTCCTCACCGGAGCCGCCATCGGCCTCGGGCTTGCGCTCGCCGCCACCGCGCAGGCCGCCGGCTCGGGCATGCCGTGGGAGGAACCGCTCCAGCAGGTGCTGGAGTCGGTCCAGGGTCCGGTCGCCAAGATCGTCGCGGTGATCATCATCATCGTCACCGGTTTGACGCTGGCGTTCGGCGAGACAGCAGGCGGGTTCCGCCGCCTCATCCAGATCATCTTCGGCCTGTCGATTGCGTTCGCGGCGTCGAGCTTCTTCCTCAGCTTCTTCAGCTTCGGCGGTGGAGCGCTCATCTCGTGATCGCCTCCGGCAGTCATATCGAGGGTTTCGAGGCGCCGATGCACCGCGCGCTCGCCGAGCCGATCCTGCTCGGCGGGGCGCCGAGGGCGATCGCGATCGTCAATGGTACGATCGCGGCCGCGCTCGGGCTCGGTCTCCAGCAGTGGATCGCCGGGCTGGCCATGTGGGCGTTCGGGCACACCCTCGCGGTGTTCGCCGCCAAACGCGATCCCGACTTCGCCCCGGTCCTGGTTCGCCACCTTCGCCAGAAGGGGCATCTGTCATGCTGAATCTGCGCGAATACCGTCAGAAGGCCGCCCGGCTCGCCGATCACCTTCCATGGGCGGCGCTTGTCGCGCCCGGCGTGGTGCTCAACAAGGACGGCAGCTTTTCGCGCGTCCTCAGGTTCCGCGGCCCCGATCTAGAATCCGCCACCGAAGCCGAGCTTGTCGCCGCCTGCGCGCGGGCGAACAATGTCCTGAAGCGCTTCGGCTCGGGCTGGGCACTCCATTTCGAGGCCGAGCGGCGCGAAGCGCTGGGTTATCCCGACAGCAGCTTTCCCGATGCGGCGTCGTGGCTGGTCGATGAGGAACGGCGCGCGGCGTTCGAAAGCGCGGGCGCGCATTTCGAGAGCCGCTATTATCTGACGCTCACCTTCCTGCCTCCGCCCGATCAGGCGGACACGGCGGGCCGAGCGCTGGTCGAGCGCAGCGACGACGCGAAGGGCCGCGACTGGCGACAAGCGCTTGCCGGCTTCATCGCCGAGACGGATCGCGCGCTTGACCTGTTCAGAGGCTTCATGCCCGAGGTGCGCGCGCTCGGCGACAGCGAAATGCTGACCTTTCTCCACGGTGCGATCTCCGCGCGCCGCCATGTCGTCGCCGTGCCCGAAACGCCCATCTATCTGGACGGGCTGCTGGCCGACACGCCGCTGACCGGCGGGCTGGAGCCGATGCTGGGCGACCAGCATCTGCGGACGCTGACCATTCTCGGATTTCCGAACGCGAGCCGTCCCGGCATCCTCGACGGACTCAACCATGAGGATTTTGGCTATCGCTGGGTGACGCGCTTCATTGCGCTCGACAAGACCGACGCAACCAAAGCGCTCACTCGCCTGCGGCGGCAGTGGTTCAACAAGCGCAAGTCGATCACCGCGCTGCTGCGCGAAGTCATCTACAACCAGCCGGTCCAGCTTCTCGACAGCGATGCCGACAACAAGGTGGTCGATGCCGACCTGGCCTTGCAGGCGCTCGGCGGCGATCATGTCGCGTTCGGCTATCTGACGACGACGATCACCGTTGCCGATATCGACCGCGCCCGCGTCGAGGAAAAGGTCCGCGCGGTCGAGCGCATCGTCAACGGGCTCGGCTTCACCTGCATCCGCGAGGGCATGAATGTGGTCGAGGCGTGGCTGTCGAGCCTGCCGGGCCATGTCTATGCGAACGTCCGGCAACCGATCGTCCACACCCTGAATCTCGCGCATCTCATGCCGCTGTCCTCGGTATGGGCAGGACCGGCGCGTAATCCGCATCTCGACGGTCCGCCGCTGCTTTATGCGGAAACCAGCGGCTCGACGCCGTTCCGTCTCAGCACGCATGTCGGCGACGTCGGTCATATGCTGATCGTCGGACCCACCGGGGCCGGAAAGTCGGTGCTGCTCGCAATGCTCGCGCTTCAGTTCCGGCGATATCCAGACTCCCAGGTCTATGTCTTCGACAAGGGATTTTCGGCGCGCGCGGCCGTGCTGGCGATGGGCGGCGCGCATCACGCGCTCGGGCTTGGCGGCGAGAGCGGTCATGCCGATGACGAGGGCGGGCGAACGATCGCCTTCCAGCCGCTGCGCCACATCGATCGCTCCAACGAACGAGCCTGGGCGGCCGAATGGATCGGCGCGCTGCTCGCCCATGAGAAAGTACTGGTCACACCCGAGATCAAGGAGGCCGTCTGGTCGGCGCTCACCAATCTCGCGACTGCCCCGATCGAGGAACGCACGCTCACCGGCCTGTCGCTGCTGCTGCAATCGGCACCGCTGCGATCGGCGCTCACGCCCTATACGCTCGAAGGACCGTTCGGCCGCCTGCTCGACGCCGCCGAAGACGATCTAGCGATCGCCGACGTGCAGTGCTTCGAGACTGAAGCGCTGATGGGGCAGGCGGGCGTCGTTGCGCCCGTGCTGACCTACCTGTTCCACCGGCTCGAAGAGCGCTTCACCGGGCGGCCGACGCTTCTCGTACTGGATGAAGCCTGGGTGTTCCTCGACCACCCGCTGTTCGCCGCGCGCATTCGTGAGTGGCTGAAGGTGCTGCGCAAGAAGAACGTCAGCGTCGTGTTCGCGACACAGAGCCTAGCCGATATCGCCGACAGCACGATCGCGCCGGCCATCATCGAAAGCTGTCCGCAGCGCATCTTGCTGCCCAATGATCGGGCGATCGAGCCGCAGGGCCAGACGGCCTACGTCCGCTTCGGTCTCAACGCGCGCCAGATCGAACTGGTCAGCCGCGCGACGCCCAAGCGGCAATATTATCTGCAATCAGCGCGCGGCAACCGGCTGTTCGAGCTTGGGCTAGGCCCGATCGCGCTGGCGTTGTGCGGCGCGTCCGATCCCGACAGCCAGAAGCGCATAGACGCGGTGCTGGCCGAAAAGGGCCAGGCCGACTTCGCCGCGACCTTTCTCTCCCAAGCCGGCCTCGATTGGGCGGCCGACCTGCTTGGGCGTCACCCTGCCGCCCGCCCCCCAGAAGACAAGGAGTAATTTCCCGTGCCCCGTATCCCTATCCGCAAATATGCGTGCCTCTCTGCTCTCGCGCTCGGCGCCGTCGGCTCGCTCGGTATCGGCATCGCGTTGACCTCGACGCCCGTCGCGGCCCAGCTCAGCGTGTTCGATCCATCGAACTATTCGCAAAACCTGCTCACCGCCGCGCGCACGCTCGCCCAGATCAATAACCAGATCCAGAGCCTCCAGAACGAAGCGCAAATGCTGATCAACCAGGGCAAAAACCTCACCAGGATCGATTTCCCGCAACTTCAGGAGCTTCGCCAGCGCCTCCAGCAGATCGACCAGCTCATGGGCCAGGCGCAGGGCGTCGACTTCCGCATCGATCAGCTCGACGAGCGCTTCCGCCAGCTCTACCCGCAGGAGTTCGATCAGGTGTTCCGCCGCGATCAGCGTGTGGCTCGCGCACGCGATCAACTCGATACCGCAATGTCCGCGTTTCGCCAGACGATGGGGGTCCAGAACCGCATCGTCGACAACGTACGGAGCGACACGCAGGCGCTCGCCGACATCGTCGCGCGCAGCCAGGGCGCGGAAGGCTCGCTTCAGGCGCAGCAGGCCACGAACCAGCTTCTCGCGCTCACCGCCAAGCAGCAGCTCCAGCTTCAGCAAATGATGGCGGCGCAGTTCCGGGCGGAATCGGTCGAGCAGGCGCAGCGGGGCCAGATCGCGCGCGAGGCACGCGAGTCAACGCGCCGCTTCCTCGGCGACGGCAAGGCTTACACGCCACGCCAATGAGCTGAGGCAGGCGAGGACCGCGCCCCCAGCTCCCCCCGGTCCGAACCTGTCTCGTCGCGGGGGCCGTAGGGCTTGCCCCTCTCATGGCCGCCGGTCCCCGCGACACCTTTCAACTTCAAGCAGGAACCCGCCCATATGGATGACCTGAATGTCATCGATCAGTTCATGGAGGCCTTCGCCTCCTACATCGACAGCGGGTTCGGCCTGTTGGGCGGTGACGTCGGTTTCCTGACCACGATCCTGATCGGCATCGACATCACTCTCGCCGGGCTGTTCTGGGCGCTCGGCGGCGAAGACGACGTCATCGCCAAGTTCCTCAAGAAGATCCTCTATGTCGGCGTCTTCGCCCTGATCCTCAACAGCTTCTCGACACTGTCCGATATCATCTTTCGCAGCTTCGCCGGCCTCGGCCTCACCGCAGGGGGCAGCGCGATTACGGCTGACGATTTATTGCGACCCGGCAAGCTGGCCGGGACCGGCTTCGAGGCAGCATGGCCGCTCCTCGAGCAGGCGAAGGAGTTGGTTGGCCCGATCGCCTTCTTCGACAATTTCATCGAGATCGCCGTGCTGGTGATCGCCTGGGTCGTCGTCATCGCCGCCTTTTTCATCCTCGCGATCCAGCTTTTCATCACAATCCTCGAATTCAAGCTCACTTCGCTCGCCGGCTTCGTGCTCGTGCCCTTTGCGCTGTGGAACCGCACGTCGTTCCTCGCCGAACGGGTGCTCGGGAACGTCGTCAGTTCGGGCATCAAGGTCATGGTGCTCGCGGTCATCGTCGGCATCGGCTCTAACTATTTCGCCGACTTCACCAGTGCGATCACCGGCGACGAGGTGTCGATCGAACAGGCCGTGTCGCTGATGCTCGCGAGCCTCGCGATCTTTGGCCTCTCCATCTTCGGCCCGGGAATCGCATCCGGCCTCGTCGCCGGCGCGCCGCAGCTCGGCGCCGGATCGGTGATCGCCACTACCGCGCTTGCCGGCGGAGGTCTTGCGATGGCAGGCGCTGGCGCCGTCGGCGCGGCACGCGGTCTCGCGGGGGCCGGTCTCGGCGCGATCCGCGCCGGTACATCGATGGGGTCTGCCGCATCCACCGCCTACAAGCTCGGGCAGGAAACCTCGGGCTCGACCAGCGTCGGCGCGGGCCTCGGCGGCGTTGCGACCGCCATGCGCGGCGCGGCTGCCAACCGGATGAGCGGCGGTCTCGGCGTTAGCGCTGCCGCCGATCGTGGGCAGCGCGCCGCATGGGAAGCAGGAAGCACCCGTGCCGGCGGCGGCGCCCCCGCAGCCGCGCCGACAGGCGCAGCTGAAGGAACACCCGCCTGGGCGCAGAAGCTTCATGCCAGCCAGAATGCTCGCCACCGCCGTCAGATGGCGATCCACGCAATCCAGGGCGGCGACCGCGGCGGCGCTGGCGCCACTCCAGACATCAAGGAAAGGGACTGAGCGATGAAATTTCGACGCGCATTGCAGCGCTATGGGCGAACGCCCGAACCCGAGACACCCTACCAACGAGCGGGCCAGCTTTGGGATGAGCGTATCGGCTCGGCTCGCGCACAGGCGAAGAACTGGCGGCTGATGGCCTTCGGCGGCCTGTTCCTGACCACTGGTCTGTCGGGCGCGCTGGTCTGGCAATCGATGCAAAGCCGCGTCGTGCCCTATGTGGTCGAGGTCGATGCACTCGGGCAAGCACAGGCCGTCGCGCCTGCCGCCAAGGACTATCGGCCGACCGATCCGCAGATCGCATGGTTCCTCGGCCGGTTCATCACCGGCGTTCGAGCGCGCTCGCTCGATCCGGTATTGATGCGTGAAAACTGGCTATCAGCCTATGATTTCGCGACCGAACGTGCGTCACTGTTCCTCGGCGAATATGCCCGCACCTCCAATCCGTTCGCCGATGTCGGGCGCAAGACGGTTTCGGTGCAGGTGACGAGCATCGTCCGCGCGTCAGATACGAGCTTCCAGGTCAAATGGACCGAGCAGCAATATGAGCGGGGAAGCCTCGCCAGCACGTCACGCTGGACGGCGATGCTCACGGTGAAGATCAAGCCGCCGCGCTCGGCCGATGTGCTCCGAAAAAACCCGCTCGGTCTCTATGTTGACGCGATCGACTGGAGCCGCGAACTGGAAACGCCGCAGGACCGGCCACCTTCGCCGCAACCATCGGCCGTGCCCGATCCCGCACAATCACTCCCGGTCGCGCCGCCCGCCGACATTCCGCTGGGCTCGCCGCTCGATCCGACCCTTGCTCAACCCGCAGCCGCACCATCCCCCGAAAGGACCGACCAATGATCCGTGCCCTCATCCTGGCGGCGAGCGCGATGGCGCTTGCCATGCCCGCCGCTGCGCAGAGCCGCGAACCCGCGTCACCGACCGCGCGCGTCACTGCCGCCAACCGGGCGGCACTGCGCGAGCCGTCGAGCGCGGGATATATATATGCCGTCCAGGTCTATCCCTGGGCGGAAGGCGTGCTCTACCGGCTCTATGCCGCGCCCGAGCGCATCACCGACATTGCCTTGCAGCCGGGCGAAACGATTGTGTCCGTCGCCGCCGGCGACACCGTGCGCTGGACTGTCGGCGATACCACCAGCGGCATCGGCGAAAGCAAGCGCGTGCACATCCTCGTCAAGCCGTTTTCGGCGGGCCTACGCACAAACCTTGTCATTGCTACCGATCGCCGGACCTACCATCTCCAGCTCGAAAGCACGCCCGCGACCGCGATGGCGGCGATCTCCTGGACCTATCCACATGACGAGCTGATCGCGCTCCGGCGTCAGCGGGATGCAGCCGTGGCGGCGACGCCGATCGCGTCGGGCCTCTCGGTCGAAAGCCTCAACTTCAACTATGCGATCTCGGGCGACAAGCCGGCCTGGCGGCCGCTGCGCGCGTTCGACGATGGGCGGCAGACCTACATCGAGTTCTCGCCCGCGATCGCCGTGGGTGAGGCGCCCCCGCTGTTCGTGATTGGCGAGGATGGCGAGGCCCAGCTCGTCAACTATCGCGTCGCCGGCCGCTATTATGTGGTCGACCGCCTGTTCGGTGTCGCCGAGCTGCGCCTTGGCGGCAAGAAACAGCAGATTGTCCGTATCACCGCCGCCCAGCCGAAGAGCCGGCAGCGCAAGGCCGGGAGGGGCGCGTGACCGATCCAACCGCTTCTTCCGCGCCGATCGCGGCGCCCAAAGCCGACCCCGAAACGCTCGTTCTGCGCGCGGCGCCGGGCCGCGTCACCCGTTTTCGCCGCGGTGCGATCGTCGCCATCGCTGCCGCCGGCTCGACCGCGATCATCGGCGTCGCCTGGCTGGCGCTCAAGCCCGCGACCCTGAGCCTGATCGCACCAAGCGATGAAAAGCTGGTTGGCGCGAAGGCGCCGCCTGATGCGCTCGCGGGCGCGCCGACGAGCTATGGCGACGTGCCGAAGCTCGGGCCACCGCTTCCCGGTGATCTCGGGCGGCCGATCCTCGAGCGCCAGCGGCAGCTTGGCGGGATGGTTCCCCCTGACCCCGCTGCCGATGCGGTGAGCCGGGCCGCGCAGGAAGCCGAAGCCGAGCGCCAGCGCATCGCCGCTGAGCAGAAGGCCGCACGCGAGTCTGGCGTCATGCTGCAATTGGCGGGCGGCGGTCGCGCCGCCGCCCCTGCACCGGTGACTACCGATGCAAGTGTTCCGCCAGCATCGGCCGAGACTGCCAAGCCGCTCCTCGACCCTGACCGAGATCCTAACGCCCAGGGGCGCAAGAACGAATTGGTCGGCCGCGCCAATCGCGACGACGACATCAATCCGCACGCGCTGGCGCAGTCCGTATCGCCTTGGATCTTGCAGGCCGGCAGCATCATTGCCGCGAGCCTCATAACCGGGCTCAACTCGGATCTTCCCGGGCTCGTCACCGCGCAGATCACGGAGAACGTCTATGACAGTGTGACCGGGCGCGGTCTGCTCATTCCGCAAGGATCGCGGCTGATCGGCAGCTACGACAGCGTTGTAGCGTTTGGGCAGAGCCGTGCGCTGGTCGTCTGGCAGCGGATCATCCTGCCCGACGGCTCGTCGATTCGTATCGACAATGTGCCGGCGACCGATACGCAGGGCTATGCGGGTCTGTCCGACCGGATCGACCGGCATACTTGGCAGCTTCTGAAGGGCGTCGCCCTGTCGACATTGCTGGGCGTCGGCACTGAATTGAGCTTCGGCAGCACCGAAAGCGACCTTGTCCGGGCGATCCGCGAGTCAGCGCAGCAGAGCGGCGCGCGCGCCAGCGATCAGCTCGTCACGCGCAATCTCAATATCCAGCCGACCTTGCGCGTTCGCCCCGGCTGGCCGCTACGGGTGGTCGTGCACAAAGACATCATATTGCCCGGACCCTGGGGAGGCCGTCATGGCTGATTTGAAGCTGCCAAGGCTGCCCGATCGGACGCCGGTTAAGATCACGATCAACGTCATGCCGGATCTCATCGAAGCGCTGAACGACTACGCCGAGGCCTATGAGGCGGCCTACGGCCGACGCGAGTCCGTACCGGACCTCATTCCATTCATGCTTAGCGGCTTCCTGGCGAGCGACCGCTCGTTCAGCCGGGCACGTAAGAAATAGTCCGATGTCGGCCCGGCAGCCTGCAACGAATGGCGACGACGCGCCCCCGATTGGGCCGATAAGCGTTCGCATTCCCGACGCAGTACGGATGACGGGGCTCAGCAAATCCAAGATCTACCAGCTCATCGCTTCCGGCGACATCGAGGCAGCCAAGGTCGGCCGTGCAACCGTGGTGTTTGTCGATAGTCTGCGGTCCTTTCTGCGATCACACTGTAAACAGCCGCGTTCTCGGGCGTAGCAGGGATCGCGCATGTCGGCCTGTCGATATTTCGGCACGGCCTGTCGCGAAGGGGTAAAATTGGGGGTGGATTGAGCGGAATTATCGGCACGACGATCAAGAACGTTGTTATAAATCAGTATCTTATGTTTTTCGTGTGAATCCCTCCTCCGCTACCATCGCGAATCATTGATAGCCATCCGCGCGGAACCCTCCGCCTTTTGCCGCGCTATCCCGGCGATGGAACTCAACGCGCCGATACTCGTCCACTGGATCGACCTCGACCTCCTGTCGCGGCTCGGGGTGGCGGCGGCGCTCGGGTTGTTGCTCGGGCTCGACCGCGAGGTGCGCGGGCACGAGGCGGGGTTTCGCACGCACGGGCTGATCTGTTTCGCCGCCGCCGCGATGACGGTGTCGATGATTTCGCTCTACGGCCAGATTGGCGGCGACCGCGCCGATCCGCTGCGTATCTTCGAGGCGACCGGCGCCTTCATTGGCATCATCGGCGCCGGACTGATCGTGTTCAGCAAGGGCCAGGTCAAGAACCTGACCACCGCCGCCCATCTATGGCTCGCGGCGGTCATCGGGGTCGCGTGCGGCGCGGCGCAATGGCCGCTCGTCGTGATCGCGAGCGTGATCAGCGTGCTGATGCTGACCGTGCTGGGTTTCGTCGAGGGCTTCTGGGAGCGACGCCGCGCCAAGCCCGAGGACGAGTGAGGCGGACGGCTTAATCCAATTGGCGTGGGTTGCGGCCGCCCACCGTAAAACCTTCGCTTAACCACATGAGTTACAAAATTATTTCGTCCATTAGTCGGTACGGTGACTGCCGACAAAGAGATGGACAGGCCGGGGGGCGGTTTATATCAGTTGGACTCCTGTGAATGTCGTCGGTGGAGGAGAGACAGATGGCCATTTCGCTGAACAAGAATTCGAGCGTCAGCCTGTCGAAGGAAGCCGGCGGCGGCGGGCTAACCCGCATCGCCCTCGGCGTGGGCTGGGACATGGCGCCTGCCAAAGGGTTTTTCGCCAAGCTCTCGGGCGGCAATGAAAGCATCGACCTCGACGCCTCGTGCCTCGTCTTCGATAGCGGGGGCAATATCGTCGACGTCGTGTGGTTCCAGAAGCTGACCAGCGACGACGGCTCGATCCGGCACAGCGGGGACAATCTCACCGGCGAGGGCGACGGCGACGACGAGACGATCATGATCGACCTGACGCGCCTGCCGCCCAACGTCGAGACGCTGGTGCTGACCGTCACCAGCTTCCGCGGCCAGACCTTCGACAAGGTCGCCAACGCCTTCGGCCGCGTCATCGACCTCGCGACCAACCGCGAGCTCGCGCGCTACGACATCAGCGAGAGCGGCAGCTATACCGGGCTGATCCTCGCCTCGCTGAAGCGCAGCGGCGGCGAATGGATCTACAAGGCGCTGGGCGAACGCGCGCAGGGCGTGCATGTCCAGCAGCTCGCCGACCAGTCGCGCGGCCTGATCTGATCCGTCTTTTTAACGATCCGCGTCGCGGCTGAGCCGCGACGGCAAGGGGGGCATCGATGCAATTGCAAAAGGGTGAAAAGCGCGGCCTCGCCGATCTCGGCGTCGGCAACCGCTGCGAAGTCGCGGTGTCCTTCGGCCTCGCGGGGGTCGATATCGCCGCCTTCGGCCTCAATGCCGAGCGCAAGATCGGCGACGACCGCTATGTCGTGCTCTTCTCCAACCCGCGCACGCCCGAAGGCGCGATCAGCCTGTCGCCCTCGTCGGACCGCGCGGTGTTCGCGGTCGACCTCGACGCGCTGCCAGCCAGCATCGACCGCATCGTCTTCACCGCGACGCACGACGATCGCTCGATCGCCGATGCCAAGCCGCTTCTGGTGTCGATCGACGGCGGCAAGGCCGAGTTCAATGTCGCCGAGCATCTCACCAACGAAAAGGCGGTGATGATGGTCGAATTTTACCGCCACAGCTCGGGCTGGAAATGCGGCACGATCGCCGCGGGCTTCGCCGGCGGGCTCGCGAGCCTGATCGGCCATTTCGGCGGCGAGGTGGCCGACGCGCCGGCTCCCGCGCCCGCCCCGGCACCTGCGCCAACCCCGGCTCCCGCTCCGGCCCCTGCGCCGGCTCCCGCGCCCGCGGCCCCGGTCAGCCTCAAGAAGATCACTCTCGAAAAATCGAGCCCCAGCGTCAGCCTCAAGAAAACCGGCTCGACCTTCGGCGAGATCGTGCTCAACCTCAACTGGAGCCAGCCCGAGCAGAAGCGCGGCTTCTTTGGCGGCGGGCCCAAGAATATCGACCTCGACCTCGGCGTGCTGTTCGAACTGCAGGACGGTTACAAGGGCGTGATCCAGGCGCTGGGCCGCGCGTTCGGCGATTTCCACCGGGAGCCCTTCATCCAGCTGTCGGGCGACGACCGCACCGGCGCGGTGTCGGCGGGCGAGACGATCCGCGTCAACGGCCAATATTTCGACCATATCAAGCGGATCGCGGTGTTCGCGCTGATCTACGACGGGGTTCCCAACTGGAACAAGACCGACGGCGTCGTGAAGATGACGATCCCGGGCCAGCCTGAGATCGAGGTGCGCCTCGACGAGGGGCGCGACAATTGCCGGCTGTGCGGCATCGCGATCCTCGATAACGAGGGCGGCAGCCTCAAGATGCAGCGCCACATGCGCTATTACCGTGATCAGAAGGAATATGCCGACGACATCGGCATTTTCCTGCGCTGGGCCGCGGGTTCGAAAGACTGATTTTTAAAGACCGCTCCGGCGGGAAGGGGATGAATTTCCATGTTCAAACATTTCGGCGGCTCGCTGCTGTTCACCGTCGTCGCGCTCGCTTTGGGCGGCTGGTACGGCTGGGAGCTTACCGGCACGATCGACGGTGCACTCGGCATCGTTTGGATCTGTATCGTGCTCTCGGTCCTCGAGGTTTCGTTGTCGTTCGACAATGCTGCGGTCAACGCCTCGGTCTTGAAGGACATGGATCCCAAGTGGCAGCAGCGCTTCCTCACCTGGGGCATCGCGATCGCGGTCTTCGGGATGCGCATCGTCTTCCCGCTGGTGATCGTGATGGTCGCCGCGGGGCTCGGCCCGATCGAGGCGTTCAAGCTCGCGCTCAATGAGCCGCAGGAATATCAGCGCATCGTCAGCGACGCGCATATCGGCCTGATGGGCTTCGGCGGCGCCTTCCTCGGCATGGTCGGCCTCAAATATTTCTTCGACTCCGACAAGGAGGTCGACTGGATCGCCGCGATCGAACGGCCGCTGGCCAAGGTCGCCGACATCGATGCGGTGGCAATCGGGCTGGTCCTGCTCGGCACCTGGTTGACCTCGACGATGTTGTCAGACGCCGATGCGCTGGTCTTCATCATCGCCGCGATCGGCGGCCTCCTGACCTTCATCGTCGTCGAGATCGTCAACCATGTGCTCGAACCCCCGACGCCGACGACCGGCCAGGTGGCGAAGGCCGGCTTCGGGGCCTTCCTCTACCTCGAAGTGCTCGACGCCAGCTTCTCGTTCGACGGCGTGATCGGCGCTTTCGCGCTCACCAACAATCTCATCATCATCGCCATCGGCCTCGGCATCGGCGCGATGTTCGTGCGTTCGATGACGATCTTCCTTGTCCGCAAGGGCACGATGTCCGAATATCGCTACCTTGAGCATGGCGCCTTCTATGCCATTCTCGCGCTGGCGGTGATCATGTACATCAACACCTTCCAGCATATTCCCGAGGTGATCACCGGGCTGATCGGTGCGGTGCTGATCGGCATCGCCTTCTGGTCCTCGGTGCGCTGGAACCGGGCGAATCCGGACGGCGAAGGGGAGGCCGAGGCCGCCACCGCTTGAAGATAACAGGGACGCACCATCACGGGTGGCCGGACGGTCCGGTCGCCCAATCAGAAACGGAAAGGATGACATTCCATGGCTATCTCTCTTTCAAAAGGCGGCAACGTCAGCCTGTCCAAGGAATCGCCCGGCCTCGACGAGGTTATGGTCGGCCTCGGCTGGGACGTCCGCGCCACCGACGGGCAGGATTTCGATCTCGACGCTTCGGCCTTCCTGCTGAAGGGCGACGGCAAGGTCCGCTCGGACGGGGACTTCTGCTTCTATAACAACAAGGATATCGGCGGCGCCGTGGTCCATCAGGGCGACAACCGCACCGGCGAAGGCGAGGGCGACGACGAGCAGATCAAGATCGTGCTGTCGAAGGTCCCCGCCGACGTCGAGAAGGTCGCAGTGGCGGTCACAATCCACGACGGCGAATCGCGCGGCCAGAGCTTCGGCCAGGTTTCGAACGCCTTCATTCGCCTGGTCGACAACAAGACCGGGACGGAAATCGTGCGCTACGACTTGTCGGAAGATGCCTCGGTCGAGACCGCGATGATCCTCGGCGAAGTCTATCGCAACGCCGGCGAATGGAAGTTCCGCGCCGTCGGGCAGGGCTTCAAGGGCGGGCTCGGCCCGCTCGCCAGCAACTATGGCGTCAACATCGGTTGATGCGGACATGACGGAGGGACCGGCGGGCATAGGGCCGGCCGGTTGCTTCTACGGATTTTGAAAGGACGCGGACATGGCAGTGTCATTGAGCAAGGGCGGCAATGTGTCGCTCAGCAAGGAAGCGCCCGGCCTGTCGGCGGTGACCGTGGGCCTCGGCTGGGACGTGCGCCAGACAGACGGCGCGGCCTTCGACCTCGACGCCTCGGCGTTCGTCGTCGGCGCCAACGACAAGGTGCTGAGCGACGCGCATTTCATCTTCTACAACAACAAGGCCTCGCCTGACGGAGCGGTCGTCTATGGCGGCGACAACCGCACCGGCGAGGGCGCGGGCGACGACGAGACGGTCAAGGTCGATTTCGGCCGCCTCGGCGCCGATGTGAAGAAGGTCGTCGTCGCGGTCACGATCCACGAGGGGCAGGAGCGGAAGCAGAATTTCGGCTCGGTCTCAAACGCCTATGCGCGCGTGATCAACGACGCCGACGGCAAGGAACTCGCGCGCTTCGACCTCTCGGAAGACGGCAGCATGAACACCTCGCTGATCTTCGTCGAGCTGTATCGCGGCCCGCAGGGTGACATCAAGGTCAAGGCGATCGGCGAAGGCTGGGAAAGCGGTCTTTCGGGCCTCGCCGGCAGCATGGGCGTCAATCTTGGCTGATCGCTTGCCCGGTCTCTGCGGGACCCTGGTCCCGGCATGCCGGGCGCGATGATGCGCATCTGGTTCAATCGCGGTTTTTCGCTGGCGCCGATCGCGGGGCTGATGCGCGCTGCCGATCCCTCGCTCGAGGTCTGTATCAGCGTGTCGCCGCATGCGGCGCGCTATCCGGGGCCGAGTGCGACGTGGATCGACGGAGGCTCGGCCGATGCACCCGCCGACGACCGCGACGCCTATCTGGCGTGGGTGCGTCACACGATCGCGCGCGAGTCGATCGACCTCTTCATTCCGACCCGCCATCGCAAGCTCATTGCGGAAGCGGAGCTGCCGTGCCGCGTGCACCTGCCCGCCGACATGGCGACGCTCGCGCTGCTCGACGACAAATATGGCTTTGCCGAGGCGCTGGCGGGCGAGGAGCATCACCTGCCGACTTATCTCGCGCAGAGCAGCGGCGAACTCGCCGACCTGCTCGCGCGCTGGCCCGACGACGGGTCGAGCCCCTGCGTCAAGCCGCGGCAAGGGGTCAACGGGCTCGGCTTCTGGCTCCTGATCGACGTCGACCCGATGGCGCATCTGAAAGACCCCGAACGCCGCCGCATCCGCGCCGAGCTCTATGTCGCGGCGCTCGCCGAGCAGGAGGCGCGCGGGCCGATCGACGACATCGTCGTTATGCCCTATCTGCCCGGCCCCGAAATCTCGTTCGACATTTTGGCCGATCACGGTCGCCTGCTCAAATATGCCGCGCGCACCAAGATGGCGAACGGCCACCAGCATATCGTCTCGCGCCATCCGCTCGCAGACGCGGTAGCGGCGATCGTCGCGCGCTTCGGCCTCCACGGCCTCGTCAACGCGCAGTTCCGCCGCGCGAACGACGACAGCTGGAAATTGCTCGAGATCAACGCCCGGCCCGCGGGCGGGGTGGTCTATGCCGACCAGGTCGGCTGCCGCCTCGTCGCTGACTGGGCCGGCCTGCTCACCGGCAGGATAACCCCCGAAACGATCGACCGCAGCGCGATCGACAGCGAGGTGTCGTTTACCACCGTGGTCCAGGCCGTCGCGGCATGAAGGGGGAGGGGCGATGATCAAGGCGCAACCCGGCGAACGGCTGGCGGTCGACGGCAACAGCGCATGCACGATCCGCGTCGGCGGGCGCGGCGCCGATCGCGTCGGCGTGCTCGCGGTGTCGCGCGAGGGCGCCTTCCAGCCGCTCGAAAAGGGCAGCGGCGCGGGCGAGTGGACCTTGTCGGCGATGTCCGACCTCGGCGACCATGCCGAACTCCTGCTCTACATCGTCGACGACCGCAGCGGCGGCTTCGTCAACGACGCCTATCCGCTCACCGTCGATTTCGGCGGCACCAGCTACGACTTTCCCGCCCCCTTCGACCAGCTCGCCGCGGTGATCATCGCCGAGGTCTATCTGCGTAATGGCGCGCGGCGGGTGAAGGTCGCCAACGAAGGCTATACCTTCGGCATCGAAGCCTTCGCGCGTGCGCGCAATTTCTCGGTCGACGCGATCCCGGGGCGCCAGCGCAGCAGCGGTGGCGGCGGTTCGGGCAATCCCTGGGACGATCACCGCCCGCCGCCGCCGCCGGGCACCTCGCTCGGCTCGGGCAGCGGCGTGCTCGTCGCGCCGGGGGTCGTCGTCACCAACGCGCATGTCATCGAGGGCGGCAACGACTTCAAACTCGGCGGCAGCAAGCAGGCGCTGACCATGCTCGCGGTCGATCCGATGCACGACCTCGCGATCCTGCAGGGCGAGGTCCAGGGCACCCCGCTGCCGCTCCGCCATACGGCGCCGATCTGGCTGGGCGAGGCGGTGCTCGCCGCGGGCTATCCGCTGATGGACCTGCTGGGTAGCGACCTCAAGGTCTCGACCGGCAATGTCTCCGGGCTCAAGGGCTGGGAGGGCGACGTCGCGCGCTTCCAGTTCACCGCGCCGATCGGCTCGGGCTCGTCGGGCGGCGCGATCCTCGACGAATTCGGCAACCTCGTCGGCATCACCTCCTCGTCGCTGGCGCACGGCAACCTGCGCGATCGCGGCGCGATCAGCGAGAATGTCAATTTCGGGATCAAGGTCGCGCTGGTGCACGAGATGCTCGCGGCCTCGGGCGTCGATGTTCCGCACGGCGGCCTGTCGGAGGACAATAATCGCCGCAACGTCGTGCAGCGGCTGCGCGGCTCGGTGATCAGCATCATCGTCAGCAGCTGAGCCGGACGGCCGCCGCCATGCCCTTGCCCGACCGGCTCGAAGCCATATTCGACGGCGACGCGATCCGCTTCGCCGACAACCAAGGCAATCCGCTCGATCCCGCGCTCTATCCCGTCGCGCGCCGCGCAATGAAGGCCGAGATCTGCGAGTTGCTGGCGCAGCATGCCGCGGCGCGCAATGCGCAGGTCAATGCGTTGACGAGGCAACATCACGACATTCCCGTCGGGATGCGCACGCCGCCACCCGCCGTGGCCAAGCCGCAGCGCGACGCCTATGCCAGCGACCAGGCGCATATCGAGGCGGTGATGCTCTGGCGCGCCGCGGCCGCCAATACCGGCCCCGCGACCATGGGGATCGAGGAGCAATTGCTCGCCGCGCTCGGCAGCCTGCAATTCCCGTGCACAACGAATGTCGCGCTCGAATTGCGCG
The DNA here is from genome assembly GCA_005503165.1 of Sphingomonadaceae bacterium 3R27E2-A. Lineage (GTDB taxonomy): Bacteria > Pseudomonadota > Alphaproteobacteria > Sphingomonadales > Sphingomonadaceae > Sphingopyxis. Next base: position 134,662 of record SCNT01000005.1, read on the forward strand.
GCGGCCGGTTGCTCCTCAACGTGGACCTGCCCGCGATCGAAGACATGCCCGCCAGCCGCTGGGTGACCAATATCGGTTATGCGGCGCTGATCGCGCGACCCATCCCGCCAAGGGATGTCGCTGCGCTCTATCTCGGCCATGTCGCCTCGCTGATCCTGCGCTTGATCGGGCACAGCTTTTCGGTCAGTAGCGATATCGGTTCGGTCGCGGTCTCCGCTTACACGCAGCGCCGTGGACCCACCGGTCAGCTTGCCGACGAATATGTCGCGGTCGCCGAAATCGACCGCAATGGCTGGAACCAGGTCGATTGCGCCAATATGCGGGCGATCGACCCCGCGGAACTCCTGCGCCGCTTCGGGGCGAAGCTGGAGGCCGATCCGCGGGGCAAGCTGAAAGTCCAGCAGCGCTTCGATTAGGGCGCGTTCGTCGTCGACTGGCCGACCGGGCCGAAACCGCCATCATGATTTCACCAATTCGAGGAAAAACTGCGTCCATGCTTCAGGAGCTGTCCCAGAAGATCATGATCGACCTTGCGACCGGGCGGCTGGAGCTGGTGACCGCGGAGGATGTCGACCTCCACGCCTATTGCGATTTCGCCGCGCGCGCGAACCCCAAGCGCGGGTTCCTGATCGTGTCGAAGGTCCTCGGCCGCCACCTCCCCGCGCGCCCGGCCGCGATGCGCGAGGCGATGGACGCGATGGCGGCCCGGATCGCCGGCGACCTGCCCGGACCCGTCGCCTTCCTCGGCATGGCCGAAACCGCGACCGCGCTCGGGCAGGGGGTTTTCGCGGCGTGGCAGGCGCGCCATCCGGGGCTTGAAGCCGTCTATCTGCAATCGTCGCGCCAGCGCGCCTTGGGCGCCGAGGTGATCGCGCGTTTCGAGGAAGGGCATAGCCACGCCACCTCGCACCTCGTCCAGATCGCCGACCCCGCAATCCGCGCTCTCGCGGCCTCGGCGCGGTCGCTGGTGATCGTCGACGATGAATGCTCGACGGGCAAGACCTTCGCCGCCGCCGCCGAGGCGCTGGTCGCCGCCATGCCGCTGATCGAGCGGATCGAGACGGTGTGCATCACCGACTGGAGCGACCGCGCCTATCTGGGCGCGATGCCGCGTCCCGGTGCTGCGCGCGCGATTGTCGCGGGCCGGATGCACTGGACCCCTGCTGCGGTGCAGACCGCCGTCCCCGAACTGGCCGCAACCAGCAACGCCCCCGGCGCCGCGCCGGGGATGGGCATGGCGAGCCGCACCGGCCTGCTCGCAGCCGAAGCCGCGAAGCGCGCGCCGGTGCGCGCCGCGCCGGGCGAGCGCGTGCTCGTCCTCGGTGAAGGCGAGCATAGTTACGAAGCGCTGCGCGTGGCCGAAGAGGTCGAAAGCCATGGCGGCGTCTCTGCGGTCCAGTGCATCACGCGCAGCCCGGCGCTACTCGGCGGCGCGATGGCCAGCCGTTCGACCTTCGCCGATAGCTATGGCAGCGGCGCGCCCTGCTTTCTCTACAATATGCTGAGCCATAAGCCCGACCGCGTGCTCGTCGTCACCGAAGTCGCCGCGGACCAGCAGGCCGAAACCGAGGCCGCGCTCGCCGAACTCGGCTCGGCGGTGCCGGTCGAAATCATCCTCTGTCATTATGCGGCGGAGGGCTGATCCGATGCGCCCGCTCGTCCTCACCGACCTCGACGACACCCTGTTCCAGACGATGCCCAAATGCCCGCCGGGCACGGAGGGGCTGCGCCAGATGAGCAGCTTGGTCGACGGCAGTCCCAGCGGTTTCGCGACCCCGATGCAGCAGCATTTCCTGCGCTGGCTGCAGGAAGGCACCGTCGTCCCCGTGACCGCGCGCGGGCGCGACGTGCTCGCGCGCGTGGCGATCGAACAGGCGCCGGCAATCTGCTCGAACGGCGGCTGCATCCTCGGCGACGACGGCGAGATCGACCGCGTGTGGCATGACCGGCTGGCAGGCGAGGCGCGCCGCGTCGATCCGGTCGTCGACGTTTATCGCGCGATCAGCGACCCCCTCTGCACCGTCAGCTTCCGCCACTGGATGGTCGAGGAAAACGGCCTCGACCTCTATGTCGTGATCAAGAGCAACGCGCATGACGACGAGGCGCTGGCGGTGCTCGAACAGGAACTGGCACCCCGCGTGCCGAAAGGCTGGCGCTGTCATCGCAATGGCAATAATCTCGCCTATCTGCCGCCCTGGCTCAGCAAGCGCGTCGCCGTACGCTACCTGATCGACCGCGCGCGGACCGAGGCGCCCGACCGGCCGGTGATCGGGATCGGCGACAGCGTCTCGGACGCCGGTTTCATGGACCTTTGCGACTTCGCGGTGGTGCCCACGCGCTCGCAGCTGTGGGCTGCGATCATCGAAGGCAATGGCTGGGTCGACTGAGTGGCATGACGCGCAACCCCCTCTATCTCGATGAGGCAGGACATTGGCGTTTTTCGGGCTCCTACGATCCCGACGACGTCGTCTTCCTGCTTAATCCCAGGCGGATCGATCCGATCGACGTCGCCGAGAAGGAGCGGCTGATCCAGTCGGGTGCGCGCCATTATTCCGAAATGCTCTCGGCCGAGACGGTGCCGGGCGAGGCCTATATGCGCCTTTACCGCGCCGCGCTCGCCGCCAACGCGGCGCGCGTCCGCCACGACGTAGAAGCGGTCGCCGCGGCGATCGCCGCGCGCCCCGAAACCGCCGAAAGCTGCGTCATCCTGTCGCTCGCGCGCGCGGGCACGCCGGTCGGCGTCCTACTCAAGCGCGCGCTCGTCCGGCGGGGTGTCGCGGCGCATCATTATTCGATCAGCATCATCCGCGGCCGCGGCATCGATACCAACGCGCTCGCCTATGTCGCGCATCGCCATGGCACCGCCAATGCGGTCTTCGTCGACGGCTGGACGGGCAAGGGCGCCATCCGCGGCGAACTCGACCGCGCGCTCGGCGACGGCGCCACCGGCTTCGCGCCCTTCCTCGCGGTGGTCGCCGATCCCGCCGGCGTCGCCGACCTCGCCGCGAGCTTCGACGATTATGTCATCCCCGGCGGCCTGCTCAACGGCATCGTGTCGGGGCTGGTCAGCCGCTCGGTGCTCAACGCCGACCTCGTCGGCCCGCACGACTTCCACGCCTGCCTCGCAATGCCCGAGCACGCGGCGCGCGATGTCAGCCGCGCCTATGTCGACGCGATCGAGGCGGCGGGCGAATGGCAGGGGCGCGCCGAGCGCCCCTGGTCCGCCGGCGAGGTCGCCGCAGTCCGCCGGGGGGCTGCCGACACCATCGCCGAGCTTGCGGCCGAGGCCGGGGTGACCGACATCAACCGCATCAAGCCCGGCATCGCCGAAGCCACTCGCGCGATCCTGCGCCGTGTGCCAGACCATATCCACGTTCAGCGGCGCGGCGATCCCGACGTCGCGCACATCATCCTGCTCGCCGGACAGGCGGGCGTGCCGGTGATCGAAAGAAACTTGCGGACCTATCGGGCCGTCACCATTATCAAGGACCTGGGAGCAGAGCAGCAATGAATGCGGTCGAACTGGGTGCCACCCTCTACGTCCCCGCCATCAATCCGACGGCAAAGGCGATAACTTATGGCGCGATCGACGACCTGCGCTCGGTCGTCATCTGCCTCGAGGATTCGGTGCGCGACGACCAGGTGCCCGCGGCGGTGGCCGCCTTGCAAAATCTGCTCGTCGCCTTTGCCGAGCGCGCGCCGGCCTTGTCGGTCTATATCCGCCCGCGCAATTTCCCGATGCTCACGCAATTGCTCCACATGGAGGGCATCGACCGCATCGACGGCTTCGTGCTGCCGAAGGTGACGACCCAGTCGCTGCCGGTGTGGCTCACCGCGCTGATGCACGAGCATCACCGCATCATGCCGACGATCGAGGGCGAGGAGGCGTTCGACCGCGCCGCGCTCGCGCGGCTCTGCGACCAGCTCAAGCCCTATGCCGAGCGCGTGTCGGCGGTGCGCATCGGCGGCAACGACATCCTCGGGCTGCTCGGCATCCGCCGCTCGCGCTACCGCACCGCCTATGACGGCCCGCTCGGCAGCGTGATCCGCGACATCAGCGGCACCTTCATCCCCAACGGCTTCGGCGTCGCGGCGCCGGTGTTCGAGCATTTCTCCTCGCCCGACGTGCTGCGGCGCGAGGTCGAGCAGGATATCGAGCACGGCCTGCTCACCAAGACCGCGATCCACCCCGAGCAGATCGCGATCATCCATTCGGTCTATCGCCCCGACGCCGCCGAAATGGCCGAGGCGCGCGCGATACTGAGCCAGGAGGCGCCTGCGGTGTTCGGCAGCAACGGCAGCATGTGCGAACCCGCGACGCACGCGCCCTGGGCAGGCATGATCGTGCGCCGCGCGCAGGCGCATGGCGTCGCCGGGCTCGACCAGGAGGCCGACGTCCGGGTGGCATGAGCGGGCTGGACCTCGAACCCCCGGCGCCGTCGGCGCCCCCCGCGCGTCCGGTAAGCGGCAGCGAGGTCGCGCTCGACGCGGCGACGGTCGCGCGGCTGAAGGCGATCGCGCGCGAATTCGCGGGCGCCTTCGTGTCGATCGAGACGCACAGCCCCGAATTCGACAGCAAGGCGGCGCAGATTGCGGCACTCGGCAGCCGCGAGGTCAAATTGCTCGCCGACCAGGCGCGCGCGACGATGTCGCGCAGCGGCGCCCGCGACGGCGCGGTGACGGCGGTGCACACGCATCTCGAAAGGCTGCGCGCGGTGGTCGAGCGGCTCGATCCCGGCGCGGGCGACGAATTGCTGAGGCCCCGGCGGCTGCTCGGCCTTTTCCCGTCGGGCAACCGGCTGACGAGCTATTTCGACCGCTACCGCGACGCCGAGGGCGAGATCGAGGCGGCGCTGGGTGCGCTCGCCGCGAGCCGCGACCTGCTGTTGCAGGACAATATCGCGATCGAGCGCTTCCGCGCCGCGACCTGGCCTTTGCTCGCCAGCCTCGCGGAGGCGGTCGAGATGGCGGGGCACCTTGACGCGCGCTTCGAAAAGCTTGCGTCGCAGCTCGATCAAACCGACCCGAACAAGGCGCAGCGGCTGCGCTCGACCGCCTTGTTCCAGGCGCGCCAGCGCCACGGCGACCTGCTCACCCAAATGGCGGTATCGCAGCAGGGCTATGCGATGCTCGGCATCATCCAGGCCAACAATATCGAGCTGATCAAGGGCATCGACCGCGCCTCGGCGACGACGATCGCGGCGCTGCAGACCGCGATCGTCGCGGCGCAGACGCTGACCAACCAGCGCATGGTGCTGTCGCGCATCGGCGGGGTGACCGCGGCGGCGGGTTCGCTCCTCGAACGCTCGGCGCAGGCCTCGGCCGACGGCAATGCGATCTTCGCGCTCGATAGCGCCGAGGCGGCGGAGCAAGTGGCGGCGCTGCGCGCGGCCTTCGCCGACGTCGCCGCCTCGGTCGACGCGCTCGATAGTCAGCATCGTTCGGCGCTGAGCGCGCTTTGACCGCCTTGGAAAGCCGGGTGCGCGCGGCTATGGATGGGGCAGCATGACGGCAAGAGGCGGGAAAGAGACGCGATGAGCATGTTGCGACGGCTCGGCCGCCTGTTCGGCGGAGAGGCGGATACGCCGCGTGGCAGCCCCGCGCCGCCGCCCCCCGCGCCACCGCCGGCCGCGACGCCGCCCGCCTTCGACTATGACGACGAGCGCATACCGAAGAGCGCCAAGGCCAAGATCGCCACCATCCTCGAATCGATCACCGCGGTCGAAAAGGCGATGGAGCGCGAACAGGTGCCGAGCTTCAGCCGCGTCGACACCGGCCAGATGCGCGACATCCACCTGCCAAAGCTGGTGCAGAGCTATATCGACGTGCCGGCCAGCCACCGCGGCGAGATTTTCCGCAAGACCGGCAAGTCGGCGAGCTTCCTGCTCGACGCCAGCCTCGACAAATTGCAGGAGCGCGTCGATTCGATGCTTCGCGACCTCGCGCAGCACGACATCGACGCCTTCACCAACAACACGCAGTTCATAAACGAACGCTATTCGGACGACGAAAACCCGTTCCGCTGACCCGAAGGAGCCTGACGATGACCGAATTTCGCAGACTGGAAGAAGCCGTCGAGGCCGGCGGGGTCCGGATCGAGAAATATCGCTTCGTCGAAAAAAGGCTGGTCACCCGCGGCATGCCGACCGCCGAGGGCGGGGTGCATTATATCGTCGAGAACACCGACATCTTCCAGCTGTGCATCAAGCTTTCGGGCGGCGCGGTGATGCTCGAGCCCGGCGCGCTCCAATATATGCACGGCAAGATCGAATCGACCGTCCAGCAGCACGAGGACAAGGGCTTCTTCGGCCGCGCGCTCGCCTCGGCGGGGACCGGGGAGTCGGCCTTCGCAACCAAATTCTCGGGCCATGGCACGATCTGGACCGAACCCGGCCGCCGCAACTTCATCATCGGCGAGATCGACGGCGATTCGCTCCTGCTCGACGATAAGGCCTTTTATGCCTGCGGTGCGGGCATCCAGCTGACGACGCACCGCCACAACACCATCGCCGGGGTGCTCGGGGGCAACGGCCTCGTCCAGCCCAAGATGAGCGGCAAGGGGGTGTTCGCGGTCGAGGCGCCGGTGCCGGTCGAGGAGATCGACATCGTCGAACTCGACGGCAGCCAGGAACTCACCGTGGACGGCGACTTCATGCTGATGTTCTCCGCCGAACTCAGCGTCACGATCGGCCCGCTGGTCAAGGGGCTGCGCAACGCGCTGCGCAGCGGCGAGGGCTTCGTCTACAAGCTCAACGGCCGCGGCACCGCCTGGCTGATGCCGACCGCGAAGGTCAGCTAGCGAAATTTTGGCTGGTGCCGGCTGCAGGATTCGAACCCGCGGCCCCCTGATTACAAATCAGGTGCTCTACCAACTGAGCTAAGCCGGCCCGTGCATCGCCCTTTGCGTCAAATGATGCCGAAGGTCCAGCCCTCGGTGCGCGCGAGCCCCTCGGTCAGCGGGGCAGGGGACCAGGGCGCCGTCTCGCCGGCGATCGCGCGGAGCCATGCGGCGGTCAGCAGCGCGTCGCTGGCATGATCGCTCACCGGCCCGGCGAGCCCCGCCGGCGGCGAGCCGAGCACCGCCAGCGCTGCGTCGAGCGCGGCGCCGTCGCGGATCTTGCTGCGCCCGCCGCCGATCCCCGCCGCGCGCGCAGCGAGGCTGGTATAGATTTCGACGAGCAGCGGGCCCTCGCGGGGCACCGGATCGAGCGGCCAGAGCGGCAGCCTCGCGCGCAGCCGGTGGAGCAGGCGCATGCCCGACAGGCTCGCCTTGCCGACCTGCGCCGCGCCGACGAGGTTGAAATTGCTGACGCTCGCCGCCTGTCTGGTCGCGCGCTGGTGCCGCTCGACGACCCGGAGCCGGCCCGCGCCCCCCTCGAACAGGTCGCCGACGTCGCCGCGGCCGTGGCGGAAATGGCGCCGCGCCTCGGGATGCGCCAGGAAACTCGCGATCTCATAATGCGGATCGCCCGCCGCCAGATCCTCGACGAGCGCCCAGAGGGCGGGGAGGCCGGCCGGGCTGTCGGACCATTCGGGAAAATAGGCGCCGCGATCCGCGAATGCGAAGGCCGCCGAAAAATCGAAGCCGATCAGCATGTCGGCGCCCGCCGCAGCCACCTCTTCGAGCCACGCCAATATTTCGGCGCGCGACCAGATATGCCCGGGGCGCACCAGTTCGGTCGCTGCCGCCCCACGCGCCACTGCGAGCGCGATCCCGCGCTGCCGCGCTCCGCGCGCGCCCGACCAGTCGATCGCGGCGAAATGTTGGAAACGGCGCATGCCCGGCCTCTAGCGCGCGCTTGCCGCTTGCACAAAGGGGCGCGGCGTCCCACATGCCCCTCATGCTGATCGAAACCGAATCGACGCCCAATCCCGCGACGCGCAAATTCCTGCCCGGCCGGCCGGTCATGGAAAGCGGCACGCGTGACTTCGCGAGCCCCGAGGAAGCGCAAGCCTCGCCGCTCGCGACCGCGCTCTTCACGCTCGGCGACGTGACCGGCGTCTTCTTCGGCCGCGACTTCGTCTCGGTGACGATCGCGCCCGGCGCCGAATGGGCCGACGTAAAGCCCGATGTGCTCGGCATCGTGATGGATCATTTCCTTGCCGACATGCCGCTCTTCCACCCGGCGAGCGCCGCGGGGATCAGCGTGCCGGCCGAGGACGAGACCTTTGCCGACGATCCCGCCGACGCCGACATCGTCGACCAGATCAAGGAACTGATCGAAACGCGCGTCCGCCCCGCGGTCGCCAACGACGGCGGCGACATCGTCTATCGCGGCTTCGACAAGGGCAATGTGTATCTGAAGATGCAGGGCGCCTGCGCCGGCTGCCCGTCGTCGACCGCGACACTCAAGAACGGCATCGAATCCCTGCTCAAACATTATGTTCCCGAAGTGACGGCGGTCCACGCCGTCTGATCCTCAGGACCCTACCCATCCAGGAGAATGACCCGATGAGCGAGCCGCTTTCCAACGAGGCCCTCGACCAGCTGTTCCGCACCGCGCGCACCTATAACGGCTATGTCGACAAGCCGGTGAGCGAAGAGCAGTTGCACGCCATCTGGGACCTGATGAAATATGGCCCGACCAGCGCCAACTGCCTGCCCGCGCGGATCGTCTGGGTCACCTCGGACGGGGCCAAGGAAAAGCTCGCCGCGCTCGCGCTGCCGGCCAATGGCGACAAGATCCGCAAGGCGCCGGTCACCGCGATCATCGGCATGGACCTCGAATTCTACGAAAATCTCCCCGAACTCTTCCCGCACGCCGATGCGAAGAGCTGGTTCGACAGCAATGCCGAACTCGCGCACGCCACTGCCTTCCGCAACTCCAGCCTGCAGGGCGCCTATTTCATCCTCGCCGCGCGGGCGCTCGGGCTCGACACCGGTCCGATGTCGGGCTTCAGCAACGAGGCGGTCGATGCCGCCTTCTTCGCCGACCAGCCTGCGGTGCGCAGCAACTTCATCTCGACCCTCGGCTATGGCGACCCAGCGACCATTTTCGACCGCAGTCCGCGGCCCGGCTTTGACCGCTTCAACCGCATCGCCTGAGGCCAGCCGCCTCGTTATCGACTCTGCCAGCGAGGCCTGTTCGGTCGCGCTGTTCGCCGGCTCGCGCCTGGAGGATTTTCGTCACGAAGTGATCGGCCGCGGCCACGCCGAACGGCTCGTCCCGCTGATCGCCGAACTCGCGGGTGGCGGCCGCGCCGATGCGATCTTCGTCGGCTGCGGCCCCGGCAGTTTCGCCGGGGTGCGCATCGGCGTCGCCGCGGCGCGCGCGCTGGCGCTCGGCTGGCAGGTACCCGTACAGGGTTTTTCGACGCTTGCGCTGGTAGCGGCGGCTGCCGCCGAGGAAATCGCGGCGGCGGGCGGCGCGCTCGTCGTGATGGAAGGCGGCCACGGCCAGTGGTTCGTCCAGCCCTTCGCCGCCGACCTGTCGTCGCGCGCCGCGGTTCGGTCGCTGCTGCCCGATGACGCGATAGCGCTTGGCGACGCGCTGATCGCCGGCAACCGCGCCGAGGCTTTCGTCGCGCAGCGCGGTCATGGCGCCGCGCTGCCGATGCTGCCCGACGCGCGCGCCTTCGCGCGGCTGCCGGCGAGCGCGATCTTCGCCGAACCCAGCCCGGTCTACGGCCGCGCGCCCGACGCCAGGCCGATGGCGCGACCGGCGTGAGCGACGATATCCGCCTCGCCACCGCGCGCGTCGCCGATCTCGCGGCGGTGATGCAGGTGATGGAGGCGGCGTTCGACCCCGCCTATGGCGAGGCGTGGAGCCGCGCGCAGCTGCTCACGCTTTTCGCTTTGCCCTCCGCGCGTGTCTGCCTGGCATGGGACGGCGAGATTCCGTGCGGCTTTTCGGCGGCGCGCGTCGCCGGCCCCGAAAGCGAATTACTGCTCCTCGCGGTCGATCCCGAATGGCGCGGCCGCGGGGTCGGCGCGCGGCTGATCGCCGACTGGCAGGACTGGGCGGCGGCCGAAGGCGCCGAAGACTATTTTCTCGAAATGCGCGCCGACAACGACGCCGTCCATCTCTATCGGCAAAGCGGTTTTTCGGAATGCGGTCGCCGCAAGGACTATTATCGCGGGGCGGACGGGACGATCCGCGACGCGATTACGATGCGCCATTGCCTCCACAACCGAGACAACTAGGGTCACTATCTTGCGGAAGCGGCGCCAAAGTGGCATGGCAAGTCCGGGTGAAGAAGACTCCCAATATTCGTCATCCAACTTCTGGGTATAACAAATAAGGAATCTGTCCCATGTCGGATCAAGCCGATACCAGCGAAATGCTGGTCACCCTTACGGCGGATATTGTCGCCGCTCATGTCAGCAACAATAGCGTCGCAATCTCGGATCTTTCGGTCCTTATCAATAATGTGCATGCCGCACTTTCGGGCCTCGGCGCGCAAGTGGTCGAAGAAGAAAAGCCGGTTCCGGCGGTTTCGATCCGCTCCTCTATCAAGCCCGACTACATCGTCTGTCTCGAAGACGGCAAGAAGCTCAAGATGCTGCGCCGTCACCTGATGACGCATTATGACATGACCCCGGAAGACTATCGCGCCAAATGGGGCCTGCCCGCCGACTATCCGATGGTCGCCCCCAATTACGCCGAGAAGCGTCGCGCGCTGGCCAAGGAAATCGGCCTCGGCACCAAGGGCCGCGGCGGCGGCCGCAAGCCCAAGGCCAAGAAGGCGGCTTGACGCTCTCCGAGCGACGGCCCGGCAGGGTGAGGGCGGTGCCGCGACGGCGCCGCCCTTGTCCTATGCACGGGCCGTGCCTATACAGATTGCCCAAGAACGATACGGCTGCATATCGCAGGAAAGGCCCGCATGCCCGGTACCATCGACCTCGAAGCATTGTGCCACGAAAAGGGCCTTCGCATCACCGAGCAGCGCCGTATCATCGCGCGGGTGATCTCCGACAGTGAGGATCATCCCGACGTCGAGACGCTCTACGAGCGCGCCTCGAAGCTCGACAGCGGCATCTCGATCGCGACCGTCTATCGCACCGTGCGCCTGTTCGAAGAGGCGGGCATCCTCGACCGCCATGATTTCGGCGATGGCCGCTCGCGCTACGAAGCCGCGCCCGAGGCGCATCACGACCATCTGATCGACGTCGAGACGGGCAAGGTGATCGAATTCGTCGATCCCGAACTCGAGGCGTTGCAGAAGGTGATCGCCGAGCGGCTGGGTTTCCGTCTCGTCGATCATCGCATGGAGCTTTACGGTGTCTCCCTCGGTCGCGACAAGGGCTGACGCCGCCCGCATAACCTGGCGCACGGTCGCGCGTCTCGCCCTGATGGTGCTGACGCTGCTGTTCCTGATCGTGCCGCATCTCTGCTACCGGGCCGTCGGCCGTCCCTCGCCGATGGTCATGGCTTTCCTCAACGCCGTCGGCTGGATCGCCGGACTGCGCATCCGCACCACGGGCACGCGGCTGCGGCGCGACGTGCTCTTCGTCTCGAACCATGTCAGCTGGCTCGACATCCTCGCGCTCGGCGGCGCCGCCCGCTCGGCCTTCGTATCCAAGGCCGAGGTCGCGACGACGCCGCTCGTCGGCTGGCTCGCCGACCAGAACAAGACCATCTATGTCCAGCGCGAGGCCAAGCGCGAGATCCACAACCAGGCGAACAGCCTGCGCGAGGCGCTCGCGCGCGGGCGCCCGGTGACCCTGTTTCCCGAAGGAACGACCGGCCCCGGCGACGGGCTGCTGCCCTTTCGGGCGTCGCTGTTCCAGGCGATCGTGCCGACCCCGCCGGACCTGCGGGTCCAGCCGGTGTTCCTCGACTATGGGGCGGAGGCGAACGACATCGCCTGGCTCGACCCCGAATCGGGGCTCGACAATTTCAAGCGGCTGCTCGCACGGCGGCGCCCGATCCCGCTGACGATCCATTATCTCGAGCCGCTGCCCGACCATGTCGAGCAGGACCGCAAGGCGCTCAACGAGGCTGCACGCGCCGCAATCGCCGCCGAAATCGCCGCCACTGCGCGCCCTTCCGCCGCGTCGCGGCATCGCCTATAGCGCGCCGATGAAATCCGACTCTCCCCAAAATCCCCCCAAGACCTTCCACGTCAAATCCTTCGGCTGCCAGATGAACGTCTATGACGGCGAGCGCATGGCCGAGATGCTGGGCGCCGAGGGCTATGTCCCCGCCGCCGACGGCACCGACGCCGACCTGGTCGTGCTCAACACCTGCCACATCCGCGAGAAGGCGGCCGAGAAGGTCTATTCGGACATCGGCCGGCTGAAGCGCGCCGACGGCAGCACGCCGACGATCGCCGTCGCGGGCTGCGTCGCGCAGGCCGAGGGCGCCGAAATCGCGCGCCGCGCGCCCAGCGTCGACGTCGTCGTCGGCCCGCAGGCCTATCACCGCCTGCCCGACCTCATCGCCAAGGCGGCGAAGGGCGAGAAGGCGATCGACCTCGACATGCCGCTCGAAAGCAAGTTCGGCGCGCTGCCGAAACGCGCGGGCGGCCAGCGCCCGACCGCCTTCCTGACGGTTCAGGAGGGCTGCGACAAATTCTGCACCTATTGCGTCGTTCCCTATACCCGCGGCGCCGAGATCAGCCGACCCTATGCCGACCTGGTCGCCGAGGCGCAGGCGCTCGTTGCGGGCGGGGTACGCGAGCTCACGCTGCTCGGCCAGAACGTCAATGCCTGGGACGGCGAGGATGCGAAGGGCCGCGCGGTAGGCCTCGACGGACTGATCCGCGACCTCGCGCGGATCGACGGGCTCGAGCGCATCCGCTACACCACCAACCACCCGAACGACATGACCGACGGCCTGATCGCCGCACATGGCGAGATCGACAAGCTGATGCCCTTTCTCCACCTGCCGGTGCAGGCGGGCAGCGATCGCATCCTCGCCGCGATGAACCGCAGCCATAGCGTCGACAGCTATCTCCGCGTCATCGAGCGCGTTCGCGAAGCGCGGCCCGACATCGCCATCTCGGGCGACTTCATCGTCGGCTTTCCGGGCGAGACCGAGGCGGATTTCCAGGCGACGCTCGATATCGTGCGCGCGACCCATTATGCGATGGCGTACAGCTTCAAATATTCGCGCCGCCCCGGCACCCCCGCGGCGACGATCGACGAGCAGGTCGACGAAGCGGCGATGAACGACCGCCTCCAGCGGCTGCAGGCCCTGCTCAACGAACAGCAGCACGCGTTCAACGCCGCGACCGTGGGCCGCACGACGCGCCTGCTGCTCGAACGCAAGGGCAAATTGGGCGGCCAGCTGATCGGCAAGACCCCCTGGCTGCAATCGGCGCATCTCGTCGCGCCGGGGCTGGCCATCGGCGACATGGTCGATGTAGAGATCGTGTCGGCTGGTCCGAACAGTCTGGGCGCAACGGTGCGCCAATTGCAGGAGGCTTGATGTCCAAACGCCCACTCGCCGCAGCGCCCGCCGAACCCGGCGATCGCGTCCGATTGACGGCCGAGTTTGAAAGGACACAGCTTCTGGGAATATTGTTCGGGGAGTTCGACCGCAATCTGGTGGCGATCGAAAACCGCCTTGGCGTCTATATTTCGGCGCGCGGCAACCGCGTGCAGATCGAAGGCGAGGCCGAATCCGCCGCCCGCGCCCGCGACGTGCTCGTCGACCTCTACAACCGCATCGAACAGGGGCAGGAGGTCGACGCCGGCATGGTCGACGGGGTGATCGCGATGTCGGCGCAGCCGACGCTCGACGGCATCATCCGCCACGATACCGACGCCGCGCCGCCGGTCATGATCCGCACCCGCAAGAAGACGATCGTCCCGCGCGCACCGTCGCAGGTTCCCTATATGCAGGCGCTCGCGCGCGACGACGTGATCTTCGCGCTCGGCCCCGCGGGGACGGGCAAGACCTATCTCGCGGTCGCGCAGGCGGTCGCGCAGCTCATCACCGGCAGCGTCCAGCGCCTGATCCTGTCGCGCCCCGCGGTTGAGGCGGGCGAGAAATTGGGTTTCCTGCCCGGCGACATGAAGGAGAAGGTCGATCCTTATCTGCGCCCGCTTTACGACGCGCTCCACGACTGCCTGCCCGCCGAGCAGGTCGAGCGCCGCATCGCGAGCGGAGAGATCGAGATCGCGCCGCTCGCCTTCATGCGCGGGCGCACGCTCGCCGACGCCTTCATCATCCTCGACGAGGCGCAGAACACGACGATCCCGCAGATGAAGATGTTCCTGACGCGTTTCGGCATGAACAGCCGCATGGTGATCTGCGGCGACCCCAAGCAGGTCGACCTGCCGGTCCCCGCGACCTCGGGCCTCGCCGACGCCGTCGCGCGGCTCGAGGGGCTCGAAGGCATCAACGTCAGCCGCTTCACCAGCGCCGACGTCGTCCGCCACCCGATCGTCGGGCGAATCGTCGAGGCTTATGAGGGGCCCGGGAGCTAGCTTCCGGTCTTGCGGAAGGTCGCCGTGGTCGGCGTGTCGTCATTGTAGTTGAGATCGAACTCACGCACCCCGCGGCGCACATCGCCGTCGGGCCAACGCACCTGATAGGCATTCCGGCCGCGGATTTCGGTGGGCTTGTCGGTCTCGATCTCTTTCCATCGGCAGGCGAAACGGTCCCACGGATCGGTTAGCTTGCGCGTGCAGACCTTGAAAGCGAAGGCGCTGATCAGCAACACTTCGCCGCCGGGCGGCTCGGTTCGCACGATCACGGGCGCAGGCGGTGCGTCGCCGCAGCCGCCTTCGGCGACGACCTGCGGCAAATGCCGCGCCACCCGCGCGCGATTCGCCTCGATCGACCGTGCCAGCGCGGCTTCGGGCGGGTCGCCGACTTCCGTTTCCTCTTCGGCTTCTGGCAGGGCGTCATAGATTTCGTCGGAGCCGATCCCGAGCGCGATCAGTATCTCGTCGGGCGTTCGCCGCCGTGCCTGTTCGACCAGATGGCGCTCATAGGCTGCGAGGGGCGCGGCATAGACCTCTGCGGGATAGCCGATCGTCCGGAGGTCGCGCCGCATCCGGGCGATTTCCAGGGCAGCATTGCCATAACGCTGCGTCGTGTCGTCCGCGTCCTCGGGCATGATGAAGAAGCCGCCGCAACCGAGAATGTCATATTGCGCCCCGTCGCCCCAGTCCGGCGCGAGGTCCTCCTTCGCGGCCGGCTCCTCGGCAAGTTCGGCCTCTGCGGCGATGCGCACGTCATAATAGCCGTCGGGATACCAGTCCTGCCGCGGGACGTCGGTTTCGATCCGCTTGAGGTCGGCCGCGGTCGCGGGCGCGCGCGCGTCGACGGGCGCTGCGGCCAACAGGGCGATCAGCCCTGCAAATGCCTGAAGACGCATGGCAACCTCCTTTCGCGTCGCGCCCCGGCCGTTCAGCTCCCCGTCTTGCGGAAGGTGACGGTGGCGGAGCCGCTGGGGCCGGGGGCAACCTCGCGCGTGCCCTTGCGCACCGTGCCGTCGGGCCACTTGACCTGATAGACAAAGCGCCCGGACATCGGCCTGGCGACGCCGGTCTGGATCTCGTTCCAGCGGCACCCGAAGCGATCCCAGGGGTCGGGCAGCTTGCGGACGCACACCTTGAACGCAAAGGCGGCGACCATCAGGAGCTCGCCGGCAGGCGGATCGGTGACGAACAGGACCCCGGCGGGACGCGGGCGTGGCGGCGCGGCCGCTGCCGCCTTCGGGACGCTCGGCTTGCGCGGCTTCGGAGCCGGGGCGGCGGATTCGGGCGGCGGTGGTG
>SCNT01000060.1 GCA_005503165.1 Sphingomonadaceae bacterium 3R27E2-A
TGCAGCTACGCCCTTCGGGCTCCGCTGCACAGGCCATTGCTTACACTGCGCTCATGCGCAACAAAGCTGCTGGGCTCTAATCCCCGCTGGTGGAAACCAGGGGGTCACGTCACCCGCGGTCGACAGGATGAACGGCGCGACATCCGGGGTGCCGCCCCACCAGCGCCGCGCGTCGGGGGCGTAGCGGAAGTCCCTTATGTCCATCTCGAAGGGATTTTCGTGGCTCCACCAGCCGCGCTCCATCGGATCGAGCGCGATGCGGTCGCGCGGCGCGACCCACAGCCACGCCGCGCCGGGGCCGCCGCAGAGCCATTTGACGCTGGTGCCGAGCACGGCGTCGACGCCCCATGCGGCAGGGGTGACCGGCACGACGCCGACCGATTGCGCGCAGTCGGCGATGCAGCGCGCGCCCGCCGCCTTTGCCACCGAAGCGACCGCGGCGACGTCGGTGCGCGCGCCGCTCACCGAGCTGACGTGCATCGCGATCACCAGCGCGACATCGTCGTCGAGCGCCGTGGCCCAGTTCTCCGGGTCGCGGATGTCGGCGTCGCCGGGCAGGTAGCGCGTCTGCCACCCCGCCGCCGCGAGCCCGCTCGCGACATAGCCGATCGTCGGAAAGGCGCTCGGCGCGAGCAGGATCGTGCGGCGCGTCGTCGCCGTGCCGAGCGCCGAGATATAGCGCGACAGGCCCGCGCTGACGTTGGTCGCGGGGCAGAGGTCCTGCGCCTCGACCCCGATCAGTCCCGCGAGTGCCGCGCGCCATTGATCGATGGCGTCGAGCCAGTGCGGCCAGGCCTCGCCCGTCTCGCGCCAGGGCGCAAGCAGCCGGTCGCGGAGCAGCGCTTCCGCCGCGCGCGGCTGGCAGCCGACGCTGTGGCTCTTGAGATAGGTCGCGCCCGGCGGCAGGTGGAAACGCTCGGCGATCGCCGCCGGCAGCAGCGCGCCGCTCACAGCCCGCTGCCGTGCCCGGCGGCCGAAGGACCGTCGCTGATGCTGTCGCGCTTGACGCCATATTCGGCGCCCCAGCGGTCGGTCATCTCGGCGCGGATGTCCCAGAGCTCGGGGAAGAAACGGTGGCGCGTGCCCGCGTTGAGCAGTTCGACGGGGCGGCCCTTCAGCGACTTCGACCCCATGCCGATCGAGCGGTGGATGAGGTAGATGTGGTGCGCGCGGAAGATTTGGAACAATTCGTCGAACTCGATCAGCGCTTCGGCGACCATATAGGCCTCGTCGTGGCTGTAGCCGGTGTCGTAGACGTCGGCGACGCTGCGGCCCGCCGGGTCCAGATAGCACGCCTTATAGCGCGCCGACAAAGGCTGCGGCATCGTCAGCAGCAGCTGGAAACCCGGGCTCTCCTGCCCCGATCCGTTGCCGAGCTGAAGGCGGATCGACTGATAGTCGAAAGGGCTCATCGTCTCGAGCAGCGACAATTGGTCGGTCATCAGCCGCATGAGGCGGTTCACGCGGTCGAACAGGCTGAGCACGCGCATCGTCTGACCCGCCGCCATATGACCGTCGATCTCGACGAGAGTGAAGGCGATGAGCTTCATCCACAATTCCTCGACCTGGTGGACGATCTGGAACTGGAGTTCGTCGGGGGTGCAAAGCTCGGCGAGCGGCTTCTGGCAGAGCAGCAGGCGGTCGACCGCGAGATAGACCCCATAATCCTTCATGTCGGGGGTTTCGATGCGGCGGTGGGTTTCGGTCTTGTCGAGCATGGGTTGATTCCCTTGCAAAATGGCACGGAGGAACGGGCGGCGCGCAGCGGCACGCCGGGTCGTTCAGCCGCGCGGGCTCACCCCCGCCGGCGGCCGCCGCGGCGATCCCGACTGGCCGAGCCAGAGCAAGGCCGGTATCGGGCTCACCGCGCGAGCAGGTCCGACGGCAGCGTCGGCTCGCCGATGATCAGCGCGAAGCGGCGCCAGATCTCGTCGCGGTCGGGTTCGCCGCGCTCGATATAGGCGCGGACAATCTCTTCGCCGAGGCCATAGTTGATCACATAGCTGCGATACTGGTCGGTGAAGGCGACCGACTGTTCGGCGCGCGCGGGCGAGACGAGCAGATATTTTTCGGTGAGCTGGACCGCGGTGGCGCGGTCGATCGCGCCGTCTAGATATTGCTGCGCGATCGTCAGCCGCGCACCGGTCAGCGCCTTCATCGCGTCCAGCAACTGCCAATATTTGTCGTCCGCGGGCGGTTCGATCCCCGCCAGCGGCATCAGCACGTCGCGTTCGGTGTCGGGGCGCGTCTGGCCGGGAAAGGCGAGGTCGATGCCGTAATTGGCGGTGCCCTCGGCGATCAGGCTCTGCGGGCTGTAGAGCGGATAGACGCTATACTCGATCCAGCCGCGGCCCTTCACCATCTGCTCCTCGAGTTTCATGTTGAGGAGGTGGTGGCCGGGATAGCCCTCGTGGCAGCCGAGGTCGAGCGCGCGCGACAGGCGGATCGGCAGATCGGTGTTGACCTGGATGATGCTGTGATAGCCGCCCTGGTAATAATTATAGCCGCTCCAGCTCTTGCCGGTGACGAACTGCAGTTCGAAACTGTCGCCGGGCGCGAGCGCGACGTGCGCGACGGTGCGGCCCCGGCAGCGCGAGATCGCCGCCTCGAACACGCCCTGCAGCTTGTCCTTGGGAATGGTGAAGCGGTCGAGATAGGCCTCGACCCGCGTCGCGAGCGGGCCTTCGCCCGGGACGAGGTTATCGATGGCGGCGAGCGCGGAGTCGTAGCTTTTAAGCGGGCGCAGCACCGGGCGCACGCCGAACAGCCGCTCGGCCTCTTCGGCGAAGGAGAAGCGCGCGCCGCCCATCATCATGAGCCGCGTCTCGGCCGCGCGGAGCTGAGCGGCGAGGAAGGCGCTGCGCTGGCGTTCGATCGGGTCGGTCAGGTCCGGGGACACCTCGTCGAGCTTCGCCATCAGCTGGCGTGTCGAGACGAGCAGCGCCTTCTGGTCGCGGGGCGCGGCGATCGAGGCGTCGAGCAGCCCCTTGGGGCCGTAATAGGCGTCGATATAGCCCTTTTCGTGCGTCCCGATCTCGAGGCTCAGCGAGACATAGGCGGTCGCGACCGCGTCGACCGTCTGCCCCGCGAGCGTCGCGGCAGCGGGATCGGCGGGCGCTGCCGCGCGCACCGGCCAGTCGGTGGCGGCAGGCGCGGGCGGCGGCGGCAGGTCGGAGGGGGTGCCCGAAGGCGGCGGCAAGGCGGTGAGGCCGGGAATGATCGTTGCGCGGGGTTCACCGGATGTCGCCGGTGCGCGAGCGTCCGATGGGGGCGGCAGCGCGGTCATGCCCTTCACAACCTCGATCCGGCGCACATCGACTTCGGCCAGCGCCGGGTCGGCCTCGGCCTGTTTGGCCGGAGCGGGCGATGCCGGCGCGGGCGCGGTGGGGGTCTGCGTCTTGCGCGCCTCGACGCTGCGCTTCATCTCGGGATCGAGCGCGTAGCAGCCCGTCAGCGCCAGGGCCGCCAGGCAAGCGGCGAGCGGGAGGCGCAGGCGCCGCCTCATGCGGGCGTCCCTTCGGGTTCGCAGGTGTCGACCACGTCGCCATCCTTGTCGATCTCTGCCTCGGACCGCGCTTCGACCTCGCTGTGCTGCGGGTGCAGCGGCGCGAAGCGCAGGATCGCAAACCCCGTGAGCGCGGCAACCAGCGACCCCATCAAAATGCCGATCTTTGCTTCCTCGATCAGGAGCGGATTGCCGGGGAAGGCAAGGCCGCCGATGAACAGGCTCATCGTGAAACCGATGCCGCAGAGCAAGGACACGCCATAGACCTGGAGCCAGGTCGCGCCGCGCAGCCGGCCCGCGATGCCCAGCTTTACGGCTAACCACACAGCGCCGAAAATGCCGATCTGCTTCCCGAGGAACAGCCCCGCCGCGATGCCGAGCGGCAGCGGCGCAAGAATCTGTTCGGCGGTCAGACCCGAGATATCGACCCCGGCGTTGGCGAAACCGAACAAGGGCACGATCGCAAAGGCGACCCAGGGGTGAAGGCCGTGCTCGAGCCGGTGGAGCGGCGAGGTCGCGCTGTCGGGCGTACCCGGTGACGGCTCGAAGGGGACGGCCATTGCCGCAAGCACCCCGGCGATCGTCGCATGCACGCCCGACAGCAGCATCGCGTACCAAAGGACGACGAACAGCAGCAGATAGACCGCGAGGCGCTTCACGCCGTAGCGATTCAACGCGAACATGATGCCGAGCACGGCCGTCGCGGCTGCTAGCGCGACGAGGTCGATCTTGGCGGTGTAGAAGAGCGCGATGATCGCGACCGCGCCCATGTCGTCGACGATCGCCACGGTGACGAGGAACAGCTTGAGCGAGGTCGGCGCGCGCCTGCCGAGCAGCGCAAGCACGCCGATCGCAAAGGCGATGTCGGTCGCCGCCGGGATCGCCCAGCCTTGCGCGAGGCCGGGCGTGCTGCCTGCGAAGACCATATAGAGCGCCGCCGGAACTGCCATACCCGCAGCCGCGGCGATGAAGGGCAGCCGCCGCCGGTCCCAGCTCGCGAGCCGCCCGTCGACGAACTCGCGCTTGATCTCGAGCCCCACGAGCAGGAAGAAGATCGCCATCAGCCCGTCGTTGATCCACAGATGGACCGTCATCGGGCCCAGCTTGTCGCTGAGCACCGGGCCGGTCACCGCGTGCATCGCATGGGCATAGCTTGCGCCGAGCGCCGAATTGGCGATGATCATCGCGAGCGCGGCGGCCGCGATCAGGAGCATGCCGCCGGCGCTTTCGCTTTCGAGGAAATCGCGCAGGGCGGAGGGGGCGGTCTTGCGTCGGGTCATAGCCCGCCTCCTAGCCCGGCAATCCGCGCGCGTCACCCTTTGCCCGCGATCACTGCCATTTCGGTGCTGTTTCTCTTTGCTTTGACAGTATTTCGGACTAATTCCGGTCGCTTGGGGCAGCGTGACGTCGGGGGGCAGGGCGCTACATGCAAATGTCGAGCGCGGGACTGGAATTTCTGGTCGGTCTGGCCAGTCACGAACTCATGCTCTTTGCATCGGCCGGTATATTGTTGGTCGGCCTCGACGATCTTTTCTTCGACATTCTGTGGATCGTGACGCGCAACGGGCGCGCCGCGCCTGCCTTTCTGGGCGATATGCGCGGGAGCGAGCAGGTCGAGGGCCCGCTCGCGGTGCTCGTTCCGGCCTGGGACGAATCGGAGGTCCTGCCGACGATGATCGCCCGCACGCTGGCGGCCTGGCAGGGCGAGGACTTTCGTGTCTATCTCGGCTGTTATCCCAACGACGCGCTGACGCTGTTCGCGGTGTCGCCGCTCGTCGCCGCCGATCCGCGGCTGCGCCTCGTCATCGGCCACGGCGACGGGCCGACGACGAAGGGCGACAATCTCAACCGGCTGTGGGCGGCGATGGGCGCCGATGAACGCGCCGAGGGCATCCGCTTCGCGGGGGCGGTACTGCACGATGCCGAGGATGTCGTGCACCGCGCCGAGCTTGCACTCTATCGCGCGGGGCTCGCGCGTCATGCGATGGTCCAGATTCCGGTGCTGCCGCTGCTCGGGCTGGGGCAGCAATGGATCGCTGGCCATTACGCCGACGAATTTGCCGAGGCGCATGGCAAGGACATGGTGCTGCGCGCGCGGCTGGGGGCGCCGTTGCCCTCGGCAGGGGTGGGCTGTGCCCTGACCCGCAATGCCCTGGCCTTCCTGTCGCTGCGGCGCGGCGGGGCGCCCTTTCGCCCCGACAGCCTGACCGAGGATTATGAGATAGGGATCCTCATTGGCACCCACGGAATGCGCACCGCCTTCGTCGCCGCGGTCGACGAAGAAGGCGAGTGGATCGTCTCGCGCGGCCCCTTCCCCGCGACGATGCGGGGGGCGGTGCGCCAGAAATCGCGCTGGATCGCGGGCATCGCGCTCGCCGGCTGGGACCATCTGCGCTGGGACGGACCCGAAAAAGGCGGCTGGATCGCGCGCTGGATGCTGTGGCGCGATCGCCGCGCGCCGCTCGCCGCCGCGGTGATCCTCGCGGCCTATGCTGCGCTGGTCGCGGGAATGCTCGGCCTTGCGGGTCACGAACTGCTCGGCTGGCAGGCGCGGCCCCCCTCTCCGCTTTTACAATTGCTGCTGGGGTTGTCGGGCGCCCTGCTGCTGTGGCGGCTCGGCATGCGCGCGCATTTTGCGACCCGTGCTTATGGCCTGCGCCAGGGCCTGCGGTCGATCCCGCGCGCCTTCGTCGCAAACCTCGTCGCGCTTCTCGCCGCGCAAAAGGCGGTTGCCGACTATTGGCGAATGCTACGTACGGGTCGGGTGGTGTGGGACAAGACGCGCCACGACGAGAGCGACGCGCTGCTGATCGCGGCGCCGCCGCCGGTGCGCGCGCGATGACGGGGGTGGCCGCGGGCCCGGCCTCACTCCGCGATGCGCGGGCGTTACGTTTCCTGCTGCTGCTGCTCGGCTGCTGGACGCTCGCGCGCGTCGCTGCACACTGGAATCCGGCGATGCCATTGCCTCAGCATCCGGCCGCCGCCAGCTTGGCGGCGGAGCCGGCCCAATCGCGCCGGGCAACGATCGCGCAGGCCGACGAGCGCGTTCTGCTCCAGCCTGTGCAGGTCGCAGCCGCCGTGCGTCCGCCACGCCCGAGCATGGCCGCCGCGCGGCAGCCGGTCGTTCGCCGCGCGCACGAAACCGCGCTGTGGGGCGACGGTCTCCACGCCATGCGCTCGGCGATGCTCGTACGGCTGCTGCCGCCGACCCCGGGCAGCACGAGCCGGGCGGCGGTCGCCGGTCCGGCATGGGTGAAGACCGAGACATTGCCCTATGCCGGGTCGCCCGGCGCGGGCCAGCCCTACTGGATGACACGCCAGCTCGCCGGCTGGTCGCTTGGCAGCTGGGCCTATTTCCGGCCGGGATCGCGCCGCGCGCCGCACGGCGGCATCGCGGCGGCGAGCCAGCTGGGCGGGAGCCAGGCGGGGGCCCGGCTGGCCTATGGCTTCGGCGAGCGCGGGCGGCTTCGTGCATACGGCCGGGTGACGCTGGCGCTCGCCGAAACGCGGCAGCGCGAGCTGGCCTTCGGCCTCGCCTTCGCCCCGCTCGCGCACCTCCCCATCGACGTTGCGGTCGAGCAGCGCGTGGCGGCTGGCAGCGAGGGGCGCACCGCGCTCGCGGCGATGATCGTCGGGGGGGTGGGCGACGTCGCGCTGCCCGCGCGCTTCCGGCTCGAGGCCTATGGCCAGGCCGGCGTCGTCGGGGCGCGGCGGCGCGACAGGTTCGCCGATGCTGCCGTCGTGATCGACCGCGAAGTCATGCGGACTTCCGGGAGCAGCCTGCACCTGGGGGGACTCGCGGCGGGGTCGGTGCAGCCCGGCGCGGCGCGGGTCGACGTCGGCCCGCGCGTCACCGTGCGCCTGCCCGAGGTCGGCGAGGGCAGCCGCGTCGCGCTCGACTGGCGGCAGCGTTTGGCGGGCGACGCCAAGCCCGACAGCGGCCTCGCGCTGACCCTCGCTGCCGACTTCTGATTTTTGCCGATTTTTGGCTCGTCGGCGATTCCCCGCGCGCCCGAACTGGTCTAGGGTCTCCGGCAGCGCCCCATATGGGGGCGTCCATCACGTCCGGGGCCCATGGATCTCTACCTTCCCGTCGCCAATCTGTCGGTCAATGCGCTGGTGATCATCCTGCTCGGCGGCGGGGTGGGCTTCCTGTCGGGCATGTTCGGCGTCGGCGGAGGGTTCCTGACCACCCCCCTGCTGATCTTCTACGGCATCCCGCCGACGGTCGCGGCCGCCTCGGCGGCGACGCAGGTGACGGGCGCGAGCGTGTCCGGCGCGCTCGCGCATCTCGAGCGCGACGGGGTCGATCTGCGCATGGGTGCGGTGCTCGTGGCGGGCGGGCTCATCGGATCGCTGATCGGCGCGGGCCTGTTCGAGCTGCTCACGGCCTGGGGCCAGATCGATACGGTGATCAATATCCTCTATGTGGCGCTCCTGGGCACGGTGGGCAGCTTCATGGCGCGCGAGGCTTGGGCGACGCTGCAGGCCGCGCGCGCCGGCCTGCCCGCGCCGGCGCGCAAGCGGCGCCACCATCCGATGGTCGCCAACCTGCCGCTGCGCTGGCGCTTCTACCGCTCGGGCCTCTATATCTCGCCGCTCGCGCCGCTGCTGCTCGGCATGGCGGTCGGCGTGCTGACGATGCTGCTCGGCGTCGGTGGCGGCTTCATCATGGTCCCCGCGATGCTCTACCTGCTCGGCATGGGGACGCAGGTCGTCGTCGGCACCTCGCTGTTTCAGATATTGTTCGTGACGATCGCGACGACGATGGTCCATGCGCTGACCACGGGCGCGGTCGACATCGTGCTCGCAGGATTGCTGCTGCTCGGCAGTGTCACCGGCGCGCAGATCGGCGCGCGTTTCGCGCAAAAGGTGAAGCCTGAATATCTGCGCATGGCGCTCGCCGCGATCGTGCTGCTCGTCGCGCTGCGCATGGCGGTGGACCTCTTCATCCGCCCCGAAGAAATCTACACCGTGCAATGACGGGCCTTCGCGCCATGCTGCTCGCGCTGCTCCTGGCCTGCTTCGCCGCTGGCGCCCCCGCGCGCGCCGCCGACCCGCGGCTGGTGCCCGACGTGTCGAGCCGCGCGATCGACATCCAGTACAGCTTTACCGGCGAGGAACTGCTGCTGTTCGGCGCAATCCTCTATCCCGGCCAGCGGCTGCCCGACGACCGCGCCGACATCGTCGTCGTGCTGAAGGGCCCGGTGCGCCCGATCATCCTGCGCGAAAAGCGCCGCGTCGCCGGCATCTGGGTCAACGCCAACAGTATCCGCCTGCGCAGTTCCCCGGGTTTCTACGCGATCGGCTCGTCGCAACCGATCGACAAGCTGGTCGACGAACGCACCGCCGCGATCTTCGAGCTCGGGCTCGACAACCTGTCGATGTCGCCGGCGGGCTTTTCGGAAAGCAGCACGCTCGAGCGCTTTGAAAAGGGGCTCGTCGATCTCTATCGCCGCATGGGGTTGTTCTACGAAAACCCCGCGGCGGTCGAGATAACCGAGGGCGTACTCTATCGCGCGCGCATCCCGGTCCCCGCGCGCGTGCCCGTCGGCACCTACCGCGCCGAAACCTTCCTGATCAGCAAGGGTCGCGTGCTCGCGGTCGCATCGCGCAATGTCGAGATCCGCAAGGCGGGTTTCGAACGCTTCGTCGCGCTCGCGGCCCAGCGGCACGGCTTCCTCTACGGGGTGGCCGCGGTCGCGATGTCGCTGCTGCTCGGCTATGCGGCCTCGGCGGCGTTCAAGCGCCGATAACGCTAACTTTACCATCGCATGCGATACCGGTGTCCGGGACGTTCGGGACAATCAACAGGCGGGGCCGGTAATGGATATGCAAGGCGGTGGGTACAAGCCCGGGGAGGCGGCGCCGGTGCAGCACGTCCGGCTAGCCGGTGGCGGCGGCGCCGCGGCCCCCCTCAACCCGGCGGCGGTGCACCACCGTGACGACCTGCTGGTCGGCGAGGTCATCGACATTTCGGGGTCCTCGTCGCGCATCCTGCTCGACGCCGCGGCGCTGCGGCGGCTGTCCGATTCGGGCGATCCGGCGGTCGCGATGGCGGGGCAGGTCGGCGCGCAGATCAAGGTCCGCGTCGGCAATGTCTGGCTTCTCGCCAGCATCCGCGACCAGCAATTGCACGAACGCGGCGAAGGGCTGATCGTCGCCTCGATCGACTTCCTCGGCGAAGGCGACGAGGAAAAGATCACCGGCCGCATCCACAATTTCCGCCGCGGCGTCACGCGCTATCCGGTGCCCGGCAGCGAGGCCTATGCCGCGACCAGCGCCGACCTCAAGCAAATCTACGCCGCCGACGACCGCGCGCATGTCGAGATTGGGACCGTCTATCCGACCAAGGACATTCGCGGTTCGCTCTATGTCGACGCGATGCTCGGCAAGCATTTTGCGCTGCTGGGCTCGACCGGTACGGGCAAGTCGACCAGCGCCGCGCTGATCCTGCACAAGATTTGCGAACTCGCGCCGCAGGGCCATATCGTGATGATCGACCCGCACGGCGAATATTCGGCGGCGTTCAAGGGTACCGGCGCATTGTTCGACGTCGACAACCTCGCGATGCCCTACTGGCTCATGAATTTCGAGGAACATTGCGAGGTTTTCGTCACCAGCGAAGGGCGCGACCGCCAGGGCGACTGCGACGTGCTCGCCAGATGCCTGCTCCAGGCGCGGCAGAAGAACCGGCTGGCCGAAGGCATGACCAAGCTCACGGTCGACTCGCCGATCCCCTATCTGCTCTCCGACCTGCTCAACATTCTGCAGAACGAGATGGGCAAGCTCGACAAGGCCACTTCGAGCGCGCCCTTCATGCGTATCAAGGGCAAGATCGAGGAAATGCGCGCCGACCCGCGATATAATTTCATGTTCTCGGGCATGCTCGTCGCCGACACGATGGCGGGCTTCCTCGGCAAAATCTTCCGCCTGCCGTCGGACGGCCGGCCGATCTCGATCATCGACGTGTCGGGCGTCCCTTCGGACATCACTGGCGTCGTCGTCGCGGTGCTTTCGCGCTTGACCTTCGACTATGCGATCTGGTCGCGCGGCGAGCCGCAGCGCCCGATCCTCCTCGTCTGCGAGGAAGCGCATCGCTACATCCCCTCGAAGGACGTCGGCCAAGGGCAGGCGGTGCGCAAGATCCTCGAGCGGATCGCCAAGGAAGGCCGTAAATATGGCGTGTCGCTGGGCCTGATCACCCAGCGCCCGTCGGACCTTGCCGAAGGTGTGCTGTCGCAGTGCGGCACGATCATCTCGATGCGCCTCAACAACGAGCGCGACCAGCATTTCGTGAAGGCGGCGATGCCCGAGGGCGCGCGCGGCTTCATCGATTCGATCCCGGCGCTGCGCAACCGCGAATGCATCATCTGCGGCGAGGGCGTATCGATCCCGATCCGCGTCTATCTCGACACGCTGGCCGAAGAAAAACGCCCGGCGTCGAGCGATCCGCTCTTCTCGCAATTGTGGCGCGAGACGGGCGGCGAATCCGAAATCCTCGACCGCGTGGTGAAGCGCTGGCGCAGCCAGGGGCGGTAGTTTTCCCGCGGTTTGAGCGATTACGGTCCATGCAAGCACGTCGGTGCGGGACGACCGTGACCATTTAGCATCGTCACCCTGAGCTTGTTTCAGGGTCCATGGCCCGTCTTTTCCTCCGGCGCTGCGCTGGATTGGAGGACAGGCCATGGATGCTGAAACAAGTTCAGCATGACGAGGGTTTTGAGGCGGTCCTCGACCCTCAAAACCCGCTTAGAGGTTTGGGAAGCCCCTACTTCCGCCACTCGCCGCTCTTGTTGAACTCCTCGCGGATTTGCCCCGAACGGTTGAGCCGCGGGTCGGCGTAGGTCGGCGCAGGCGCGGTTGCCGCGGGTGCGGGCGTCCCGATCGGCCGCTCGGCCTGCGCCATCGCCTGCGGCGTCGGTGCGGGGGCGCTCGCGGGAAGCGGGGCAAGCGAGCCGCTGCCCTCGGGCAGCAGCCCCGTCGCGGCGGCGGCCGCGCCGCCCTTGCCCGACAGGACGGCGAGTTGCTGTGCCACCGGCGTGTACGGACCGGGCACCGGCTCGCGGCCCATATAGGGCGCGCGGAAGGCGTCGGGCATCCCCCAGCGACCGCGCCAGCGGTGGAAGATATGCGCGCCGACGATATTGGTCATCACCAGGCTCTTGCCCCAGCGCGGCCAGATCGCCTGCGTGTGATAATGCGTCGCGAGGCCGACCCCCGGAAAGACATAGCCGTTCAGCGCCGCCGAGGCGATGCGGCTCGCGCGCAGCCAGTTCTGGCGGCTCGGCGCACGGGCCATCGCGCCGTCGCAGCTGAAGGTGAACTGGCACACGCCGACGCGCTGCGATCCCTGGAAGACGACGCCGCACACGGTATTCGGGAAGCTCGGGTGGCGAACGCGGTTGAGCACCGTCTGCGCGACCCCGCGCATGCCGTCGTCGCTCTCCGATGCCGCCTCGTAATAGATGGCGGCGGTCAGGCAATAATGCGCACGCTCGCGGTCGAGCGCGGTGACGCCGCGGAAGGCATAGGGCTTGGCGGGCGGGCCGACAAAAGCCTCCTCGCGCAGTGTCGCGGGATCGACCGGCGGCAGCGCGGTCGCATCGGCGAAATCGACGCTGCGCGGATCGGGCAGCGTCGGGTCGAGCTTCAGCGCGTCTTCATAATCCTCGGCGTTCATGATCGCCCAGCGCGTGGGGTCATAGGGCTTGAAGTCGATGGGCACGCTGACGCTGTACGGTCCCGGCGTGAAGGCGCGCAGCTGCCCGGTCGTTGCGACGAGCGCGAGGCACGCGAACAGGCTGGCGAGCGCGAGCCCCATCCACCAGCGCCGGTCGGGCCCGACGGGCGCATAATCGCTCGCCGGGTCGAGCCAGGGCGATTGCGCGCTGAGGTTGAGTTCGGGCTTCATACGGCGTTCGGCGTCTCGTGGAACACCCGCGCGAGCGATTCGCGCGGGGTTAGGCAGCCCGTCTTATGCCGCGAGGTGCGAATAAAATGTTGCGCCGCGGTGCGTATGTCCCGCGGAGGGACAGGAGCGGGCGGTAAGATTAACCGTTGGCCGTTGCTGCATGAGCACCTACCCATGCTCCCCGGGGGCGCTTGGGGGATCGGCGCCTCCGCACCCGCCCCTTTCCGGCGGTCCCTCCCCGCGACTTCGCCGCGGGGAGGAGCGGGAGGTCTGCAATCGCTCCAAACTCACCTTTTCCATTCCCCCCTTGCCCGAATCCCCCGTGCCGCCTATATGCGCCCTACTTCTTGACATGGTTAGCCAGTTGGGACGTCGGGGCCGCGGGCCGCGGCGGCTGATCCTACATGCTTTCCGGTCATCCGATTGGGACATGGATTTGGTCGATTTCGACACCCTCAACGCGATCGTCGCGCCCGAAGCCGAGGCGATGGGCCTCGCGCTCGTGCGCGTCGCCTTTTTCGGCGGCGAGAGCGACCCGACGCTGCAGGTAATGGCCGAGCGGCCCGACACGCGCCAGCTGACGATCGACGATTGCGCCGACCTGTCGCGCCGCATATCGGCCCGGCTCGACGCGCTCGAGGAAGCCGGCAAGGACCCGATCGACGTCGCATATCGGCTGGAGGTTTCATCGCCCGGCATCGACCGGCCGTTGACGCGGCGCGCCGACTTCGCCGACTGGGCGGGGCACGAGGCGAAGCTCGCGCTGAAGGAAAAGCTGAACGGACGACAGCGCTTCAATGGCGAGCTTGTCGGCATCGACGGCGATACCGTCACGATTTCGGACAAGGAAGGGGTGCAGCACAAGCTGCCGTTCGATGCGATCGACACGGCGAAGCTGGTCCTCACCGACAAATTGATTGCCGCAACCGTCCCGCTCTCGATCGAGGGCGCCGACGAAATGGAAGAAGAAGGACAGGACTGATGGCCACTGCCATTTCCGCCAACAAGGCCGAACTCCTCGCGATTGCCAACAGCGTCGCCAGCGAGAAGATGATCGACAAGGGCATCGTCATCGAGGCGATCGAGGAAGCGATCCAGCGCGCCGCGCGCGCGCGTTATGGCGCCGAGAACGACATCCGCGCCAAGCTCGACCCACAGACCGGTGACCTCCGTCTCTGGAGGGTTGTCGAGGTCGTCGAGCAGGTCGAGGATTATTTCAAGCAGGTCGACCTCGCCGCGGGCCAGAAATTGCAGAAGGACGCCAAGATCGGCGACTTCATCGTCGATCCGCTCCCTGCGGTCGATCTCGGCCGCATCGACGCGCAATCGGCGAAGCAGGTGATCTTCCAGAAGGTCCGCGAAGCCGATCGCGAGCGCCAGTTCGAGGAATTTAAGGACCGCGGCGGCGAGATCATCACCGGCGTGGTCAAGTCGGTCGAGTTCGGGCACATCGTCGTCAACCTCGGCCGCGCCGAGGGCGTCATCCGCCGCGACCAGCAGATCCCGCGCGAACTGATGCGCGTCGGCGACCGCGTCCGCGCGATCATCCTGTCCGTGCGCCGCGAGAACCGCGGGCCGCAGATTTTCCTCAGCCGCGCGCACCCCGACTTCATGAAGAAGCTGTTCGCGCAGGAAGTGCCCGAAATCTACGACGGCATCATCGAGATCAAGGCGGCCGCCCGCGACCCGGGTTCGCGCGCCAAGATCGGCGTGATCAGCTACGACGGGTCGATCGATCCCGTCGGCGCCTGCGTCGGCATGAAGGGCAGCCGCGTCCAGGCGGTGGTCCAGGAAATGCAGGGCGAAAAGATCGACATCATTCCCTGGTCCGAGGATACCGCGACCTTCGTCGTCAACGCGCTTCAGCCCGCGACGGTGCAGCGCGTCGTGATCGACGAGGATGACGGACGCATCGAGGTCGTCGTTCCCGACGACCAGCTCAGCCTCGCCATCGGCCGCCGCGGCCAGAACGTCCGTCTCGCCAGCCAGCTCACCGGCAGCCAGATCGACATCATGACTGAGGCCGACGCCAGCGAGAAGCGCCAGCGCGAATTCGTCGAACGCTCGACGATGTTCCAGGAAGAGCTCGACGTCGACGAGACGCTCGCGCAGCTGCTCGTCGCCGAGGGTTTCAGCGAGCTCGAGGAAGTCGCCTATGTGCCCGCCGAGGAGCTGGCGGGGATCGAAGGCTTCGACGAGGAACTGGCCGAGGAACTGCAAAGCCGCGCGACCGAAGCGCTCGAACGCCGCGAAGAAGCCGCGCGCCAGACGCGCCGCGAGCTGGGTGTCGAGGACGATCTCGCGACCATGCCGCACCTGACCGAGGCGATGCTCGTCGTGCTCGGCAAGGCAGGGATCAAGACGCTCGACGACCTTGCCGACCTCGCGACCGACGAACTGATCGCCAGGAAGCGCCAGGACAACCGCCGCGGCCCGTCGCGCGAACGCACCGAGGACAAGGGCGGCGTGCTCGGCGAATATGGCCTGTCGGAAGAACAGGGCAACGAGATCATCATGGCGGCGCGTGCGCACTGGTTCGACGAAGAACCCGCAACCGGGGAGGCCGCCGATGCGGACCCCGCGCAATGATCAGCTGAGCGAAACCGACCGCGCAAAGGGGCGCGGCCGCCATGTGCCCGAGCGGCGCTGCGTGATCACCGGCGAGACTTCGCCGGCGGAGCATCTCGTGCGCCTTGCGCTCGGGCCCGACGGCCGGATCGCCCCCGACGTGCATGGCAAGGCGCCGGGCCGCGGCGCGTGGATCGGCGTGCCGCGCGCTGCGCTCGAAGCGGCGCAGGCGAAAGGCAAGCTCAAGGGCGGGCTGGCGCGTGCGCTGCACGAGGGGCAGTTCGTGATTCCGGACGACCTCGGCGCGCGGGTCGAGGCGCAACTGCAGCGCGCGACGCTCGACCGGCTGGGGCTGGAGGCGCGCGCGGGCACGCTGCTCAGCGGCAGCGACAAGATCGAACAGGCGGCCCGGCGCGGGCAGGTGAGTCTGCTGCTCCACGCGCGCGACGCGGGCGAGGACGGGCGCAAGAAACTGGCGCAGGCGTGGCGCGTCGGCGAGGACGAAGAGGGCTCGGGACGCGAGGGTCACGTCTTGCCGGTGGACCGGCAGGCCCTATCTATGGCATTGGGGCGGGAGAACGCGGTGCATCTGGCGTTGACTGACGCCCGCGCCGCGGCCCGCGTGCTGGCGCATTTGAGCCGCTGGCAGTTTTTCACGGGATGGAGTAGGGACGCGGCCAACCGCGATTCCGACCCGCTTGGTCCGTCGTCCCACGACGGAGCAGAAATTGGGGCGGCGCCACAAGGCACCGCCGCTTCGGACGCGTTTTGAAGGAATGATGGTTTTCGATGAGTGACGAACAGGACAAGCCGACCCTCAGCCGCAAGCCGCTTGGGCTGAAGCGGACGGTCGAGGCCGGACAGGTACAGCAGCAATTCAGCCACGGCCGCCGCAACACGGTGGTGGTCGAGGTGAAGCGCCGCCGCGTGCTCGGCCGTCCCGGCGAGGCCGCGCCCGAGCCTGTGGTCGAAGAG
>SCNT01000061.1 GCA_005503165.1 Sphingomonadaceae bacterium 3R27E2-A
GGGGAGGGAATACGCGCCGGGCCAATGTTGCTGAGCAGCGCTGCGGGGGGGCGATGACCGCTGCTCGAATGGGAAACGGCTGATGCGGTGGATAAGTTCCCAAAAAAGACCGGGGGCGCGAAATTTTTTTGTTCTCTGTTAAATATCTGGCGATTCCAGCGGCTTGTCAGCCGAACGAGGTAAGCCCGCTGGCGACCGCGAGGCCGAGGAAGGCCAGAAAGCCCATCGAGTCCGTCGTCATCGTCACGAAAATCGAACTCGCGACCGCCGGATCCTGGTCGAGGCGATCGAGCAGAAGCGGAATCGCGACCCCTGCGACCCCGGCGACGAAGATGTTGACGATCATCGCCGCGGCGATGACGCCGCCGAGCAACGGATTACCGAACCACAATGCGGTCGCGGCCCCGGCGATCGCGGCGATCGTCCCGCCGTTGAGCAAGGCGATCTTCATTTCGCGGAAGATCGCGCGCCAGCTGTTCGAGTCGGTGAGCTGGTTCATCGCCAGCGCGCGCACCGTCACCGCGAGCGTCTGGGTGCCCGCATTGCCGCCGACTCCCGCGACGATCGGCATCAGCGCGGCGAGCGCGACCATCTGTTCGATCGCGCCGCCGAAGAAGGCGACGACGCTCGACGCGACCAGCGCGGTGCCCAGGTTCGCGACCAGCCAGCGCACGCGCGCATTATAGGTTTCGCGGATCGGTTCGTTGATGTCGCCGTCGCCGGCGCCCGACAGGCGCAGGATGTCCTCGCCCGCCTCTTCTTGGATGATGTGGACGACGTCGTCGACGGTGATCATGCCGACGAGCCGCCCCGCCTTGTCGACGACCGCGGCCGAGATCAGCGCATATTTCTGGAAGCGGAGCGCCACCTCTTCCTGGTCCATGTCGACCGGGATCAGCGTCTGTTCGCGCTTCATCACGTCGCTGATCGCGATGTCGCGCGGGGTGCGCAGGATCCAGCTCAGCTGGCAGGTGCCGACGGGCCTCAGCAGCGGGTCGACGACGAAGATTTCCCAGAAGTCGCTGGTTAGCTCGGTGTCTTCGCGCAGCCGGTCGATGACGTCGCCGACGGTGACATGTTCGGGCACCGCGACGAACTCGCGCTGCATCAGGCGGCCGGCGGTTTCCTCGGGGAAGGAGAGCGCGTCCTCGATCGCGGCGCGATCCTCGGGCTCCATGGCCTCGAGCACCGCCTGCTGCTCGTCCTCCTCCATATCCTCGATGATCGCGACGGCGTCGTCGGTATCGAGTTCGGCGGCGAGTTCGGCGACCTGCTCGGGCGCGAGCAGGTCGATCAGCTCCTCGCGCACATAGTCGTTCATTTCCGCGAGCACGTCGGCGGAAAGCAGGTCGCCGATGACCGCGGCGAGCATCGGCCGCTCGTCGGCGCGCGCGAGTTCGAACAGGTCGGCGATGTCGGCGGGGTGCAGGCGGCCGATGCGTTCGCGCGCGGCCTCACCCTCGCCGGCTTCGGCGAGATCGATCACGTCGCGGACGAATTCGGGCTTCAGCCGGTCGTCCTCGTCGAGTTCGGTTTCGGGGGCTTCGACCAGCACGTCGTCGGGCGGCAGGGAATCTTCGCGTTTGTCCATCGCGCGGTCCTCCCTGGCTGTGCGGTGTCGCTGCCTCCCCCTAGTGCCGCGCCTGCGATAAGGCAACGCCGCGCGGGCGGGCGGAGCAATTTCTGCGTGGCATTAAGGCGCCGCGCGGCTATGGGACCGCCAATCCCCTTTTTCAGGAGCTTTTCATGACCGAGCAGACCCTCACCCTGTCGCTGTCGACCGGCGACGTCGTCATCCGCCTGCGCCCCGACCTCGCGCCGCTGCACGTCGAGCGCATCGCCGGCCTCGCCCAGGAAGGTTTTTACGACGGCGTCGTGTTCCACCGCGTGATCCCCGGCTTCATGGCGCAGGGCGGCGACCCGACGGGTACCGGCATGGGCGGCAGCAAGCTTCCCGACCTGCCGCAGGAATTCAACGCCGAGCCGCACGTCCGCGGCGTGTGCTCGATGGCGCGTTCGCAGAACCCGAACAGCGCGAACAGCCAGTTCTTCATCTGCTTCGACGACGCGCGTTTCCTCGACCGCCAGTACACCGTTTGGGGCGAAGTGATCGAAGGCATGGAAAATGTCGACGCGCTGCCCAAGGGCGAGCCGCCGCGCGAACCCGGCAAGATCGTCAAGGCGACGGTTTCCTGATTTCGTGCCGATCCTCCCTGCGGCGAGGCCGTGGGGAGGGGACCGCCGAAGGCGGTGGAGGGGCCGCGGCGATGCTCCGACGCCTGACGGCGTCGGCCCCTCCGTCAGCGCTCCGCGCTGTCACCTCCCGATCGCTGCGCGACAGGGAGGATCGTCTATTCGCCGATAAAGCCGTTCAGCCGTTCGCAGGCGCCGATCCAGTCCTCCTTGAACGCCTGCACGACCTGCCCGGCCCCCATTGCTTCGTTCATCAGCCCGACGCCTTGGCCGACCCAATAGGTCGCGAGATGCCTGGCGCCCTCGTGGCCGCCTTCGGATAGCTTGTCGACCTGGCGCAGCGCGGGTTCGCTGACCAGCGATTGTAGCGGCATCGGCAGCGGCTTGGGCGCGCCCTCGGCCTCCCACGCGTCGGTCCAGGGCGAGCGGAGCTGACGCGAGGGTTTGCCCGTGCGGCTCTTCGAGCGCACCGTGTCGCGCGACGAGGCGGCCAGCATCTTTTCCTTCACCACCGGATTGGTCTCGGCCTCGGCGGTGGTCAGCCACACCGAGCCGGTCCAGGCGCCGTGCGCGCCCATCGCCATCGCCGCGGCCATCTGGCGCCCGGTGACGATGCCGCCCGCGGCGAGGATCGGCGTGGTGGCGCCGACCGCCTCGACCGCGGCGGCGACCTCGGGGACGAGCACCATCGTCGCGACCTCGCCGCAATGGCCCCCGGCCTCGCCGCCCGCGACGACGAGGATGTCGACCCCGGCGCGGACCTGCGCCAGCGCATGGTCGCGCGTGCCGACGAGCGCCGCCACCGGCACGTCGTTACGCTTGCCGAGTTCCAGCATCAGCGGCGGCGGCACGCCGAGCGCATTGGCGATCAGCCCGATCGGGTGGCGGAAGGCGACCTCGAGCAGCGCGGCGGCCCCCGCGTCGCTCATATTGTCGCCGAGGCTGGAGCTGACCCCGCCGACGCTGCCCGCATCGACGCCGTGCCTTTCGAGGAGATCGGCGACGAAGGCCTTATGCTCGTCGGGGATCGCGGGACGCGTCGCCTTCTCCTCGCCCTTGCCCGCGAAGCTGTTGGGGACGATCAGGTCGACGCCATAGGGGCGTCCGCCGATATTCTGGTCGATCCATGCGAGCTCTTCCTCGAGCCGCACGGGCGGAATGCCCGCGGCGCCGAAGACGCCCATGCCGCCCGCCTTCGACACCGCGACGACGACGTCGCGGCAGTGCGAGAAGGCAAGGAGCGGGAATTCGATGCCGAGCATCGCGCAAATGGGGGACAGCATGAACCTCTCCGATCTTTTCTATCTTCACCTGTGTCGGGCATGTCAGCGCTAGTTTACGTAAACGTCAAGTTGATTTGCTTGGGGAGCCCATTATCGCAGACGGCATGAGCGATTTTTCCCTGAGCCTTTTCGACCTGGACGCCTTTGTCCACAGCACTTTCGCCGAGGATCTGGGGGCCGGCGGCGACGTCACATCGGCCGCGGTGATCCCCGCCGCCGCGCGCTTCGACGGGGTGATGGACAGCCGCGATGCGATCACCGTCGCGGGGCTGCCGATCGCGGAAGCCTTCTTTCGCGCGCTCGATCCGGCCATGACGATCGAGATACTGGTCGGCGAGGGCAAGCAGGTGCCCGCGGGCACCGATCTGATGCGCCTGTCGGGCAATGCGCGGGCGATGTTGACCGCCGAACGCTCGGCGCTGAACACGGTGCAGCATCTGTCGGGGATCGCGACGCTGACGCGGCAATATGTCGATGCGCTGAGCGGAAACGCGACTCTCCTCGATACGCGCAAGACGATCCCCGGGCTGCGCGTGCTGGAGAAATATGCGACGCGGATGGGCGGCGCGACCAACCATCGCATGGGGCTGTGGGACGCGGCGATGATCAAGGACAATCATGTCGCGGTCGCGGGGTCGGTCGAGGAAGCGGTGCGCCGCGCGGTCGCCGCCGGAATCGCGAACGTCATCGTCGAGGTCGACCGCGTCGACCAGGTCGAGCCGGCACTTTCCGCGGGCGCGACGCACCTGCTGCTCGACAATATGGACCTCGGCGAATTGCGCGAATCGGTCGCGATCGTCGGCGGCCGCGTGCCGACCGAGGCATCGGGCGGGGTGCGGCTCGACACGATCGGCGCGATTGGTGCGACGGGGGTGACCTATGTGTCGGTCGGGCGGCTGACCCAGTCGGCGCCGGCGGCCGATATTGGCCTCGATCTTGCGCTGGCCTAGCGCCGCCGCGGCGCTCCTGGCGCTCGCCCCTACCGCTGCTCATGCGCAGGCTCTGTCCTGCAAGGCGCCCGACCGCATTCCCGTCCCGCGGCTCGAACAGCCCAGGCGCGGCGAGCCGGTGCGTTCGCCGCCGACCGTGGGCTATCTGCTGAGCCTCAGCTGGTCGCCGCAGCATTGCGCCGGGGTGCGGAATCCAAAGGATGCCCGCGATCGTTTCCAATGTTCGGGAGATAACGGGCGTTTCGGCTGGGTGCTGCACGGGCTGTGGCCCGAGGCGGCGAACCCCGGCTATCCGCAATGGTGCCGCCCGGCGAAGATCGTGCCGCAGCCCGTGCTGAAACAGCATCTGTGCATGACGCCGTCGGCGCAGCTGCTGCAGCACGAATGGGCTAAGCATGGGACGTGCATGAGCCCGAACCCCGCCGCCTATTTCAAATCGGCGTCGATCCTTTTCGGCGCGGTGCGCTTTCCCGACATGGGGCGGCTCGTGGCGAAGCCGCAGACTGCGGGGTCGATCCGCGCGGCGTTCGTCGCGGTGAACAAGGGGATAAGGCCCGAGATGCTGGCGGTGGCGGCCGACGACAAGGGCTGGCTGAAGGAGGTCCGCTTCTGCCTCGGCCCGTGGATGAAGCCGCAGCGCTGCGCGTCCTTCCAGCGGGGCCTAGCGGACAAGCGGACGGTGCGGGTGCGGGCGATGCCGCGTTAACGCTTGCCATGCCGGGTGTCCCGCGGCGGGACGTGCTGGCACGCAGCGGTCATTAACGATTTTTTAACCTTATCGACTCGTTAACGCACGCGTAACTTGCGGGGCATGCACGAATTCGATTCCGCGCTTCGCATCGACATCCGGGACCGCATCCGCGACCATGGCCAGCGTCAGCTGGTTATCGCGCGCATGAGCGCGCCCGCCGACTGGGAAGGCGCGCTGCGTCACGCGATCCAGCAGCACCGCGAGCCGGTGAAGGTCTTCAGGGGATCGGACCTGAAGCTGTTCGTGCAGAGCTTCCTGATGTTCTTTACCGCGGCGATGGTGTTTTTGATGTGATCGTTTTGGGGTTGATCCGACCCTAAATTCCCTCGTCATGCTGAACTTGTTTCAGCATCCATGGCCTGAGCTCGAATGTGACGCTGCGCCGAAGGAAACGGCAGACCATGGATCCTGAAACAAGTTCAGGATGACGGAAATTATTGCGCCGTTTCGCCCTTAAACCCGAACCCCTCCGTCCTCGCCCGCCTTCGCCGGACTATCGTCGCACGCCTTGTGCAGCTTGACCGCGAGCCAGGCGGAGATGAGGCACATCACCGCGCTCATCAGCAGCTGGTCCACGACGCCGATGCCGACAAGGCCGAGGCCGATCGCGAGCAAAGAGCCCGCGACCATCGCGCCCGAATTGACGATATTGTTCGCCGCGACGGTGCGTGCGGTCTGGTCCTTGGGCACGGTAGTGGTCAGGAAGGCGTAGAGCGGCACGACGAACATGCCGCCGCTGATCGCGATGCCGAGCAGGGCGCCGAGCAGCGGGATGACGTCGGCGTGGCCGAGGAAGCCGTCGATGCCGTACATGACGCCCGAAGGATCATGCTCCCAGTTGCGGCATACCCAATAGAAGGCGAGCACGAAGACGCCCATTACGATCACACTGGCCGGGCTGTAGCGCGCCGAGACCTGGCCCTTGAGCAGTCGGTTGACCGCAACCGACCCGATCGCGATGCCGATCGAGAAAATCGCGAGGAACAGGCTGGCGACGCTCTTGTCGGCGTGGAGGATATTCTTCACCAGCGGCGGGAACTGGATGAACAGCACCGCGCCGATGGTCCAGAAGAAGCTGATCGAGAGGATCGCGAGATAGAGGCGCGGGATGTGCATCGTGCCGCGCACCAGCGCGATCGACGAGCGCACGATATGCCAGTCGATGCCATGTTCCTCATGCTCGGGCGGCGCTGGCGGCACCTTGCGGCCGGTCCAGTAACCGATCGCCGCGACGAGCACCACGCCGAGCGCCGCCCATTCGACGTCGATCACGCCCGCGAGGATCGTGCCCGCAAGGATCGCGATATAGGTGCCGGCCTCGACCAGCCCGGTGCCCGCGAGCACTTCGTCGCTCTTCAGATGCTGCGGCAGGATCGCATATTTGATCGGACCGAAGAAGGTCGAGTGGATGCCCATCGCGAAGAGCGCGAGCATCATCAGCGGGATGGCAAGCAGGTGGACCGCAAAGCCCATCCAGGCGAGCATGAGCCCGATCCCGCCGACGAGCATGATCAAAATCTCGCAGAATTTGACAATGCGGATGATCCGCGCCTTGTCGCGCGTGTCGGCGAGCTGGCCGGCGAGCGCCGAGAGCAGAAAGAAGGGGATGATGAACAGCGCCGTCGCGACCGCGCTGAACATGGTTTCGGAGGCTTCGTCGTTGAACACGCCATAGACGACGAACAGCACCATCGCGTTCTTGAACAGATTGTCGTTGAATGCGCCGAGCAGCTGGGTGACGAAAAGAGGCAGGAACCGGCGTTGCTTCAACAGCGCAAAAGAGCCGGTCATGCGTGGTCCCATCCCGTTAAAAATCGCGCGAGCATCCTATGCCCCCGGCAATATGGTTGTCGCTCGGCGGGCTTATCGGCTAGGGCGGACAGGGTCAAAGCCTAAAGGCCGCGCCAGCGGGAAACAGGGGTCATGCTCAGCCTTCCGAACATATTGACCTTGTCGCGCATATTGGCGGTTCCCATCCTGCTGTTCCTGCTGTGGCCGGGCGTGCGTGAAGGGTCGCACCAGCCGCTGGCGATCGACTATGCGCTGGCCTTCGGCCTCTACTGCCTGATGGGCATTACCGATTATTTTGACGGCTATGTTGCACGCTCGCGCGGGATCGTGTCGCGGCTGGGCGCTTTCCTCGATCCGATCGCCGACAAGATCATGATCGCGGCGGTCATCCTGCTGCTGGTCTTCACGCGCGACATCGACGGCTATCATGTGATCGCCGCGCTGATGATTTTGCTGCGCGAGATCATCGTGTCGGGGCTGCGCGAGTTCCTGGCGAGCCTGCAGGTGTCAATGCCGGTGACCCAGCTGGCAAAGTGGAAGACGACCTTTCAGCTCGTCGCCTTCGGCGCGCTGATCCTGGCGGGGGCGCTGCCCGCGATGGTCTGGATCAAGACGGTGGGGCTCGCCTCCTTGTGGGGGGCCGCGGTTCTGACGCTGATCACCGGCTGGGATTATCTGCGCGTCGGCCTGAAGCATATGGATTGAGCGCCGCATGTTGAAGCTCAGCTATTTCGCCTGGGTGCGCGAGCGGATGGGAACCGGCGAGGAGTCGGTGAGCTTGCCCGACGACGTGCATACCGTCGCCGACCTCATCCTGTGGCTCGCGGCACGGAACGACGCGGGCGCGCGCGCCTTTGCCGAGCCGATGCGGATCCGTGCGGCGGTCGACGGGCATATGGCCGTGCCCGGCGCGGTGGTGCCGCGGAGCGGCGAGGTCGCGCTCTTCCCGCCGGTGACCGGGGGATGATCCGGGTCGCGGTTAGGTCGGCGGCCATCGACGTCGCTGCCGAATATGCGGCGCATGATGCGGGCGGGCATGGCGCGAGCGCGAGTTTCGTCGGGCGGGTGCGCGGTGACGACGGGCTCACCGAGCTGTTTCTCGACCATCATCCGATGCTGACCGCGAGCGGGCTCGAGGCGCTGGCCGGGGAAGCGGGGGCGCGGTGGAGCCTCGCGGCGCTGACCCTGATCCACCGCGTCGGCGGGATCGCGCCGGGCGAGACGATCGTGCTGGTGCTCGCGAGCAGCGCCCACCGCGCGGAGGCGCTGGCGGCGGTCGAGTTCCTGATCGACCGGCTGAAGACCGACGTGATGCTGTGGAAGCGCGAGACGTTCGGCGACGGGCGCGTCGTGTGGGTCGAGCAGCGCGAGGGGGATCACAAGCGCGCCGAGAGGTGGGGCTAACCTCTCTTCCGTTCATGTCGAGCGAAGTCGAGACACGCCGAGTTCGCGCGGGCCTTCATGTGTCTCGACTTCGCTCGACACGAACGGAGAATGGGTTGGGGCTCAGGTCGCCCGATGCTGCCGGAAAATATCGGCGAGCATCCGGAATTCGTCGGCGCGCGGGCTGCCCTTGCGCCATACCAACGCGATGGTGCGCCAGTCGTGGTCCGAATCGAGCGGGCGGGTGTCGATGTCGGTGTGGTCGAGGATGCCCGCCTCGATCGCCATCTGCGGCAGCATGGTGATGCCGAGGCCGTTGTCGACCATCTGGACGAGCGTGTGCAGGGAGGTGCCCATCATTCGCGCGCCGGCGCGGAGTTCCGGCCGGTTGCACGCGGCGAGGGCGTGGTCCTTCAGACAATGGCCGTCCTCGAGCATCAGCATTTGCGCGGGGTCGATCTGGTCGGCGCTGACCATCGCGGGGAGATTTTCCGACTGTTCGCCGGGGAAGGCGACGAACAGCGCGTCGTCGAAGAGCGGCTCGGCCTCGACGTCGCCGCACGCATAAGGGAGCGCGAGGAGGACGCAATCGACGGCGCCATGGTGCAGCGACTCGCACGCCTGCGCGCTCGGTTCCTCGCGGAGAAATAGCTTGAGCGCGGGACGCTCCTTGCGCAGCAGCCGCAGCATGTTGGGGAGCAGGAAGGGCGCGATCGTCGGGATCACGCTCATGCGCAGCTCGCCAACGAGCGGCGCTGCGGCGGCGGCGGCCATGTCGGCGAGTTCCTCGGCCTCGCGCAGCACGCGGTGCGCCTTTTCGACGATCTTGTCGCCGAGCGCGGTGAAGCGGACGACGCGGCGCGTGCGCTCGACCAGAGTCTGGCCGAGCAGGGTCTCGAGCTCGCGGATGCCCGCCGACAGCGTCGATTGCGTGACGTTGCACGCATCGGCGGCGCGGCCGAAATGGCCATGCTCGTGCAGCGCGACGAGATATTGCATCTGTTTGAGCGAGGGCAGGTAATTGTGCATTTATCGGATATAGCAATGATATGCGCGCATTTGAACAAGGCGTTCGATTATTTGATCGGTCCGATGTGCGGTGCATCCGGTTGCCGGGTGGGCCATGTGCATGATAGCCATACGCCATTCGGGCGGAGGGCGTGGCGATGGCGGTTTCGCGGTTCCTGATCGGGGGTATTGCCGGTGTGCTGCTGATTACCGGGGGGGTATTCCTTTGGAAGGCGCAGACGCAGCTCGCCGAAGAGGAGGTCATTCCCGAGGCCCCGCCCGATCCGGGGCCCATCCCGGTTGCCGCGGCGGGGGCGCCGAAGCGCGGGCCCCCGCCACCCGCCTTGCCCGCTGCGAAAGAAGCCTCGCGCGAGGAACGGCGCTTTAACCGCTACGACCGCGATCGCAACGAGGTGGTGAGCCGGATCGAGATGATGTCGACGCGCACCGCGGCGTTTCGCAAGCTCGACAAGGACGGCAATAATCTGTTGACGTTCGAGGAATGGGCTGCGGCGACGGGCGAGCGCTTCGCAGGGGCTGACAGGGACAAGTCGGGCGGATTGAGCCGGGCGGAATTCGCGACGACGGCGCCGAAGCGGGCGGTGGCGGCTAAGTGCAAATGTTGAAGATGGCGCGATCCCCGGCGAACGCCGGGGCCCAGATCGCATCGGCCGCGGCATTTGCCGGGGAACACAGGGGCTAGGCTGCAACCCCTTCAGCGAGCTTCATCCATTCCGCCAGCTTCGTCCCAGCGCGCTGGGTGTAGCCCAGTTTGCGGTCCTTCTTGCGCACATCGCCGGCGAGCGGCGGGAAGAGGCCGAAATTGACGTTCATCGGCTGGTAGCTCGCCGCATCGGCGCCGCCGGTGATATGGCCCAGCAGCGCGCCGAGCGCGGTCTCTGGCGGGGGCGAGGGCAGGGTACGGCCCGAGAGCTCGGCGGCGGCAAAGCGCGCGGCGACGAGGCCGATCGCGGCGCTTTCGACATAGCCCTCGCAGCCGGTGATCTGTCCCGCGAAACGGATGTGCGGCGCCGACTTGAGGCGGAGCTGGTCGTCGAGCAGCTCGGGTGAGCGGATGAAGCTGTTGCGGTGGAGGCCGCCGAGCCTCGCAAACTCGGCCTTTTCGAGGCCCGGGATGGTGCGGAACAGCTCGACCTGCGCCGCATGCTTGAGCTTGGTCTGGAAGCCGACCATGTTCCAGAGCGTGCCGAGCGCATTGTCCTGGCGCAGCTGCACGACGGCATAGGGCCAGCGCCCGGTGCGCGGATTGTCGAGGCCGACGCCTTTCATCGGGCCG
Organism: Sphingomonadaceae bacterium 3R27E2-A; assembly: GCA_005503165.1. GTDB lineage: Bacteria > Pseudomonadota > Alphaproteobacteria > Sphingomonadales > Sphingomonadaceae > Sphingopyxis. The sequence continues at coordinate 10,657 of SCNT01000061.1, forward strand.
AAGCGCAGGGTCTCGGGGCCGCGTTCTGCCATCACCTCGATCGGCATGCAGCCCTCGAAGTAAGGCGTGTCGGTCTCCCACTCCTTGAATTCGGTCTTGTCGCCGTCGACGAGTCCCTGGACGAAGGCGTGATATTGATCCTTGTCCATCGGGCAGTTGATATAATCCTTGCCGTCGCCGATCGGCCCGACCTTGTCCCAGCGGCTCGCCATCCACGCGACGTCCATGTCGATGCTGTCGCGGTAGACGATCGGAGCGATCGCGTCGAAGAAGGCGAGCGCGTCCTTGCCGGTTGCGGCGCCGATGCTGTCGGCGAGCGCGGCGGCGGTGAGCGGCCCGGTAGCGACGATGGTCAGGCCTTCGGCTGGCAGCGTGTCGATGCGTTCGCGGACGATGCTGATATTGGGGTGGTCTTCGAGCGCTCTGGTGACGCCGCCCGAGAAGAGGTCGCGATCGACCGCGAGCGCAGAGCCGGCGGGCACCTTGGTGGCGTCGGCCTCGCGCATGATGATCGAGCCCAGCGCGCGCATCTCGCGATGAAGCAGACCGACGGCGTTGCTGTCGCCGTCGTCGCTGCGAAAGCTGTTCGAGCAGACCATCTCGGCGAGCATGTCGCCCTGGTGCGCGGGCGTCATGTCGCCGCCGCCGCGCATTTCGGACAGGCGGACGCGGTAACCGGCCCCGGCGAGCTGCCAGGCCGCCTCGGAGCCCGCGAGGCCGCCGCCGATGATGTGGATGTCGTGCGCCACTCTTTACCCTGATCGTTGACTTGCGGTTGATGCGCCGCGCAGTAGGCGCGTTGGACCAAAGATGCAAAGGGGCGGGCGATGGGTGAGCGAAGCTGGGATCGGGCGCACTGGCTGTGGTGGCTGGCGCTGGCCGGCGGGATCAGTTTTTTCGTCGCGGTGTTCCTGCGGCTCGACGGGCCCGCGATATGGGCGTGGAAGACGACGGGCGTGGGTTTCCTCGCGCTCTGGGCCGTGGCGAACGCACGCGGGCGCGACGGCTGGTTGATCGCGGCGGCGCTGGGTTTCGGGGCGCTTGGCGATTATCTGCTTGACGCGGTGGGGCTCGAGCGGGGGGCGGTCGCCTTCGTGATCGGGCACCTGATCGCGATTACGCTCTACCTGATGAACCGGCGGCCACAGTTGGCGCCTTCGCAGCGGCTGCTTGGCTTGCTCGCCATGCCCGCGACCTTGGTCATCGTCTGGGGCATGCTGAGCCCGCAGCCGGGGTGGTGGCACGCCGCCGTCTATTCCTTGTTCGTTGCCGCGATGGCCGCGGCGGCGTGGACCAGCCGTTTCCCGCGTTACCGCACCGGCATCGGCGCGATGCTGTTCCTCGCGAGCGACCTGTTCATCTTCGCGGGCGAGGGCGGGGTGCTCAGCAAGGACGTTACGATGTGGCTCGTCTGGCCGCTTTATTTCTGCGGACAGGTGCTGATCGCCTGGGGCGTGGTGAGCACGCTGGCGAAGGAAACGCCCCGCTGATCATCCGGGGGGCGAGCCTTCGCCGATCAGCAGCGCTTCAATGTCGCCGATCGGGCGGTCGGTCATTTCCTTGACATGCTCGCCCTTGATCCGGCTCTGCACCTCTTTGTGCCAGAGCGGACGAAGCTCGCCCATCGTCCGCGCAGGAGCGACGACGACGAGTTCCTCGAATTCGCCGGCGAGCGCCATCCTGTTGACCTTTTCGCTCAATTCCTTTGCGAAACGATCCTCTTCCTGCTGGTGGAAGTCGGGTTCTTCCATGGTGTCGCGAAAAGCGCCTGCGCCCGCGGGACGGCCGGTACGGCCGGCGGGACCGGTCTTGATGTCGCCATCCTTGCGATCCTCGCGCTCTCGGTGCGACGCGGTGCGAAGGTCGATCTGCTGCGCGTCACCCTCGTTGCGCAGGAACAGCGCCTTGCGGCCATCGGCGACAAGGACAAGCGTGTCGTGGGACAGGGGCATGGGGGTTTCTCCTTCGGTGATGAAGTGGAAACGCGCGGGGGCGGTGCAGGGTTTCGGCGGGGTGTCGGGTGGCGGGGCGTTTGGTCGGGTTGGGGCGGGAGCGGGCGGTGGCGCGATCCTGAGAATCCACCCCTCGATTTGCGATGGGGAGGTGGCAGCGGCGTCAGCCGCTGACGGAGGGGCCGACGCCGTAAAACGTCGGCGCAACCTTTCGGCCCCTCCACCACCGCTTCGCGGCGGTCCCCCTCCCCATCGCAAGTCGACGGGGAGGATTAAGACGCCAGCTCCTGTTCTTCCCACTCACGCCCCATCCCATGCCGCGATCGTCGTGCGGTGAAGCAGGCGGTCGTAGCCGTCGTAGCCGCCGGTCGCGCGGTGGAGGACCGAGCGGTTGTCCCACATGACGAGCATGTCGGGCTCCCACACATGGGTGTAGCGAAATTCTTCCCGGCCCTGCCAGTGGAGCAGTTCGACGATCAGCGGGATCGCCTCTTCCTCGTCCATGCCGTCGATGCCGATGATATAGCCCGCGCAGCCGAACAGGCCTTCGCGGCCGGTCTCGGGGTGATTGCGGATGATCGGGTGGAGCTGCGTCTCGAGCGCTTCCTCGCCCGAGACGATGTCCATGCTGCGGTTCTTGTCGTTCGCGCCATACATGCCCGAGGGGGCATAGCCCGCGCGGGCGCTGTGGATTGCTTGCTTGCCCTCGATCTTCGCGCGCAAGGCATCGGGCATGGCATCGAGCGCGGCGTGCTGGTTCGAAAATTCGGTGTCGCCGCCGACCGGCGGGATGGTGATGCCGAGCAGGCAGGTACCCGCGGGCGGGCGCGCCTGGAAGCTCCAGTCGCTGTGCCAGTTCTCCGCAAACAGCGGCGCGGTCTCGTCGTGGCGGCGGCGCACCGCGATGACATGCTGGCGGCCGGGGATCGGCTTGATGAAGGGATCATCGCCGAACCCGCCGAAATATCCGGTGAAGCGCTCGAGATCGTCGTCGCTCATCTCCTGCCCCGGAAAGGCGAGGACATGATGGTCGAGCCAGGCGGCGCGGATCTCGGCGACGGTGGCGGGGCCGAGCGGCTGGGTCAGGTCGACGCCGGTGACGCGGGCGCCGCAGGATTGGCCGCTGGGAGCGATGGTCAGGGTCATGGCGCGATGCTGCGCCTGTTGCCGCGCGGCGTCAATCGGGCGCGGCGGGGCGCCCCGAAAGCTCGCCGAAGCGAAGCGCGGGGGGCTTGGGGGTGGCGGCAATTCAGCGAGGCGCCATCTTCGGCGCCCTAATCTGGGTCCGAGGGGTTCAGATGGAGAAGATCGATGTTCCTGCTCAAGAAACTGGCGCTTACCGCGCTGATCGGCGCAAGTGCCACTGCGGCGCTGCCCGTCGAGGCCGAGGCGCGCGACCGGCACCACCGCCATGGCTATTACCGCGACCACGACCGCTACAGCGATTATCGCCGCGACTATCGGCGCGATTACCGCCGGGATTACCGCCGCGACTATCGCGAGCGCCGCTATAATTGCCGCCGCGGCAGCGGTACGACCGGGCTGATCGTCGGTGGGGCCGCGGGCGCGCTGCTCGGCCGCGAGGTCGACCGTTATGGCGACCGCCTGCCCGGTACGATCATCGGCGGTGCCGCGGGCGCGCTGATCGGGCGCGAGATCGATCGCGGCGGGCGTCGCTGCTGATATTGCGCGGGCGGCGGCGTTCCGGTCGGGAGCGCCGCCGCCGTGCGACGATTTTTGCGGCGCGCCGGCGAATATCGGCTAGACTGGCCGCGGCGGCGCCCGGTTCCGCCGGTCGAGGAGCTCGCCCGATGAAAGCCCTGATGCAATTCGCCCTGCCGCTCAGCCTCGGCCTGTCGCTCGCCGTGTTGCCCGCGCCGTTGGGCGCCGCGTTGCAGCAGGGGGCCAAGGCCCCCGATTTCACGCTCAAGGCCGCGCAGGGGGGCAAAGAGTTCGACCTGTCGCTCAAGCAAACGCTGCGTAATGGCCCGGTGGTGCTCTATTTCTTCCCCGCCGCCTTCACGCCCGGCTGCACGGTCGAGGCGCATCTGTTCGCCGGGGCGAATAGCAAGTTCAACCAGCTCGGCGCGCGCGTGATCGGGGTGACCGCGGGCAACATCGACCGCGTGGCGGCGTTTTCGCGCTCCGAATGCCGTGACAAATTCGCGGTCGCGGCCGATCCGGGCGCCAAGGTCGCGGCGAAATTTGACGCGACGATGCAGGCGCCCGACGGGCGGACTTTGTCGAACCGCACCTCCTATGTGATCGCCCCCGACGGGACGATCTTGCTCAGCTACACCGACAGCAAGCCGCAGGCGCATGTCGAGAAGACGATGGCGGCGGTGCGGGCGTGGAAGGGGCGGCGGAAGTAGGGGGAAGGGGCCGGAACGCCGATGCCTAGCGAGTTTGCCCGTAGCTTGTTCGAGTCCGGGCGCGGTCACGCTCTCTCCGCCGATTTGTTATATAGAGCCTCTATCGAGGAGGGGCGGCGTCGCGAGGTTGCTGATCCAGACTTGTTCGCTTTCAACGGCCCCTATTCTCTTTCAGTCAATTACCTTCTTGGACTCGGCTTAGAGCTGATGCTCAAAGCTAGCCTCGCTAAGCAAGATCCAAGCACAGATGACAGGCGTCTCAGGGGTATTGGGCATGATCTGCTCGCCGCTTTTGATGCAGCTCAGCAGGCAGGTTTTACATCGAGCGCACAGCATCTTCGAGCGATATTGGAGGTCATGAACGAACCGTATAAGGCGCATTGGTTTCGCTATGACCGGCCGGCCGAAATTCCCTTGCCCGGCGACTTCTCTCAAATCGTGGAAACCTTGGAAATATTGGATGCCGAACTGGCATCCATGCTTTGGGCCGACGAGAAAGCGCCGGAAGTTTAAGCTCAAGGGCCCGATTCTACCATTGTCGAGCGAGAGGTCGTGACGTGACCCCCTGATTTTCCTCCAACAGTGATTAGAGTCCGGTCTTGAAGGAAGGACGGACAGATGAAGCGTTTGAGGTTTTCGGAAGAGCAGATCATCGGGGTGTTG
>SCNT01000062.1 GCA_005503165.1 Sphingomonadaceae bacterium 3R27E2-A
ACAGCGACCCAAAGGCCGACCGCTGGCGGCGCGTTAATGGGCGCTTCGCCTTGGGCATCAATGCAGGCTTCAACCCGGCGACCGGCGAAACCTATGGCCTGCCTTACGGCATCATTCCCCGGCTGTTGCTGTTCTGGATAACGACCGAGGCCGTCAAGACAAAGAATCCGCGCTTGCAGCTTGGCCGCAGTCTGGCGCAGTTCATGAAGGAAGTAGGGCTTAATCCGAACACGGGCGGCGGCAAGCGCAGTGACGCCAAGCGGCTGCATGACCAGATACAGCGGCTTTTCTCTGCCGTGATTACGTTCACCAACGACCTGTCACGGGGCAACGGGCGCGGGCAGGAAGTGCTAGACCTCAAGGTCAGCAATCACCGCGTCTTGTGGTGGAAACCGGCAACGCCCGACCAAAGCACCCTTTGGGAGAGCTACGTTGACCTAACCCAAGAGTTTTTCGAGGCTGTGACCGCTTCGCCGGTTCCCGTGGACACGCGGGCGCTGCGCGCACTGAAACGCAGCCCGCTGGCCTTAGACCTCTATGCTTTGTGCTGCTATGAAGCGTGGCGCATCGAGCGCACGGGCAAGACGCGGGTTATCCCGTGGCGAGCACTCATGCAGCAGCTAGGGGCGGAGTACGCAGGCAACGATTCCATGAAGGCCGCTGACAACTTCGCCCAGAAGTGCAAGGCCGCGCTTCGCAAGGTGCAGACTGTCATGCCGTCGCTCAAGCTGGGCAACGTCAAGGGCGGGCTGGCCATCCTGCCGACAAGCCTTCCGGCCATCCCCAGCAAGCTGCCCGCCGAGCGTTGAAAAGCACGGCCACTTCCCCCCGGTAAGCACGGCCACTTCCCAACGGCTTGTGCATAACGGGGTATGGTGAAACGGTAGGGGTTCGCGTCTAACACATTGATTTTGCTTATGTTGTTCGCTGTGCCCTGCGCCTGTGGATGAGAGAAGTTATCCACGGTGAAACGGTAGGAGTTGGAAACGCAGGCAGAGCAAGGGTTTGCGAGTTATCCACGGTGAAACGGTAGGACAGCGATACGGTGAAACGGTAGGGACATCCTAGTATCTTCAGAAATCCTTTATATAAATCCTTGTAGTTTGCGACCCGCGAAATGTGGAAAACCCAAGGCTAGCAAGGGGCTTAGAGCGGCAGGGGTGAGAGTTTCACCGTGCCAAGGGTGACCGTTTCATCCCCCAGCAGCAGCGCAACCGGAGAGGCCGCAAAGAGGCTTGGCAAGGGGGAGGGGAACCGACCGGCAGCGCCCAAGGGGCAACACAGTGCCAGCGGAAAGGGCAGCAGGCTTGTCAGGATGAGGCAGGAGAGGCTTTCAGGGCTTCGGGGGTAGTCAGGTAGCCCAGAGCAGCCAAAACGCGCCAGCGACCCGGAAAACGCCTCTCATGAGGTTTGGGCGATTCAGGCGCGGGCAGGCAGGCCGAACAGTTCTTGAGACGGCCAGCCAGCGGCGCGGCGAAACCGCAGCCCGGAGCCGGTGACACGCTCGACACGGCCACAGTTGACGCACTCGCCAGCTTCCACCCCTTCGCCTTGCGGATGCAGCACATCAGAGCCGCAGGACAGGCAGCCGCCGACTTCGCGCAGCGCCGATTGCGATTCCGCGAAGCGGTTGCAATCCGCTGGCCGCGCAAAGCCGCCATGACAGGGGACGACCGCGCCACAGGTGACGCAGGCGAAACGGTTGAACCGTTCCCCGACGAGGCACGAGACGACATCGAGCCGACCGCAGGAGCGGCAAAGAATGTCCGGGCAGGGCAGGGGGCTGGTTTTAGGCATTGGTAGGTGTTCGAGAGCCGTCAGGAGCGAAGGCGCGGAAGCGAGCGGCAATCTCGTGTTCTTCGGAGACGCGCCGGACATGGCCGCAGCGTTCGCACTGGCCGTGGTCATGCACCAGCAGCCCGCCCGATGGCTTCAATCCTTCCCATGTTATCGCCGTGACCGTGCCAAGGCAGGTGAGGCAGCCCCATGCAAATTCGCGGGGCTTGTAATCGCCATTCACCGCCACCGGCTTGCCGATATTGTCATCATCCCAGCCCGGAGCGCAGTAGGCAAAGACCGTTTCGGCGCGGGCGTTGTAATCCTTGCACGGGACGACATAGCCGCAGGCCGTGCAGTGAAACGCATAGCGCGACCCATCGGCCTTGAGGGAGACCTTGCCCGCAAGGCAGGACATGCAGCGGGCGGTGTCATCGGGGATTTCTTGCAGCAAAGTCTTGTTTTCATCCTTTCATCAAAACCGCTTTTCAATCAAAATAGGATTTCCTTGCCGTCATCGGGCGGGGCGGTTCCCGGCGCGAAACCGTCTTGCAGCTTGCCGCCCACCATGCGCGGAGACTGGACGACTTCGCCGCAGGCGGGGCAAAGGTCGAGAATGCGCCCCGTGCCGGTTTCCTTGTAGGTCGAGACGACGCCGCCGCAGCCGAAGCAGGAGCCTTGCCCGTATTCGGTCAGCTTTTCGAGGAAGCCGCCAAATTCGGGCGCTGCCCCTGAAAGTAATTCGTTGCTGTTCATGGTTTGGCCTCGTTTGCTATCACTGCCGGATGATTGATTACAGCGAAGGCCGGGACATCCACGAAGAATGGCGCAGGGCGCGGCTTGAGGAACTTGAGCGCCGGGCGGCAGAGGAAGCCGCCGAGCGTGACAAGCGTTTGCGCCAACGGCTTTCTGCCCCATCGGATTCCTATGCGAACCGGGCTTCTCGCCGTGACCCTGCCTTGGTGTTGTCGATTTATTGCGAACAATTGTGGCCTCAGCCCCTCAAAAAGAACCTTCCTAAACCCGCGCACTACACGCCCCGATAAAATTCCATCCGCGCATCATCCAGCGGCACACCTTGCGGAATGCCCAGCGTGTCGGCTTCGCTGCGGCGTTGCTGCCGTTCACGGGCTTCCGCCGTGATGTTGCGCATCAATTCCCATGCGACTTGCCCGCCTTGGCCGTCATGGTCAGGCAGCGGAATCCAGCGGCGGGTAAACACTTCGCTGTCAAAATAGCCCAGCCGGTCGCACACCACGGGATAGCGCAAACCCTGAACAAAATTCAGGCTTTTGGCCTTGTTCATCCCGTAGAACTCTTGCGGCGGCAGGAAGCGGACGCGCTGGAGGTTATCGCCAAGCTGCCGCCCTTCACCGTTTACCCAAGTGTGGGCAAAGACTCCGACATCCCCGGCCTTGTTGCTGAAATATTCCGCCGTGGTGTCGTCGTTGACCGAGAGAATTTGCACCGTCCCGGCATTGGCAACGAAGGTTTCCCAGCTTTTTTCATAGTCGCGCTTAATCTGGTTCACGTCCTGATACACCGACCAGATACGCACGTTGTAGCCGCGCAGCGTGGCGGCGGAAGTCTCGATAACTTCCATGCCGCGCAGCTTGCCCTGTTCATCGAGAATGACCAGCACCGATTCGCGTTCGTTCATCGGTGAGGCGGCGAGGGTATCGAGACAGGCTTGCACCAGCACCCGCGCAAAGCGGAAATAGGTTTGCATCTCGGCGGGCGGAATCATGCAGTAGATGGTCGTGCGTTCCTTTCGCAGATCCGAAAAATCAAAATCGGATTTGCTCAGGAACGAGCGCAGGGCAGGGTCATTGAGGAATGAAAGCTGCCCCTTGGCCGTGCTGATGATGCTGGAAAACTCTTTGCCGCCTTCAAGGATGAATTCAGCGTTGTTGACGACGACCGGCAGCTTGCACCACTTGAGCGCCGCGGCGACGTAATCGGCCAAGCCTTGTTGCAGCAAGACGGGCTGGCCGCTGGCATCGAAGGCGGGCTTGTCGCCGTCCATCTGATAGCGGCTTGCGTGCGGGTAACTCAGCAAATCCATGACGCGGGGCAGATGGTTCGTGCCGGCGCGCTGTTCATCGGCACTGGTGGCGACAATCGCCATCAGGCAGGAGACGACATCACGGGCGCGGCTCGACCAATGCGGCTCTTTGCCTTCGGACACGATAAGGGCATTGGCAAGGCCGCTGATACGCTGGCCGAATTTGGGATGCTTGCCGTCCGCGAGCGCCGCCAGCGGGTTGTAATAGTTGGTCATCGGGCGTTCAAAGCCCAATTCCTCACCGAACAGGTTGAAAGGGTTCAGGCAGATGATGCGCTGGCCGAACTCGCGTTCCCGCCATGCGTGAGTGACCCACCAGTTTTCGCCCTTGATGTCGTTGACGAACACGCTTTCCTGATTGAGCAGCAGCGTCGGCATGATGGCGGCGGCGTTCTTCCCAGCTCCGGCGCTGCCAATCGTCAAGATGTTTGTTTCGCCGGAGAAGCCGACCGCGAATTGTGACCCCGGAACACCGAAGGGCAGGCCAGCGCCGTTAGGGAAATCCTCGGTCATCCTGCCCGCCTGCCATTCCGTGTTGACGGCGCGGCCGAGCCAGACCACTTTGCGCCAACGATCATCGAAGGCACCGAGCAGCAGCTTGTGTTGCGCCAGTTCTTCGAGATAGGCGAAGCCGTTTTCGCCTAGTGACGTGGCCGACCGGGACAGTTCCCGCAGCGGCAAATTCTGTTCAGCCATAGTGACTTTCTCCAAGGCCGCTTGCGCGGTCGGTCATCGGATAGAGCCTTGGCTAATTCGTCGCCTATGTGGTCTTGGTGCCGTTAGACGCGCCAGCTTTCAGCCAGTCCGCCAGTAATTCCTTGTCGCGTTCATTGGTCAAAGCCGAGCGCAGCGCCTTGCGAACCGCATCAGCGAAAGCCGCATCATGACCGCAATGCGCCATGACCGCCCCGCCGAGGACGATTTTGCGCCGTGTATCCAGCTTGCGGGACGCCGCGCTTTCGCGGGCTGCCAAGTCCCTTAGCTGGGCATCGAGCGCCTTACGTTTTTCCAGCAGCGCCGCTTTGCGTTCAGCCGTTGACCGTGCCATTCAATCTCACTTTTAGGAAGGCGTGGCACCTGTCACCAAGCACCACGCCCACAGGCTTTTATCACCCTTGACGTGGCTAGAACTTGCGGAACTCGCCACGCGCCAACAGTGTATCACGCGCCTGCCGGTTGTGTCTATCTTTTGAATACCACTTCGCGCTATCATCCTTGCTGAAACTTGCGTTTCCCCCCTTGGGGGGACGGAAGGGGGGAGCCGCCGCAAGGCTTTGGCGCTGGATTGAACAGCACGACATGACAAGTGGCGGCTTTCTGGACTGAACGAAGTGAAGGTAAGCGCACTTATGCAAACTGCGTTTGCGTGCGGCCTGCGGCGCGGGCGGTTTAGCAACCGCCGTCGCTTCGGGTCTCATCGCCCCGAACCGGAAGAAGCGCCGCAGCGCAGCGGCAGGCCGCAGCTTGCTGGCTTGGGCGACTACGGGCTTGCCATCCGGCAAACCCTTCGCGCCCCGAAAGGATAGGAAGCACCCGCCGCCATGCCCGCCACCGCGTTTCATCTTTCTGTAGTCCCCATGAGCCGCAGCACTGGCAAGAGCAGCGTTGCCAAGGCGGCTTACATCACGGGCGGAAAACTGGCCGACGAGCGCACCGGCAAGCTGCATGACTACACCCGGCGCAGCGGGGTTGAGGCCGTGCTACATGCCCAGCTTAAGGACGCGCCGGAGTGGTCACGCGACGTGGCGCAGGCGTGGAATGCCGTTGAGGCCGTGGAGAACCGCAGGAACTCGCAGACGGCCAAGGTCATTGACGGGCTGGCCTTCCCGCACGGGATAGACGCCGAAGCCCGCAAGCGGATGCTGACCGACTTCATGCGCGAGCAATTCGGGCGCAAGGGGTTGCTGTGGACGGCCAGCATCCATGCCCCCGACAAGGACGGCGACCAGCGGAACTATCACGCGCACGTCATGTGGAGCGAACGGCCTTTGACGGCGGACGGATTCGCCAAGACCAAAGACCGCGAGGCCACCAGCTTTGAGACCCGCAAGGACGCGCTGGCCGTCATGCGGGAGCGTTGGGCGGCACTATCGGCCAAGCAGCTTGAACGGGCTGGCTTGCCGCTTGAGGCCGAACGCTGGCGACACGCTCACCTGAAATTGCCGGAGCAGGAACAGCTTGCACGGGCGCGGGGCGATACCGAATTTGCCGAGCGCGTGGCCGACCGGGAGCCGACCAAGCATCTAGGCCGCGCCACCGTGGCCTTGGAGCGCAAGGGCATCCCGACCGAGCGCGGCGACGCATGGGAGGTGACCGAAGCCCGCAACGATCAACGGCTGGCCTTGCGGCAGCAGGGCGCGGCACTGGAACGGGAAGAAACCCGCCTTGCTGCCAAGGACAGACGCCGTGCGGCCTATGCAGAGCAGCACGAGCAAGCCGCGCCCCAAACCGTGCGCCTCTATCGTGGTGTCGGGGCAAATGTCTGGCCTGCCCGTGAAGGGGAAGCCGTGTTTTTCTCCACCAACATAGAGCGGGCGCGGGGCTTTGGAACGTTGCATTTCGTGGACGTGACGCCTGCCGAGTTCGCACAGATGAAATGCCCCCACTCGAAGCGCATTCTTGAGGCCGAGCCGATAGCAAAGGACGATTACCGCATTGACGAAGCGGCCATATTGAACCGCCTTCGCCTGTTGGAGACACCACAGCCCGCCCCCGACATGCGCAGCCACCGGGCGGCAAAGCTGGCAGGGCTTGAGGACGTGCAAACCTTGCGCGGCCTCTGGCGTAGCGCCGACACCGCCCAGACCTTCCTAAAAGCCGCGCAGGCCGACGGTTTCCGGGTTGCGCGTGTCACAGAGCGGGACGCCGACCAGAGCAAGGCCGACGCCGAGGCAACCGCTAGCCGCAATGCAGGGCGCAGGGCGCCGCATTACGACGCGGGCGACCTCATCGCTTACAACAGACAGGGTTACGGCTTGCGGCTCGACGGCGCGACCTTGGACGACGACAAGGCGCATGACCGCATGACACAGGCGGCAGCCCAGCCCCTGCCCAGCTTGGCCGAGGTGCGGCAAGCCGTGCTGAACGACTGGAAGGCGCAGCAGGCCGCCTATCGCCGCGAGACACGGGCGGAGCAGCTAGGCGACCGGGCGCACGTTCAAGCCATTCGCCTGCAATGGCGTAGTGCCGACAGCCCGCAAGCGTTCATCAAAGGGCTGCACGAGCAGGGTTACACCGTCGCCCGCGTCAGCCAGCAATGCGCGCTGCAAAGCCAAGTGGACGCCGTGGCAGCGGAACAACTCCCCGCGAAGGAGCGCCCCCCGGTCTATCGCCAAGGGGAATTGCTGGCCATGACCCAGCACGGGCAGACCTTCCGCCTTGACGGGGCAACGCTGGCCGACGCACGAGCGCCGGAGCGGTTGACCCAGACGGCGCAGACGCCCTTGCCGACCTTCCAGCAGGCGCGGCGGGCGATTGAGCAGGGCAAGGCCGACCGGCAGGCCGAGCGTGACACGCGAGCGCAGGCAGCACCGCAGAGCCGCGCCCGCGCACCGCAGGGCAAGGCATTGGGCATGGCGCGGGCGGCGCTCAGCGGACTGGTGGAATTTCTGTTTGGCTGGCTGGCCGACCGCAAGCCGCCGCAGCTTGGCAAAGCCATGCCGCGCAGCCGCAACCTTGCCACAGAAGCCCGCGAGGCCAGCAAACGCGCCGACAAGTCGCTTGCAGGAGCGCAGGACATCGCCGCGAATTACGGCCACCGGCTCTTGCAGCTTGACCCGGAAATTCAGGACAGCTTGCGCCGCGCCCGCGAGGCCGAGCAGCGGAAACGCCGCGACGACGAGCGCGACCGAGAACGATAGGCGGGGCTGGGCAGAGCAGGCACCCAGCCCACGGCAGACCGGGCAACAGATGGGGGGAACATGGCAGACACCGAATCCGACGCGGCAGCGGAGACATTGCCGCCGACTATCTCCGGCTTTGCCATCACCCATTGCGCCAACTGCGCCGCTGGCTGGACGAGACGGGGGACGAAAGGGGGCGTCATCATCGTGTGTTTGCTCGACCGCAAGCCAGTCTGGGCGGACATAGCGGATTGCGACCGTTACGAGCGCAAAGACGAGTCGGAGCCTTCAGCACCCTCGCAGCCGTAACCCCTGCCCCGGCGCGGGCGGTTTTTGCCGTCGCGGCCAGCGAGACGACACGCCACGCCAAGCCACGGCGGCGGCGCACGATGCGGGAACGGTTTACCGACGCGGGGCGCTTCACGACGAAGCCGCCAGCCCGCAAGGCCGCATCCCTCACCCTGTCCCAGCTTCGCGCATGGCACGCGCAGCGCGGCACCCTGCAACAGTTTTACGCGATGTATCCCGATGAAGCGCCGCGCTGATGCTTTTCATGAAAGGATGCTTTCAGAAATTGCTGAAAGCCTCACCGCCGACGACCTGGCACCCTTCCAGCGCGAGGCCGACGCGCAGGGCGTCCCGCTCGATAGCTACCTTGAGGCATGGGCGGGCAACATCACCCGGCAACTTCGCGGCCTCAAGCGCCACTGACCCCCTGCCCTCTTTTACCAAGCCTTAAGCACGTCGCCTTTACCCTTGCCGGTCTAATCCCGCTGCGGTTGCGGGGTTGCAAGCTGCGGTCATTCGCCATGACGCCTTGCCGGTTGTCATCCCATCAGGGCGAAGCGTCTGGGGAAGCTGGCACACGCCGCCTTGCCATCAATCGGCTGCCCGCTCCATTCGCTTTGCTCCCGTGTTGCCGGTGACAGCGCGGCCATGAGCCTGTGCCGAGTTCCCGCCGCCTTCGCGTGAAGGTGACAAGCAACAGGAGCAAGCATCATGGCGAACAAACCCACACATACCGCCTTCACCGTGCGGGAATACAAGACCAGCGACGGGCAGGAAAAGGGGCGCTGGCTCGAAATCGGCGCGGCATGGGTTCACAAGGACGGCAAGGGCTTTGACGTGGCGCTTGAAGCCCTGCCCGTTGACGGGCGGCTAGTGCTGCGCCTCAACGAACCGAAGGAGAAGGCCGAGTGATCGGCACGGGCGGCGCGGCGGCAACGTCGCGCTGCCCTCTTGCCGCAAATGCTGCTTTGCTGAAAACATGCGTTGCGTTACAGTGAAGCCATGACCCATGAGGAATACGGCCAACTGCTATACGAGCATCCCGACGAATCGCCGGAGATTGTCGGCATGTTGGACTATCTCATTGACCCGCCCAGCAGGCTTGCCAGCACGGCGCGATGGGTGAGGTTTCGGGACAACATGGCGCGGGCTGTCGCAGACCGACCGGACGACGCGCATTTCCCGCTGTTTCTCGCACAAGCCGACAGAATCCTTGCCTATCGGGCGACCATCGCGCCGGAGCGGCGTATCTGGAAAGCGGACTAAGGGCATGGCGATGAAGAAGCCCCCGACCTTGCGGCGCTTTCTGGCGCGTGTGATTGCCGCCAAGAGCGGTGAACCCTACGCGGGGCGGCAGGAAGTCGCCGCCGAGGTTCTACACGCCTTGCAGCTTGCCCAGCGGGTTTGCCCGTCATGCGGCAATGAAGCCTATGCGCTCGAACCGTCCCCGTTGCTGTGCGGCGATTGCCGCGCCCTGATGCAGACGCCGGAGCCGGAGAGCGAGCGCATCGCGGCTTTCATCGAACGGCACCGCAAGACGCTGCAAGGGCTGGCCGACAAATAGCGGCGGCAGAGCCGCCGAGTCTTTGCCTCGACCCTCAAGCGTTCAGCTTACCCCCTGCCCTGCTTGTGCGGCATCAAGGCCAAGCCGCTGCGCGGTTGCTTCGCAAGCCTTGACCCCGCGCAGTTCAGAGGGTGCGCCGAGCGCATCGGGACGAGGGGCGACCTTTTTTGTTCGCTGGCGCGGCCATCGAACAAGGGGCTATCTGTTGCAGAAAGGGTAAGTTTCGCAACAATCAGACAGCCGCGAGGAATCAAGGGGTTGCGTGTTGCATAAGTCTGTTGCACAATGGATTGATGAAATACGGCTATGCGCGAGTCTCGACCGACGACCAGAACCCGGCGCTGCAACTGGCAGCGTTGAAGAAAGCCGGTTGCCGTCAGGTGTTCAAAGACGAGGGCATCAGCGGCGCGACCCGCAACCGCCCTGCCCTGCGGCGCTGCCTTGAAACGCTGAAAGCCGGTGACACGCTGATAGTGTGGAAACTCGACCGGCTAGGCCGCAGCTTGCGCGACCTCATTCACATGCTGGACGACTTGCGGGAACGCGGCGTCAGGTTCCAATCGCTCACCGAGGCCATAGACACGACATCGCCGACAGGCCGCGCCATGTGGCAGATGATTGGCGTTCTGGCCGAGTTGGAGCGTTCGCTTATCACCGAGCGCACCCGTGCAGGCGTCAAGGCGGCGCAGGCGCGTGGCGTCAAATTCGGACGCAAGCCCAAGCTCACCGCCCCGCAGATTGCCCATGCCCGCAAGCTCGTGGAATCCGGCGAACCTGTGCCGGAGATCGCACGGCTCTTGAGCGTGGAGCGGACGACGATTTACCGAGCGTTGCAGCGCACAGCTTAGGCCGTTAGGCAATCCGCCAATTCAAGCTGCCGAGGCGACAGCTTTTCTTTCAGCCCGACCACAGCGGCCATTTCATCGGCTGGCACGTTCGCCAGTTCTCGCGGTTCCAGCTTGTGCATACCGCCGCCATAGACCCGGCCATTGCCGAGCAGCGTTTCCCGCCCGATAGCGTTCAGGGCTTCCCAGAGCGGGCGCAGAGCCGCAGGGTTTTCCGAGAGCCGAGCCGCCAGCAGCGGTTGCGGGTAGAGCATCAGATAGACATTCGTTGCCGTCGCTTGGCTGTTGTTGAGCAGGAAGCGAAACGGACGCCGCTCATGGTCACTGCGGCCTATGTAGGTGCAGACAATCGGCGCGGCTGGCCTGCGCTCTTGGGCATACCAGAAGCGGCGAGAGCGGCACAGGTAGCCCGACGCCACGCGGTCAACGCCGGTTTGCAGATACGCCCACAAGTCAGGGTAATCGCGGGCAACCTCATCTTCTGGCCGGTCGCAATCAATCAGGAATAGGCGCTTATCCAACAACGGCACCCCTGCCCTGTCTGACTCTATTTCATCGGCCTTGATATAGCGGGTGCTGGGCAGGATTGGCCGCAGAAATTTGCGCGGCAGCTTCAAGCCCTTCGCCTTGTCCTCATCCACGATGAAAAAGCCGTTGTCGCCCGTAGCAAGGCCGCGCTTGATTGCGAACAAATCCCCAAGCCGATAGCCATCGTGTTCAGCTTCCGCGTCCTGTCGCGGGAAGCGCGTCCACTTTTCGGCACGTTCCAAGTCACGGACGCTTACGCTCTTGCTGCTGGCCGGTGCTTCCATCGTGCCGCCGTAGGAGAACGTCACGCTATGCCCTGCCGAGGGCTTCCGTTTCTTGAACCAGACGACCGCCGAGGACACTAGCGCGTCATCAAATTGCACGTCGTTAGGGTCGAAGCGGTGAATGTGCAGCAAGGTAACTTCGCGCAGCAGATACGCCTTGAGCGCGCGCCCATAGTTCACGTCCATAAACTCGCTGGGAATGAGCCAACCGGCAATGCCATCGTCAGCCATCCAGCTATGCGCCAGCGCCATGAAGTAGCAGTAAAGCCCCGCTAGTCCCGACAATTCAACATGCGCCGCATCGCGGGCGGCTGCCTGCAATCGCTGCTTTTCGCTGGCGTTCAGATGATGGTGACGCACATAGGGGGGATTGCAAATCAGCAGCGTGGCACGTTCCGCGCTTTGCGCGGGCGCGGCTTGCTGCGTGAAGTCCCCAAGGCGGATTTTGAGCGGCGTTCCTTTCCACAGCGATTGCGCGGGCTTCCCATAGTGCGGGTCTATCTCAAAGCCTTGCGCCGACGCGACAGGTCGACGTCGACAGGTCGACATGAGCGCCGCATAGAAAGAACCAGTGCCGATTGCGGGGTCTAGGAACCGCACCGGCTCGCCTTTCGGTAGCAGCGACAGGCCATAGGCCAGCACGTCGCGGGCAAGCGCCGTAGGCGTGGCGAACTGCCCCAGCTTGTTGCGTTCCGCCTGCGATTTCTGGCCATCTAATTCGGCCTGTAAGGCGCTGCGGCGTTGCTCTAGCGTGTCGGTAGGGCTGGGCATATCAAAGTCCAAACAGGGCGAGGTCATCAATCCGGTGTTCCCACACCCAATCAATACCTTCTGCGGCCTCGTAACCGAGATAACCGCTATCGAAATAGCCGCACAGGAACAGATTGAAGCGGACGCCCGCGCCGTAGGTGCTGCGAAGCTGCGCCATCTTTACGGCTTCTTCCTTGCGCCGCTTGTTGGTGTTGGTAAAGTCACCCGCCGACTTCGCTTCAAAGAACAAGGGCAAATCCCCTGCCCTGCCGCTTTTGGGCATGATGACCGCATCAATCGGGATATTGACCGACTGCACCCCACCTTCCAGCTTGACCGGCACATTCATGCGAAAGCTGAACGTGCCCGCTGGCATTGCGTTGAACTTCGCGCCGTCGCCGCCCGGTAGTTGGCTATAGCCCCGCGCTTCCAACCAAGTCTTGATTTCCGCGAGTTGCCGCTTTTCCTGTGCGTTGCGGATAATCGGATTTGCGACCGCCCCACACAGCCGGTCAGCAACGATCGTGGCAGCGCGATGCACTTCAACGTCCGTTGCAGGCTGGGCGCGACCGAGCCAAACGAAAATATCCGGGTCAGCCATCTTCTCAATGATGGTGGCGATTTTTTCCAGTTCGCGGTCGACATCGGCCACGGCCATACGCACCGGCAGCCTTTGGGAATCTTCCATGCGCTTGACCATGCTCACGGATGCGCCCGACAAGCCTATGAGCCGGTCGACGGCCAGCGGCGGACAAGTGGACATGCGGAGCGTCGGAAGAATTTCGGGATGCTGGCGCAGCATCGCCGGTTTGATGTCCGTCAGGTTGCCCGTGGCGTGTAATGCCGCTTCAACATCCTTGGTGGTTTGCACCCGCGTTGTGCGGAAGGCTTGCGGCGCGAAGCGCATGAACCAGTCGTTATACATGTCGACCGACTGGGCAACGTCTGCTTTCCACTGTTGCGGCTTATCGAGATTGACAGGCATTCAGTCCTTACCGCGCTGGGCGCTTCGCTTGGTGTTGTTTTGGTAGAGCGCCCACATTTCAGCGAACAAGCTACGCAGAGAGACGCCGCGCCGCGCCGCTTCCATCTTCACTTCGGCGGCCAGCGCAGGCGGCAGGCTAAAGCCGACGATGCGGCGGGCGCTGGGTTGCGAACGCTGCGAATCAGATTGCTGCTTAGCCATAGTATCCATTATGTCGACAAGTCGACTCGCAGGCAAGGCGGAATCAGTCGCCAGCTTGACGAATCGTTTGTTTTCATGAAATACTGCCGTATTGAAGGGTTGAAAGGCGGTTTTCATGAAAACAATCGTCATCACATCGCAGAAAGGCGGCAGCGGCAAGACCACGCTGGCCGCGCACTTGGCCGTAGAGGCCGAGCGCAGCGGCGACGGCGCGGCGTGGCTGATTGACACCGACCAGCAGGCGACGTTGACGACATGGCACGACCGGCGCGAGGCCGAGACGCCCGGATTAGCGGAGGTTGCCCTGCCCCGCTTGCCGCAAGGCTTGATGCAGTTGGAAGCGCAAGGCGCGGCCTATTGCTTCATAGACACCGCCCCGGCGCACTCCGAACAGAACAAGGGCGTCATTCAGCTAGCTGACTTGGTGCTGATTCCGGTTCGTCCTTCGCCCGCCGACCTTTGGGCAGTGTCATCCACCGTGGAAATCGTGAAGGACGCGGGCAAGCCCCTGCTGTTCGTCATCACGCAGGCCAAGCCGCAAGCCAGCATCACCGCGCAAGCGATTGCCGCCCTGTCCCAGCATGGCCGCGTAGCGCAAGCATTCATTGCCGACCGTGTGCCGTATGCCGTCGCCATCACAGGGGGACGCACCGCGCCGGAAATCAGTCCGCGCAGCCCCGCCGCCGAGGAAATCGCAGCCTTGTGGCAAGACGTGAAATCATGCTTTAATGAAACCAGCAAAGCAGCCAAGCAGAAAAGGAGCGTAGCGAATGGCTAAGGCAGTGCAATTGAGCGGGGACGACCTCATACCGGCCAAAGTGCGACCGCTGGCAGCCACCCGGCAGCGGGGCGTTGTGCCATCGGCGGAACTTGTGCCGATGCAATTTCGGATGCCCCCGGAGTTTGTGCGGGCGTTCAAGCAAGAGGCGCTCGACCGCGACATGAAGCTGAATGAATTGCTGAATGCAGTTTTTCATGATTACATGAAAGGCCGCAAGTAGGCATGACCGAACGCCGCACCCGCAAGCAGCGCGCTGCCCACATGGCCGAATTGCTGGCCGACGTGGCGGCGCAGTCGCTTGCCGAGGATGCGGGGCAGGGCAAGCCGGTTGTCGTGGACGTGGCCTTGCGATTGACGCCGGAGCAGGCCGAAGCCTTCCTAAAATTCCTTGAGCGCGGGGCAATCATCGGCACCACATCGGCAGCGGTCAACGCAGCCGAGCGCGCCGAAATGGAGGGTGCAATCTGGGCTATCGGGCGGCAATTCCGCGCCGAAGGCATCACCACAGGAGACGACGAAGGGCAGGGGAGAGCATGACGAGACGGGGCGGCTTGTATCAAATCGCAGAGGTTCCGCTGTTCAAGGAACTGGTGGAGCAGGCCGCGCCGGTTGCGGAGACGCCCCCCAAGACCAAGCCCGTGAAGGCGATCACGAAGGCGCAACGCGCCATCGTGGACGCCGGAGCCGACATCCGCATGGACAGGCCAATCCTTGAGGACGCGGCCTATCTGGCGCGGCAATTCGTGCAGGCGACCTTGCCGCACAGCGACCCAAAGGCCGACCGCTGGCGGCGCGTTAATGGGCGCTTCGCCTTGGGCATCAATGCAGGCTTCAACCCGGCGACCGGCGAAACCTATGGCCTGCCTTACGGCATC
>SCNT01000063.1 GCA_005503165.1 Sphingomonadaceae bacterium 3R27E2-A
ACCACCCGCTTCGCGGGAGTGCTGGGTCGTCCAGTCCCCCGGACTGGACTTGGATTGCCGGGGGCAATCCAACCCTGCACTCCCCCTCCCCGCAAGCGGGGAGGACCTTTATGACCGCCTTCGCCCGAAACCGGTCGTCCGCTTGCCCGAATAAAAAAGAGGCTTTCCTAATAAATCCCGGCGTGATCTACCCTGTCGGATGACAACGCCACGAACCTCGAACGGTTTTCTGGGAACGCCCGCTACCCATTCCCGACTTAAATCGACAAAGGAGACATTAAGGATGCCTCCATGCGTATCCTTTGTCACATTAAGGCGCCTGATGCTTGCCTCGCTTCGGGCTTCGCCTTAGCCATCTCATCGGGTCGCTCCACGTCCGGGAACTAAGCATGTCATTGACCCTCGCGCTCGCCGCCCTCACGGCCCCCGTCATCTCTTGCCCCAGCGGCAGCATCGAAAGCGAATGCTCGCGCTCCGATGTCGCGAAAAAGATCGCGCTCGCGCCCGAACGGATCGCGACAATCGCCGACACCTGCCTCTATGATTTCGGCGGCCGCTGCGGGGTCGAGGCGAGCGGGCGAATTGAAGTGCCCGAGCGCGGCAGTACCTTGCTCTGGCAAAAGGCTTCGCTCGCGCCGCGCGACGGGCCGGGGGCGTGGATGGTCGTGATCGTCGCACGCGACACGGCGGGTAAAGCATCGCTGGCGGGCTTTGCCGAAAGCAGCGGGTCGATCGGCACGCCCGACCTCGTCGCCAGCGACGCCGAGCGCAGCCTTGTCCATGTGACGGGCACGCTCGCGGGCAGCGGCGCGGGCAATGCCGACGCGCTGTTCGTCGGCGAGGGCGACACGGCCGTTTGGCGGCAGGTCGACCTCGAAGGATGGCACGACGAAGGGAGCGCGATGCTCCCCAAGGGCTATTGGCTGCGCGGCCCCGCCGACTTCATCTTTTCGGAAATGTTCGCGGTCGTCCCGGTCGCGCGCGACGGCGACGGCAATTGCTGCCCGCGCGGCGGGCAGGCGCTGTTCGACTTCTCGATCCTCGGCGACCGGCTGGTCGTCGACAGCATGCGCTTCCAGCCCATGCAGCCGGTCGGCGAGGAGGTCGAGCAAGTCGCAGTGCGGGCCAAGCTGCCCAGGCATTGAGTGGCCGGGGCGACATGGCACCGAAATTCGACAATTGGGACGATGTCGTCGCCTTTTGCTGCGCGCTCCCCGATGTCGAGATGCTGCCATTTTATGGCACTCCCTGCCCGAAACTCAACGGCAAGGCGCTCGCCTCGCCGGGGCGCGAGGCGGGCAGTTTCGCGGTGATGTGCAAACCCGACGAGAAGGAAATCCTGCTTGAAACCGACCCTCACACTTTCTGGCAGACCCCGCATTACGAGGGCTGGCACGCGCTGCTCGTCCGCTTCGGCTCGGACGATCCCGAACGCGTCGCGACCGTCCTTCGCCGCGCCTGGTGGGACCGTGCCAAAAAGCCGCGGCGGCAGGCTTTTGGCGAGCGGCCCTGAGATGCTGTGCCGGCTGATCTTGGGCGCCGCGCTCGCCGCGGTCGCGCTGCCCGCGCAGGCTGCCGACGCCAATGCCGACCTCAATCGCGCCTGGGCCGCGGGCTACCGCGCCGCCTTCACCTGCTCGTCGCTATGGAACGGCGCGGGCAAGCCCCTGGAAGCAATCGAGCGCGACGAACTCACCGGCATCTACCCCGAGATCGAAGCCGAGGTGCGAACACTTACGGCCGAGGTCGACGACAAGGCGAAGCGCGTGACGGTGCGCTACCGCGACGACATGCCGCCGCGCATCGCGGAGTGGGATCCCCGCACCGGCTGCGTGACGCTGCCGATCGGCGCGGCGCCGCGGCAGCGGAGCGACTACCGCCCGGGACGGCCCAACCTCGACGACAAGCCCTGGCCGCTCGGTGACCGGGACGCCTTCGGCGCGAAGCCGCGCGGGGCGACGGCCTTCGAGCGGGCGACGCTGGACCTCGGGCAATATGGGGGGCGCACGAGTGCGCTGCTGATCGTCAAGAAAGGCAAGATCGCGATCGAACGCTATGAACTCGGGCATGATATCCATACCGCGCAGCGCACCTTTTCGATCGCCAAGTCGATGGCGGCGACGCTGATCGGCAATGCCGTGCTCGAAGGGGATATCGACGTGACCCGGCCCGCGGCGATCGCCGACTGGGCCGCGCCCGGCGATCCGCGCGCGGCGATCACCACCGAACAGCTCATGCGCATGGCGAGCGGTCTTACCAGCGACACCGCCGGCAACCGCAGCGACGCCATCTACATGGGCGGCGCCTCGGTGCGCCAGTGGACGGTGCAATGGCCGCTGCTCAATCCGCCGGACACGGTCTATCGTTACGCCAACAACGACACCTTGCTCGCGGTGCAGTCGCTGAAGGCGGCGCGGCAAAAGGCGCTCGACGATCGCAACGCCAGATCGGCCATGGTCCGCCGCGGTCCGGCGCTCGATCCGGCCAGCTTCTTCGACGGGATCGGCATGACCCGCACCTTCGCCGAGCATGACGCCCAGGGCGACTATATCTTGTCGAGCCAGGTCTGGACCACCGCACGCGACCTCGCGCGGCTCGGATTGCTCTATCAGAACGACGGGAAATGGCAGGGCAGGCGGCTGCTGCCCGAAAACTGGCGCCGCTTCGTCACCACCCCGAGCGGGCCGCAGCCCGGCGGCGCCTTCGGATACGGCGCGGGCTTCTGGCTGCTCGACAAGTCGGAGGGCATTCCCGCCGACGCCTTCGGCGCCTTCGGGAATCGCGGCCAATATGTCGTCGTGATCCCCTCGCGCCAGCTGGTGATCGTTCGGCAGGGCTATGATGACGACAAGAACCGGCTCGACATCGCGAAACTCGTCGCGGCGGTGGTTGCGGCGGATGGGGCGTAGCGCGTTACGGCGTCTTCCTTCTGGCCGCTTTTGGGGTGGGGAGGGGACGTTCAATTCTCGTCATGCTGAACTTGTTTCAGCATCCATGGCCTGAACTCTCGTCCGGCGCTGCGCCGAAGGAAACGGCAGACCATGGATCCTGAAACAAGTTCAGGATGACGACACTATAGATGTCCGCTTCCGCCCGAAAGCCGCGCTCTGTCCCTAGCCCGGATAACGTTCGAACGCCGGCAGGTCGGCCAGATTGTCCATCCAGCGGATGCGCTCGGCGGTCTGGATCTGGACCTGCGCGGGGATCAGGTCGGGGTCGTCGAGCGTCGCCGACTGGACGTCGATCTGGCCGGGGAACACCGCGTCGCTGGTGTAGAAGAGCCCCGTGCCGCACTCGCCGCAGAAATGGCGGCGGCCATGTTCCGACGAGGCATAGACCTTGGGAGTGCCCGTCACCTCGAGTTCGTCCTGCCCGACGAGTGCCCAGCCGACGACCGGCGCCCCGGCGTGGCGGCGGCAGTCGGAACAGTTGCAGAGGGCATGATGGACTACGGCGGTCGGCATCGAATAGCGGATCGCGCCGCAATGGCATTGGCCTGTGGCGCGGGTGGGGGCGTCGCTCATATCTCTCTCCTCGGGAAATAGGGCGAGAACATAACATAAACACGGGCCGAGTCCAGCCGGGGCGGCCGCCCACTTAGCCACTTGTTAACCACATCCCTTTAGACCCCGACCGACAAGGATAGTGGGGAGTTTCCATGTATCAGCAGCGGGCCGAAGTGCTGGCTTTCGACCGGGCGCAGGCGCTCGGCGTGACGATCGTCATGCCGTGCCTGAACGAGACGATCAGCCTGCCGCACTGCATCGCCAATGCGAAGGACGCGCTGGCGCAGATCGAGGAACGCTTTGGGCTGGCGGGCGAGATCGTCATCGCCGACAACGGCTCTACCGACGGCAGCCAGGCGCTGGCCGAATCGCTCGGCGCGCGCGTCGTGCCGGTCGCGCGGCGCGGCTATGGCGCGGCGCTGATCAGCGGCTGCACCGCGGCCTATGGCGATTATATCCTGATGGGCGACTGCGACGGCAGCTATAATTTCACCGAAGGCGTAGCGATGATCGGCAAGCTGATCGAGGGCCACGACCTGTGCATGGGATCGCGGTTCGACGGCGGGATCGCGCCCGGCGCGATGCCGTGGAAGAACCGTCATATCGGCAATCCTGCGCTCACCGGCATCCTCAACCTCTTTTTCCGCTCGGGCATCAACGACGCGCATTGCGGCCTCCGCGCGATCCGCAAGGAGGCGTTCGACGACCTTGGTCTCGCGGGTGAGGGCATGGAATTCGCCAGCGAGATGGTGATCAAGGCCTCGCTCAAGAAAATGAGGGTGGTGCAGGTCCCCGCGACGCTGTCGGTCGACCTGCGCGACCGCGCGCCGCACCTGCGCCCGTGGCGCGACGGCTGGCGGCATCTGCGCTACCTGCTGATGTTGTCGCCGACCTGGGTGTTCGGCGTTCCGGCGATGCTCGCCGTGGGCAGCGGCGCGCTGATCCTGCTCGTGGCGCTGGCGCATCTTCTGGGGATCGCCGGCGGCGAGCCGCTGTTCGGCGCGAACTGGACGATCGCCGCGGGTTTCCTGGTCAGCGTCGGGCACCTCGCCGCGATCATGGCGCTCGCGACGCATTTCCACGGGGTCAACCGCGGCTATCGCACGCTGCGCCCGATGATCCGGCGCTATGCCGACTGGCTGACGCTCGAGACGATGCTGATCGCCGGCGCGCTGCTGCTGCTCGGCTCGGGCGGCGGGATCGCCGCGCTCGTGTACTACTGGTCGCAGAGCGGATTCAACGCGCTGACCTCGGTGCTGCCGACGGTGCTTGCGCTGACCGGCGCGACCGTCGCGATCCAGACGATCCTCGGCGGTTTCCTGCTCGCGATCATCAACGGGCACCGGGCGACGCTCGCGCCCGGCGGCGAGGCATGACCGCGGGTGCTGCAGGACAGCGGGTGCCGCGTTACACCGCGGTCAGCCTGTTCTGCGTCCTGTTCAACAATGTCCTGCTGATCGCGCTCGACGCCGCGGGTGTCCATTATGGCGCCGCGGTGCTGATCAGCGCGGCGGTGATGATCCCGCTGTCCTACACGCTCCAGCGGCTCTTCACCTTCGCGGCCGAGCCCGGCTGGGGCGCCTTCGCGCGCTACGCCGCGGTGCAGCTCGTGAACACACCGCTCGCGTGGCTCCTTTTCCTGCTCATCCACGACCGGGGCTCGCTGCCGATGCTGTTCGCCGCGCCGCTGGTCACCGGGCTGCTCTTCGTCTGGAATTTCTTCACCAGCGGCTGGGCCATCGCGCCGCGCACCGCCGCCAAATCTTCGCTGTGAAAGGCCGAATATGTCGATCCCGTCCGACCTCTTGACCGAATTCGTCGCGCGCTACCCCGCGCAGCCCGCGACCGCCTTTTTGCGCAGCATCGAGATCCAGCGCTTCGCCGACGCGATCGAGCCCGAGGGGCTGGGCCTCGACCTCGGTTGCGGCGACGGCATCCTGACCGACATCCTCTTCCGCGAGGCGGGCGTGACGCCGCGGCTCGTCGGCATCGACATCGACCCCCTCGAAACCGCGGCGGCGGCGAAATATGATTTCTACGAACGCATCCACACGGTGCCGGCGCAGGCAATCCCCGAACCCGACGCCAGCTTCGACTATGTCATCTCGAACTCGGTGCTCGAACATATCCCCGACCTGGAGGGCGTGATGGCCGAGGTCGGCCGGTTGCTGAAGCCCGGCGGCGTTTTCTGGTTCACCGTGCCGGGGCCGGGCTTTCGCGCCAATCTGTCGGGCAGCATCATCCCCGGCGCGTCGCGCGAGGCCTATCTGGCCGAGCTCGACAAGAGGCTGGCGCATTTCCACTATCTGTCGGAGGGCGACTGGAACGAGATTTGCGGGCGCCACGGCCTGGCGGTCGACAGTGTCGACGGCTATCTCGACCGCGGCGAAACGCGCCGCTGGGAAAGCCTGTCGCGCATGACCGGGGGGCTGCTCCACAGCCTGACCGGCGGGCGCAGCCGTCCGATCGAGATCCAGCGCCGCCTGAAATTGCGCGACCTGCAGAACAGCGCCGCGATGCCGCGCGTCGTCGCGTCGGCGCTGGCGAAAGCGATCGCCGCGGGGGTGCGCCCCGACGCGGTCGAGGCGCCACCCTCGTGCCTGCTGGTGACCGGCCGGCGTCCGCTCGTGCAGGGCTGACGTCGGCGCCTAATCTGTCGCCGAAGGTAGGGTTGGCCGGCGGGGCCCAAGGCCGCGGCCGGTCAGTTCTTGCGCGCGATGATCCGGATCGCCGAGGGGCGGCCACTCAATCTCTCGCCCAGCCACTGCAGCGGATGCAGCACAATGCCCGCGAGCAGGAAGGGCAAAGAATTGGGCCGCCCGAAGGCATTGGCGAGGCTGCGCCCCATGGTGGGCACGCAGATGTCGAGATCCCGCTCGATCGTCAGCCCGGCGCGCTCGACCAGCGCGCGGAGCGCGGGGCGCGAGAAATGGGTGCGGTGGAAGGGCAGGTACCAGGCGTCCCAGGCCTTGCCAAGCAGGCGTGTCCAGATGCAGTCGATATTGGGTGCTTCGAGGACAATCGTGCCGCCGCGCTCGGCCAGCGCGGCGATGCGGCCGAGCAGCGCCTGGGGGTCGTCGTCATGCTCGAGCACGTGGAAGGCGCTCACCAGGTCGAATTCGCCGGCGTGGTCGCGCGCCTCCCCGATCGGGAAATAACGGCGGCCCGCCAACTCGGCGGGCGGCGCATCGTGGAAATCGGCGCCGGTGACGGTCGATCCGGGCAGCATCTCGCCCAGGCAGCGCGTGAACTGGCCGCTTCCGCAGCCGAAATCGAGCACTTGGCGCGGGACAGCGCCGAGTTGGCGCAGCAGCGTTCGTGCTTGACGGCGGAACGCAATGTCCTTGATCCCGTGCGCGAGGCCACGCGCGTCGGGCTGGAAATCCTGACTTTCGCGTCCTTCGTATAGAAAGGCGACGTCGGCGAGGGGGGGCATCGACACGCCGATGCCGCAGCGCTTGCAGCGGACGACGCTGACCTCGCCGACCTTGCCGCTCTTGTCTGTGAAGCGGCCCAGCGGTGCGAAGTCGCACGGCGCGCCATCGCCCACGGCGCAGGGCCGGACGTCGGCGACGGGGTGACGATGGATCATGCGAGGCCTTCCGCGAGATATGGCCTTCGCTTTTGCCCCGATATGGTTAACGGCTGCTTAAATCGGCCGCGCGTCCGGCGTCCATGTCGGCCAGGATCTTCGCGGTGCTGCCGGCGATCGACAGGCGCGCGGCGTTGGCGGCGAACCATGCGCGGGTGCGGCTGCGCAGCGCGTCGCCGCCGTCGATCGCCGCCGCCATCGCCGCGGCGAGCGCGGCGGGCGTGGCGTCGGCGGCGATGAAACCGTTCTCGCCCGTATCGACCAGTTCGGTCGCGGCATTGTCGGGGGCGGGGACGACGACGACCGGGACCCCGTGCGCCGCGGCCTCGACCACGACCATGCCATAGCCTTCGCGTTCGGAGGGCTGCACGACCGCGGCGGCTTCGGCCATTGCAGCCTCGATCTCGGTTTCCGGAACGAAACCCGGAAGGCGGATTGCCCCGCCGATCCCCAGCCGCGCGATCTGCGCATCGATCGCCTCCTGTTCGGGACCGCGACCGAAGATGGTCAGCCGCACCTCGGGTCGCTGGGCGACGAGCAGGGCGAAGGCGTCGACGAGAAGCGATACGCGCTTTTCTGGTATCAGCCGTCCGGCGTAGACGAGGGTCGGCGGATCGGCGACCGCGCGGACGGGATAGGCGCCCCCGGCATATTCGCCGGGCAGGATCGTCACGGGTGCCGGACATCCGATGGCTTCGGCACGCGCCGCATGCAGGAGCGAGAAGGCGTAAGCCTCTTGCCGCACTCGCGCGCAAAGCCGCTGCACCGCGATGCCGAGCCATCCTAGCCGCCCGAGATAGGCGCGCCAATAATCGTCAGTCCATACTTCGTGCCAGTCGACCGCGATGCGATAGCCGAAGAAGGGGCGCAGCAATCCCGCTGCGAGGAGCGAGAAGAAGGGAAAGGAGGCAAGGTGCAGGCGGTCATAGCGGCGGCCGTGGCACAGCAGATGACCTAAGAGGCCGAGGCCGAAGCGCAGCGGAGGCCAGATTCGGCGTTTGCCGGCGGCGTAAAGCTCCATCCGCGGGCCGACCGCGACGACCTTCACGCCCGGCAGGTCGGGCGGATCGGACGCGTCCCATTGCCGCAGCGTCAGATAGGTGACCTCATGCCCCCCCCTCGCGAGCCGCTCTGCGAGATTGCGGTACCAGCGCTCGGCGCCGCCGACCGTCCAGGGAAAGAGGCAATCATAAACGACCGCGACCCTCACAGCGCAACCTCGGTGCAGCCGAGCGCCCGGAGCTGGGTACGCGCCTTGGCCATGCCGACGCTTTCGGGCCGGACCCGATCGCCGAACAGTCGGTTCACCGGCATCAGGGCGGCCGTCCCGACGATCGCCACACGCTTGCCCTCGCACAGCCGCGGCGACCAGCTGCCGCCCGGCACCGCCGATGCGTCGAACCTCATGGGGCGA
Source organism: Sphingomonadaceae bacterium 3R27E2-A (assembly GCA_005503165.1). Lineage (GTDB taxonomy): Bacteria > Pseudomonadota > Alphaproteobacteria > Sphingomonadales > Sphingomonadaceae > Sphingopyxis. The sequence goes on from SCNT01000063.1 coordinate 8,513, forward strand.
CGATCGAGGAAAGGAGGATTATAGACGAGGTCCCTCGCCGAAAAAGCGGCGGCTTCGTCGATCAGAGCATAATCGGCGTCGCTTGCGGCGATGCGCCCGTCGAGCGACGCATAGGCATCGGCGATGCGATGCGCGTTCCAGCCGAGCCAGAACAGCAGGGCGAGCGTGGCCATGCTCGACACCTTCACCAGGCGCTGACGATCGAGGCCGCGCTCGCGCAGGGCGATCCATCCATATCCCGCGAGCAGGCAGACATTGCCGATCGTCCCGTGCAGGTAGCGATAACCCCAGCCATGACCCTGATACGGCAGGAGTATGAGCAACGCCACGATTGTAAGGATCGGGCCGAGCGCCAAGGCCCGGATAAGCCCCCCGGTGCGCCAGCCAAGCGCGACCGCAGTGAAGGCGAGCGGGAGCAACAGGACATGCTGCCACGCCGCGAAGCGCAACAGGTTGAGCGCCATCAGCCAGAAACCGTTGGCGTTCCACTGCGCGAGCGTTTCGAACAGGCGCGTCGGGTAATCGGTCCCCCCGGCCGCAGGGAGGGCGGCCGCGGTCGGCGCCGCCGCCGCTACGATCATGCTTGGCCAACTCAGCCAGAACAGGCCGATCGCCGCATAGCCGCCGATCAGCGATGCCAGCACCCACCATCGCCGGCGCTCGGCGAGCAGCAGCAGGAAGGGGGCGACGAAAAGCGGGTGGAAGATCGGCTGGTGCAATCCCGTCGCGAGAAAGCCCACCGGGAGCAGCAGCGCATAAGCCCACCAGCGATCACGCAGGAAAAGCGCGAGCCAGAAGAGGTTGAGCGCCAGATGCCCCGTCATCGCATAGCTGGTGGTCGCAGTAACGAGCATCTGCGCCGAAAGGAGCAGGCAGAGGAGCGCGATCGTCTGCGGCGCGGCGTCGCCGGGCCACAGCCGGCGCGCGCAGGCCCAGAGTGCGAGCAGGGCGGCGGAGGCAAGCAGCGGCGCGGTCGCATGAGCATCGCCGAGCGCGGCACCGACGGCGTGCAGCGCAGCGTTCACCGGCAGATAGCCTGAAACCCACGCATCGGCCGGCAGGCCCGGCAGGACGAAGGTCCGGTTCAGCGCCTCGCCCGTCGCCGCCCAGTCGGCGGGCAGGCGTGCGAAAAGCTCGCCGCGCGCCAATATGTCCGCATCGAACAGCACCATCTGCTCGTCGCGGCTGAGGTCGTGGCCGCCCATCAGCCAGCCGTGGCCGCTCCAGGCCAACGCGAATAGCAGGGCCGCCGCCAGCCAGGGCCACCAGAAGGCGAGCCGCGGTGCGAAGGCGGGGCCGCTCGCACCCCATCGTCGCGCGGCGATCAGCGCGGCGGCCAGCGCGATCAGTGCGGGGAGATCCTGACGCTGCCAGAAATAGGCGCTGAGCCCCGGCGCGGCGCGTGTGTTGAACATCAGCGGGCCGATGGCAACCAGCAGCAGCAGCGCTGCGATGGCCGCAACCAGTGCGCGCTGTGTCGGCCATCCTGCTGTCGGCGCCCCAGAACCGACCGGCGTCTCAGTCGCCAAGGTCGACCTGATGCGCCTTGGCCCAGTCCGCATATTGGGCGCGGGGGTTGGCCGAGGGCTGGGCAAGAATTGCCGGGATGTCGCGACGCAGCGCGGCGAGGTCGAGCGAGCGGATCATCGCTTTCACCGGGCCGACGCCCGCGGGGGTGATCGACAACCGCTCGATCCCGATGCCGAGCAGCGCCATCGCTTCCAACGGACGCCCGCCCATCTCGCCGCAGACGCCCAGCGTGACCTTCGATCCCGCGACGGTCTTCACCACGCGCGACAGGAAACGCATCACGGTCGGTGACAGCCAGTCGTAGCGTTCGGCCAGCCGCGGGTGCGCGCGGTCGGCGGCGAAGAGAAACTGCGTCAGATCGTTGGTGCCGACCGACAGGAAGTCGAGGTGCGGCAGCATCAGGTCGAGTGTCTCGGCGAGCCCCGGCACTTCGAGCATCGCGCCATAACGGATCGCCGCGGGCAGTTTCCTGTTGTGGCTTGCGAGCCACGCGCGCTGGCGGATGAAGATGTCGCGTGCGGCCTCATATTCCCACGGTTCCGACACCATCGGAAACATCACGTTGAGCGTCCGCCCCGCCGCCGCCTCGATCAGCGCGCGCGCCTGGACCTTGAGCAGGCCGTCGCGCTCGAGCGCGAGGCGCAATGCGCGCCAGCCCATCGCCGGATTTTCCTCCAGCATGGTGTCGGTGTTCATATAAGGCAACGCCTTGTCGCCGCCGATGTCGACCGTGCGGAAGATCACCGGCCGGTCGCCCGCAGCGTCGAGCACGTCGCGGTAGAGCCGCTGTTGGCGATCGCGCGACGGCAGTGTCGCGGAGACGAGGAACTGGAATTCGGTCCGGAAAAGGCCGATGCCGCGCGCGCCGGTCAGGTCGAGCGCCGCGATGTCCTCGCGCAGCCCGGCGTTGATCATCAGCTCGATCGGCACGCCGTCCTTGGTGATCGCCGGCAGATCGCGGAGCGATGCGAGACTGGCGCGGCGCTTCTGCGAGATTTCCAGCTTGGCGTCGAACGCCTCCTGTACCGCCGGCGTCGGGCGCACGTGGAGCGCGCCCGCGCCGGTGTCGAGCAGCAGCAGGTCGCCCTCGCGGATCACCGTGCGGACGTCGCGGACCCGACCGAGAACGGGTACCCCCATCGCGCGCGCGACGATGATGACGTGGGCGGTCAAAGAACCTTCCTCGAGTACCACGCCCTTCAGCCGGCGCTTGTCATATTCGAGCAGCTCGGCGGGCCCGAGGTTGCGCGCGATCAGGATGGAATCCTGCCGCAGCCCCATCTGCGCCGCGGTGCCCATCTGTCCCGACACGATGCGCAGCAGCCGGTTCGACAGATCCTCGAGGTCGTGCATGCGGTCGCGCAGCAGCGGGTCGTCGATCTGGCGCATGCGCATGCGGGTGCGCTGCTGGACGCGCTCGATCGCGGCTTCTGCGGTGAGGCCGCTGTCGATCGCCTCGTTGATCCGCCGCGACCAGCCCTCGTCATAGGCGAACATCTTGTAGGTCTCGATGACCTCGTCATGCTCGCCGCCGACGCCGAATTCGGCCTGGCTCGCCATGCGGTCGATCTGCTCGCGCATTTTGTCGAAGGCGGCATAGACGCGGTGGCGTTCGGCCTCGATATCCTCGGCTACCGTATGTTCGATGGTGATGCGCGGCTGGTGATAGACCGCGACGCCTGCGCCCATGCCATCGACCAATTTTTGGCCCGTCAGCCGCTGTGCCGAATGGTCGGCGGCGGCGGCGTCGGTGCGCGCGGCGGTGTCGACCAGCTCGGCGTTGGCGATCAGTTCGGACAGCACCATCGCGACGGTCTGCAACGTCTCGATCTCGATATCATCGTAGCGGCGCGGATCGGCGTGCTGGACGCAGAGCACGCCGACGGCGCGCTCGCGGCGGATGATCGGCACGCCGGCGAAGCTGTGGAATAACTCCTCGCCCGTTTCCGGGCGATACGAGAAGTCGGGATGCGCCGCGGCTTCGTCGAGGTTCAGCGTCTCGATCTGCTCGGCGATGGTGCCGACAAGGCCTTCGCCCATCGCGAGGCGCGTGACGTGCACCGCCTCCTGCTTCAGCCCGCGCGTCGCGAAGAGTTCGAGCGCACCTTCGCGCAATAGGTAGATCGAGCAAACCTCGCTATCGAGGCATTCGCCGATGATTCCGACGACCTGGTTCAACTTGCCCTGCGCGTGGGTCCGCGCTGCCATCACCTCGTGCAGCCGCGTCAGGATCGTGCGCGCCGACTGGGCGGCGGTCGAGGGCGGGAGCGGGGCGTTGGTCATGTCCCGCCACTGCTAACAGATGCCGCGCCCCCCCGCCAAGGGGAGTGTGCAATATTTCCTGCCGCAATCAGCCTGCCGGGGCGGGCGCGGGCGTTGTCGCCGGGGCGGCGGGACCATAGATGGTCGGCGCCGTCGCGGGGACATAGACCGCCGGACCGCCCGTCAGCGGCGCGGGAGCGCTCATGAGGGGGGGCGGCGGGGCGTATTTGGCGTCCCATGCCGCGGCCTCGACCTGATAGCGGGCATAGGCCTCGTAGAAATCGAGGAAGGGCTGGTCGAGCCGCGCCAGATGGTCCGGGGCTTGCACAACCACATCCTTGGCCGGGGTGGTCGAGACGAGCTGAGCAACTTCGTTGGCGCGTGCGCAAAAATCGCGCTGAGCCGGTGGCTGCGCAAAATAGTTGAACAACTGGGTCGACAGCTTGTCGCGCTCCTTGATGCCGTTGGACTTGTTCTCCTTGCCGAGCTGCGCGATCACGCTCTTCTCGGTCGCCTTGATCGTCTTGCCGTGGTTCTTGATGATCGCGTTATATGCCGAGACCAGCGTTGCTTCCTCGAGCCCGCGGCAGCCGATCGCCGCGACGTTGAGCGCGATCTTCATCTGCCAGAAGGCGCGGTCGCCGGTGACATCGGTGTTGGCCGTGTAAAAGCGCCCGTCGAGCCCGCGGCCGGGCAAAATCTGGGTCGCTGCGGCATTGCCCGGCGGCAGCGGCCGCGGCGGCACGATGATCACAACCGGCGCGGGCGGGGGCGGGGGCGGAGGG
>SCNT01000064.1 GCA_005503165.1 Sphingomonadaceae bacterium 3R27E2-A
CGGCGCTGACGGAGGCCATGGGCATGCTCAACCACCATTTCGCAGCAGCCGCCTGATCGGCGCAGAGCGACAGCCTACCTCTGACTGCCGCCAATCTTTGCAACAGAGCCCCGACGACCGCGTCGGTCAGTGCCAGGCAGAATGGGCTTCGTGGCTGCTCTGGATTAGACGGCATACTCTCACGCCTTTCTCCCCCAATTCTACGATCGGCTAATATCCTCCGTTGCCCGGACAGCGCGGCCTCACCTGCTCGTCGGCCGTCCGAGAGAAGTTCTGCGCGTCGGCCGCCTCAAGCGCATAGCGGAGTTGGATAATTTTGATCGACAAGCGCCAAATGCCTATCGTGGAAATTTCAAGATCAAATCTTTGCGCCGACTTCGCTGGATTCTGGAAGTCAGGCGAATGGCCGATCGATCGACGGGCGCAGTAGCTCGCACCGGAACCGCTCCAGATTGATGCGCTTCGCCTTTCTTCAAACAATCGACCGATAGGCCGGGATTGGCGGCCAGTTGCTGAGTAACTTGGCGCACTCTTGCGGACAGGCCGCCTTGCCTTGAACAGCGCCGCTATGGGCCGGGACCTTGGCGTATCTGTTCCGCCATTGCCGACGCTTTTGGTGGAGCGTCCTGGGCGACGCTCCATAATGGTGGGAATGAGGCGCAAGACTGAGTCACTTGCCAAGTCAACAGCCACCTGCTGCAACATCGCCAGCCAACCTCAAATAAGTTGTCGCTGCGGCTTTCGGGGGTCGAGAGCATCAGCCAGTACAAAATTCCGCTGCAGCATCGCCATTGATTCTTGGGGTTTGGGACCACGCGCCGCCAGTTCCGCCGGCGCAACGTTCAACGCCTCGATGAGCGAATCTTTGGTTCCAAATACGACGTCAGAGTCGAGATATTCGCTATCCTGCAAAAATAGATGGGTGACGAGCGTCACATGGCCGGGAGCCGCGACGATGAAATGAACATGTGCTGGACGGTAGGGGTGCCTTCCCTGGCTCTCGAGCATATTCCCGACTGGACCGTCATTGGGAATGGGGTAGGCAGCCGGTACGACGCCGAATACGTGAAAGTTTCCGCCAGCATCTGTCCGCACGCGAGCACGACTCGAGAGCGCGGTTTCGTCTTTTTGGACATCGTAAAATCCAGCATCATCGGCATGCCATATATCGACGACCGCATCAGCAATTGGCATACCTTGGAGATTCCGCACACTGCCGGCAATAAGCAATGGAGGCCCCTCTTCGGCACGGCTGATCATTGCGCCATTGGCGACTTCGGGGGCATGTGCGACATGAAAGGGACCGAGCACGGTCGTCTCGGTGGCGCCGCTGGGCAGCCGATGATTGATGGCATCGACCAGCATCGAAACGCCCAGCGTATCGGACAGCAGGATGAACTCCTGCCGCGTTGCACTGCACATCTGACCGGCGCGGGTCAGGAAGTCGATGGCATGCTTCCATTCGGCTTGTGTCGGCTCGATATCACGCACGAAATCGTGAAGATGGCGGATCAAGCTTTCGCTGATTTCTTTAATCCGCGGCGATCTGGCCTCCCGCACGCTATCGATGGCGGCATTCGTGATATTATGTTCGTCGAAGTTGCGCATCGTCAAAGCTCGCTCAGAATGAGGTAGGCAGATCGCCTGCATATGCGGCGTCGAACAGCCGCCGCAGCGGAGCAGCCTCCAACGGACGGGGATTCCAATAGCTGTCGCGCAGGGCCTGTTCGACCGCGCCCGGCAGGCCGTCCTCGGGCATGCCGATCGCGGCGAGCGATGTGGGCAGACCTAGCGTTCGGAGCATCGCGTAAAGGTGCGTCGAGGGTTGATCGGATGTGCCCAGTGCGCTCGCAATTCGCGCCATGGCACCGGGAGCCGCACTCGCGTTGTAAGCGAGCGAATAGGGCAGCATGATCGCATGGGTCTCGGCATGCGGCAGGTCGAAGCTACCGCCGAGAACATGGCAAAGTTTGTGGTGTATCGCCATGCCCACCGTGCCGAGGCACGTGCCGCACAACCACGCGCCATATTGAGCATCGGTTCGCGCAGATATGTTGTCCGGCCTGATGACGATGGTGGGCAAACTGCGTGCGAGCGCGGCAATACCTTCGACCGCCATGAGCGAGGTGATCGGGTTGGCGTCTCGTGTGTATAGCGCCTCGCAAGCATGCGCGATCGCGTTCAGGCCGCTTGCTGCGGAGGTCGCAGGAGCTAGCGATAGCGTCTGCGTTACATCGTAGATCACCACTTCCGGCAGGATTTCCGCGCCGCGTTGTGTTTTCTTGGACCCGTCCGTGGTTTCACCCAGGATCGCCGTGACTTCGGATCCGGCATAGGACGTTGGGATCGCAATTTGCGGCAAGCCTGTCCGCAACGCAAGCGCCTTTGCCAGGCCGATCGTTGATCCGCCGCCGATCGCTACCAGCACATCGCACCTGGCCGCGCTCAACGCCACCAGCGCGATCTCCGTTACTTCGGTCGGAGTATGCATCACTGCCCCGTCAAACAGTGCACCACCCACCGATCCCAGCGCAGCGAGATGAATTGCGCCTGTCTCGCGCTGCCCAGGCGTTGTGATGACAAACGCCCGTGTAGCGCCAAGACGGTCGATCTCGGCGGCCAGTTCGCGCGTGCGCCCTTCGCCAAAGAGGATACGCGACGCGCTCCCCATGTAGTTGAAAGGATCGACAACGGACTGCATGCCAACCTCAAGCCGGCATTGCATGCCGCGGAGCTTCGGCAGGGTGATCGAGCGTGATGTCAGCGGCGTAGTCAAGGCTGTCGCCCATCGACCAGCGCATGAAGAACGCGAAGCGCGCATCATCGTCATCGACCAACGACTTCAGGTAAGTTATCGCGGCGCGGCGTTTGGCAATGTCGGTTTCCTCATTGCGCATCTTGTTCTCGACCGAAACGCGCTGGATAAACTCCCAGTTGGTGATCCGTCGCTGCCGATCGTAAAGGTCAAGCGGCTCGGTTCCCGTTTCACCGCGCCAAACGCCGGCGAGCTTGGGCGCAAGGTTGAACGCGTCATGGATGCCGGAATTCAGCCCTTGTCCGCCCATTGGGTTATTGATGTGCGCGGCATCGCCGGCCAGTAGGATGCGCCCGTACCGGAACGTTTTTGCGACGCGCTGGTGGACTTTGTAGATGCGAGTGCTGACAATTGGATGATCGCTCTCAGACGGCATGAGCGCCTTTAGCCGACTCTGGGCTAGCTCAGGGCGGAGCGCATCCTCATCGCTCAAATCCGGATGGATCCCGCTGACGAGCCGCTGGACCCAGTCGTCCGGCCCCGGGCCATATGGGATTCTGATGGTCAACTTCCAATCCGGGCCATCAGCCATGAAATTGGTACCATATCTGACGGACAAATCCGTCTTGCAATCGATCATCAGGAAGCGTTCGGGCCAGGTGTATCCTTCAAACTCGATCGACTGGCTCCGCCGGATGGCGCTGGAGGCTCCATCGCATCCCAGCACCCAGGGAGCACGGATTTCCTTTTGGGCACCATTCTCGAAAACCGTCAGCACGACCTCGTCATCGGTCTGCGTGGCATCAAGTACCCGATGATCGAACAGGAACTCGCAATCCTCCTGCAGCAGCAACTGATAACCCACTTGGGTAAACCACTGCTGCCCTGCCAACAGACTGACGGGATTGCGATAACGCCGAGCTAGGACCTCCATGTCGAGTTGGACATCCTCGCCAAGCAGCCGATCGGAAAAGCGGACGTATCGTTGCGGATAGCCGATCTCGGAAAGTGGCTCCAGGAAGCCGATATCCTCCAGCATATCGAGCGACGGGGGATGGTAGGCCACCGCTCTCAAATCCCCGCACACCGTCGCGTCGGCCTCAACGATCGTGACCGGAACGCCCGCCCGGCACAAGGCGAGCGCGGTGACGAGCCCAACCGGGCCGGCTCCGCAGATGACTACCCGTTCAGTTTTGGTCAGCATAGACATTGGACTGCTTTCTTACTTGGTCAGGATCAAAAGACTCGGATGCTGCGGCGGCATGCTCGGCGATGAGTGCGACCAACGCCGGCGCGAGAGCGGCGGATACGTCGTGCCCCATGCCCGGGATAACGATGCAACGCGCGTCCGTGATCGTGTTCGCAGTATCAACGCCGCTTGCCACCGGCATGACGGGATCGTCGGCGCCGTGGATTACCAATGTCGGAGCCATGATGTCGGCCAGCATGCTGTATCGATCGCGCGTGGCTAGGCTTGCGGCAATTTGCCTGGGCGTGCTGGCAGGAGCCGCGCCGCGCGCCAGCGAGCGCTCGGCTGCCGCGCGCCATTCGGTCGCATCGCGCAGGTACTCGCTGCCGGCCAGCCCCGAGCGAATGGCAATGAAATGCTCGATGCGGGCCTCGTCATCGGCGTCCGGCGCAGAAGCGCTCAGCAGTTTTGCGGTGATCTCTGGGTCGGGGGGCGGCAAGGCTGGATTGCCGCTGTTCGACATGATCGACGTGAGACTCGCCACGCGCTCGGGGTGGCGAGCAGCGACGATCTGAGCCTGCATGCCACCGAGCGACACGCCGACAAGATGCGCAGCCGCCAGATTCAGCCCGTCCATGATGCCGACGATGTCGTTGGCCATATCGATCAATGTGTAAGGGAGCAGAACCTCGTCTCCCGCCACCAACCTGGCGAATACTGTGGGGAAATCGTCTTCCCGCAGCTGCTCATAGCGGGGACTGAGACCGGTATCGCGCGCGTCAAACCGCACGACGCGAAATCCGTGAGCGACCAGCCCGAGCACGAGTTCCTCGGGCCAGTGCGTGAGCTGTTCGCCCGCGCCCATGCAGAGGATGACAGGATATCCACTATCTGGCCCGTCGACCGCGACCTCAATGCCGTTGAAACTGAATGATCTCGTAGTCATGTTTCTCTTCCAACCCGCAGACATCTTGGAGAACAACGGCTGTGCCTCGCGATGATGCTAGAATTTGCTCCCGATCGTGACCCCATAGGTCCTTGGGGCCTGATAGGCTGCACCAACGCCTTGTTGGATTCCCGACAACTGCACCAGCACCGCCTCGTTCGTCAGATTCTTTCCCCACAGCTTGATCGAGAACCGATCGTCCTGTGTGTTCCATCCGATCGAAGCGCTGATCTGCTCGTAGGAGCGTTGCCGGCGGAGATTGTCGGTTTCAGCAAAGAATCCCGAATTGTGATAGATATTGCCGCTCAGTGCCAGGTTCCCACCCGCAAGGTCGGTGCTATAAGTCGCACCTATGTTGCCCGAGAATTTCGAGGTGAACGGAAGCCGGTTACCCGTTGCGTCGCCCGTCGTCTGGATATTGCCACCCGTCGCGATCGGGATGTGGAAGAGAGCGTTGGGATAGGGGCCGTACTCGTCATGGATCAGGCTCAGGCCGCCATAGAAGCGTAGCTGCCGGAAGGGCACGTATTCGAAGTCGAGATCAAGCCCATACAGCTTCGCCGAAGGGCCGTTGACGATGCCAACCTGACCTGTGGACGTGAAAAAGGGCACCTGGAGATTCTTGTAGTCGTAGTAAAAGATCGCCGGATTTATCCGCAGCCTTCGATCGAATAGTTCGGCTTTTACTCCGCCTTCATAGGCGTCAAGCGATTCGGGTAGATAGGCATCGTCCGCCGGCGATGACACATTATAGCCACCGCTCTTGAAGCCCCGATTCCACGACGCGTATACCATGATATCAGGCGTGACCTTATGGTCGATCGCAGCGCGCCAGGTCAGTTTGTTGAAGCGCTTCCGCTTCAAAAAGGTCGATGGAATATCAAGGAAATTGGCAATCGTTACGGTCTGCATAGCGTCGAGACGCCGCTCTTCTGTCGTATAGCGAAGTCCTCCTGTCAGATTGGTCGCCTCCCCGAGTGGGACAGTGATTTGCGCGTAGGCCGCCTTGGAAACCGTCTTTTGAGAGCCCTCGAAGCGCGCCGCCGTGACCGGCGCTAGAGGATTGACTGCCGGGCCATAAAATTTGACCAAAGAGGGATCGAGGCTGCCGCCGGCGTTGAAATAGTAACCGCCGAGAACCCAGGTTATAGGGCTGCCCGGCCCGGAGCTCAGTTGAAGCTCCTGGCTGAATTGATGATCATGTTCATCATGCTGGACCGTCAGCGCTGGCGTTGGCGTCAAATCATAGTCGAGTTGGAAATAGTAGGTCGATTTTCGATAGGCGGTGATGCTCATCAGCCGAACGGCGCCGATTTCCTGATCGATACGAAGGCTGCCACCACCGCCGCGGAACTTGTTGCGCGATGGAAAGTCGTTGTTGGCGTCCCATGGGCTGCCGTGCGTGGGCGCACCAAAGACCGGCACCGCGTTCTGATACTGTCGGGTTGTTGGATAGTTGCCGCTGCTTGCCGCGTAGTCACCGCTCAGCCGCACTGTTGTAGTATCGGTTGGACGAAGCAGAATCTTCGATCGAACAGCGAAATCACGCGTGGGACGGTTCGCATCGTCGTTCGTTGCAAAGTTGCGCCCGTAACCCTCGCCCTGGTAACTGTACACGGCGGCGACATCGGCTACGATCGTATCGCTTCCGCCTGACACATAAGCATTCGTGGTGAGGGCCTCGTAGTTTCCATAGCCCGCGCTGAACGCCCCCGCCAGACCGGGCTCCGGGTCACGTGTAATGATCTGGACAAGCCCCCCGGTCGCGTTGCGACCAAAGAGCGTGCCCTGCGGGCCCTTCAGCACTTCAACGCGCGCGATATCCGCGAACGACACGAGCGAGGCCGGCGCCGACGCGATGTACACGCCATCGACATAGGTAGCGATCGGATTCTCGATGCCGGGACCGAAGGCCAGCGTCCCGACTCCGCGGATACGCGGCTGGAAGTAGTTCTGTGTCGCGGGCGCGGTAAGTGCAGGCGTCAGAACCGCGAGATCCGAGGAATCGGACACGCCAACCGCCTCCAGCCGCGCGGACGTTACCGCAGTGATGGCGATCGGCACGTCTTGCAGACGCTCGTCTCGCCGTTGCGCCGTCACGATGATTTCCTCTACCCCGTCGGAGCCCGGCGCAACGCCCGGTTCTTCGGACGCTTGCGGCGAGGTTTGCGCGTTCGCACCCACTGGCAGGCCCGCTCCAATGGCAAAGGCCATGGCGATATAGGACGAATGAAGACGCATTGCAGGTTCCCTCCTGTTTCGGAGCCGTGTCGGCCCTCTCTAAGTGATCGGCGATTCCACCTTTCCAGGACAATGCATTGACCATACTGTACTGTCAATAGCGATATCGACCGTTCTGTACGGTTGCATCATCCGCTTTGCAAATTGCCTCATGTTGGTAAGGTGTGTTGGAATTGAACCCGTTTGTAGGAGAGCCACGAATGGCCACGCCGCACAGCATCGCTTCGCTCGACAGGCGACGGTCTATCGTCCACCGATCGATCGATCTCTTTCTGGCGCAGGGCTTTTCCGGCACCAGCATGGCGCAGATCGCCGCAGTCGTGGGCGGCTCCAAATCAACGCTCTACACCTATTTTCCAACGAAGGAGGCGCTGTTTGAGGCGGCCGTTGATGCGGTTCTTCTTTCGGACCAATATCCGTTAGATGAGATCGACTATAAAAACATGCGAGCGGACCAAGGATTGAAGGCAATCGCGTCAGCAATATTCTCGGCAGCCCAGGACACAAAAAGTGTTGAAATACACAGACTCGTTTTCTTCGAGGCGCAGCGCAATGCGTCGATTGGGCGCGCGTTCATAAAAAGAGGGCCGGAGCTAGGAAGAAGGCATGTTCAGAATGTGCTGGAATTTTTTATCAGTTCTGGCGATCTGCATTGCTCCGACCCAGCTAAGGCGTCGGTCTATTTCGTAAGCCTGCTATTGTATCAACACATGCTCTACCGAGAGGGCGGGATAATCAAGCCGATGAATTCTCGCCAAATTGCGCGGCACGTTGATATCGTCGTTGACGATTTTTTGAAACTTGCATCGGTGTTGTGACGCCGTTCACCAGCCTCGCGACCGTCCGCAAACGGAGCGGCGAGAACCCGTATTGACCGTACTGTACGGACGGAGTATGAGCCGGAATATCAGACGGCTCGAATTTGGTCGGCCGAAGCATCGCCTCAACAATGCCAGCCGCGGATTTCGAGCACCTTCCGAGCCGCGGTTTGATTTAGCGATCATCTGCGGTGCTGAACGTCGATCTGTCGCTGCCACTGGAAAGAAAATAATGGTCGAAAAGGTCTTCTCCTCCCCAAAAACGGCACTGGAAGATCTGCTGTTCAATGGCATGATAATCATGTCGGGAGGCTTTGGCTTGTCGGGCAATCCCGAGAGCTTGATTCCGGAAATCCGCACGTCGGGCGTCAACAACCTCACCGTCATTTCCAACAATGCCGGCGCTGACGGCTTCGGGTTGTGGATGCTGCTGGAGAGCCGGCAGGTGAAGAAGATGATCTCCTCCTATGTTGGCGAAAACCAGCTATTCGAGCAGCAATATCTTTCGGGTGAACTGGAGCTCGAACTGACCCCCCAGGGCACGCTGGCCGAGCGCATCCGGGCCGGCGGCGCAGGTATCCCGGCCTTCTACACCAAGACGGGCGTCGGCACCCTTGTGGCGGACGGCAAGCCGGTCGAGACCTTCGAAGGCGAGGACTATGTGCGCGAGACCTGGCTGCGCGCTGACCTTTCCATCATCAAGGCGTGGCGCGCTGACCCTGCGGGTAACCTCATGTTCCGCAAGACTGCGCGCAACTTCAATCCCAACATGGCGACAGCGGGCAAGGTGACAGTGGTGGAGGTCGAGGAGATTGTCGAGACGGGCACGTTCGACCCCGACTGCATCCACACACCGGGCATCTATGTCGACCGGATCGTGCGCTCGACGATCAACGAGAAGCGGATCGAGAAGCTGACCACGCGTCCTCGAGAGGCTATCGCATGAGTTGGACCCGCGACGAGATGGCTGCGCGCGCCGCGCAGGAACTGCGTGACGGCTATTATGTGAACCTTGGCATCGGCATCCCGACGCTGGTGGCGAACCATGTGCCGGCGGGCGTCAACGTGACCCTGCAGAGCGAGAACGGGATGCTGGGCATCGGTCCGTTTCCCTATGAGGGCGAGGCGGACCCGGACCTCATCAATGCCGGCAAGCAGACGATCACGGCGCTGCCGGCGTCGAGCTTCTTCTCCTCCGCCGACAGCTTCGCGATGATCCGGGGCGGGCATATAGACATGGCGGTGCTGGGTGCGATGGAGGTTGGCGCCCAGGGCGACCTCGCCAACTGGACGATACCGGGCAAGATGGTGAAGGGCATGGGCGGCGCGATGGATCTGGTTGCCGGCGTCAAGCGGGTGGTCGTTGTCATGGACCATGTCTCGAAGAACGGCGCGCCCAAGATCCTCGAGACCTGCTCCCTGCCGCTGACCGGCAAGAGGGTTGTCGACCTCATCATCACCGACCTGGCCGTCATCGCGATCGACAGGAAGCAAGGCGGCCTGGTGCTCCTCGAAGCTGCGCCAGGCGTGCCGGTCGAGGAAATCGTCGCGAAGACCGGCGCTGCCCTTGATGTCAGCGCCGTGAAGGTAGCTGCATGACAACCGCCTTCATCTGCGACGCAATCCGCACGCCGATCGGCCGCTTGAACGGCATGCTCGCGACTATACGAACCGATGATCTTGCGGCCCTGCCGATCCGGGCGCTTGTCGAACGCAATCCACAGGTCGACTGGGGCGCGGTGGACGACGTCATCCTTGGCTGCGCCAACCAGTCGGGCGAGGATAATCGCAATGTCGCGCGCATGGCCGCGCTACTCGCTGGCCTGCCGAAGGAAGCGCCCGGCGTCACGGTCAATCGACTCTGCGGCTCCGGGCTCAACGCCGTCGGCATCGCCGCTCAGGCGATCCGTTCGGGCGACGCCGATCTCATCGTTGCGGGCGGTGTGGAGAGCATGACGCGCGCGCCCTATGTGCTGGGCAAGGCCGGCGGCGCGTTCGACCGAAGCCAGATGATCGAGGACACGACGCTTGGCTGGCGGTTCGTCAATCCGGCGATGAAGGCCGCCTATGGCGTCGACACGATGCCCCAGACCGGCGAGAATGTCGCGCAAGAGTGGGGCATCACGCGTGAGGAGCAGGACGCCTTCAGCCTTGCAAGCCAGCAGAAGGCCGCTGCCGCGCAGGCCTCTGGCCGCCTTGCCGCCGAGATCGTGCCGGTCTCGATCCCGCAGAAGAAGGGGGATCCCATCCTCTTCACCACAGACGAGCATCCCCGCGCGACAAGCCTGGAGGCGCTGGCGAAACTAAAGCCGGTGGTGAAACCGGACGGCACCGTGACAGCGGGGAATGCTTCGGGCCTCAATGACGGTGCCGCGGCAATGCTTGTCGTTTCCGAAGCAGCAGCGACACGGCATGGCCTGACGCCCCGCGCGCGGATCGTCGCGATGACCGCCGCCGGTGTCGCACCTCGCGTCATGGGCGTGGGACCGGTGCCAGCGGCGCGCAAACTGCTCGACCGCGCGGGTGTCGCCCTGGACCAACTCGACGTAATCGAGCTGAACGAGGCGTTTGCCAGCCAGGCAATCGCGGTGTTGCGGGATCTTGATATCGATACGGCGGACGAGCGCGTCAATCGCAACGGCGGCGCGATCGCACTCGGCCACCCGCTCGGCATGTCCGGTGCCCGCATCGTGCTCACGGCGACTGAGGAGCTGCACAGGATCGGCGGACGCTATGCGATGGCTCTCATGTGTATTGGCGTGGGGCAAGGCATCGCACTACTCATCGAGCGGGTCTGACCGAGGGAGTAAGCGTGCAAGACCTGACCGCCATCGCCCGCGGAATCGACTTGCTCGAGCAGCTGCACGAGGAGATCTCCGCCAACGCGCTGCGTGAGGATAATCGTATAGGGGCGCGGCTGGCCCGCGCGGTCACCTACCAGGCGCCTATGCCAGCTATTTGCGCGATCCGACCGGTAACAACGTCTGCGCCTACACCTTTCATCTCGATTTTCATGTCTGACCATGTGCGATGGCGTGCGGAGCGGCTTGGTTGAAGCCTACTAGGATAGAAGACGAGACAATGACAAAGCTGCTGGTTACCGATCGTGAGGGCAACGAAACCGCCGTTGACGGGACGGCTGGCCTGTCCGTCATGGAAATTATCCGTGATAACGGCTTCGATGAGCTGCTCGCGCTGTGCGGTGGCTGCTGCTCCTGCGCAACCTGTCACGTTTATGTCGACCCGGCGTTTGCCGGAATTTTGTCCCAGATGGGCGACGACGAGGATGATCTCCTCGACAGCTCTGATCGCCGGCTCCCCAGTTCTCGCCTGTCCTGTCAGATCGTCTTCAGCGATGCGCTGGACGGGTTGAAGGTACAGATCGCCCCCGAGGACTGAGCAGACATGGCCGACCGGTTCGACATCCTTATCGTTGGCGCAGGGCATAGCGGGGCGCAGACGGCGATCGCGCTGAGGCAGCACAAGTTCGGGGGCTCGATCGCCATGCTCGGCGAGGAAACCGAGATACCCTATGAGCGCCCGCCGCTTTCCAAAGACTATTTTTCGGGCGAGAAGACGTTCGAGCGCATCCTGATCCGCCCGGCAGCTTTCTGGAATGAGCGAAACGTGACGATGGTCACCGGCAAGCGAGTCATCTCGGTGGATCCGGCCGAGCATAGCGTCACGACCGAGACCGGCGAGACCTTCGAATATGGCCACCTGATCTGGGCGACGGGCGGTCATCCCCGCAAGCTCACCTGCCCCGGCCATGATTTGATCGGCGTCCATACGGTGCGCACCCGCGCCGATGTCGACACAATGATGGACGAGCTCGCCTCCACCGAGAAGGTGGCGGTGATCGGCGGCGGCTATATCGGCCTTGAAGCCGCCGCTGTCCTCGCCAAGATGGGAAAGAAGGTCACCGTGCTCGAGGCGCTCGACCGTGTCCTGGCGCGTGTCGCCGGCGAGCCGCTGTCACGCTTCTACGAGGCCGAGCATCGCGCGCACGGCGTCGATGTCAGGCTCGACGTGAAGGTCGACGGCATTGAGGGCAGAGATGGCCGCGTCGCCGGTGTCCGGCTCGCCAATGGCGAGGTGATCGAGGCCCAGATGGCGATCGTCGGCATCGGCATCATCCCGGCGGTCGAGCCGCTGCTGGCGGCCGGCGCTGAGGGCGGCAATGGCGTCGCGGTGGACGAGCACGCCCGTACCACGCTGCCCGACGTCTTCGCGATAGGCGACTGCGCGATGCACGCCAACGCCTATGCTGAAGGGCTGCCGATCCGGCTTGAGTCGGTGCAGAACGCCAACGACCTCGCCAACACCGCTGCCCGGGCGCTGACTGGCGAGCCCAAACCCTACAACTCGGTGCCGTGGTTCTGGTCCAACCAGTATGACCTGCGCCTGCAGACGGTCGGGCTCTCCATGGGGCATGACGCGATCGTGACGCGTGGCGACATCGCCAGCCGCAGCTTCTCGATCATTTACCTCAAGCACGGCCATGTCGTGGCGCTCGACTGCGTCAATGCCACCAAGGACTATGTACAGGGCAAGGCGCTGGTGACGGGACGGGTGTCCGTGACGCTCGATGCGTTGCGAAATACGGCTCTGTTGCAAAGATTGGCGGCAGTCAGAGGTAGGCTGTCGCTCTGCGCCGATCAGGCGGCTGCTGCGAAATGGTGGTTGAGCATGCCCATGGCCTCCGTCAGCGCCGAGG
>SCNT01000065.1 GCA_005503165.1 Sphingomonadaceae bacterium 3R27E2-A
CCCCTCCCGCCCACTGCACAAATTGCGCGCAGTCCCGCTGCGCCATCGCTGTTCGCCCCGGTCAGGACGATCCCGGCCAGCTCGCTTCCGAACGCGTCTGCCGCGCTTTCGAACAGCACGTCGATTGCGGGTCGCGAGTGATTGACCGGCTCGTCCGAGGATAGAGCGAGCGAGCCGCCCGCCTCGACGAGAAGATGATAATCGGACGGCGCAAAGTAGATCGTGCCGGGTTGCAACGGCTCCTTGTCCTCCGCTTCCTTTACAGGGATGCGGCATTTTGCGGCGAACAGATCGACCAAGGCGTTATCCCGACGCGGCGGGATATGGACGACGACAATAACGGGAACGGGAAAGTCCACAGGCAAGGCCGGAAGCACCTGCGACAGGGCCTGCACGCCGCCCGCCGACGCGCCGATGACGACTGCCTGAAGGCTCATCGCGCGTTTCTCCGATAGATCTTGTCCTCGCGCACGAATTCCGAGAACAAGTCGGCGTGGGCCGAGAAGCGCAGGCTTTCCTTGGACCCGATGCCCAGGAATCCGCCGCGCGCGAGCGAGTCGCCGAACAGGCCCACGACACGATCCTGCAATTCGCGGTCGAAGTAGATCAGCACGTTGCGACACGAGATCAGGTTCATCTCGCCGAACGCGGCGTCGGTCACCAGGCTATGATCGGAGAAAACGGCTCGTTCGCGCAGGGCCTTGTCAAACACGGCCCTGTCGTAGTCCGCGGTATAGTATTCAGACAAAGATGAATGACCGCCGGACTGGCGATGGTTTTCCGTGAACTGGCGTATCCGGTCCAGCGGATAAATGCCCGCCTGCGCCGCGCGTAGCGCTGCCGGGTTGATGTCCGTTGCGTAGAAGATGGTACGGTCGGCCAGCCCTTCCTCGGCGAAGAGGATCGCCAGCGAATAAAGCTCCTCGCCATGGCTGCATCCCGCGACCCATACCTTGAGCGAGGGGTAGGTCCTGAGGTGAGGCACGACGCTCTCGCGCAGGGCGCGAAAATACGAAGGGTCGCGAAACATCTCGCTCACCTGAACGGTGAGGAAGTTTAGCAAACGCGGCAGGATCGTCTCGTCGTGCAGGACGGCCGACTGGATGTCGGAAATGCTGTCGTACCCCAACTGTGTCCGCGCCTGCAGCAGCCGCCGCTTGATTGAGGCGCGGGCATAGTGCCGAAAATCGTAGTGATAATGCCGATAGAGTGCGTCCAGCAGAAGCTGGATCTCGATGTCCTCGATGCTCTCGTTCGCCGCACCGGCGTCCGTCATTCTGGTGCGCATCACCTGGGCATCCATACCCGTACCAGTGAAAGCAATTTGTCCACGTCGATCGGCTTGGACATGTAATCGTTGGCGCCCGCATCGATGCATTTCTGCTGGTCGTCTGGCATGGCCTTGGCGGTCAGCATGACAATGGGCAGCTTCTTCCAGCGCGCATCGGCGCGGATGGCGCGAGCGGCGGTGAGGCCGTCCATCACCGGCATCATGACGTCCATCAGGACCAGATCGATCGTCTTGTCAGGATCGCCCGCCGCTTCATCCAGCGCATCGATCGCCTCCTGCCCGTTGCGTGCGATCCTTGTGAGTGCGCCGCGGGGCTCCAGCACGCTGGTGAGCGAGTAGACGTTGCGCACGTCATCCTCGACGATAAGGATGCGGCGGCCTTCGAGCGCCGCATCACGGTGACGCGCTTTCTCGATCATCTGGCGCTGTTCGTCAGGCAATTCTGAGACGACCTGGTGCAGGAACAGCGAAACCTCGTCCAGCAGGCGCTCGGGGGACTTGGCGCCCTTGATGATTATGGAACTGGAATAACGACGCAGGCGCTGCTCCTCGTCGGCGGAAAGGTCCCGCCCGGTGTAGACGATTACCGGAGGAAGCGGACCCTCGCCTTCCTCGCTTAGCGTCTCGAGCAGGGAAAAGCCGGTGGCATCGGGCAGCGCGAGGTCGAGGACCATGCAATCGTACTGGCCGCCGCGCAATTCCTGGAGGCACTCGGCAGCCGTGCCGACCCCGACCGTCTCGACATCCTGCGATCCGAGCAGTTGACTGACCGCCTCACGCTGGACCGCGTCATCCTCGACGATGAGCACGCGCCGAACGCGCGATGCCAGTTTCGCCTGCAGCATGGCCAGCACTTCGGCCAGCCGTTCGCGCGGAGCGGGTTTTTCGAGGAAGCCGATCGCACCCAATGCCAGCGCAGTCTGGGCCTGGTCCGAACCGGAGATGACGTGGATCGGTATGTGCCGCGTTCCGTCTTCGTGCTTGAGCCGGTCGAGAACGGTCAGGCCCGACTGGTCGGGCAGACCGATGTCGAGCACGATGGCGCTCGGCCGGTACTCGCGGGCAAGGTCGATCGCTTCCTGCGCGGTGCCGGCCACGAGGCATTCGAAACCCATCTCGCGTGACAGGTCGCACACGATACCGGCAAATCTGCTGTCGTCCTCGATCACGAGCAACACGCGCTTGTCGCCGGACAGAGCCCCCCGGTCGTCGTCGATGACCAGTCTTCTGGGTGTCGTATCCCGCGCGCCTTTGGTCAGGCCCTTCGGCCCGGGCGCGGCTTGTACAGATGCCGGCGCTGTTGCCAGCGGCGCCTCACCAGCCGGCGAGGCTGCGCGCGGCGCGACCGTGGCGGGATCGTAGGCCACGGGGACGTCCACGATGAAGGTGCTGCCCTTGCCCTCTTCGCTCTCGACCCTGATGGTTCCGCCCAGCAGACGGACAAGTTCGCGCGAGATCGAGAGGCCGAGCCCGGTGCCGCCGAACTTGCGGCTGATTGTGCCGTCGGCCTGGCGGAAGGCGTCGAATATCGCGTCGCGCTGCTCCGGTGCGATGCCGATGCCGGTGTCGGCGACCGCGAATTCGATCTGTTCGTCGTCCTTGCTGGAGATCGACAGGGTAACGCTGCCCCGTTCGGTGAACTTGATCGCGTTCGAAAGCAGGTTCTTGAGTACTTGTTCCAGCCGCTGTCGATCGGTCTCGATGGAACGCGGCGCATCGTCGGCAAGCGCGATGTCGAGTTCCAGCCCACGCTGCTGCGCCAGCGGCTCGAACATCTTTCGCAGGTCCGAGGCGAGCCGCTCGGTGGAGACCTGGGCCGCCTGGATCTCGACGTGACCCGCCTCGATTTTCGACAGATCGAGGATATCGTTGATTAGGGTCAGGAGGTCGTTGCCCGAGGATTCGATCGTGCGGGCAAACTTGACCTGTTCGGCCGAAAGGTTTCCGTCGGCATTGTCGCCCAGCAGCTTGGAAAGGATCAGCAGCGAATTGAGGGGCGTGCGCAGCTCGTGGCTCATGTTGGCAAGGAAGTCAGACTTGTACTGGCTGGCCTGCTCCAGCTCGCGAGCCTTGAGCTGCAGCGAGGCAGCGGCGCGCGAAAGCTCGTCGCGCTGACCTTCCAGCGTTTGCGCCTGTTCTTCCAGCTGACTGTTGGTCTGCTCCAGTTCGACCTGCTGCAGTTCCAGCCGGGCCTGTGTTTCCTTCAGCGCATTCCCCTGCTCCTCCAGTTCCTCGTTGGAGACCCGCAATTCCTCGCTTTGCGCCTGCAGTTCGCCAGCCTGCCGCTGCGTTTCCTCCAGCGCGTCCTGCAGGCGCTCGCGGAAACGCGCCGAGCGCAGGGCGACGCCGATCGAGCCCGAAACGGTATCGAGCAGTTCTCGTACCCGGTCATCCACCGCATCGAAAAATCCGAGTTCGATGACGGCATTGACCGAACCTTCATTGAAAGCCGGGGCGACCACGAGATGGCGCGGCGTATCGTTGCCAAGGGCCGAACCGATCTTGAGATAACCGTCCGGAATATCCGCAAGCACGGTGGGGTGTCCGTCAGCCGCGACCTTGCCAAGCACGCCTTGGTTGAGGACGAACGTTTCGGGCACCGCTGCCGCGTCGGTCACCCCCAGCATGGCTGCACGGTTGAACGTGCCACCTTCTCCCTTGAAGATCGCCCCTGCGTTGGCACCGGTCCTCTCGGCGAGGAAGGCAAGCACCGCGGCGCCCAGCTGCGGTACCGTCTTCTCGCCGCGCATCGCTTCGCTCAATTCCACCTGCGCTGTCTGCAGCCAACGCTGACGTTCGCGCAGGCGGTTTCCGCGCATGAGCAGCAGGAATATGGCGATGGTCAAGGCGATGCCGATAAGGCTGGTGACCATGGCGCTGACGAGCGTTGCCTTGGACGCCGCAGCCAGCTCGGCGATGCGCTGCTGGCGCTCTGTCGTCTCCGCGCGGTTTATCTGCGCCATCTGCAAACCGATCGCATCCATCGCGATCTTGCCCTGGTCGCTGTCGATCATCGCGATCGCCGGATCGAAGCCCTGATCGCGGCGGGTCTCAATGGCCAGCCGGGCGAAACGGAGTTTCTCGTCGATCAGGGTCCGGAGCCGGTCGAGGTCCTTATCCTCGGCGGCATCGTCATCTGCAAAATCTTCCAACTTCCCCAAGTTTTGTCGCGCGCTGGCAGTTCCGGTTCGATAAGCTTCAAGATATTGGTCTTTGCCGGTCAGGACATAGCCTCTGCTACCAGTTTCTACGCCGAGCACCGCTATCGTGAGCTCATCGAGCGACGTCAGCACCTCGTGCGTAACGCGGATCCGTTCCTCGTTCTCGCGCATACCGAGGACGTTCGAATACGAAACGATCGCGCTGACCAGAAAAAAGCCGATCCCGGCAACGAGGCCGACGATAGACCACCAGGAAGTCGTGTCGCGGAGTCTCCGCTTGGAGGCAGCATCTTGCAAGAGTTTCATGCTTTCGGTCATGCCGATGCCATAAGGGCGGGCGACAATTCGAAGCAACCTATTCATGGGTCTCTGATGGCAAACAGCATCAGCTCGCCCCTTGCTGATGAGCGTAGCTATTCTATCAAGCCTTTCGTTGTGGAGCTGTGGCCAGATCGCAGGGTGCTGGCCTTAAGCTAGCGTCCGGACCCAATAAGCGGATTCCCATTTCGTCGGTGCTGTGATTCATTGTCTCCAGCGAGGGAGGCTTAGCAATGGCAGATTTCTTTTGGTTTTCGGATGAGCAGTGGTCGCGGATCGAACCGCTCCTGCCAGTCAATGGGAAGGGCGCGCGGTGGGTTGATGATCGCCGTGTGCTTTCCGGGATCGTCCATGCCCTGCAAAGCGGTGGCCGCTGGGGCGATTGTCCGCCGGTCTATGGCCCCAAGAAGACGCTCTACAACCGCTTCGTGCGCTGGGCCGAGCGCGGTGTCTGGCAAGACATCTTCAGCGCGCTGGCCGGGGCCGAAGGCATTCCCGACCGGCTGTTCATCGACAGTACCTGCATCAAGGTTCACCGCACGGCAGGCGGCGCAAAAGGGGGGCCTTGGCCAATGGTATCGGCCAGACACGCGGAGGGCGAAACTCCAAGGTCCACGCTGTCTGCGATCTGAAAAGTCGTCCCTGCGTGCTGATGATAACTCCCGGGAATGTCCACGATATGAAGGTCGCCAAGGCCTGCATTGCGGCCATGCCGCCGTCTGCGGAACTGGTCGGTGACAAGGGCTATGACAGCAACGACTTGCGCGCCTGGCTGGCCGAACGCGGCACCACTGCTGTCATCCCGTCAAAGAAAAACCGCAAGGTCCAACTCGACTGCGTTCACGTGATCTACAAGCAGCGCAACGTCGTCGAACGCATGTTCTGCCGCTTCAAGGACTGGCGCCGGGTCGCCACCCGCTTCGACCGCAACATCAAAACCTTCATGGCCACAATCGCCATCGCCGCTACCGTCATCTGGTGGCTCAAATGAGTCCGGACCCTAGCGCCAATCGATGAGCTCGTGGCCAATCCCCAGCTTGCGAGCCGAAGGGAACTTAGAGCAATCCATCATTCGGGTTCCACAGGTAATGCCGCCTCCAGCTAGCCGGTGCATCTTAACACCGATTAGTGCTTTATGGTTGGACACCCAGACCGTCTTTTTTCATAGCCGTCCAGCGGAGGCTCGGTTGCTCTCAGGAAATTTACTCGCCGACCGCGGCTCTGCTCGCCTCACCGTGGAGGAACATCGACTGCTCGATGAGGCGATCACCGAGGTCGTGGACGTGCCTGCTCGCTCGACACTGTTCCGC
The DNA here is from genome assembly GCA_005503165.1 of Sphingomonadaceae bacterium 3R27E2-A. Taxonomy (GTDB): domain Bacteria; phylum Pseudomonadota; class Alphaproteobacteria; order Sphingomonadales; family Sphingomonadaceae; genus Sphingopyxis. Next base: position 6,081 of record SCNT01000065.1, read on the forward strand.
GCAGGGGACCAGATAGACGTCAGCGCTTTCGTCGTCGAAGGCTTTATGGCGCGATTCATCGCTGATCGAACAGGTCTGCGACAGCTCGTCGCTGTCGAAGTTCCCGGCGATTTCATCGACCTACACGCTTTTCCGCTGACCGTGCTGGACCACGATGTGGGAACGATTACTGCATCGCGCATCGCCATCGTTCCGCATGCCGATCTCGATCGCCTGATTGTCGAGCACCCCGATCTAGGACGTAAGCTGTGGTTCTCGACCCTTCTCGATGCAGCCCAACACCGTCAATGGATATTCCGGATAGGTCGCCTATCCGCCTTGGCCCGGGTGTCTCACTTTCTCTGCGAGATGTTCGTGAGGCTGAACGCTATTGGTCGAACGGATGGGACCACGTTCCACCTACCCATGACACAGGCAGATATCGGCGACGTGTGCGGTCTAACCAGCATCCACGTGAACCGCGTCATCCGACAGCTTCGGGACCAAAACCTCTACAGTGTAAGCGAAAAGGACGTAAGTCTCCCCGATTTCGAAGGGCTCGCTAAGGTCGGCAATTTTTCGGAACGATACCTCTATCTTCGACACCCGTTCAGCGCGGTTCATTCCGAGCGCATCGCAATAGGAGCTCCCTCATGAGCAATCCCACCTTTCGCTTTCCGCGCGACGGAAATCTACGGGTCACCGCATGGAGTGGAAGGGTCCTCATCGACGGTCCCAACGGTATCGCCCTGACATTCACCCCCGCTGTCGCTGAGGACATGTGCCGCTCGATCAGCGAGGCCGTGGTGGTCGCGCGTTCGCAGCATGCGCCCGCCGAAGGAGATTAATCGAACTCCCGATAGCGTCGCTTGACCTGATTACCATGAACCCCACCGAGAGGAACGAATATGGCAAACCAACGCACGACCACCAACGGTAATCGTAATCCCGATCCGATCGTGGTGAAACCGGTTCCCTCCGTCGATGAGGATGGGCCCTTCGGCGGCCACGCCATCGACAAGGGTGAGCGTCCGCGCGGTCCCGCGGGCGACAATGCGCTGCACCATCACAATCCGGGCGTGGGCGCGACCGAATTCGACAGCGCCGAGGGCAACGCCGGCGAAACGCATCAGCAGGTTCCGGAGAAAGGTGACCATGGCGATGCCACGGCCCACCTGACCGACAACCACGGTCATCGCATTGCGGACAACCAGAACTCCCTGAAGGCGGGCGCGCGCGGGCCGACACTGCTGGAAGACTTCGTTCTGCGCGAGAAGATCTTCCATTTCGACCACGAACGGATTCCCGAGCGCATCGTCCACGCCCGCGGGTCGGGCGCGCATGGCATATTCGAGGTGACGAAGGCTATCCCCGAACTCACCAAGGCCGGCCTGTTCGCGAAGAAGGGCAATACCTGTCCGGTGTTCGTGCGTTTCTCGACCGTTGCGGGTTCCAAGGGGTCGAAGGATACCCCGCGCGATGTTCGCGGGTTCGCGGTCAAGCTTTATACTGAAGATGGCAACTGGGATCTGGTCGGCAACAACATCCCGGTGTTCTTCATCCAGGACGCGATTAAATTCCCCGACCTGGTCCATTCGGTGAAGCCCGAAGCGGACCGCGGCTATCCGCAAGCGGCCAGCGCGCACGACACGTTCTGGGATTTCATCAGCCTGATGCCCGAGTCCATGCACATGATCATGTGGGCGATGTCCGACCGCGCGATCCCGCGCACGCTGCGCAACATGGAAGGGTTCGGCGTCCACACCTTCCGGCTCGTCAATGCCGAGGGCAAGGGCAGCTTCGTCAAGTTCCACTGGAAGCCGGTGCTGGGCCTTGCCTCCACCACTTGGGACGAGGCAGTGAAGCTGGCCGGGGCCGACCCCGATTTCCACCGCCGCGATCTCCACGAAGCGATCGATGGCGGGCATTATCCGGCATGGGACCTGGGCATCCAGGTGTTCGACGAGGCGTGGGCCGCCAAGCAGCCCTATGACGTGCTCGATGCGACCAAGCTGATTCCCGAAGAGGAAATCCCGGTCGACATCATCGGGCGCATGACGCTGAACCGTAATGTCGACAATTTCTTTGCCGAGACCGAGCAGGTCGCCTTCCTGCCCACCAATGTGGTGCCGGGGATCGATTTCTCGAACGATCCGCTGCTGCAAGGGCGGCTGTTCAGCTATCTCGACACGCAGAAATCGCGGCTGGGCACGACCAATTTCCACCAGATCCCGATCAACGCGCCCAAGTGCCCGTTCCACAATTTCCAGCGCGACGGGATGATGCAGACGCTGGTGCCCACGGGCCGCGCCAATTACGAGCCCAACAGCCTTGCCGAAGCGGGCGAGGACGGCGGCCCGCGCGAATGCCCGGAAACCGGCTTCACCAGCTTTGCCGCCAATGACGAACGCAACGATGGCGGCGAGAAGCTGCGCATCCGTGCGGAAACCTTCGCCGACCACTACAGCCAGGCACGGCTGTTCTATCGTTCGCAGACCGATAACGAACAGGCGCACATCTGCTCGGCTATCGTGTTCGAGCTGTCGAAGGTGACGCTGGAGCATGTCCGCAACCGGGTGATGAGCCGTCTTCGCAATATCGACGAGGATCTGGCCAAGCGCGTGGCCGCCGGTCTGGCGATGGACCTCCCGGAAAAGGCCAAGGCCGCGAAGGAACCGATCGATATGGCGCTGTCCGATGCACTGTCGATCCAGAAGCAGGAAAAGCCCATGTTCGAGGGCCGCTGCGTGGGCATTCTCTACGCCGAGGGTTCGGACAAGGCGATGATCGACGAGATCAAGGCGGGCGTCGAAAAGGACGGCGGTACGGTTAAGCTGGTCGCGCCCAAGGTGGGCGAGATCAAGGTCAAGGGCGGCACGCTCAAGGCCGATGGCCAGCTCGCGGGCACGCCTTCGGTGGTGTTCGATGCGGTGGTCGCCATCCTGATGCCCGACCAGGCGCAGGAACTGGCCAAGGACGTGGGCGCGGTCGCCTGGTTTGCCGACGCCTGGTATCACTGCAAGACCATCGGCGCCTGTGGCGGCACGCGCGAGCATATCCTGCCCAAGGCGAATATCGAGCCTGACGCGAGCGTGCCCAAGCCGGAGGACTTCCTCAAGGTCGGCACCAAGCGCCACTGGGATCGCGAACCCAAAGTCCGCGACCTGGCCTGACCCACGCGCGGTGCCGGATCATGGAGGACAACGATCCCGTCATGGCCGGCACCGCCGATGTCTGCACGCTGTCCGAGGCAACGCTGCGCGTGCTGATCTATCTCAGCACCGCCGGCGCGCAGGAAAACGCGCAGGCCGACACCGCGCTTGCGCTCGCTCACGAAGTGCAGGCGGGCAATCGGCGCAAGGGCCTCACCGGCCTGCTGCTGGGCAACGGCAGTAGCTACATGCAGGTGCTCGAAGGCAGCCCGGAGGCGGTTGGCCAAATGTTTGCCACGGTCAGCCGCGATCCGCGTCACCGCGCGCTCGATGTCGTGCTTGATCAACCTGCGACGGAGCGGACATTCCCCGACACCGCCATGCTCGGGCTCGATCTCGACGCCAGCCCGCTGGACCGCCGCGCCGCGATCGAGGCGCTGATCCCGGCCGGGGCGGATCGCGATGTGCGCGAAAAGCTGCTCGCCTTCAGCGTGTTCGATTGATGAATACGAACAATCCAACGCGGCCGCGCGTGGCGATCATCGGGGCCGGGCCGAGCGCGGTCTATGCCCTGAAGCGGTTGATCACGTCAGAGGCACCGCTGGCGATTTTGATCTTTGAATCCGGGGCGCGGCCCGGTGTGGGTACGCCCTACGATCGCCAGCAGAACTCACCGGCCATGCTGTCCAACATCGCCAGCATCGAACTGCCGCCGGTGTGCGAGACCCTGCTCGACTGGTTGCAGCGGATCCCGCCCGAAACCCGCCATGGCTGGGGCATCGGGGATGCCGACCTGCACGAACGACACTTTTTTCCGCGCGTGGTTCTGGGCGATTATTACGCCGACCAGTTTGGCGCGCTGGTGAATGAAGGCGCGGCGCGCGGCCACCGCATCACGCTGCACACGCGCACCCGCGTCAGCGATATTGTCGCGCATGAGGGCGGGGTCTGGGTGACGAGCGATGCTGTCACTCAGCAGGCCGCGCTCGCGTTCGATCATGCGATTCTGGCCACCGGGCACTCGGTGCCCAAGACACACGGGGCCGACCCGGCGGCCCTGGGGCGCAGCGTCGAGCCAAATCTTTCGGCGGACGCGATTCGGCTCGGTATCCTTGGCACCTCTCTGAGCGGAATCGACGTGGCGATCGATCATGCAATGCGGATCGGCCGTTTCGAGTCCGTGGACGGGCGCCTGACCTTTGCGCCAACCGACCAATTCGACCGGGCGCAGGGTCCGCTCATCACCATGATGTCGCGCGGCGGGCTGCTGCCCGAAGCCGATTTCTTCTGCCCCATCCCCTATCAGCCGCTGGATCTGTTTACCGACGACCGGCTGGCTGCAATCGTCACGGGCAAGGATGGCGATCTGGACCGGGCATTCGGCCTCTTCCTCGTCCAGCTCGAGCGGCTCGACCCGGCGTTCCTACGATCGCTCGGCCCGGGATGCACGACGCCGGAGGGTTTTTCCAAGTGCTATGCGCAGCGCCGCAGCGATTTCGATCCGTTGGAATGGGCGCGCGGCAATCTGCTGGAAGTGCACTACAACGCGCGGCATCACCGCACCGTGCCCTGGCGTTATGCGCTGCTGCGCATGCACGAGCCGTTCGGCGCCATTGTGAAGGACTTGTCGGACGGCGACCGCGCCCGCTTCAACCGCTCGCTGAAGCGCGTGTTCGTGGACAATTATGCGGCTGTTCCGCCGCTCTCGATCGAACGGCTGATCGCGTTGCACGATGCCGGTATCCTTGCAATCCATGCGCTCGGTTCCGACTATACGATGGAGCGGGACGACAAAGGCGCCGTCTGGCACATCGCTGCGCGCGGAGTGACGCACTACTTCGATTCCATCGTCGACGCACGCGGGCAGGCCGTTCTGGGGCAGGAGGAATTTCCCTTTCCAACGCTGCGCATGCAGATCCGCGCCCTGGCCATCGCGCGGTCGGCAAGCCTCGATGAAATCGTCACCGGGAAGGGCTTCAAGCTCGGGCAACCCGGCAACCCGCTGGAACGCGTGCATTGCCTGTCGTTGCCATTTCTGCTGGGGCGCAACCCCTTCGTACAGGGGCTGACCGCTGCAGAGGAGCTTGGAACCGCGGCTGCGCATGCCATCCTGAGCGCGCTCGCCGCAAACAGCGAGCGGGGCCTGCCGATTGATATCGAAGGGGCCCTGGCATCGCTTGGCGGGCATGTGGTTTACCTGTTCGCAAGCCAAGGCCAAGCTGTCCTCGAAGCGCCGCGCAGTTAGTTGCCTTGGTATGCTATGTAGAAAGCTGGCTCTGTAGAGGGCGGTGACAAACCAGGCCAATGGAACGCCAGCGATTTGCTGAGCGTGGCGGTTTAAAAACCAGCCATTGGATAGGTTGCTCCTTTTTAGGGGGGTGGCCGGGGAT
>SCNT01000066.1 GCA_005503165.1 Sphingomonadaceae bacterium 3R27E2-A
GGCGCCGCCCCGCCGCGGGGGGCCCCCGCCGAGGCCGGGCGCGAGGACGGGCCGCAGCGCATCGCCAAGCTGCTCGCGCGCGCGGGCGTCGGCTCGCGCCGCGACGTCGAGCGGATGATCGAGGAGGGCCGCGTCGCGCTGAATGGCGAGATCATCGTCCAGCCCGCGCCGCTGCTCGCCTCGCTCGACGGGCTGACCGTCGACGGCAATCCGGTGGCAAAGCCGGTGTCGACGCGGCTCTATCGCTTCCACAAGCCCGCGGGCTGCCTGACCGCGGCGCGCGACCCCAAGGGGCGCAAGACGATCTACGACCTCTTGCCCAGGGGGCTGCCGCGGCTGATGCCCGTCGGGCGGCTCGACTATAATACCGAGGGGCTGCTGCTGCTGACCAACGACGGCGAATTCAAGCGCCAGCTCGAACTGCCCGCGAGCGGGGTCGAGCGCACCTACCGCGCGCGCGCCTTCGGCGACATCAGCCAGGAGCAGCTTGAGGAGCTGGTGATGGGGATCGAGATCGAGGGCATCCGTTACGGCAAGATCGACGCCAACCTCGAGCGCCGCACCGGGCGCAACCAGTGGATCGAGATGACGCTGACCGAGGGCAAGAATCGCGAAGTGCGCCGCGTGCTCGAACATCTGGGGCTGCAGGTCAGCCGGCTGATCCGCACGCGCTACGGCGAGTTCACGCTCGCGGAGCTCGAGATGGGCGCGGTCGAGGTCGTGCCGCGCGACGAATTGTTCAAGTTCCGGCGGCACCTCGGCTGATGCGCGTGATTTCGGGCGAATGGCGCGGGCGGAAATTGCTGGCGCCGAAGAACGACGCGACGCGGCCGACCGCCGATCGCACGCGCGAGACCCTGTTCTCGATGCTGGCGAGCCGGCTGGGGAGCTTCGAGGGGCTGTATGTCGCCGACCTGTTCGCGGGATCGGGGGCGCTGGGGATCGAGGCCTTGTCGCGCGGCGCGGAGCATTGCCTGTTCGGCGAGCAGGACCGCGAGGCGATCGAGGCGCTGAAGAAGAATCTCGCGGCTTTGGGCGCCGCGGCGCGGGCGGATGTGCGCGCGGGATCGGTGCTGGGCCTGGGGCCGGCGAAGCGGAGTTACGACCTGCTGCTGTTCGATGCGCCCTATGGCACGGGCGCGGCGAGCGTGGCGCTCGACAAGCTCAATCGGCTCGGCTGGGTCGCGGCCGACAGCTGGATCTCGATCGAGACTGCCGGGACGGAGGTCGTCGAGGTCGCGGGGTTCGAGATCGACGCCGAGCGCAAGGTCGGCAAGGCGAAGCTGACGTTGTTGCGGGCCGCTTAGGCGCGCGCCCGCACCATCAGCAGCCCGAGCCAGCTCACCACGCCCGCCAGCGCCAGATACAGCCCGACTGCCGCCGTCCCGCGCCAGTCGCCGAGCGCCTGCGCGACGATCGGGGCGGCCGCGCCGCCCAGGATGCCGCCGGCGTTGAAGGTCATCGAAGCGCCGGTGTAGCGCACTTCGACCGGGAACAGCCCCGTCAGCCAGGCGCCGAGCGGGCCGTAGACGAGGCCCATCACGAACAGCGCCGAGGCGAGACCGGCGAAAACCAGCCCCCAGCTTTGCGACGCGAGCGCGGGGCCGAAGAGGAAGCCGACCAGGATCGTCGCGCCGCAGCCCCAGGTCAGCACCTTCTGCGGGCTCGCGGCGTCGCTCCAGTAACCCGCGAAGATGATCCCCCCCGCCATGAACAGGATCGCGCCGAGCTGGATCAGCAGGAACTGCTCCTTGGGATAGCCGAGCGTCGTGGTGCCGTGCGCGAGCGCGAAGCTGGTCGAGAGATAGAAGATCGCGAAGCAGGCGACGACCGCAAAGGTGCCCGCGAGCGTCGGCAGCAGGTGGCGTTTCAGCAGCTCTCCGATGGGGACGCTGACCGGGCGGTCGGCTTCGAGCGCTTCGGCAAAAGCGGGAGTCTCGCCGATCTTGAGCCGGACCCAGAGCCCGAGCCCGACGAGCACCGCCGAGAGCAGGAAGGGGATGCGCCAGCCCCACGCGGCGAAATCGCTGTCGCCGAGCCACAGCCCGAGCAGCAGGAACAGGCCGTTGGCGGCGATGAAGCCGACGGGCGCGCCCAGCTGCGGCACCATGCCGAAGCGCGCGCGCCAGCCCGGCGGGGCATTCTCGACCGCGAGCAGCGCGGCCCCGCCCCACTCGCCGCCAAGCCCGAAACCCTGGCCGAAGCGCAGGACGCACAGCAGCAAGGGCGCGACCCAGCCGACCATCGCATAGGTCGGCAGGAAGGCGATCAGCAGGGTCGAGACGCCCATCAGCATCAGCGAGGCGACCAGCGTCGATTTGCGCCCGATGCGGTCGCCGAAATGGCCGAAGACGATCGCCCCGACGGGCCGCGCAAAGAAGGCGAGGCCGAAGCTCATGAAGCTGAGCATCAATTGCGCCGAGGGTGATTCCGAAGGAAAGAAGAGCGGCCCGAACACGAGCGCCGCGGCGGTGCCATAAATGTAGAAATCATAGAATTCCACCGCGGTGCCGACCAGGCTCGCGGTCAGGATTCGCCGGTGCGCATGATAGGGTCCCAGGTCCATGTCGGGTTGCTCTCCCCCTGATGTCTGGAGCGCTTTGGACGCGGAACGGCGGGGCGGCAAGGGACTTGGGATCGCCATTTGAGTACAGGCCCTAAACCGGCACCTCGCCATTCGCCTCCAGCACCATCCCCGCCAGGTACAGCGACCCGCAGATCAGCACCTCGCCCGGCGGCCGATGCGCCGCAATGTGGCGCAGCGCCGCCGCGACATCGTCGCACGGCTGCGCCTCGATAATCCCGAGCCCGTCCTGCACCCAATGGCACAGATCCTTCGGATCATGATGCTCGTGCGCCGGGATCGGCACCGCCTGGACCGACGCGATCCGGTCGGCGAAAGGCCGCAGGAACCCCATCGCATCCTTGTTGCGCAAGAGCCCGCAGACGATGTGCAGCGGCGCCTTGCCATCGAGCGCGCGCGCCAGCGCCGCGCCCGCATCGGGATTGTGCCCCCCGTCGAGCCACACCGCGCGCGCGTCGGGCAGCAACCGCGTCAGCGGCCCGTCGCCCAGCCGCTGCATCCGCCCCGGCCAGAAAGCCGCGGCGACGCCATAGGCGACCTCGGCCTCCCTCGGCCGCGGGTGCGGCGCGATGTTGAGCATCGCGATCGCGAGCCCCGCGTTGCGCTGCTGGTGCGTGCCGGCCATGCGGCTGTACAGCGTCCGGTCGATCGACCCGAATTTCGAAGTCCAGCGAAAGCCTTCGCCGTCCGCCGCGATTCCCCAGCCATCGCCCTCCGAAAAGATCGTCCCGCCGACCGCCGCGGCGCGCTCGCCGATGATGTCCATCAGCGGCGCAGGATAATCGAGCGTCGCCAGCGCCGCGCCGCGCTTGAAGATCCCCGCCTTCTCCCACGCGATGCGCACGGCCGGTTCGCCCGGCGTTCCCGCCTCGGGCGCCAGCAAAAACGTCTCATGGTCGATCCCCAGCGACGCGATCCCGCACACCGCGGGTGCCGGGATGACATTGGTCGCATCGAGCCGCCCGCCGAGCCCGACTTCGATGATGCAGTCGTCCGCCGGATGCCGCGCAAAGGCGAGAAACGCCGCCGCGGTGGTGATCTCGAAAAAGCTCGCCTGCAGCCCCTCCGCCACATCGAGCACCTCGGCGAGCAACGCCGCCAGCGCCGCATCCTCGATCAGCGTCCCCGCGATCCGGATGCGCTCGTTGAAGCGCACCAGATGCGGGCTGGTATAGCAATGCACCCGCCGCCCCTGCGCCTCCAAAATCGCGCGCAGATAGGCGCAGGTCGACCCCTTGCCGTTGGTCCCCGCGACATGGAAGGTCCGCGGGAGGCGATCCTGCGGATTGCCCAGCCGCGCGCAAAGCTCGGCGATGCGCTCGAGCCCGAGCACATCGCGTCCCGGCGACAGCGCCGCGAGCCGGTCTAGCTGCGCCTGCACCGCGGGATCGGAACTGGAAGCGTGGTCGGGCATGGGGGTGCCTTAATTCACGTCGTCATTGCGAGGAACGAAGCGACGAAGCAATCTCCAGCCATCGGAATCGCGCGACCCGGAGCTGGAGATTGCTTCGCTCCGCTCGCAATGACGATGCTTGTGAAACCTAAGCCGCCTTCTCGGGCGCCAGGTAGCCGATCAACCGTCCCAGCGTCGCGGGCAATTCCTTCCGGTGCACCACCATGTCGATCATCCCGTGATCGAGCAGATATTCAGCCCGCTGGAACCCCTCGGGCAATTTCTCGCGGATCGTATTCTCGATCACGCGCTGCCCCGCAAAACCGATCAGCGCCTTGGGCTCGCTGATCTGCACATCGCCCAGCATCGCATAGCTCGCGGTGACCCCGCCCGTCGTCGGGTCGGTCAAGAGCACGATATAGGGCAGTCCCGCGCGCCGCAGCCGCGCCAGCGCCACCGTCGCGCGCGGCATCTGCATCAGCGACAGCGTGCCTTCCTGCATGCGCGCGCCGCCCGCCGCGGTGATCGCGATATAAGGGCAACCGCGCTTGATCGCTTCCTCGACCCCGGCGACGAACGCCTCGCCCACCGCCACCCCCATCGACCCGCCCATGAAGGCGAAATCCTGCACGCCGATCACTGCCGGATGCCCGCCGATCCGCCCGAAGGCGTTCTGATAGGCGTCGCGGTCGCCCGTCTGCGCGCGCGCCGCCTTGATGCGGTCGACATATTTTTTAGTGTCGCGGAACTTCAGCGGATCCTCGGGCGCCGCGGGCGCGGCCAGCACTTCGTGCAGCCCGCCGTCGAACAACTGCAAAAACCGCTCGCGGGCGCCGATGCGGTCATGATGGTCGCAGCGCGGGCAGACGTTCAGATTGTCCTGCCATTCCTTGACGAACACCATCTGCTGGCATTCGCGGCACTTGTGCCAGAGGTTGTCGGCGGTATCGCGCTTCGCCGCGAAGGGCAGGGCATTGCGGACGCGTTCGAGCCAGCTCATGCGGCGATCTCCTTTGCGCCATGGATAGCATCGGCGAGGCTGCGGGTGAAGGCTTCCACATGCGGCGCAGCTGCGTCGCCATGCTGGGCAATGATGTCGATGAAGGCCGATCCGACGACGACGCCATCGGCGACCTTGGCGATCTGCGCCGCCTGCTCGGGGGTACGGACGCCAAAACCCACCGCAACGGGCAGGTCGGTCGCATCCTTCAGCCGCGCGACGGCCTCCTCGATGCTCGCTTGCGCCGCCTGCTGCAGCCCGGTGATCCCCGCGACGCTGACATAATAAAGGAACCCGCCCGCGCCTTCGAGCACCGCGGGCAGCCGCGCCGGGTCGGTCGTCGGCGTCGCCAGCCGGATCAGATCGACCCCGGCCGCGCGCAGGCTCGGCCCCAGTTCGGCGTCTTCCTCGGCGGGAATATCGACGCAGATGATCCCGTCGACCCCGGCCTTGGCGCATTCGGCGGCGAACCAGTCGGCCCCGCGCACCGTCATCGGATTGGCATAGCCCATCAGCACCAGCGGCACCTCGACATGCCGCGCCCGGAATGCGCTCGCCATCGCGAAGATATCGGCGGTGGTCGTCCCCTTGGCGAGGCTGCGCAGATTCGCCGCCTGGATCGCCGGCCCGTCGGCCATCGGATCGGTAAAGGGCAAACCCAGCTCGATCACATCGGCGCCCCCCGCAACGAGCGCGTCGAGGTTCGCGGCGGTATCGCCATCCCCCGCGGTGATGAAGGCGACGAGGGCGGTTTCCGGCTTGGCGAAGGTGGCGGCGAAGCGGGTCATACTGCCACCCCCAACGCCTCGGCTACCGTGTTGATATCCTTGTCCCCGCGCCCCGAGCAATTGACGATGATGATCTTGTCCTTGCCCAGCGTCGGCGCGATCCGCTCCGCCGCCGCGATCGCATGCGCGCTTTCGAGCGCCGGGATGATCCCTTCCAGCTTGGTCAGCTTCTGGAAACTCGCCAGCGCCTCTGCGTCGGTCACCGGCTCATACCGCACCCGCCCGATGTCGTGCAGCCAGCTATGCTCGGGCCCGATGCCCGGATAGTCGAGCCCCGCCGAGATGCTGTGCGCCTCGGTGATTTGCCCGTCGTCGTCCTGCAAGAGGTACGTCTTGTTGCCGTGCAAGATGCCGGGCTTGCCGCCTGCCAGGCTCGCGGCGTGCTTGCCGTCCAGCCCTTCGCCCGCCGCCTCGACTCCGACGATCTCGACGCCCGCATCGTCGAGGAAGGGATGGAACAGCCCGATCGCGTTCGACCCGCCGCCGACCGGCGCGATCAGCATGTCGGGCAGGCGGCCCTCGGCCTCCAGGATCTGCGCCTTCGCCTCGTCGCCGATCACCGACTGGAAATCGCGCACCAGCTCAGGGTAGGGATGCGGCCCCGCGACGGTGCCGATGATGTAGAAGGTATCGTGGACGTTCGCGACCCAATGGCGCAGCGCCTCGTTCATCGCATCCTTCAGCGTCTTCGCGCCGCTCTCGACCGCGACAACCTCGGCGCCGAGCAATTTCATGCGGAACACATTGGGCTGCTGCCGCGCGACATCGACCGCGCCCATGAAGATCGTGCAGGGCAGGCCGAACAGCGCCGCGACGGTCGCGGTCGCGACGCCATGCTGCCCCGCGCCGGTCTCGGCAATGATCCTGGTCTTGCCCATCCTTTTGGCGAGCAGGATCTGCCCGATGCAATTGTTGATCTTGTGCGCGCCGGTGTGGTTCAAGTCCTCGCGCTTGAGGTAGATCTTCGCGCCGAAGCCTTCGCTGGCGCTTTCGCGCAAATGATCGGTCAGGCGCTGGGCCAGCCACAGCGGGCTCGGCCGCCCGACATAATCTTTGAGCAGCCGGTCGAATTCCGCCTTGAACGCCGGGTCGGCCTGCGCGCTGCGATATTCGCGCTCGAGGGCGAGGATCAGCGGCATCAGCGTCTCGGCGACATAGCGGCCGCCGAACTGGCCGAAATGGCCGCGGTCGTCGGGGCCGGTGCGCAGGCTGTTGGGCAGGGTCTGGGGTGCAGTCATGATCATTTCCATCGGCAAAAGAAGGGGGCGCTCGCGAAGAGACGGGGTCTCAAGCGATCAGCGCCATCGTTTCCCGATGCGCACGACGGAGGGAAATTGCGTCAGCATGTCGCGACCGCTTTAAGGAAAGCGGCGATCTTGTCCACATCCTTGACGCCCGGCGCGCTTTCGACCCCCGACGACACATCGACCAGCGGCGCGCGCGTCGCGGCGATCGCCTCGCAGACGTTCGCCGGGGTCAGCCCGCCCGCGATCCCCCAGTCGATGCGGTGGCGGTGCCCGACCAGCAGCGACCAGTCGAAGCGCGTCCCCGTGCCCCCCGGCATCGCCTGCGCCGGCGCGTCGTAGAGCAGCCGGTCGACCACCCCCTCATATTGCAGCGAGCGCGTCAGCGTGCCGGCGTCCTTGAGGCCCACCGCCTTCCACGCCTCGGTCCTGGTGTTCGCCTTGACCGCGTTGATCCACTCGGGGGTCTCGTTGCCGTGAAACTGGATGATGTCGGGCCTGACCGCGCTCCACGCCGCGCCGGTGATCTCGGGTCCCGCATTGACCAGCAGCAGCGCGACCCTGACCCGCTCGCCCGCATATTGCCGCAGCTCCGCCGCGGTGGTCAGGTCGACATAGCGCGGGCTCGGCGCATAATGGTTGAGCCCGATATGCGTCGCGCCGTGCGCGATCGCGGCGTCGATTTCGGCCCTGGTCTTGAGGCCGCAGATCTTGACGAGAGGGGGCATATTCAACGATCCAACATCCGTTCGTGTCGAGCGAAGTCGAGACACGCGAAGGAAAGCGCTCCCCAAGCGTGTCTCGACTGCGCTCGACACGAACGGGAAGGGGGGGGGAAGGCCTCTAAAGCCTCTAAAGCGTCGCCTCGATCTCGCGCGCCGCGAGGTCGGGGTCGGCCGACTGGCTGATCGGCCGCCCGACGACCAGGATCGACGCCCCGTCGCTCATCGCCTGCGCGGGGGTGACGACGCGCTTCTGGTCGCCGATCTTGCCGTTCGCGGGGCGCACCCCGGGCACGACGAAGAAGCCGCCCGGCCACGCCTTGCGCGCCGCCTTCACTTCGTGCCCCGAACAGACGATCCCGTCGCACCCCGATTCGCGGGCCAGCGCGGCGAGGCGCACGACCTGGTCGTGCGGGCTCCCGCCGACGCCGATATCCTCGAGGTCGGGCGCGTCGAGGCTGGTCAGCACGGTCACCGCGACGACCTTGGTGTTCTGCCCCGCCGCCGCCTTGGCTTCCTCCAGCATCGCGCGCCCGCCCGCGGCGTGCACCGTCAGGATCGCGGGCTCCAGCGGGCGCAGCGCCTGGATGGCTTTCGCGACCGTGTTCGGAATGTCGTGCAGCTTCAGGTCGAGGAAGATCGGCAGCCCGAACTTCGCCATCTCGTGCACCCCGTGATGCCCGTTGGCGCAGAAGAATTCGAGCCCCAGCTTCAGCCCGCCGACATGGCGGCGCACCTTCTGGACCAGCGTCAGCGCGGCGTCGAGGTGCGTGGTGTCGATGGCGAGATAGAGCGGCGAGGTCATGGCTTTTCCGTCTTGAACAGGTCGGTCGGGGCGGGGGGAATATCGTTCACCGGCGCAGGCTCGGGCGCCGCGACCGCGGGCGTCTCGGCCGCGCGGTTCGCCATCGCGCGCAAATCGGCGAGCTGGCGCTCGCTATGGTCGAGCCGGCGCTTCAGCGACCAGCGCGCGGCGCGCAGTGCGATCCACAAGGGCACGCTGCCGATCAGGAAGGCCGCGAGGATCAGCACGGGCAGCTTGGTATCGAGCACCGACCCAGGCCAGATGGTGACGGTGATCGGGATCCAGTTCGCCATCGCAAAGATGACCAGCACCGCCGTGAGCAGCACCCAGATGACCGTCCGAACAATTCCCACGCGGCTTGCTCCTGTTTTTGGCGACGTCGCGCCAGCCTAGGCGAGTTCGCCGCGGGTTTCCAGTGGGGGCGGGGCTTTTGATCCTCCCTGCGGCGAAGCCGTGGGGAGGGGGAGTGCAGGGTTGGACGGCCCCCGGCCGTCCAAGTCCAGTCCGGGGGACTGGACGACCCAGCACTCCCCCGAAGCGAGTGGTGGAGGGGCCAGCAACGTCTGTGCGGTCGCCCCTCCCTCAGCGGCTACGCCGCTGCCACCTCCCCATCGTTTCGCGACAGGGAGGATTGTCCCTTACCCCCCGAACACCCGCGCAAAGATCGTATCGACATGCTTCAGATGGTAGTCGAGGTCGAACAGCGCGGTCAGCTCGTCGGCCGACAGCCGCGCCGTCACCTCGGCGTCGCCCTTCAGCAGCTCGAGCAGCGACAGCGCGCCGTCGCTCTCCCACACCTTCATCGCGTTGCGCTGGACCAGCCCATAGCTTTCCTCGCGGCTCGCCCCCGCCTGCGTCAGCGCCAGCAGCACGCGCTGCGAGTGCACCAGCCCGCCCATGCGGTCGAGATTCTTCTGCATCCGCGCAGGATACACGAGCAATTTGTCGACCACCCCGGTCAGCCGCGCGAGCGCGAAGTCGAGCGTGATCGTCGCGTCGGGCCCGATGAAGCGCTCGACCGACGAATGGCTGATGTCGCGCTCGTGCCACAAGGCGACATTCTCCATCGCGGGGATCGCGGCGCTGCGCACCATGCGCGCAAGCCCGGTCAGATTCTCGGTCAGCACCGGGTTGCGCTTGTGCGGCATCGCCGACGAGCCCTTCTGCCCCGGCGAGAAATATTCTTCGGCCTCCAGCACCTCGGTGCGCTGCAGGTGCCGCACTTCCACGGCCAGCCGCTCGATCGACGAGGCGATCACGCCCAGCGTCGCAAAGAACATCGCATGCCGGTCGCGCGGGATCACCTGCGTCGACACCGGCTCGACCGCCAGCCCCAGCTTCGCCGCGACATGCGCTTCGACCCGCGGGTCGATATTGGCGAAGGTCCCCACCGCGCCCGAAATCGCGCAGGTCGCGATGTCGGCGCGCGCCGCGACCAGCCGCGCCTTGCAGCGGTCGAATTCGGCATAGGCTTCGGCCATCTTGAGCCCGAAGGTCACCGGCTCCGCATGAATCCCGTGGCTGCGCCCGATCGTCGGGGTCAGCTTGTGCTCGTACGCGCGCTTCCTGATCGCTGCGAGCAAAGCATCGAGATCGGCGAGCAGGATGTCCGCCGCTTGGCTGAGCTGCACCGCCAGGCAGGTGTCGAGCACGTCGCTCGACGTCATCCCCTGGTGCATGAAGCGCGCCTGCTCGCCGACATTCTCGGCGACCCAGGTCAGGAAGGCGATGACGTCGTGCTTGGTCACCGCCTCGATCGCGTCGATCGCCGCGACGTGGATGACGGGCTCGGTCGCCCACCAGTCCCACAGCGCCTTCGCCGCGTCCCTGGGCACCACGCCCAGCTCGGCGAGCGCGTCGGTCGCGTGCGCTTCGATCTCGAACCAGATGCGGAAGCGGTTCTCGGGCGCCCAGATCGCGGTCATCTCGGGCCGGGCGTAACGCGGAACCATGTTTTTCACTCCTTCGGTATCGATTGGGCGCGGATTCTTCGCGGAATCGCGATGGGCCGCGCCCTAGCAGGGACGAGCCGCGCCGCCAATCGCCCCCGCACTGCAACTATCACATTCCGGCCATGGTTGATCTCGTGCCCCTTCAGGTGTGCGGCGCGCAAGGCGAAGCGCCGCATTGTGACAACAGGAGAACTACCATGCTGAAGACTATGCTTTTGATCGGCGCCGCCGCCGTCAGTTTCCCCGCGCTGGCGCAGACCCAGCCTGCTGACCCGATGACCCCGCCGACCAGCCAGCCGTCGGAACCGGCGCCCGAAAACACGCAGCCGACCCAGCCGACCCCGGCCGCTGAACCGGCGCCCGCCCCCGATGC
>SCNT01000067.1 GCA_005503165.1 Sphingomonadaceae bacterium 3R27E2-A
GGGTGGGGAAGAAGAGCGAGGGGGCGGTCTGAATGATCCTCCCCACGGCTTCGCCGCAGGGAGGAAAATTCACCGCCAGCGCAGATTGTCGCGCGACAGGTCGGCGAGGGCCTTCGCGCCCATCAATTTCATGCCGCGCTCGATTTCGGCACGGAGCAGGGCGATGGCGCGGGTGACGCCCTCCTCGCCCGCGGCGGCGAGCGCGTAGAGGTAGAGGCGGCCCCCCGAACAGGCTTTCGCGCCGACCGACAGCGCCTTGAGCACATGGGTGCCGCGGGTGATGCCGCCATCGCAGATCACCTCGACCCGGTCGCCGACCGCATCGACGATCTCCGCGAGCGCATCGAAAGGCGCGCGGCTGCCGTCGAGCTGGCGCCCGCCGTGGTTCGATACCATGATCGCACTGGCGCCGATATCGACCGCGCGGCGCGCATCTTCGACCGCGACGATGCCCTTGAGGCAGAAGGGGCCGTTCCATTTTTTGCGGATCGCCTCGGCGCGTTTCCAGTCGAGGCTCTGGTCGAGCATCGAGGTAAAATATTCGGCGACCGACTTCGGCACGCTCGATCCCTCGGACACATGCGTCGCAAGGTTGGGCAGGCTGAATTTCTCGCGGAGCATGTAATTGAGGCCCCAGCCGGGCTTGATCGCGTAGCTCAGCATGTTGCTTGGCGTGAAGCGCGGCGGCGAGGTGAAGCCCGAGCGCAGGCAACGTTCGCGATTGCCCCCGACGATCGTGTCGACGGTCAGCGCCACGGCATCGAATTTTGCGGCGCGCGCGGCGTCGAGCATCGCCTGGTTGAGGCCCTCGTCGTGATGGACATAGAGCTGGAACAATTTGGGGCCGTCGGTGAGCGCGCCGGCCTCGGCGAGGCCGATCGTCGCGAGGCTCGATATGCCCGCGACGGTGCCGGCGTTCGCGGCGGCGCGGAGCACGGCGCGTTCGCCCTGCCAGTGGAACAGGCGCTGGAGCGCGGTCGGCGAGAGAAAGAGCGGCATCGCGATTTCGCGCCCGAACAAGGTCGTCCGCATGTCGACGCTTTCGACCCCGGCGAGGACGCGCGGGATGAGGTCGCAATCGTCGAACGCCGCGCGGTTGCGGCGGCGGGTGACCTCGTCGTCGGCGGCGCCGTCGATATAGTCGAACACCGGCCAGGGCAGGCGCCGCTTTGCTAGGGCGCGGAAGTCTTCGATGTTGTGGCAGTCGGTGAGTTTCATCTTGCCCCGCTTATGTCGTCATTGCGAGCGTAGCGAAGCAATCTCCAGCCCTCAATCTCGTGCAGGGCTGATGGCTGGAGATTGTCGCGTCGCTTCGCTCCTCGCAATGACGAGGAATCAGAAAACCGTCCGCGCCGCGACTGTGCCCTTGGTCGCGAAGCTGAAGCGCGGCTCGATCGGCAGGTCCTCGTCGAGGATATGCGCCGCGACGCGTTTCCCCACCGCGGGGCCGTTCTTGAAGCCGTGGCCCGAGCCGCCGCCGACCAGCCAGACGTGCGGCTGGCCGGGGAAGCGGTCGATCAGATAGTCGCCGTTCGAGCTGTTCTCATATTGGCAGACGCGCCCGCCGATCAGCGGCGCGGTGGCGAGGCCGGGGAAGCGGCGCGCGACATAGGCGCGCGCCTCGGTGATGCCCGCGGGGGTGAGCGCGCGGTCCTGCGTATCGGGGTCGACCACGGGGCCGTGGACGTCGATCGCGATCTTGAATCCTGCGCCTTCGAGGTCGGGGATGCCGTAGACGCTGCGGCCGTTGTTGAAATCGGCCCAGACGGGGAGGTTCGGCGGGGCGAAGCGCATGTCGCCCTGCGCGGCGCCGAAATGATAGACCTCCTGCCGCGTCGCGACGATCTTATTCATCAATTGCTGCGGGAAAAGCTCGGCGAGCCACGGCCCGCAGCAATAGACTAGATGATCGGCGGTGCCGCCGTCGGGGAGGGTGTGGCGCTGGATCTTCTTCGACAGCAAAGGCGCGGGCATGACCACGGGCTCGACCTTGATCTGGGCGTCGGCGATCACTTCCTGCACGCCGCGGCCTGCGATCAGGGCGCCGGTCTCGGTCTCGAGGATGCCGGTCTCGCCCTGGTAGAACTGGATCTGGCGGTACTTGTTCTGGAGCCAGGTCACATCGCCATGTTCGTGGCCCACGCGATTGGCCTGGAGCCAGGCGAGCGACTGCTGGGTGTAGGCGTCGCCCGATGGTGCGAACCAGAGGACGCCGGTGTTGTGGAAGATCGGGGCGCTGGCGCTGTCGGAGAGCTCTTTCCAATAGGGCAAGGATTCGCGCGCCATTTCCGAATAGATGGTGTCGGCGCCGTAACCCATGCGGATGACGCGGCTCTCGCCGCCCGAGGAGGAGCGGACGTGGCCGGCGCCATAGGCGTCGAAGAGGCGCACCGACCTGCCCGCGCGCAGCAGGTGCCACGCAGTCCAGGCGCCGAAGACGCCCGCGCCGATCACCGCAACGTCGACATGCTGGACGGTGGGCTTGGCGGATTTGCGCTTTTTCGATTTGCGCTCCTTGCGCTCGGCCGCCGCGGCGGCGGTGGTTGCGAGCGGAAGCGCCGCAAGCCCGCCGATGAGCGCGCGCCGCGATGGTTTCAGCTCTGCCATGCGATAAGCGCCCTCCCTCGACCCGCGAGTGTAGCGAGGTCGGCGGCATCGTCCAGCAGCCAGCACTCGCCCGGCTTCCACGCCGCCCCGTCGATCGCCCCGCCGCCATCGACCGGAATGAACCAGGTCGGGCCATGGGCGCCGAGGTCGGGAAGGCTGGCGAAATCCTCGCTATGCGCGTCGATGAGGCCGAATTTCGGACCATCGACGAGGCGATCGATACCGACGGCTACGGGCACGCGCAGGTTCGTGGTCAGATAAGGGCCTGCCTCGGCGCAGGCCATCGCTTCGTCGAGGTGGAGTTCGCGCGGGCGGCCATAGTCGTAGAGGCGGTAGGTGATGTCGGCATATTGCTGGACTTCGATCAGCGACAGGCCGCCGCCGATCGCGTGGATCGTGCCGGGTGTGACGTGGAAATGATCGCCGGGGGCGACGGCTTTCCAGTCGATGAGGGTTTCGATGCTGCCGTCGAGCGCGGCGGCGCAGAGCTGGTCGGGCGACACGCGTTGTTCGAGGCCGAGGCCGATCACCGCGTCGTCGGCGGCGTCGAGGATGACCCACGCCTCCTCCTTGCCCTGCCGCGCGCCGATCGCATGCGCCTGGGCGTCGTCGGGGTGGACCTGCACCGACAAGGCTTCGGAAGTGAAGAGATATTTGACAAGCAGCGCGGGCTCGGCGCTGTCCGCGGGAAGTTCGAACCAGATTTCGCCGATCCGCTCGCCGCTCGCGTCGAAGAGCGGGCCGATGTCGGTTCGGCCCCAGGGCTTGGCGACGCGGCGGGGGGTGAGGCGGATCGCGGTCATGATACTACTCCTTGCGTTGGTAGTATCGATAACCCCCGATCCACGTTTCGAGTGGCACCATGCGGCGAATTTCGTCGGGGCCGGCGAGCATCGGATCGGTTTCCACGATGAGGAAGTCGGCGCGCATGCCGGGCATCAAGGTGCCGATGCGATCTTCGGCGAAGCCCGCGAAGGCGGCGGTGCGGGTGAAGCCGTCGAGCGCGGTCTCGCGGTTCACCGCCTCCTCGGGGCGCCAGCCGCCGAAGGGCTGGCCTGCGGCGTCGGTGCGCGAGATGGCGGCGGCGACGCCGGCGAACGGGTTGGCGCTCTCGACCGGGACGTCGGAGCCGAAGGCGAGGCGCGCGCCCGCCGCCGACAGGCTGCGCCAGGCATAGGCGCCCTTGAGCCGGTCGGGACCGAGGCGCGCCTCGGCCATCAGGCGGTCCGACGGCTGGTGGATCGGCTGCATCGAGGCGATGACCTTGAGCTGGCCGAAGCGCGCGATGTCGGCAGGGTCGACCACCTGCGCATGTTCGATGCGCCAGCGGCGCTCGCCGGGGAGGTCGCGGCTGAGGTCCTCGATCGCCGAGAGTGCTTCGGCATTGGCGGCGTCGCCGATCGCGTGGATCGCGACCTGGAACTTGTCCA
Organism: Sphingomonadaceae bacterium 3R27E2-A; assembly: GCA_005503165.1. Taxonomy (GTDB): domain Bacteria; phylum Pseudomonadota; class Alphaproteobacteria; order Sphingomonadales; family Sphingomonadaceae; genus Sphingopyxis. The sequence continues at coordinate 4,038 of SCNT01000067.1, forward strand.
TCGAGGCGCGCACCATCTTGTTGCGGAGCTGCGCGGGGGTGAGCAGCGGCAGGCCCTTCTGGCCGGGCGCGTCGTCGTAGGGCGCCTTAAGCCAGGCGCCGCGCGAGCCCAGGGCGCCGTCGAGATAGAGCTTGACCCCGACCATGCGGAGGCGGTCGTCGTAGAGCCAGGGGGTCGGCTCGCCGCCCGCGATCAGCGCCATATTGTCGATGTCGCCGCCGTAACTAAGGATCCGCATCGCGAGCTGTTTCTTGTCGCCGGCGCGGCGGTAGGCCTGCCATTCGGCGATCGACGTGCCCATATCGGCGATCGTCGTGATGCCCTGCTCGATGAGCTTCTGCTGCGCGAGCAGCAAGGCGCGGTCGAGGTCGCGCGCGAGCGGCTTAGGCTTGGCGCCGTCGATCAGGCCCATCGCGGCGTCGACGAAGACGCCCGAGGGCTTGCCGCCCGCCATTTCGATGCGGCCGCCCTCGGGGGCTTTGGTCGCTGCGGTGACTTTCGCGGCGGTCATCGCGGCGGTGTTGGCCCAGCCGGCATGGCCGTCGACGCGTTCGAGCCAGACCGCGCGGTCGGGGACGACGGCGTCGAGGTCGGCGGCGGTCGGAAAGCGGCCGAGGCCCCATTTCTCCTGGTTCCAGCCCCGGCCGATGATCCACGGCATTTCGGGATTTTCGGCGGCATATCTGGCGATGGCGGCCTGCGCTTCGGCGAGCGAATTGGTGTCGCTGAGGTCGAGCAGCATCAGCGAGAAACCGAGCCCCATGACATGACCGTGCGCGTCGATGAGGCCGGGGATGAGCGTCTTGCCCTTGCCGTCCTCCTTGAAATCGGGGCGTTCGGGCCGCTTGTCCCTGCGGTCGAGCAGCTGCTTGACCTTGCCGTCGCTGCCGATGAGCAGGCCGGTGAAGCGGACAAGCCTGCCGTCCTTGTCGAGCGTGATGCCGTTGACATTGTCGACGAGCGTGTCGGCGTGCGCGGGGGTTGCGAGGGCGAGGGCGGCGATGGCCAACAGCCCCCTCCCGCAAACGGGAGGGGCAGCGAGACTTGCGAGCTTGCTGGCTAGTCGCAGCGGGGTGGGCAGCATGGCGCGGGCGGCGGATGCCCACTCCGCTGCAACTAGGCCCGGCTGCGCCGGGCCTAGTTTCGCTGCCCCTCCCGATTTCGGGAGGGGGTGGGTTTTGTGCGCGCTCACTTCGGCAGCCTCGTCACGAGCGAACTGGTGTCGCGGCGGCCTCCCCCGAGTTTCTGAACGTCGGCGTAGAATTGATCGACGAGGCTGGCGACAGGCAGCGTAGCGCCGTTGACGCGCGCTTCGTCGATCGCGAGGCCGAGGTCCTTGCGCATCCAGTCGACCGCGAAGCCGAAGTCGAATTCGTCCTTGGCCATCGTGCCCCAGCGGTTGAGCATCTGCCAGCTCGCCGCGGCGCCGCCCGAGACGGCTTCGAACACCTTGTCGGTGTCGAGCTTCGACGCCTGGGCGAAACGCAAGGCTTCGGAGAGGCCCTGGAGAACGCCGGCGATCGCGATCTGGTTGACCATCTTGGTCGTCTGCCCCGCGCCGGGGCCGCCGATATGGACCATGCGCGCGGCGTAGGCCTGCATGACCGGCGCGGCGGCGTCGAACGCGGCCTTGCGCCCGCCGCACATGATCGAGAGCGTGCCGTTCTGCGCGCCCGCCTCGCCGCCCGAGACCGGGGCGTCGACGACGAGCAGGCCGGGCTCCTCGGCCTCGACCGACAGCTGGCGCGCGATGCGCGCAGAGACGGTGGTGTGGTCGATGAACAAAGCGCCGCGCTTCATCGCGCGAAAGGCGCCGTCGCGGCCGAGGGTGACCTGTGCGAGATCGTCGTCGTTGCCGACGCAGGTGATGACGACATCGGCGCCGTCGGCCGCCTCGGCGGGGGTCGCCACGGCCCGCCCGCCATGCTGGTCGACCCAGGCATCGCTTTTGGCGCGAGTGCGGTTGTAGACGGTGAGGTCGTGCCCCGCCTTGGCGAGATGGCCGGCCATCGGCCCGCCCATAACCCCGATGCCGAGGAAGCTGATGCGCAATTTCTGTTCGCTCATATGGGGTCCATAGCATTGTTTGCTTCATGCGCCAGATGGGCTAGGGCGCCGAACATCATGACCGATCAACTCACCCTGACCCCCGCCGCCGAGCTTCCGGCGATCACATTGGACGATGTGCGCGCGGCGGCGGGGCGAATTGAGGGCGCGGTCGTGCGCACGCCGACGCTGCATTCGCAGACGCTGTCCGAGCTGGTCGGCGCCGAAGTGTGGCTGAAGTTCGAGAACCTTCAGTTCACCGCGGCGTACAAGGAACGCGGCGCCCTGAACGCGCTGCTGCTGCTCGACGACGAGGCGAAGGCGCGCGGCGCTATCGCGGCGTCGGCAGGCAATCATGCGCAGGGGCTTGCCTATCACGGCAAGCGCCTCGGCGTGCCGGTGACCATCGTGATGCCGAGCACGACCCCGCAGGTGAAGGTGTCGCAGACCGCGAGCCATGGCGCGACGATCGTTCTGCACGGCGAGACGTTCGACGATGCCTATGCGCATGCGCGCGTGCTGGAGGTCGAGCGCGGGCTGACCTTCGTCCATCCCTTCGACCATCCGCATGTCGCGGCGGGGCAGGGGACGGTGGCGCTCGAAATGTTCGAGGACGTGCCCGAGCTCGACACGCTGATCGTGCCGATCGGAGGCGGCGGGCTGCTCGCCGGCATGGGAACCGCGGCGCGCGGGATCAAGAACGACATGCGCCTCGTCGGGGTGCAGGCCGAGCTGTATCCGTCGATGTACGCCGAGCTGAACGGCGTCGACATGGCGTGCGAGGGCGACACGCTGGCCGAGGGCATTGCGGTGAAGGAGCCGGGCGCTTATACCCGCAAGCTCGTCGCCGAGCTCAACGACGATATCGTGCTCGTTGCCGAGCGCCATCTCGAGCGCGCGGTCAGCCTGCTGCTGCAGATCGAGAAGACCGTGGTCGAGGGCGCGGGCGCCGCGGGGCTGGCGGCCATGCTCGCGCATCCCGAGGAGTTCAAGGGGCGCAAGGTCGGGCTGGTGCTGACGGGCGGCAATATCGATACGCGGCTCCTCGCGAACGTGCTGCTGCGCGATCTCGCGCGCTCCGGCCGCATCGCGCGGCTGCGCATCCGGCTTCAGGACCGACCCGGCGCCCTGTTCAAGGTGATGAAGCTGTTCGACGAGAAGCAGGTCAACATCATCGAAATCTATCACCAGCGCATCTTCACGACGCTGCCGGCAAAGGGGCTGATTACCGACATCGAATGCGAGGCGCGCGATCGCGAGCATCTCGACAGCCTGGTCGCGGCGCTCCGCGATGCGGGGTATATGGTGACGACGGTGGAGTTGGCGTGACGCTCTTCCCCTCCCTGCAAGGGAGGGGCCAGGGGTGGGTCGCGAGGCGGATTCGAGCGCACTACCTCGAAAAGCCCGCTACGGCATCGAGCCGGATCGGCCCTACCCCCCCAATCCCTCCCCTGTAGGGAAGGCAGTCAGGCATTGCGATGAAAGAATTCACCCTCCAACTCACCGCCACGCCCGAGAGCATCGACGAGCTCGGGCATGTGAACAATGCGGTCTGGGTCCAGTGGATCCAGCAGGTCGCGACGGGGCATTGGGACGCCGCGGCGCCGCAATCGCACAAGGATGCCTATGTCTGGGTCGTGGTGCGGCACGAGATCGATTATCTGCGCGCGCTGGGGCCGGGCGAGACGGTGACCGCGCGGACGTGGGTCGCCGACAAGCCGCAGGGGGCGAAATTCGACCGGTTCATGGAGTTCACCGGCGCCGACGGACGCGTGCATGTGCGCGCGCGGACCGTCTGGGCGCTGCTCGACAAGGCGAGCGGGCGGCCGCTGCGCGTGACCGCCGAGGTGGTGGCGCCATTCGCCGGCGCGGCATGAGCGACGGCTGGCGGACGATGCGGACGGACGACCTGTCCGCGGTCGTCGCGGAGGCGGATGCAGCGCATGGCGAATTTGCCGAGCCGCGTGCAGTCTATGTCGAGCGGCTCTGACAGGCTCGGGGCTACGAGCCGGTTTGAACGGGCTGCGCGCTGGTCGAGCGCGCACGGACCGGCGGGTCCTCGCGGCAAGAGCCGGGTGGCGAGAGCGCGGTGCGCCGCGCCTCCTCGCCGGCGTGCGCGCGCCCTTTCCCGCCCTTCAAGGGGAGGACCTCTGCGTGGCGCTCGCTCAGTCGGCGGCGGGGCGCGTCCAGCCTTTCCGGTATTTCTCGAACCATGCGAGGATCGCCGAGGCCTTCGCCGCCGATTGCGAGGGGCGCGCGGCGATGCCGCCGTGGCTGGCGCCCGGAACCTTGATCAGTGCGGTGGGCACGCCGCGGAGGCGGAGCGCGGTATAATATTGCTCGGACTCACTGACCGGGGTGCGGTAATCTTCCGCTCCCACAATGACCATCGTCGGGGTCTGGACATTGCCGACGAGCGATAACGGCGAACGGGCCCAGAACAGCTCGGGCTTTTCCCACGGCATCGCACCGAGCCAGTAGCGGCCGAAGAATGCGGGGCCATCGGCGGTGAGCGCCTGCGTCGTCCAATTGATCACCGGTTTTTGCGTGACCGCGGCTTTGAAGCGATTGGTCTTGCCGATGATCCAACTGGTGAGCACGCCGCCGCCAGAGCCGCCGGTGACGAAGAGCGCGTCGGGATCGGCGATGCCGAGCGCGATGGCGCGATCGACGATGCTGATGAGGTCGAAATAGTCGTTGCCCGGATAGGCCTTGTCGATCTCGTTCGCGAAGGCGGCGCCATAGCTGGTCGAGCCGCGCGGGTTGGCCGAGAGCACGGCGTAGCCCGCGGCGGCGTAGAGCTGGTTGTCGGTCGAGAAATGCGGGCCGTAGGCAGCGAATGGCCCGCCGTGGATTTCGAGGATCAGCGGGATTTTGGTGCCCTCGACATAGCCGGGGGGCAGGGTAAGCCAGCCCTCGATTTCCTTGCCGTCGTGGCTGGAGCCCGCCGTGATTTTACGGACCTCGCCGAAGGATTTTACTTCGTGGAGGCTGCGGTTGAGGTCGGTCAGCGTGCGCGTCTTGCCGCCGCTCGCGAGCTGGACGTCCGCGGGGCGGGTGGCGGTGCCGCCGGTGAAGGCGATCGCGCCCGCGTTCGAGACGCTGAAGCTGCCGCCGGTATAGGGCCGGTCGAGTCCGCCGCCCGACAGGCCGGTGGCGACAGTGCGAATCGCGCCGTCGAGGCCGATGCGCGCGACCTTGGTTTCGCCGTGATCATCGTATTGCGCATAGAGCGCGCGGCCGTCCCCGGCCCAGTCGATGGCGTCGACGCCATAGTCCCAGTTGGTTGTCAGGCTACGCTTTCCCGAACCATCAGGGTTCATCACATAGAGCTGGGTGTTTTCGTAAGCGCGCAGATTGTCGTCGAAGCCGAGCCAGGCGATGGTGCGGCCATCGGGCGAGGCGAGCGGGTTCGCGTCGGGGCCGTTGCGCTCTGTGAGCTGGCGCACCCCGCCGCTCGCGACGTCGAGCGCGTAGATTTCGCCCTCGACCGGGTCATTCTCCCAGTCGGGCTTGCGGTTCGCGCCGAAATAGAGCGTGCGGCCGTCGCGCGACCAGCTGAGCGGCCCGCCGTCGTGATAGGGGCCGAAGGTCAGCTGGCGCGGCGACCCGCCCGTCGCGGGGACGACGAAGATCTTCTCGAAGCCGGGTTCGATATATCCCTCGCCGTCGCCGCGATAGGCGAGGAGGTCGTGGACCTCGAGCGGCTCGGCCCATTTGGCGCCCTCGGGCCTGTTCGCGGGCGCCTTGCCGAAGCTGGGGCCCTCGTCCTTGACGAGCATCGTATAGGCGATCGAGCGGCCGTCGGGCGACCAGGCGAGGCTCGACGGGCTGGTCGGCAGGCCGGTGAGCCGCACCGCCTCTCCCCCCGCGAGCCAGCGGACCCAGAGCTGCGCGCTGCCGCCCTCGGTCGAGGCGTAGGCGAGGCGCTTGCCGTCGGGCGACCAGCGCGGCGAAAAGGCGCCGCCGCTGCGGCCCGCGAGCGGGGTCTCTTCGCCGGTCGCGGTGTCGATCAGCCAGATCGAGCTGACCGCGCGGTCGGTCATGATGTCGTTCGAGCGGCGCACATAGGCGATGTGGCGGCCGTCGGGGCTGATCTGCGGATCGGCGGCGATCGACAGGTCGAAGAGGTCGGCGCCGGTGAAGCGCCGCTCGGGCGCGGCACGCGCGCTGCCGACCGCCGCGGCCGAGGTCGGCGCAGCGGGGGCGGGCGCTGCGGCCGGGGCGGCGGGCGC
>SCNT01000068.1 GCA_005503165.1 Sphingomonadaceae bacterium 3R27E2-A
GCTACCCCAGCATCAGCGCAAAACAGCTTTCCCCATAGCTCAGACCATGACCACCGCGGTTCGGGCACCGAAGACTTTCTGACGCCTGGCGGCGTCCGAAACTCTCAACGTTTGCGGTCAGGCCGCTTTCGGTCACGAATCTTTGAAAGCGGACGCGGAGAAATGCTGAGCGCAGTGCGGCCACCCCAATGCACCTTACTTGCAGCCGTTTGGCGCGCGCGACCCGAGGTAGGCCCCGATGCAGGCGCATTCGCCTCCCCGCCATTCCGCACAGCCGGTGAAAGGAAGAAAACCCAACGCATCCTTAGTCACAATTTGCACCCACGCGGATTGCTTGGTGCATTTGTTCCTTATTTGTTCTATTGCGACATTTGAATCGGAGACCGAATTCGAGGACGACGCGTGCTCACCATTCCCAGGTTCCTGATTTCTGGATATCCAGATTTCTTGCAATCCACATTTGTGGATTGCAAGAAAGGCCGATTTCTGTATTTCTCCACCAGATGCGCACGGCCCACGGCGGTCCGCAGTGGGGAGGTTCGCCTGATGGTCGACAAGCAGATCGTAGACGATGGTGCCACGGATGGCGAAAACAAATCGCTCAATTTCAAGGTGAGCGCCGACTTCAAGAAGGACTTCAAAGGGTTCGCTGTCGCGCAAGGCATGACGATGACAGACCTTCTCAAGGAAGGCTTCGCGCTAACGAAGAAAAAGCGGCAGAAGTGATGCTGACGGCGCCGTCGCGGCTGACCGGACTCCGGCGATGACAGTGCACGCGCCCGATGCGGCGTTCGCTGGCGCCGAATGGCTGTTTTCGATCGGCCGCGGGGACGTCCCGGCCGTCGAAGGATTGGTTCCGGTTGCCTCGTTCGATCGCGAAGGGCAGAATCCGGATGTCGTAGCCATGATCGAGCGTGCGGCCAGTTATGGGGCACGCGCGGTCTTCTTCGAGGCGCAGCGACAAGGACGGACCCCGGTCGCGCAGGCGTTCGTCTTCGACACCAAGGATCATCCCGACGACACAAGATTTGCCGAACTCCACAAGCGACTATGGAGCTGGGGCGGCGTGCCGCTGGTCTATCGCGCAGGACCGGGCGTCATCCAGTTGTTTCGCTGCGCACACCAGCCGGATTTCGTCGGTACGGACGATCGTCCGATATGCAATCCGATCCGCACGCTGGAATTGGGCGCGGCGATCGCGGAGCAAGATGTCTGGTGGGACGCGCAGCGAATCCGCAATGGCGCGATCTGGGATGACCCCGACGCATGCCTGCTCATGCTGTCCGCGACCAAGTCGGCTCACCGCAAACTGGTCGCCGGGGTCCGCGCGCTCGCCATACAGCTTTCGGACAGCGAATTGCTTGACCCGGCGCTGCGCCGCCGGCTGCTCATCCTGTCACTGCTGATCGCATATCTCGAAGAGCGACTGGTCTTGCTCCCCCATGATTTCGCGAGCGCCCTGCCCGGTGCCTCTCGCTTCTTCGAGGTCCTTGCCGACGGTCCGGCGCTGATCAGGCTGCTCGAAGCGCTTGAGGCAAGATTCAACGGCCATGTCTTCCGACTTCGCGACAGCGAACGCGCCGCCTTGGCCAAAACTTCCGATCTCGCCCGCTATGCGCGATTGGTGCAGGGCTATGAAGATGAAACCGGCCAGCTCAGCTTCTGGCGCCTTTATTCGTTCCGAGACCTGCCGGTCGAGCTGATCAGCAACATCTACCAGCTCTTCGTGAAAGACGAGGCCAGCTCCATCTACACGCCGCCGGCGCTTGTTCGACTGATGCTCGAGGAGGTTCTCGATTGGGATCGGATCGACGCGCTGATGGAAAGCGACGGAGTCATCCTCGATCCGGCATGCGGTTCGGGCGTTTTCCTCGTCGAGGCGTACAAGCGGCTCGTGCTCCATTGGCGTTCGCGCAACGGATGGGTGCATCCCGGCGTGGAAACTCTTCGCGGGCTGCTCCAGCGCATTCATGGCGTCGATCTCGAGGAAGGTGCGGTCGAGCTCGCAGCATTCAGCCTCTGCCTCAGCCTATGCGACGCCTTGAAGCCCGAGGATATTCGCGCCAGCGTGAAGCTCTTCCCACGCCTTGCCGGCGAGACGCTCCATTGGAGCTGCTTTTTCGACGCAAAGAAAAATGGCCTTATCGCGCAGAAGGTAGCGATCATTGTCGGCAACCCGCCCTTCGCCTCGTCGCTGACGACCAAGGGTGCTCGCGATTGCGCCGCGTCGTATACGAAGGAGTACGGCCCCCTCGCCGACAAGCAGCTCGCCTACCTGTTCCTCCACGAAGCCATGGCGATGGCGACTAAAGGCGGCATTCTCGCAATGATCGAGCCGTCGGGGTTCCTGTACAACCAGAATGCCCATTCGGTCCGCCAAGCGTTCTTCAAAACCTGGCGTGTCCGCGAGCTATTGGACTTTGTATCCGTCCGGGGACTGTTCAAAAAGGGAAACGCCGATCCGAAGATTGTCGTCGTAATCGCAGAGGCGGAAGATCCCGAAGTCGACGGCCGCCTCCTGCACGCAGCTTTCCGGCGCAACGGCCGGGCGACCGCAGAGCAGGGATTCGACATTGATTATTACGATCTTCACTGGATCAGCAACATCGATGCTCAACAGTCGCGGGACATCTGGCGGGCCAATCTGCTGGGGGGCAGCCGGGCGCACGATCTGATCAAGCGGCTGCGCACCTATCCTACGCTGCGACAATTCGCCGAACAGCGGCAATGGGATTTCGGCGAAGGCTATATTGCGGGACAGAAGGGTATCTCGCGCCCCGCCAACCATCTCATCGGCAAACCGCTCCTTCCCACCAGCGCGCTATCCAGCGCCGGTCTCGACACGAGCAATCTTGCCGTCGTGCCCAAGCAACCAATCAAGGATACGAAGACGGAGCGCCGATTTACGCCGCCGCTCCTGCTCATCAAAGAGCATGAAGATCTGCACCACGGGATGTGGACGGGTCACTATCTAACCTATAAACACGAGATCGTCGGCCTTGCGGCACCACGCGGTCAGCTCCCTCAACTCGCGGCGATTGGCGAATGGCTTGAACGGGAGTCGGTAGCCCTGCGAGCCTATATCGCGGGCATCAGCCCCCGCCTGTTTACGCAGCGTGCGACGGCGATCCTAAACGCAGACGTGCTTGCCCTACCCTATCCCGAAAGCGGGAATCTGGATCTCAGCGATAACGAAAGGATCATTGCTGAAGACATCGTCGAGCATCAGCGCGATTTCATTCGGCTTGGTACGGGTTCCGCCGTCATGCAGGCAGCCCCGCCAGCGGCCCTTGAAGCCTTCGACAAGGTGTTCACGCGGCAGTTGAATGCGATCTATTCGCGCACGCCGCTGCGCCCGCTTCCCGCACAAAAATGGTCCGGCGCTATTTGCCGGGCCTTTGCCTTCGGTGATGGCCAAGTCGATTGGACGGGTGCCGATGAACTACGCATCAAACTCGACAGCTTGTTGCGCGAGCGGCGGGGCTCGAGCCTGACGATCACGCGGATTACGCGACTGTACGACAAGGAATTCGTTTTTCTGCTCAAACCCGACCGGCACCGTTTCTGGACCCGATCGGTCGCGCTCCGCGATGCCGACGATGTTCTCGCCGATCTGCGAGGCCAGGGTTTCTGATATGCTGGCCGACGACGGTGAAAGCGTTGGTCATGCGGGTTCGCTTGACGCCGGCGTGCATCTTCCCGGCGAATGGTTCTCATCCCTGATCCGCTTCCTACGCGATGCCCTTCCGGGATGGCGCGACGATCCTGCGCGCGAAACGGCGACAGGGGAGACGAAGTTGACCGCGCAACTCTGCGCGCGCCTCGCCAGCCTGACACGGCACGCTCCGGGATGGGATTTTCTTCAGTTCCGGCGCGAGGAGCCCGACGAAACCAACGGCAATCGCGCAATCGATCTCGCCGTCGCGCCCTGCGGCGATGTCATATGGATCGAAGGGCGGGCGTACACCGAGTATCAGACCCTACTGCCCGTGGAATGCAAGCGCCTCCCCACGCCTCCTGGCTCTGACCGCGACGAGCGCGAATATCTGATCAGCCGTTTCAGCAGCGCGGGCGGAATCCAGCGTTTCAAGGCGGGCCACCATGGGGCTGCACACAATCGCGCGGCGATGATCGGGTACTTGCAGGCCGAAGATTGTGTCTTCTGGCGAACGCAGCTCGACAGTTGGATCGACGGCATTGTGGCGGAGCCGGTGGAAGGATGGTCCGAAAGCGACAAGATCACATTGCACGACCATGACGCCGGAGCGCGTCTTGCCGCTCTGCAGTCCAACCATGTCCGGAAGCCTGGCCTAGCGCCAATCCTCATCGATCACCTTTGGATCGAAATGTAGGTCACGCGTACCTGCCTGACCAATGCGCCGAAGGGAGGGAGCGAGGCCGATGCAGCGGACCGTGGAGATAGCCGATTTCGAGCTACCGCGCGGCGGCATTGCTATTTCCCAGCTGATGACGATGGACCGGGCGAAGAATGATCGACCGGACGCAGGAGCGCTTCGGCATCTGGCCGCATCGGCTTGTAGCGGACGCAGCCTATGGTTCCGCCGCGAACCTGGCGTGGCTGGTGGAAGAGAAAGGCATCGAGCCGCATATCCCCGTGTTCGAAAAATCCGGTCGCAATGACAGCAGCTTCGAGCGCGTCGACTTCATCTATGATTATGACGACGACAGCTATATCTGCCCGGGTGGCAACCACTTGCGGCGGTCTAATCGCAACTTCAGTACACCGCGCACCGGGATCGATAAGGACGGCTCCATCCGCTACCGCGCGCGTCAGCACGACTGCGAAGGCTGTGCTCTGAAGCCGCAATGCACGCCCAATGCGCCAGCCCGCAAGATCACGCGTTCAATCCACGAAGGCGCGCGCGACATGGCCCGCGATATCGCGACAACCGACGCCTATCTTGTGTCGAGCAGAGAGCGGAAGAAGGTCGAAATGCTGTTCGCCCACCTCAAGCGCATCCTGAAACTGGACCGCTTGCGTCTGCGCGGCCCCAATGGTGCCCGTGACGAGTTCCACCTCGCCGCCGCGGCCCAAAACCTCCGGAAAATGGCAAAGATCTTCCCGATCCAGCACCTCGCCACCGCCTGATCAAGGTGGGGAGGCCGTTCGCCTCCCGTCCGCTTCCACCCTCCGCAGTCCGCCGGGCGACTTCTTCAACAGAATAGGGCGCTAAGCCGACAATCATTCGTCGCCTCTGAGGTCGATTCGGACGGGCGGATCGACATCTTCTCCTCGGCCAGGATAGTCGTCGAAGACCGTGACACTGTTGTCGGAACAATTATCGCGCTGGGCGGTCAGCTTCGATGGTCGCCGCATTTTTTTGCGCTGTCTGGATCGAAGTCGATTGCCCGGCGAGCGCGATACGCCGGCGTGGTGAGGTTCCGGGAACAGGAATGAATTTGAAATGCTGGGTATCCGCCTCGAACGTCCGCGCTCGGCGGTTCATTTCCTGCGCGGTTTCTCGCAAAAGTGAAAAATCCACTGCAAAATATGTAGCTCAACGCGCAACCGGGATCGACGGTGGATCTAGAATTCTATGAGTTCGAATCCACGCGGTTTGAGGATCTTGCGGACCCAGCCCTTGTCGATCTGCAGATTCTCACCGGTCAGGTCGATTGCGGGATCCGCTCGCTCGAACAATGCGATGCAAAGTTCGTCCGTGTCGAAGCGCGACCTATACTGGATGCCATCGAACGCCGTCTCGGTATAAACGATCGCGGAAATCCGTTGCGTAATGTCGTAACCACCAGGATTGGTGACCGGATCGAAATCGGCCGCTACGCCGGCAGCGGTGGTCTGAAACCAGGCGAGACCGGGGCCATGCAGCTTGGCAAGGCGTAGTGTTCGTCTGGTCTTGAACGTAGCCGCGCGCTTCTGCTCGACACGGTCCCATAACAGGTCCCGGTCAGCGGGCTTCCGCAGCAGGCTTTCCGCGAACGGGCCAACCAGTGTTTTCCCAAGATAAAGAACGCCGAATTGTCCGTCGGGATCGTCCCAGCGCCAGGACGCGTCCTTGCGGCCATACCAGCGCGCGTCGACGGATTTGCCATGAACACGGTGCAGCGTCCGTCCGGCAGCGATCGTCGCCACCGGCATCATCGATTTTGCCGCCATTGTCAGTCGTCGAGTGTTTGGGCGACACGCACGACACGATCGACATCGTCTTGATTGCCCCTTAGGAGGTCGATCGGCCGCGCGTCGCCCAGACCGTCGTCGCCGCTCACCAGATACTGGAGGACCGCCCAGCCGCTCGCCCCGGGTGCAGCACCGAGAACGCGGGGAATCGCCGGGAGGATGGCATTGCCATCGAACTGGAATGCCGGAAACAGCTTGGCACCATTGTCATCGATCATGAGGAGGCGACGGTCCCGGGCGGCCTTGTAGACGGCCTGCACTGTCTTGTGTCCGAGCAGATTGCGAACTGCTTCGGCATCGAAAGCTCCACCTGCGGCTTCGATCAGTCGCCGTTTGAAGGCGATGGCCCGGGTAATCTCTTCCGCCTGTTCCGGATCGCCGGCTTCGACCGACGGAATGCCGCGCGCGATATTCAGGACAAGCGCGGGGACGTCGATGCTGCCAATCGCCGCCGTCTTGGCGGCAGCTGGCATCATCTTGATGATCCGGTCGGCGCTTGCCAGGATGCGGTCACGCAGGATGCGATCTACATCGATAGCGGCCATACTGGCTGTGCGAGACATGTCGGCGCTCCTAGTTTAGTGAGTTTCATATAGGGCATATTGGGAACGCTTTCAACCATCCACAGACGCCGAAACGATGAACCTTCAAACATGGACGTCGACGGACGTCGTGCCATCACGCTGGCTCCGTGGCCTTGGCGGCTGCCGCTTCAACTCGCTGGGAGTAGCAGTAAACACCGTCCAGTCGCCGTAGTAGACCCCGTCATGCTCGACATAATCGTTGAAGATGGTGAGGCGCCAATCGCACAGCGGGCCGACGACGTTCGACAATCCTCGCGCCCGCCAATCGGACATCACCGCCGGGAAGTAGCGGTCCATCACTTCAGGTGTGGCAGCAAATTTGACGTCACACATATAGGTGGTGTGGACATAAGCGAGCGGCCCGATGACGGGTCCATCACTGCCCCAGTCTTCGAGGTTCTCATCGGGATCTTTGCGACCATGATAGAGGTGGAGATAGAGTTGCGGAACATCCGGGGCGACGGCTTCGGCTCTTGGCATCGTATCACCGGTCTCATTCGCTTCGCGGGCGGCAATCCAGTCCAGATAGCCGAGACGCGTGTCATCGTTTGAGATCTCGTATTTCCAGTCGGCTAACGGATGACCGGCGCGGCGGCTCCACGGTCCCTGCTCTTCCGGCGCGGAAGCGATCGAAATCGGAGGCGGAACGAATGCGGCAATTTCGAACCAGGCGTCGGCCGCGGCTATGGATCCGAGCCCATTCAACTCGGTCCGGCTCATGAGAACATGGTCCGACCCGTTGGTGTCGAAATATAGCGGATCGCCCTCGCCGGTATAGACGGCACGCTGAGCGCTGAACGCGCCGACACACGGATCCGAATTGCGAACAAAAGGAATGCCGTGGTGGGTGCAGAAATCCTCGACCTGATCGAATTGCCCGCCAACCAGGCCATGGGCGCAGATTTCGAGGGCTTGGCCATCGACAATGTGGGACGCATCGACGGTCGCTCCAACCCAGTCGAGCATTCCATGGTCGCACGCTATGGCGTCGATCAGCGGCTCGATCAGATCGCTCCTGATCGCCCCGCCGATCCGAATGATCGCGGATGCACGGTCTGTCATGGGAACCTCCATCGTCTCGATGGCCCTGCGGACAATTCCGCCGCCACACCGAGCCCCCCCCCACTCCCCCCTTTTCGCCTGTAAATTGGCCCAGCACGCAAACTATGGCGGTGACTGGGGGCCGCATTCGGCAGCGCCGATGAGGCTGCGAAGCTTCGACCATGCGAGTGCTTCGCCGGCGCACCGCCCTTGCCGGACGCCTATTTCGTACAGGCGATAGGTCAGGCTGACGATTTCAGGTGTGGCGTTCGAGGGGACGAGGATCAGGAAATCGCTTTCGTCGTCCAGGAGCTCGAAGACCGTGCCGTCGGTCGGCAAGGTCGTGACTGCAATGCTGGCCGAGCTCCCGAGCGCGGTGAGAGCCGTGTTGAAGCGGTCGACAAAGTCCTGATCGACCAGTGGATAGAAGTCGGACATCATGGCCCCCTTCGTGGATTCGGGATTCACTGCGGCCGCTCGGCGATGATCGCGGCGAGGACCTCGTCGGCCTTCTCGACAGGCAGGAAGAGCCGCGTCTTGTACTGGATCACCTCGCTGAACAGACCGCGCGCCTTCAGCCATTCGCGGTCCTGTGGCTGGAAATCCCGGACCTCGAAGCGCCGGCTACTGTTCACCATCGTGGAAACGAGGCGCGCGCCATGGAGGCCCGGGATCAGTGCGCCATCGCCGCCACGCGCCGCCTCGATCAGTTCATCGGGCGTGAGTTTGATCGAGGACTCAAGACCGAAGGCGGACTCCAGTTTCTCGAGCGCGGTGGGCATCACGATGCGTCCGAGGATGGACGTTCCCGCCGCGTCATCGATCCGCCAGACGCGGACATCGTCTTGCGGCAGCTTGTTCCAGACGGGCAAAAGGAGGCCGGTCGCGACGCTGATCGTGTCAATATCGACCTTATCGAGCGCTTCGGACACCTCTGCTTCCCAGAAGCTTTTGAAGCTATCGTGATCGACCTCTTTCCAGAAGGTGTGCCAAAGTTCGGCGAGTTGGATACGATTGGAACCCATCGGCCGGACAAGCTCCAGCATCTTGACGGGGCGCCCCTCGTCGTCGGTGATCGACCAGGATGGAACGCAAACGGCGACGCGCCCCGAACGGCTGTTCCGCAGATATCGCACGTCGTCGGAGCTTCCCCAGATCTTGTCGAGGCGCGTCCATCCGGTGACGTGCGGCTTCAGATGAAGCTCGAGGCGGAGCAAACGCGTTTCGGCGCCGGATACCGGGTCTTTCCTGAGCACGCGCTCCGAGATCTGAACGATACGCTCGGCCCGGATCGCTTCGACGCCGAGGTCGAGCGTTCCGGCTTCGCGCGCTGCGTCGACGCGGGCCTGTATGAGCCCCATATATTCCTCGAAAACCGCGTTCTGGGTCGCGATCCTGAGCGCGAGGATGCGGTTGAGCCAGCGCTGGATCGGCGGCAGCTTGTCGAGCAAGGTGCCATGCTCATCGACAAGCTTCAGGCCTGTGATGATCTGGAATTTCTCGAGGCTGACGCTCGCGAGCTTGCCGGCGTGGAGGAGGTGATACCACTGGGTCAGGGCCTCGCGGGCATAGCTGCTTTCGAGATTATCGGCGGGATCGAACAGGTTCTGGCCGCCTGTCTGGCGTTGGCCGCGCGTGAGCGCGCCCAGCGTGTCGAGACGGCGCGCGATCGTGCTGATAAAGCGGCGTTCACCCTTGCAGTTGGTCGTGACCGGGCGGAACACCGGCGGCATGGATTGGTAGGTGCGGTGGGTGCGACCGAGGCCCTGGATCGCGATGTCGGCGCGCCATCCGGGTTCGAGCAGGAAGTGGATGCGCCGCTTGCGCGCGGTCGGGCAGTCCAGGTCAGCGTGGTAGGACCGCCCCGTGCCACCCGCCTCGGAAAAGACGAGGATGGGCTTTCGCCCCGACATGAAGTTGTCGGTCTCGGCGATGTTGGAACTGGACGTGCGACGCTCGACCTTCTGCCGGCCCTGCCCATCAACGACAATCCGCCGCGTGCGCCCCGTGACCTCGGAAACCATGTCGGTGCCGAAATGTACGATGAGAAAGTCGAGCGCAGCCGGAACAGGCGGCATCGAGCAGAGCCGCTCGATCAAATCGTCGCGCGCGGCGACCGCTTCCTGGCACAGGACACCGTTGCCGTCGTCATCGAGCATTGGCTCGGAGCGCATTGACCCATCGGTCGCGCGAAAGGCGCGCATTTGCCGGGTTGGGAAGGCGGTCTTCAGATAATCGACCATGGTTTCTTTGCAGTCGAGATTTATGTCGAGCGGTTCGCGTGCGGGCGCGGGTTTACGTGATGAAGACATAGTTTCTACTCCAGATAATTAATGTGGCCCCAGCCCCAACCAGCTGG
>SCNT01000069.1 GCA_005503165.1 Sphingomonadaceae bacterium 3R27E2-A
GCCTGAGGGGGAACGCCGGCCTACCCCCCGCCCGGCGTTCCGCCTCTTCATTTGCCTGGGGTAATCTGGAGATCCACACATGCTGACCGACAGCGAACGCTTTGCCTTCGAGACCCGGCGCCATCACGCCTTCGTGAGCACCGGCAATGCTTACGATGCCACGCAGTGCGACGAGGCGATTCTGACTGGTGACACCCTGATTGTCCTCGCCGAGCAAGTAGTAGCGATCGCCATGACCTGGCCGTTCGCAGTGACCGAGACTTGCGGCAAACTCCATGCCTTGTCGCCGCCGCGCCCCGGCGAGAGCCTCGCCGGTGTCGCATGCGCGCTCCACGTCACCGCGGCCGACATCCAACACGCCGCTGACCTTGCCCGCCGTCTGGGATTTCCGATCGACCCGCAGCTGATGCCGCTGCTGGACATGCCTGCCGAGTAACGCGGTCCTGCTTGCCTCAGAGCGGCAGCGACGTCTGCGCGTCGGCCGTGTCGCTGGCAGACGCGATCACGGCATCGGCGATGACGCGGGCGAGTTCCAGTGCGGCATCCTCGCGCAGGCAGGAACTCGGGGCAGTAATGCCGACGCGCGCCCAGCCCGGGGCGTCGAGGATCGCGTGCGCGACCGCAGGCGTATCGATTCGTTCCATGCCGACTAGAGAACATATAAGGAACATATTTGCAAGGGCGCGCCTGTCCTATTGACACGGGCCGCCGTCCAACCGAGCATCGGGCCATGTGCAATTTGTACCGCATGACCAAGGCACCGGCTGAAATCGCCCGGCTGTTCAGCGCGCGGGCAGGGGAGGGCGCGAACTTCGCGGCTGAGGTCTACCCCGGTTACCCGGGGCTGGTGGTTGCCGAAGGCGGAGCAGGGGTGATGACCTGGGGTTTCCCGCTTGTGCTCAAAGGCAAGAGCGGTCAGCCACTGAAGCCCAAGCCGGTCAACAACGCGCGCGAGGACAAGCTCGGCACCGCGTTCTGGCGGGCAAGCTTCGAGCGCCGCCGCTGCCTGATCCCGGTCACCGCCTGGGCCGAGGCCGAAGGCGCGAAGGGCGCGATGACCCGCACCTGGTACTCGCTGGCGGGCGAAGAGGTTTTCGCCGTCGCCGGGCTTTGGCGTCCGACCGAGGAATGGGGCCAGGCTTATTCGATGGTGATGGTGGGTGCCTGCCCGCAGATGGCCGACGCCCATGACCGCATGCCGGTCGTGCTGGCACAGACCGACTGGGAACAATGGCTGGTGGGCACACCGGCTGACGCATTTGCGCTGTGCCGGACATGCTCAAGCGAACTTGAGGTGGACCTCACCCCCGAGCCCTGGGCCGCCCGCCGCAGCTGACTACGAGGGGAGGGGGACTTGAGCGGGGTCGGATCAACGACACCCGCGAAAGGACCTGGCCCATGGGCGACCGCGCTCCCGTTCACATCACCATCGGCGGCACCTTGCCGCGCGAGCACCTTGCCACCTTCACCGCCCACGCGGCTGACTATGACCTGCGCACCGACTGGGATAGCGAGCCGTTCGATCCCGCTGCGCTGGTCGTGGGCGAGCCGCTCGAGCTCTACGGCACCGAGCTCAATGGCGGCCAGATCCCCGAGATCGATGCCTTCTGCTGCGAGCACGGCCTGCCGTTCCGCCGCTGGTCTGGCGGCTGCCTCGGCGCATTCCTGCCCGAGGTCGTGCTGTTCGAAGGCAGCGGTGCCATTCGCGACTACACGGCGAGCGAGGACGAATATGTCCTGTTCCCGCCGTCATGGATCAAGGGCTTCACCCGCTTGCGCGATCTCGAGCGCGCGTTGGCCCGCGCCGAGCTGACCATCCCGCCGTTCGTTCTGCTGGGAGGAACCCAGCCATGACCGACAGCCGCGACGCGGAAGGTGCCGATCCGCGCGCCGCACTGCTGGCCCGCTTCCCGCTGTCGCGGGTGAGCGAAGCCTTTCACGACGACATGCTCGGCGTCCTGCCGCCGGTCCATATCCAAGGCATGCCCGGGTTTCTGGTCAGCGAGGCCGTGATCGAGGATGTCCATGCCCAGTTCGTCGAGCGCGGTGGCCGTTTCTACGGGGCCTATGTGGTGCTGCGCGATCCCGCGACCTGGATCACCCGCGCGGCGATTCTCTTGTTCGAGACCGCGCATCCGGGCCCGCGGGTGCTGGACTGGTATCCGGACGACGCCGACGGCCAGTGAGGGGAGGGGGCTTGGAGTGGGTGTTCCACTGGGGAGACCTGCCATGCTTCGCTACTATTCCGGCATCGGCGCGCGCGCCACGCCGCCCGAAGTTCTCAGCCTGATGACCCGCGCCGCCTTTGCCCTGCTCAAGCGCGGCTATGTCCTGCGCTCGGGCCACGCGATCGGAGCCGACAGCGCGTTCGAACGCGGCGCGGGGGACGCGGCGCAGATCTTCCTGCCGGTACCGGGCTGGCGCAGCTCGGAAAGCGTCTTTCATCCCGCTGCGCTCGGGGACGAACTCTGGGGCAGGGCGCGTGCGATCGCCGCCGCGCACCATCCGGCCTTTGCGGGTCTCTCGCCTTTCGTCCAGGCCTTGCACACCCGCAATGTCTTCCAGGTGCTCGGCCCAGCGCTCGATAGCCCTTCGGAATTCGTGCTGTGCTGGACCGCTGACGGCGAAGCCTCGGGCGGCACCGGCCAGGCGCTGCGCATCGCCGCCTCGCACGGCGTCCCCGTCTACAATCTCCAGCGAGACCGCGAGCGCGCGCACGTCGAGCGCCACCTGGTTCTCTGATCCTTCAACCTCGCGAGTTTACGCCGTTCTTCTGTGTGTCCCGGCGCGTGCGATGCGTCCGGGCGCGGCACCCGCGCGCACCAGCGAAAGCCCCCGAGCCATGCCGTCTCATACCCTTTCCCTCGAACTTGCCTGCACCCCCGAGGAAGCCGCGCGCTTTGCCGCTGTCGAACTGTTCCTCGCTGACCTCGCGAGCGACCCGGCTGCGCAGCCGCCGGGCGAACTCGATGCGGTGTTCGGAGCCAAGGCGCGCGAGACCATCCTGGGGCTTGTCGGCCATCCCGAGCCGCTCGGGATCACCTGCCGCTATGACCGCGATACCGGCGTGCTGACGCTGTGGGCGATCAATGGCCGCCCCAATTTGGCCGCGCTGCCTGTGCTGCTGCTCTGGCTCTACCCCGAGAAGCTGCCGATCGCCTATTCGGTCCACGTCACCGAGCGTCCCGAGCTGGCAGTCTGGACCATCGTCTCGCTCCCGCGGATCGAGATCACCCAGCACGCGGGCGAAGTTCTCGCCCGCCTCGAAGTACTGCGCGCCGCGGCTCCGGGCCCGCGCCGGATTGATCTCGTGCCGACCCGCCCGCTGCCGCGCGCCGACGACTGAGATGGCTCAGGCTGCCGCTTGCGCTTCCCACGCTCGCTTGGGCCGCGAGACGCGGGCCGGAAGCGGCTCGCCTTCCTTCCAGAACCGGTGCGCGACGCCTTGCCCGGCAAGCAGCGCCTCGAGCGGTTCGGCCACCTCATTGTCGCGGTCGTGGATATGGACCGCGCAGGCTTCCTCACCGGTGTCCTTCAGCACCAGGCTCGCGATCGGCGTGTCGGCGTCGAGATTGACGCGCAGGCCCTTCACGAACCGGCGCTTCTCCGCGACTGACTTGGCGATGAGATAGCGCTCGTCGCTGGTCTCGTAAGGCATCCACTCGGGCGTCACCGGCATCAGCGCGACCTCGATGAGGTCGAACGTGCCTTCGCGCCTTCGGGCGAACGAACCCGCGATCACGAGGTGATCCTGCTCGGCCTTGCCGCCGTGCTGCGCCTGCCACAGCGCGAGTTCGCCCGCGAACCGCTTATGGAACCGGCGCGCCATGTCCGGGTCCATCACGAAGGGCATATCGCCGACATGGCGCAGGACGATCCGCTCGGCACCGTGGGCAGCGACGATCTCCTTGATCTCACCGACCACCACCATCATCTCGTCGCGCGAGCGGTAGACCCGCTCGAGCGCGGCGCGGCGGCGGGCACGGATGTCCTCCTTCTCCTCGAGCCTGAAGCTCTCGGGCACGAACAGCACATGGGGCAGGGCCTCCTGCTTGGCCCGGCATGACGCGGCTGCTTCGAGCAGCGCGCGGCGCACCACGAACCAGCTGCGCTTGCCTGCCATCTTGGGATGCCAGTGCGTGAGTTCGGCCCGGTCCCACAGGACGTGGAGCAGCCCGCGCATCGAGAGCTTCTGGCCCGACGACTTCACCGTCGGCTTGTCGTTGGTCAGCGCCGCGGGCGCGAGCCGGGCGGTGCCGCGCGATAGTGGGAACCCGAGTTTGAGGCTGGTCTCGCCGCTTGTCTCGTCGTCGAGGATCGCGCTGCCGCGAACCTGGCCCATGCCGGTCAGGTAATCGGGCGCCTCGTAGTGCTCGCAGGCGGTCGCATGGCGCGCGCCCGAGCCCGGCCAACGGGCCAGCACGTAGCGGTCGTTACGGTGCGAAATGTAGAGTGGCAGCTCGGTCCCCTTGCGGCATTCGCACAGGACCTGGGCCTTTTGCGCGTAGGCTTGAGCCAATAGCTGCTGAAGTTCATCGCCTTCGGCCACGCTGCGGCCGAGCACACGGTATCGCTGGATCATTGGTTTTGCGCTCCAATTTCTCGCGATCGACGCTGCCCGTTCGACCTCTCGCGCTTCTCCTTCGGTTTGACGCGGACCCCGCATGGGCTCGCTGGGGTCAGTCTATGCCGGGTGGCCGCCTGAGGCAAGATGGCGCGGAAGGGGTCCGTTGTATAGCGCGACGATCTGGGTGAGAGGTCAGCGACTATCAGGATGAGAACAGATTGTCGCGGCGGGTTCATGGTGCCGGGTTAGATTGTCGCTGGCAAGGGCGATTCTTCGCTCTGATTGTCGCTGATCGACATTTTCTCGATGGATTTGATTGTCGCGTATTTTGGGGTCCTTCCAGCCCCTGTCTGTCGCTGGAGGGCGGCCCTGCGACGATAGCTCTCGACATTCATCTCGAAGATGGTGGCGTGATGAACGAGACGGTCGACGGCCGCGAGCGTCATGGCGGGATCCGGGAAGACCCGGTTCCATTCGCCGAAGGGCTGGTTGGCCGTGATGAGCATGGATCGGCGCTCATAGCGTGCGCTGATCAACTCGAAGAGCACGGAGGTTTCAGCCTGATCCTTGGCGACATAGGCGAGGTCGTCCAGGATGAGCAGGTGGTATTTGTCGAGCTTGGCGATGGCGGATTCGAGCGCCAGTTCGCGGCGCGCGAGCTGAAGCTTCTGGACCAGCTCGGACGTGCGGGTGAACAGCACGCGCCAACCATTCTGGACAAGTTGCAGGCCGATGGCTGCCGCCAAGTGGCTCTTTCCTCCGCCCGGCGGGCCGAACAGGATGAGATTGGCGCCCTTTTCCAGCCATCCGTCGCCCGAGGTCATGGCCGTGACCTGCGCCCGCGAGACCATCGGCACGGCGTCGAAGGCGAAGCTGTCGAGCGTTTTGCCCGGTGGTAATCGTGCGTCGCTCAGATGACGTTCGATCCTACGCCGGTCACGTTCGGCCATTTCATGCTCGGTAAGTGCAGCGAGCAGTCGGGTGGCGGGCCAGCCCTCCTTGTCGGCACGTTCGGTAAACTCGGGCCAGATCACCTTGATGGCAGGAAGCCTCAACTCGTTGAGGATGAAGCTCAGGCGCTGGGCATCGACGTTATGGGCCTTGGTCATGCGGCCTCTCCCAGCAGCAGGGCATCGTAGTCGGTCAGGGGGCCAAGCTCGACCACCACCTCGGGCAGCGCGGCCGGATCGGGCGAGAAGCGCGTTCGCAACGCGGCGATGTCAGGCAGCCGGCCTTCGTCAAGGTCCTGGGCGAGAAGATCGGCAAGCTCGGCCTCGCAGGCCCGTTCATGGGCCATGGACAGCAACTCGACCATCTTGCGGCAAGCGTCACGCTCGGACATGGCTTCGAGCAGCCGTTCGAACATGAGCCTGTACGCCTCGCGCGGGAACAACTGGTCGCGATAGGTCAGCTGCAGCAGGGCCATCGGCTTACGCCTGAGGCTATGGATCACGTGACGGTAATCCACCACATAGCCATGTTCGGTAGCGCTTTTCGGGCGACCGCGTGGCCGGGTCATGAGATAACTGCCGCCCAGGAACAGATCGAGCCGATCATCGTAGAGGCGCACACGCAGTCGATGCCCGATCAACCGTGACGGCACCGTGTAGAACACCTTGCGCAGAACGAAGGTGCTGGACGAGGTGACGGGAAGGATATGTTCCTCGTAGTCGCTGGTGCGACGATCAGGTAGCGGTTTGAGCGTTGCCCTTTCGGTGTCGATGCGGGCGGCACTGCGCCGGTTCTTTCGGGCAACGATCTCGTCGATGAACCTGCGATAGGCCGCGAGGTCCTCGAAGTCGGTCGATCCACGCATCGCCAGCGCATCCTCCACCGCCGCCTTGAGATGGCCGTGGGAGCTTTCGACGCTGCCATTCTCATGCGCGATGCCGCGGTTGTTGCGGGTCGGCGTCATGCCATAATGTTCGCACAAGGCGTCGTAGCGTGTGGTCAAGTCCGCACGGGCATCGGCATCAAGGTTGCGAAACGCGGCCGACAGACTGTCGCTGCGGTGTTCGCCCGGCGCGCCGCCCAGCATCCAAAGCGCGTTCTGCAGCCCCTCAGCCAATGCGACATAGCTCTCGCCGCCCAGGATGACATGGGCATGTTCGAAGCCTGACCACACCAGGCGGAAGTGGTAAAGCAGGTGATCGAGGGGCGCACCCGCGATCGTGACTTTGAGGCTCCTCATGTCGGTGAAGTCCGAAAGGCCCATTCGCCCCGGCTCATGAGTCTGGCGGAAGATCACTTCCTGTTCCGGGCCATGAACGGCCCGCCAGGCACGGATACGACGCTCCATCGTGCGGCGAACCCCAAAATCGAGATCGGGATGGCGACGGCGCATCTCCTCGAAGATCGCCACCGCCCGCAAGCCAGGTGCCGCCTTCAGCATTGGTACGATCTCGCTCTCGAAGATCGATTCCAACGGATCAGGTCGCCGTCGGCCGCGGGGCGCTTTACGGTGTGAAGGAAGCACCGGATCGCTCGCGATCCGGTAGCCCGTCGCGGTGCTGAACCCGGCCTTCGCCGCAGCCACCGGGACCGGGTTGGTCTGTCGCAATTTCATGAAAAGCCTCATTTGATGATCGTTGACTTGGCAACCCGGCACTCACGGCATCTCCCTCCAATCTGGATATGCCAATGAATATTGGGTCGGCCCCGACGATCTACGGCTCCTCCATTAAAGGGCCATCGGTTGTTGGGGTCTCGGCTACGGGCTTCGGGCTACGCCCTCCGCCCTTCACCGACACCCCAACAACCGATTCTCATCTTGATTGTCGCTACGCTCGCATCCTGTCAGTCGCCGCGCACCGTTGCGCGTCCGGCTCAGCCGTGCACGGACTCGCCGCGTTCGAGCATGGCGACGAACGCGGCGATCTTGTGCGCGCGGGTCTCGGCCCTTTTGACCGCGCCGATGCGGTAAAGCACCGCATAACGGTTGGCGCCCGTCAGCGTGGCGAAGAACGCCTCTGCCTTGGGGTTTGCGCCAAGCGCTTCGGCCAGATCCTCGGGAACAATGGCGGTGCTCGCCGGGGCATAGGCCGCTTCCCAGCGGCCGTCGGCCTTGGCGCGCTCCACTTCCGCGAGCCCGCGCGGGCGCATGCGCCCTGCAGCGATCAGCTCCTCGGCCCGGGTGCGGTTGACCTCGGACCACTTGCTGCGGCCCCTGCGCGGCGTGAAGCGGATCAGCCAACTGCCCGCATCGCATTTATCGAGCTGGCCGTCGATCCACCCGTGGCACAGCGCGGCATCGATCGCTTCCGCCTTGGTCAGGCTGGTAACGCCAGCGCCCTTCTTCGCCATGCGCAGCCACGCTCCGGCGGCTCCCTCCTGCTGCTGCGCCAGCCATTCCTCGAACGCGGTCTGGGCCGCGAACAGCAGGATCGGCAAGTGTCCGCGCATTTCGGTCATAGTCCTTGAGCCTAGCGGCCCTGGGCACTGGCGGCTAGGGCAGAGGGATGGACGACCTGTTTTCTCCTCGCGACCTTTCCGGTCGGACGCTGACGCGCAGCGACCTTGCCTCGCTTGCTGGCGGTGCGCCGCAGGTCGTGGTCGATTGCGACCTCGAGGAGGCCGACCTTTCCGGGCTCGACCTGACGGGCTGGCGGTTCGAACGCTGCAATCTGCGCAAGGCTGATTTCAGCGGGACCAAACTGGAAGGTTCGGTCTGGCAGTCCTGCCGGGCACCGTTCGTCAGCTTCGTCGGCGCCAATCTCAGCGAGGCGGCATTTTCGGGCGGCGACTACAACAACTCTTTGTGGCGGCGCGCTCCGCTCACGTCCGCGAAGTTTGTCGGGACGAAGCTCACCGGGGCGGATTTCAGCGAAGCCCGCGCCATGCATATCCATTTCGAGGAAGTGCTGCTGGTCAGCGCCAAGCTGCCCGGCTTTTCATTCCGCAAGGAAACCCTGCGCAAGGTCGACCTCTCCGGCGCTGACCTGCGCAAGGGGGACTTCCGCATGACGGTGTTCGAGGACTGCAGCCTGCGCGAGGCGATGGTGGCAGGCTCGCGCTTCGAGGGGTCGGACCTGCGCGGCGCAGACCTTGGCGGGCTGCGCCTGGTCGATGCCAACCTGTTTCGCGGGGCGACGATCTCGCGCGAACAGGCCGGGCAATTGCTCAGCGAACTCGGGCTGTCGGTCCGCTAGGGGCAAGGCAGGACTGCGGTTTCAGCGGGCGTCCGGCGCGCCCTGTCCCAGGTTCTCGGCCACGCCCTCGGCAAGGCCGAGGCATAGCGCCGCTTCCTCGCGGGTCAGGACGATCGCGCTGGCGCTTTGATCGGCGAGTTTCCTGCCTAGAACTGCTGACACGGCCTGTGCCACCTGCAGCGCGCTTGGCATGTCTGAATGATCCACCATCGGGTCTCCTCCTTGAAAGATCGGACACGACCCTGCCTGCGGCAGCGGGTCCCGGGAAATATCTGCGAGGGCGATGATACCGGGCTTCGTGCAGGTTGGCGAGGGTGCTGCGGGGAAGGGGCACCCCGGCGCCCGCGCCCCGCGCGGGCTGGGGGCAACCCGCTCTATTCGCTAGGGCGCGCGTCGGCGCTGTCGCACCGCCGCCCACCCAAGCTCGCCGGCATTGATGCCGGCCCTTCGGGTGACGATCGGGGCCATTGGCGCGAAGGGGAAGGGTCGCTAGGGTTGCGGCCATGCCTGTCTTTCTTGCTGCCGCCGTCCTGTGTCTTTCTCCAACCGTCCACGACGGCGACACCATCCGCTGCGGCCGCGAGCGGGTGCGCATCGCCAACATCGATGCCCCCCGAACTGCCCGACAGTCCCAAGTGCCATGACCGGCGAGCATCTTATGCATGGTGTGATTATCGCGCGGGCGAGGCCTCGCGCATCGCGCTGGTCCGGCTGCTGGCGCGGGGCCGCGTGATGATCGAGCGGCTCGGGACCGATCCCTATGAGCGGACGCTGGCCACCGTTTCGGTGGGCGGCCTCGATGCCGGTGACTACCTCATCTCGCAGGGTCTCGCGCGGCCCTGGCGCTGAGGGTCCACTGCGGTAGGCGGCTGCGAGGACCTCGGGCGCACTGACTGGTGCAGGTCCGGTGCCAAGGGCCGAGGCGGCGTTGGTGGATGGGGCAGGGGTCGGAGCACCGCGTTCTGAC
>SCNT01000006.1 GCA_005503165.1 Sphingomonadaceae bacterium 3R27E2-A
GTGGCCGTTACGGCGGGGGCAGGGGCGGGACGCGCGGCGCGGTCGGTGAGCGCCTTTTCCATCCGGCTGAGCGCCCGCTCGATGCGGCCGATGGCGAGGCTGGCTTCGTCGAGTTCCATGTGCGTGGCGTAGCAGCGCAATAATGTGCCCTCAAGCGGGCATTTCTTTGTCCCGGGAGGTTGACTCCGGTTGACTCTGCGGCATCCCCCCGCAAAGGGCTGTCCCCACCGAATCCCGCCACCTGCCCATCCTTTCCCGGGGGACTTATGACACTGCCCGAACGTCAACTCGCCAACGCGATCCGCGCGCTTGCGATGGACGCGGTACAGGCCGCGAACAGCGGCCATCCGGGGATGCCGATGGGCATGGCCGACGTCGCGACGGTGCTTTATTCGGACTATCTCCGCTTCGATCCCACCGATCCGCACTGGCCCGACCGCGACCGATTCGTGCTGTCGGCGGGGCATGGCTCGATGCTGGCCTATGCAACGCTGCACCTTGCCGGCTATGCGCGCCCGACGATCGACGACATCCGCAATTTCCGCCAGCTTGCCAGCCCGTGCGCGGGCCATCCCGAGAATTTCGAACTCGAAGGTGTCGAGACCACCACCGGCCCGCTGGGGCAGGGGCTCGCCACCGCGGTCGGCATGGCGATCGCCGAACGGCATCTCAACAGCCTCTATGGCGACGACCTCGTCGACCACCGGACCTGGGTGATCGCGGGCGATGGCTGCCTGATGGAGGGCATCAACCACGAAGCCATCGGCCTCGCTGGCCACCTCGGCCTCGGCCGCATGATCGTGCTGTGGGACGATAACAAGATCACCATCGATGGTTCGACCGACCTGTCGACCAGCGAGGACGTCAAGGCGCGCTACGAAGCGACCGGCTGGCACGTCGAAAGCTGCGACGGCCATGACCCCGCCGATATCCGCCGCGCGATCGACGCGGCGCTCGCCGACGATCGTCCGTCGCTGATCGCGTGCCGCACGCTGATCGGCTTTGGCGCGCCGAACAAGCAGGGCACCTCGGCGACCCACGGCTCGCCGCTTGGCGCCGACGAAGTCGCCGCGGCGCGGGAAAGTCTCGGGTGGACGGCGGAGCCGTTCGATATCCCTGCCGACATCGCAGCTGCCTGGGCCGCGTTTGGCGAGGAAGGCAAGAACAACCATGAACTGTGGAAGCTTCGCCTCGCAAATAATGAAAAGAAGGCTGAATTTTCAGCGCGCATCGCGGGTGACGTCAAGCCCGGCGCGGCGTTCGATGCCTATCTGAAAGGCCTCGTCGCCGAGCCGCCGAAGGTCGCGACGCGCAAGGCCTCGGAGAACACGCTGGGCGCGCTCACCGCCGATATCGCGGCGATGATCGGTGGCAGCGCCGACCTGACCGGGTCGAACAATACCAAAACTTCGTCGACCAAGCCGCTGACTAAAGACGATTATTCGGGCCGCTATATCTATTATGGCATCCGCGAGTTCGGCATGGCCGCGGCGATGAATGGCATGGCGCTGCACGGCGGGGTCATCCCCTATGGCGGCACCTTCCTCGTCTTCGCCGACTATTGCCGCGCCGCGATCCGCCTGTCGGCGCTGCAGCAGCAGCGCGTCGTCTATGTGATGACCCACGACAGCATCGGCCTCGGCGAGGATGGCCCGACGCACCAGCCGATCGAGCATCTCCAGTCGCTGCGCGCGATGCCCAACCTGCTCGTGATGCGCCCCGCCGACGCGGTCGAGACCGCTGAATGCTGGGCGCTGGCGCTGGCGCAGAAGGATCGCCCGTCGCTCCTCGCGCTGACCCGCCAGAACCTGCCGCCGCTGCGTCATGACGTCACGGAAAATCTTTGCGCGAAAGGCGGTTACCGTCTTCGCGAGGCTTCGGCCGCGCGCAAGGTCGTGCTCGTCGCGACGGGTTCCGAAGTATCGCTCGCGGTCGAGATCGCCGACCAGCTCGAGGCCGCGGGTCATGGCGCCGATGTCGTGTCGATGGTCTCGACCGAACTCTTCGACGAGCAGGACAGGGGCTATCAGGACGCGATCCTGCCGCGCGATGCGCTGATCGTCTCGATCGAGGCGGGGACGACCTTCGGCTGGGAACGCTATACCGGCCGCGACGGGCTGCGCTTCGGCATCGACAGCTTCGGCGCTTCGGCGCCGATTGAAGACCTATTCAAGCATTTCGGCCTTACTGCCGACGCTATCACCCCCCAGATCCTGGCAAAGCTCGGCGCATAAGGACCGGCTTACCCCACGCAGAAAGGACGTTTCGACATGGCAGTGAAGGTTGCAATCAACGGTTTCGGGCGCATCGGGCGCAATGTGGCGCGCGCCATCCTCGAACGGACCGACCACGACCTCGAACTGGTGTCGATCAACGACCTCGCCGACGCCAAGGCGAACGCCCGCCTGTTCCAGCGCGACTCGGTCCATGGCCCGTTCCAGGGCACCGTTGAAGTCGACGGCAGCGACCTTATCGTCAACGGCAAGCGTATCCAGGTGACCGCCGAGCGCGACCCCGCCAAGCTGCCCCACGCCGCCAACGGCATCGACATTGCGCTCGAATGCACCGGCTTCTTCACCGACCGCAAGGGCGGCCAGGCGCATCTCGACGCCGGCGCGAAGCGCGTCCTGATCTCAGCCCCCGCCAAGGACGTCGACCTGACCGTCGTTTATGGCGTCAACCAAGACAAGATCGGCGCCGAGCACGTGATCGTCTCTAACGCGTCGTGCACCACCAACTGCCTCGCGCCGATGGCAAAGGTGCTGCACGAGAAGATCGGTATCGAGCGCGGCCTGATGACGACGATCCACGCCTACACCAACGACCAGAAGATCCTCGACCAGATCCACTCGGATCCGCGCCGCGCCCGCGCCGCCGCGATGTCGATGATCCCGACCAGCACCGGTGCGGCGGTTGCCGTCGGCCTCGTCCTGCCCGAACTCAAGGGCAAGCTCGACGGCTCGTCGATCCGCGTCCCGACCCCGAATGTCTCGGTCGTCGACCTGACCTTCACGCCGCTGCGCGACACTACGAAGGAAGAGGTCAACGCATTGCTCAAGGAAGCCGCCGAGGGCGAGCTCAAGGGCGTGCTCGGTTTCACCGACGAGCCTTTGGTCTCGATCGATTTCAACCACGACGCGCACAGCTCGACGATCGACAGCCTCGAAACCGCGGTGATCGACGGCAAGCTGGTGCGCGTGCTCAGCTGGTACGACAATGAATGGGGCTTCTCGAACCGCATGGTCGACACCGCGGGCGTGATCGCCAAGTTCCTCTGAACCAAAGGAAAGCAGCGATGACCGCGTTCAAGACCCTCGACGACATCGGCGACGTAACCGGCAAGAAGATATTGGTGCGCGTCGACCTCAATGTCCCGATGATCGACGGCGCGGTCGGCGACAAGACGCGGATCGAGGCGGCGAGGCCGACGATCCGCGAATTGTCGGACAAAGGCGCGATCGTGCTGCTGCTCGCGCATTTCGGGCGGCCGAAGGGCGCGAAAAACCCGACCCAGTCGCTGAGCCTCGTCATGGGCGGGGTCGAGGATGTGCTCGGCCATTCGGTGATGTTCATCCCCGAAGCGGTCGGCGAGGGCGCCACGGCGGGCGTCGCGGTGCTCGCCCCCGGCGACGTCGCGGTGCTCGAAAATACGCGCTTCTACCCCGGCGAGGAAAAGAACGACCCGGCCTTCGCCGACGCGCTGGCCGAGATCGGCGACCTCTATGTCAACGACGCCTTTTCGGCCGCGCACCGCGCGCATGGCTCGACCGAGGGAATCGCGCATCGCCTGCCGGCCTATGCGGGCCGCGCGATGGAGGCCGAGCTCAAGGCGCTCGACGCGGCGCTCGGCAATCCGGTGCATCCGGTCGCCGCGGTCGTCGGCGGCGCCAAGGTCTCGTCGAAGATCGACGTGCTGCGCAATCTCGTCGGCCAGGTCGATCATCTGATCATCGGTGGCGGTATGGCGAACACCTTCCTCGCGGCGAGGGGCGTCGACGTCGGCAAGTCGCTCTGCGAGCACGATCTGGTCGAGACCGCCAATGCGATCTTCGACGCCGCCGACAAGGCGGGCTGTACGATCCATCTGCCTTATGACGTCGTGGTGGCGAAGCAGTTCGTCGCCAATCCGCCGACGCGCACGGTCAACGTCCACGAAGTCGCCGCCGACGAGATGATCCTCGACATCGGCCCCGCCGCGACTGAAGCGCTCGCCGACGTGCTCAAAAATTGCCGCACGCTCGTGTGGAATGGCCCGCTTGGCGCCTTCGAGACGCCGCCCTTCGACACCGCGACCGTCGCGCTGGCGAAGACGGCGGCGGCGCTGACCCGCAGCGGGTCTCTGACATCGGTCGCGGGCGGCGGCGACACCGTGGCGGCGCTCAACCACGCCGGCGCGGCCGCCGACTTCACATTCGTCTCGACCGCCGGCGGCGCCTTCCTCGAATGGATGGAAGGCAAGCCGCTGCCCGGCGTGGACGCGCTCAAAATCTGATTTTCCCCGCGTATTTGCATCCCCGCCGAGGGGCGGCTATGCGCGCCACCGCATACCTATGCAAAGCCACGGAGATGTTATGACCACCGCCAACGCCGCCATGCTCGAACAGATCAAATCGGGCCAGGGCTTCATCGCCGCGCTCGACCAGAGCGGCGGTTCGACGCCCAAGGCGCTCAAGGGCTATGGCATCGAGGCGGATGCCTTTGCCAATGACGAGGAAATGTTCGCCCTGATCCACGACATGCGCTCGCGGATAATTACCGCTCCCTGCTTCAACGGCGAGAAGGTGATCGGCGCGATCCTGTTCGAGCGCACGATGGACGGCGAGGCGAGCGGCAAGCCCGTTCCGTCTTTGCTGTGGGAACGCGGCGTGGTGCCCTTCCTCAAGGTCGACAAGGGGCTGGAGGACGAAGCCGACGGCGTCCAGCTGATGAAGGCGAACCCCGGTCTCGACGACCTCTGCGCGCGAGCGGTCGCCAAGGGCGTGTTCGGCACCAAGATGCGCAGCGTGATCAACCTCGCCGATGAAGCTGGCGTCAAGGCGATCGTCGCGCAACAGTTCGCCGAAGCGGCGCGCATCGCCGCGCATGGCCTCGTCCCGATCATCGAACCCGAAGTGAATATCAAGAGCGCCGAGCGCGACTCCGCCGATCGGCTGCTGCTCCAGGAGACGCTCGCCGCGCTCGATGCCTGGAGCGGCGAGCCGGTCATGCTCAAGCTGTCCTTGCCGACCGAGGCAGGGCTGTTCCAGCCTTTGGTCGACCACCCCAAGGTGCTGCGCGTCGTCGCGCTGTCGGGCGGCTTTGCGCGCCCCGAGGCCTGCGTCGAACTGGCGAAAAACCCCGGCATTATCGCGAGCTTCAGCCGCGCGCTGCTCGAGGACCTGCGCCACCAGATGAGCGATGACGAATTCAACGCCTCGCTCGGCGGCGCTATCGACGAAATTCATGCCGCTTCTGTAGCGTGACGTGATGGGAGAGAGGTGGCAGGCCGTCGACGATTATATCGCCGGCCATCTGCTCTGCGCCGACGATGCGCTTGCCGCGGCCCTCTCTAACAATGAAAAACAGGGGCTGCCGCCGATCGACGTGTCCCCCCCGCGACCGCCGGGGGTCAGATAAGCGCCGCCAACACGCTTAAGCGGACATGAGCGCCCGCCTCAACGCGCCGGCAGCGCAATATCCTCCGACGGCCCCATCGCATCGCGCTCGGGCAGTAGCAAGTCGAGCGCGAATATGGTCGCGGCGTGGCGAATCGCAGTGCGGTCGCCGCCCTCGAATTGCACGCGCTGGGTGAAATATTCGTCGGGGTCCTGCCCGCGCAGTCCGCGTGCGAAGACTACCAGCCCGACAGGCTTCTTCTCCGATCCGCCGCCGGGGCCGGCGATCCCGGTGATCGCAACCGCAACATCGGCGTCGCTGTTCGCCAGCGCGCCCGTCACCATCGCCCAAGCGGTTGCGAGCGACACCTCGCCGAAAGTCTCCAAAATCTCGCTGCTGACGTCGAGCTGGCTTTGCTTGGCGTTCGCCGAATAGGTGATGAAGCCGCCCGAGAACACGTCGGAGCTCCCCGGAATGTCGGTCAGCGCGGCGCAGACCAGGCCGCCGGTGCAGCTCTCGGCCGCCGCAACCCTGCGCCCGGCGGCGCGGTTGGCGGCGAGCACCATCTCGGCGAGGGCGTCGCGCGCCGCGATGCGATCGGGTTCGGACATGCTATTCGGCGCAGACCTTGGGCGAGCGCTGCTTTCCGCCAGGCTTGTCGTCGCCCGTCAACGCGAGGATGGCGGCCATGAAATCGCTCGTCTGTTTGGGCGACATCGCGGCGAGCGACGCGACGAGTGTATCGACGTCGCGGCACGATCCCGGCTTGATCTGGCCCTCGATCATCGTGGGAATCATTGCCTCGACCAGCGGCTGCAGCAACTCGTCGGGCATTTGTGCCATCGCCGCGGCGTCGGTCTCGCCGTCCTGATCGCCAAACTTCATAAAAGCGACGCGTGCGACGGGCCAATTGTCGGCCTGCACCGCGCGATAGCCCTCGATCATCGCCTCGACCCCGGCGGCGAGAAAAGCGTCGTCGGAGAGATGCGGAGCGCAGCTATCGCGCACCGCCCCGATTACCGCCGGCATCGCATATCCCATCATGCCCGCGATTTCGGCGCGGGTGACGCATGTCTGCGCTACAGCCTGCGACGGCATTGCGAGCATCGCCATCGCTGTCCCCGCTGCCAGCCAACCCCTGCTTTTCATGTCATTCCTTCCATAGGATCGTCGCGACCGCCTGCGCCGCCAGCCCTTCGCGCCGCCCGGCGAAGCCCAGCCCTTCGGTCGTCGTCGCCTTCACGCTTATCCGCGAAAGGGGCAGCCGCGCAATTTCCGAAATGCGCAATCGCATCGCCTCGCGGTGCGGCCCTACCCTGGGCGCCTCGCCGATGATCGTGAGGTCGAGATGCTGGATGTCGCCGCCCCGGTCGGCGACGCGCTGCACCGCATAGTCGAGGAAGCGCCACGATTCGGCGCCCTTCCACTGCGGGTCCGATGGGGGGAAATGGCTGCCGATATCGCCATCCGCGGCCGCGCCGAGCACCGCGTCGGTGATCGCGTGCAGCGCGACGTCGGCGTCGCTGTGTCCGGACAGGCCGTGGCTATGCTCGATCCGGATGCCGCCGAGCCACAGCGGTTTGCCCGCCACCAGCCGGTGCACATCATATCCCATACCCGTCGCGATCCGCATCGTCTCTTTCTCCACGCCGAGCAGGCTCTCGAGCATCGCGAGATCCTCGGCAAAGGTCAGCTTGTGCAGCCGCGCGTCGCCCGCGACCAGCACGACCGGTTCGCCCAGCCGCCGCACCAGCTGCGCATCGTCGCTCGCCGCGTCGCCCGCGGCTTCGGCATGCGCGCGCCGCAGCGCGCCCAGCCGGAACGCCTGCGGCGTCTGCACCCGCACGAGCTCGGACCGGTCTACGACGCCCGCGTCGGCCTGCCGCACGATCGTGTCCGCCACCGGCAGCACCGGTGCCGCCGCCGCCGCGCCCTCGACGATCGCCGCGACCAGCCGCCCGATCACCTCGGCACCGACGCCCGGCCGCGCGCTATCGTGCACCAGCACCACCGTCTCGTCGGACCAGTCCGCCAGCGCCGCCAGCCCGCTCGCCACCGAATCCTGCCGCTCGGCCCCCGGCGCCGCGCGTGACCAGCCGGCGGGGAGGTCGGTGTCGTCTTCGCTCACCAGCACGCCGGCGTGACCCGCCAGCGCGTCGAGGCTCCACTGCAGCACCGGCTTGCCCCCCAGCATTGCCTGCTGCTTGGGCGCGGCAAAGCCCGTCCGCGTCCCGCGCCCGCCCGCGAGCAGGATCACCGCGATCTTCGGCCGGGCGGAAAGGGGAGCGGATTCGTCCATCAGCAGAGGCGGGTAGCGCAGCCCCGGCTTGCGGGAAAGCCGCTTAGCGTGTAGGGGCGTGCACAAATTTTAGGCAATTTTATCCGAAAGTCTTTTTCATGGCGGCGCTGCGCCCCATCCAGATCGGCAACATCACCATCGCGGATCCCGTGATCCTCGCGCCGATGACCGGCGTCACCGACCTGCCGTTCCGCAAGCTCGTGCGCTATTATGGCTCGGGGCTCAATGTTACCGAGATGATCGCCAGCCAGGCCGCGATCCGCGAAACGCGCCAGTCGATCCAGAAGGCCGCATGGGATCCCGTCGAGGAGCCGGTGTCCATGCAGCTCGTCGGCTGCACCCCCTATGAAATGGGCGAGGCGGCGAAGCTCAACGAAGATCGCGGCGCGTCGATCATCGACATCAACATGGGCTGCCCGGTGCGCAAGGTCACCAATGGCGACGCCGGGTCGGCGCTGATGCGCGATTTGAAGCTCGCCGCGGCGCTAATCGAATCCTGCGTCAAGGCGGTGTCGGTGCCGGTGACGGTCAAGATGCGCATGGGCTGGTGCCACGACAGCCTCAATGCCCCCGAACTCGCGCATATCGCCGAGGATCTGGGCGCCAAGCTCGTCACCGTCCACGGCCGCACCCGCAACCAGATGTACCGCGGCGAGGCCGACTGGGGCTTCGTGCGCCGCGTCAAGGACGCCGTCTCGATCCCCGTAATCGTCAACGGCGACATTTGCTCGTCCGCCGACGCGATGACCGCGCTCGCGCAGAGCGGCGCAGATGGCGTCATGATCGGCCGCGGCACCTATGGCCGCCCGTGGCTGCTCGGGCAGGTGATGGCCGCGCTACGCGGCGAGGCCGAGCGCCCCGACCCTGGCCTCGACGAACAATATGAAGTCATTACATCGCACTATCGAGCGATGATCGACCATTATGGCGAGATGACCGGGGTCAATATGGCGCGCAAACACCTCGGCTGGTACGTCAAGGGGCTCCACGGCTCGGCCGAGTTCCGCAACAAGGTCAACCAGATTCCCGACAGCAAGTCGGTCCTTGATGCGCTCGAGGCCTTCTACGGCCCGCACTTGACCAAGGCCGCTGCGTGAGCGCGCTGACGTCGAGCATCCCCAGTTTCGACCATGACGAGTTGATCCAGTCGCACCCCGTCGCGACGCTGCTCATCGACCGCAACGGCGTGATCCTCTTCGTCAACGCCGCCGCCGAACAGCTGTGCAACACAGGCCGCGCCGCGATGGTCGGGCATGTCGTCTACGACGTCATCGCGATGGACCGCAATTACCGCCAGCGGATGAGCGACCCCGCTTATTCGGCGCTTTTCGCGCACGGCGCCGACATTTCGGTCGGCGGGCGCAAGACGATCTCGGTCGATATGCAGATGGTGCCCTATGGCGCCACCGGCCACCGCATCCTCGCGCTCGTCCCGTCGCAGCGCGAGGCCGAGCTGATGGGCGGCTCGATCGGCCGCTCGGGCCGCGCCGCGGGCGCCGCCGCGTCGATGCTCGCGCACGAGATCAAGAACCCGCTCGCGGGCATCCGCGGCGCCGCCCAACTGCTCGCGCGCGGCGCCGACGCGGGCAAGGCGCGCTTCACCGAACTGATCGTCGCCGAGGTCGACCGCATCGCCAATCTGATCGACCAGATGGAGCATTTCTCGCGCGGCCAGCCGATCGCCTGCGACGCCCTCAACCTCTACCAGCCGATCCACCAGGCGATGGAAGCGGTGCGCGCGCGCCAGCTGCCCGGCATACGCTTCGCCGAGGATTTCGATCCTTCGCTGCCCCTGGTGCTCGGCAATCATGACGCCATGGTGCAGATTTTGCAGAACCTTCTCACCAACGCGTCGGAAGTGCTCAGCGGCCGTGACGACGGGGTCGTGCGCCTCGCTACCGCCTATCGCCACGGCCTTTCGATCGACAATGGCGACGGCCGCGGCCGCATCGCGCTGCCGATCGAGGTCAGCGTCAGCGACAATGGCCCCGGCGTCCCCGCCGAGATCCGCGGCGACGTCTTCGACCCCTTCGTGACGACCAAGCGCGAGGGCAGAGGGCTCGGCCTCGCGCTCGTCGCCAAGCTTGCGCGCGACATGGGCGGCACCGTCCAGCATATGCGCGACGGCGATTGGACGCGCTTCCGCGTCCACCTCCCCGCGGCGCGGCAGGAGCGCACGGCATGAACGGCAAGTCCATCCTGCTCGTCGAGGATGATCCGACGATCGCGCTGATCATCCGCGAGACGCTCGCCGAGGAATGCGGCAGCTTGGCTGCGGTTACCACCGTTGCCGAACGCAACGCGTGGCTAGCGGCGAATTCGCCCGACCTCGTCATCACCGACGTCGTGCTGCCCGACGGCGACGGCATCGACTCGCTGCCCGGCGCGGGGCTCGCCCCCGACGTGCCGGTGATCGTCCTGTCGGCGCAGAACACGCTCGACACCGCGGTGCGCGCGACCGGCATCGGCAGCTACGATTATCTGCCCAAGCCTTTCGACCTAGAGGATCTGATCGCCAGCGTCCGCGCCGCGCTCGCGCGCCGCGGCAGCGAACCCGCGGCGGCACCCGACGCCGGCCCCGCCGACAGCCATGGTCTCGTCGGCCGCGCGCCTGCGATGCAGGCGGTCTACCGCACGATCGCGCGCCTCGCCTCGAACGACCTCGCGGTGCTGATCCTCGGCGAATCGGGCACCGGCAAGGAGGTCGTCGCGCGCGCGATCCACGCCACGGGTCTGCGCCGCGCCGGACCGTTCGTCGCGATCAACATGGCCGCGATCCCGCGCGAGTTGATCGAGGCCGAACTCTTCGGCCACGAAAAGGGCGCCTTCACCGGCGCGACCAGCCGCAACGCCGGGCGTTTCGAACAGGCGGCGGGGGGCACGCTCTTCCTCGACGAGATCGGCGACATGCCGCTCGACGCGCAGACGCGGCTGCTCCGCGTGCTGCAGAGCAACGAATATTCGACCGTCGGCGGCAGCCAGTCGCTGCGCGCCGACGTCCGCGTCGTCGCCGCGACGCACCGCGACATGCGCACGCTCATCGCCGACGGGCGTTTCCGCGAGGATCTCTTCTACCGGCTCAACGTCATCCCGGTGACGCTGCCGCCTTTGCGCGACCGCCGCAGCGACATCGCCGCGCTCGTCCGCCATTTCGTCGACAGCGGCCGCCAGTCCGGCCTCCCCGACCGCCAGTTCGCGCCCGACGCAATGCAGATGCTCGAACGCTACGACTGGCCCGGCAACGTCCGCGAACTCGGCAACGTCGTTCAGCGCCTTGCCGTGCTCTCGCGCGACACGATCGTGTCGGTCCGCGACGTCGAGGCGGTGCTCCACGAAAGCGGCGAGGGGATTTCGATCGTCGCGCCCGAAGACGCGATCGGTCGCGCCGTCGACGACTGGGCGCGCGAGGAACTCGCAACCGACCACGATGGCACCCTCCACGAACGCCTCGAAGCGATCGTCGAAGCCGCACTGTTCCGCCGCGTCCTGCGCGACGTGCGCGGCAACCAGCTCGAGGCGGCGCGCCGCTTGGGTATCAACCGCAACACGCTGCGCAAAAGGCTCGGCCAGCTCGATATCGATCCGACGCGGGCTTAGGGCGGAGACGGACGCTTTCTACGCCCAACTGTGGCCCTCGCGCACTTTGTGTGTTTTCTATGCAACAATATTGTCGTAGCAAGGCCACAATGGCGACCAGCGCTCCCCCGATGAATGACCGCGATTCCGGCGGCCGAGGCGCGCGCGCCAAGGCTTGGCAGTTCGCGGTCCCCGAATATTATGCGCTCGCGGTGATGCTCAGTGTTGGCATCGCGACCTATATCTTCGTCACTGGCGACGCGCAGAGCGATCGGCTGCTCACCCCCGCGCTAGTCGCCGCGATCATGGTCGCCAATCTACTGCCCGCGATGACGCTGATCGTGCTCGTCGGCAGCCGCGTAGCGCGCGCGCGCGCGACCAGTTCGATGGCAGGCGGCAATGGCCGGCTGCACGTCCGTCTCGTCGCGCTCTTCTCGCTGATCGCCGCGGCGCCGACGATGCTCGTCGTGATCTTCGCGTCCTTGCTGTTCCAGTTCGGGGTCGATTTCTGGTTCTCGGATCGATCGCGCGGGATGTTCGAAAATGCGGCGAGCCTTGCCGAGGGCTATTACCAGGAAAACCAGCGTGAGGTCGGCGCAAACACCATCGCGATGGCCAAGGATCTCGGCAATTTCCTGGAAAAGGTGCCGCCCGACGATCCCGATTTCTCGAGCTATTATTTCCAGCAGGTCGTCGTCCGGAACCTGAATGAATCGGCGGTGATCGAGATCGGTGCCGATGGCGTCGCGCGGACTGCGGCGGGGGTCGATCCCGACAATCGCGCCGCCGAGAACCGGTTGCAGCCCGAAATGATCAAGCGGCTCGATGCCGGCGAAGATGTCGTCGTCGTCCGCCGCTCGGACCGGATCGAGGCGGCGACCAAGCTGCCGGGGGCGCAGCGCGCCTATGTCTACGCCTCGCGCGATTTCAATGTGCCGGGATTCCAGCAGTCGGTGCGCGCGGGCACGGTGCTCGCCGACTACAACGCGCTCTTCCAGCGTTCGCAGCTGCTCCAGCTGCAGTTCAACGGCGCGCTCTACCTCGGCGCACTGCTGTTGCTCGCGCTCGCGGTGATCGCGGCGATCGTCGTCGCCGACCGCATCGTGCGCCCGCTCGGCACGCTCGTCGGCGCGACTCGCACCGCCGCGGGGGGCGATCTGTCGGTCCGC
Organism: Sphingomonadaceae bacterium 3R27E2-A; assembly: GCA_005503165.1. Classification (GTDB taxonomy): domain Bacteria; phylum Pseudomonadota; class Alphaproteobacteria; order Sphingomonadales; family Sphingomonadaceae; genus Sphingopyxis. Next base: position 12,640 of record SCNT01000006.1, read on the forward strand.
GTCACGCCCACCGCGCACGACGACGAAATCTCGGTTCTCGCCAACGCCTTCAACCGCATGACCGAGCAGATCCAGGGCCAGACGCACGCGCTCGTCAGCGCCAACGAACAGATCGAGGCGCGGCGCAGCTTTATCGAAGCGGTGCTCAGCGGCGTCTCTTCGGCGGTCGTCTCGGTCGACGCCGATAATCGCATCCTGCTCGTCAACGCCGCCGCCGAGCGGCTGATCGGCAGCAGCGCCGAAGACCTCACCGGGCGTCCGCTCGCGCAAGTCGCGCCCGAACTCGCGCGACTGATCACGGGCGGCGAGCGCGAGGCGGTGGTCCAGCTCGCCCGCAGGGAAGCCGAGCCCGCGACGCTCGCGGCGAAGGCGGTCGCGCAGGGTGACGGCTTCGTGCTGAGCTTCGAGGATATCACCCAGCAATTGCTCGACCAGCGCCGCGCAGCCTGGTCCGACGTCGCCCGCCGCATCGCGCACGAGATCAAGAATCCGCTCACCCCGATCCAGCTCGCCGCCGAACGCCTCCAGCGCCGCTTCGGCGAAAAGGTCGAGGGCGACCAGGCGACCTTCCGCAAGCTCACCGACACAGTGATCCGCCAGGTCCACGACATGCGCCGCATGGTGGACGAATTCTCGAGCTTCGCGCGCATGCCCAAGCCGACCTTCGGGGTCGAGGACGTCCGCGACATATTGAAGCAGGCGGTATTCCTCTTCGAGGTGGCCAAGCCCGATATCGAATTCGGGGTGACGATCCCCAACGAGATCGAGCCTCTCGTCTGTGACCGCCGACTTTTGTCGCAGGCGTTGACTAACATCGTCAAGAACGCGGTAGAAGCAATTGAGGAAAAATCGAAAAGTTGTGAAACGTCGCCCATCGGCCACATTCGCGCCGTGCTCGATATGGGAAAAGATGGTGAAATCACGATCAGCATCACCGACGACGGCATCGGCCTTCCCGAAGCCCGCGACAGCATTGCCGAGCCCTATATGACCACGCGGCAGGGCGGCACCGGGCTGGGCCTCGCGATCGTCAAGAAGATCGTCGAGCAACATTATGGCGAACTCGAATTCGCCGACAATCCCGCCGGGCAGGGGACGCGAGTCACGCTGACGCTCCATCCCGACCGCCTGCGCCCGCTCACGGGGCGCGGCGCCGATACTTTGACAGGGCAGGCTGAAACGGTCCCCGGACGCTTCCGGAACCGCCAGGACAGAGAAGATTATGGCGCTTGATATTTTGATCGTCGACGACGAGCGCGACATTTGCGAGCTGGTCGCCGGCGTCATGGAAGACGAAGGTTATGAGGCCCGCACCGCCTCGGACAGCGACGCCGCGCTCGAGGCGATCCGCCAGCGGCGGCCTTCGCTCGCGCTGATCGACGTCTGGCTGCAGGGCTCGCGGCTCGACGGGTTGGGACTGGTCGAGGCGATCAAGGCTTTCGATCCGACGCTGCCGATCATCGTCATCTCGGGCCATGGCGGGCTCGACACCGCGGTCGCCGCGATCCGCCGCGGCGCCTTCGACTTCATCGAAAAACCGTTCGAGGCCGAACGGCTGCTCCACCTCGTCGCGCGCGCGACCGAGAGCGAGCGGCTGAAGTTCGAATATGAGCGCCTGCGCGAGCGTGCCGGCCCCGCCGACGAACTCACGGGATCGAGCGCCGCGATCAACAATGTCCGCGCGACGCTGAAGCGCGTCGCCGGGACCGGCAGCCGCGTCCTGATCACCGGGGCGGCGGGGGTGGGCAAGGAGGTCGCGGCGCGGGTGCTCCACGGCTGGAGCGGGCGCCAGACCGCGCCGTTCCGCGTCATCTCCTCGGCCCGCATGGATCCCGAGACGGTCGAGGCCGAGTTGTTCGGCGCCGAGGGCGAGGATGGTACGATCCGCGTCGGCCTGCTCGAACAGGCGCATGGCGGCACGCTCTTCCTCGACGAGGTCGCCGACATGCCGCTGACGACGCAGGGCAAGATACTGCGCGTGCTCACCGACCAGAGCTTCACGCGCGTCGGCGGGCGCACGATGATCCGTGTCGACGTGCGCATCATTTCTGGCTCGGCGCGCGACCTGATGGCCGAAATCGCCGAGGGCCGTTTTCGCGAGGATCTCTATTACCGGCTCAACGTCGTGCCGGTGCATATCCCATCGCTGCGCGAGCGGCGCGACGATATCGCTTCGCTTTGCGAGCATTTCGTCGGCCGCTACGCCGCCGATCGTCACGCGCCCCCGCCCGAGATCAGCGCCGAGGCGATGGCCGCGCTCCAGGCGCACGACTGGCCGGGCAATGTCCGCGAACTGCGCAACGTGGTCGAACGCGTGATGATCCTCGCGCCGACCGACCGGCTCGGGCGGATCGACGCCGACATGCTGCCCGCCGAACTGGTGCGCGGCGGAACCGACATCCTGCCCAACGCCGAATCGATCACGGCGATCCCGCTCAAGGAAGCGCGCGAGAATTTCGAGCGCGAGTATCTGCGCATCCAGATCAACCGCTTCTCGGGCAATATTTCGCGCACCGCGACCTTCATCGGGATGGAGCGCTCGGCGCTGCACCGGAAGCTGAAGCTTTTGGGTTTGACCGATAATTCCGAAAGCGACACCTGACGCCGCACGGCTTTGCCCTAGACCTGCGCAGCACTTTGCCGCATATTGGGCACGCCAAGGCGAAGGCAATGGTCCGCAAAGGGCCGTCCAGCGGTTTCTGCCGCCAAGAACAGGAGGCCAATGTGTCCGATAAAAACCAGAATCTCCAGGATCTCTTCCTCAACGGCCTGCGACGCAGCAAGACACCGGTGACGATGTTCCTCGTCAAGGGCGTCAAACTGCAGGGAATCATCACCTGGTTCGACAATTTCTCGTTGCTGCTGCGCCGCGACGGGCAATCGCAGCTCGTCTACAAGCATGCGATTTCGACGGTCATGCCATCGCATGATTTCGACCTCGCATCGCTCGGTAACGACATCCGCGAAGCGCCTGCGAGCAAGGGCAAGGCGCTGCAGGACGTGTTTCTGAACGCGGTACGCAAGTCCGACGAATCGGTGACAATGTTCCTGGTCAACGGCGTGATGCTGCAGGGCGACATCGTCGCCTTCGACCTTTTCTGCATGCTGCTCGAGCGCGAGCGGCAGGTGCAGCTGGTCTACAAGCACGCGATCTCGACGGTACAGCCCAACGGGCCGATCAACCTGAGCGACAGCGAGCCCGAAGGCGACGCCTGATCGATATCGTAGCCGAAAGCGAAGAGGTAAGCCGCGGCGCGACCGCGGTGTTGATCGTGCCCGAGTGGCACGGGCAGCGCCTGTCGCGCGACCTCGACGCCCGCGCCGAGGAGGCGAAGGGGCTCGCGCTCGCGATCGGGCTCGAGGTCGTGGCGGTCTTCCCGCTGCGGCTGCGGCAAACGCGCGCGGCGACCCTGCTCGGCGTGGGGCAGATCGACGCCGTCAAATCGCAAGTCGGCGAAGGCGCCGCGCAACTTGTTATCGTCGATGCGGCCCTCACCGCGATCCAGCAGCGCAACCTGGAGACCGCGTTCGGGACGAAAGTCATCGATCGCACCGGCTTGATCCTCGAAATCTTCGGCGAGCGCGCGGCGACCGCCGAGGGGCGCCTGCAGGTCGAACTGGCGCATCTCGATTATCAGGCGGGGCGGCTGGTGCGCAGCTGGACGCACCTCGAGCGCCAGCGCGGCGGCTTCGGTTTCCTCGGGGGACCGGGCGAGACGCAGATAGAGGCCGATAGGCGGATGATCCGCAACCGCATGGCGCGCATCCGCAAGCAATTGGAGGACGCGCGGCGTACACGGCAGTTGCAGCGCTCGAAACGCCAGCGCGCGCCGTGGCCGGTGGTCGCCCTCGTCGGCTATACCAACGCCGGAAAATCGACCTTTTTCAACCGCCTGACGGGAAGTGACGTCATGGCGGAAGACATGCTCTTCGCAACGCTCGACCCGACGATGCGCGAAATACGGCTGCCCGGGATCGACAAGGCGATTCTGTCCGACACTGTCGGTTTCGTCTCCGACCTGCCGACCGAGCTGGTCGCGGCGTTCCGCGCGACGCTCGAGGAGGTCACCACCGCCGACCTGATCGTCCACGTCCGCGACATCGTGCATCCCGACAGCGAGGCGCAATATGCCGATGTTGTCGCCATCCTCAATTCGCTCGGCGTCAACGGTCCGCAGGACGGCGGGGAAGGGGGCGAAGAGGGGGACCTCGACGTCATCCCGCAGATCGAGATCTGGAACAAGATCGACACCGCGGATTCCGAGCATCGAGCGCAGATCGCCAAGATGGCCGCACGGCGGTCCGACGTCGCGGTCATTTCGGCAGCGAGCGGCGAGGGCGTTGAGGGCGCACGCACGCTCATGGCGTCACATTTGACCGCGCGGCACAAGGTCCAGCGCATCTTCCTGCGTTACGAAGAGGGCGAAGCGGCGGCGTGGCTTCACGCGCGCGGCGAGGTGCTGAGCGACACGCCCGAGGGTGAGGGGCATGTGCTGACGGTGCGGCTCGACCCCGCCGATGCGGCGCGGTTCGAACGGCTGTGGCCATCGGAGCCTACTCCGACGCCTTGACCGCCTGCCAATGCGCTTCCTGCGCATCGAGCGACAGGCCCTGCAGCGAGCCGCCGGCCCGGGCTTCCATGGCGGCAAAGCGCCGCGCGAATTTGACATTGGCGTCGCGTAGCGCGCCCTCGGCATCGACGCCGAGCTTGCGTGCGTAATTGACGACCGCGAAGAGCAGGTCGCCGACCTCTTCGCGGCGATGCGCGTCGTCGATTGCCGCCGCCACCTCGGCCAGTTCTTCGGCGATCTTGTCGCGCGGACCCTGGGTATCGGGCCAGTCGAACCCGACGCGCGCGGCGCGACCCTGCAGCTTCTGCGCGCGGAGCAGCGCGGGCAGCGACAGCGCGACGCCGTCGAGCGCGCCCTTGGGGCCATCGGCGGCGCGCTCGTCCGCCTTGATCGCCTCCCATTGCGTGCGAACGTCAGACGTCGCGACGTCACCAAAGATATGTGGATGGCGGCGCTCCATCTTGGCGGAGATGGCGTTCGCGACATCGTCGAAGGTGAAGAGCCCGTCGTCGGCCGCGATCTGCGCGTGGAAGACGACCTGGAGCAGCAGGTCGCCCAGTTCGTCGCAGATGGCCGCAGGGTCGCCGCCGGCGATCGCGTCAGCGACTTCATAGGCTTCCTCGATCGTATAGGGCGCGATCGTCGCGAAACTCTGCGCCAGATCCCATTCGCAGCCGCCTTCGGGATTGCGCAGCTGGCGCATGATGGCGAGCAGGCGATCGATGGGGGATAGGTAGGGAGCGGGTCCGTCTGCGGGCATCTCGTCATCCGATAATATATATTATGTTAAACAGACTGAAAGGGTCGAGGGGTGATAAGGGTTGAGTGCCGCGCGCTTATGTCACCGCCTGCCATGTCCGGATCACGAGGAACACCAGCCCGAAGATCGCGACCCACGCGAGCGCCATCTTGACCCAGTCCTTCATCGGCAACTGGCGCGCCACGAGCGCGCTTACGACCAGCGCCAGCGAGCCGATGCCCCAGATCAGGCCTGTCGTCATATCGCTCATAACTGCACCTCCAACCCGTCGTAGCCGGGTTCGACACCCGCCGGCAATTCGCCGGCAAGGTCGTCATAATCCATCGTATTGTCCATATGCGTGATGATCGCGCGCGGATTGCCGACCTTTTCGAGCGCCGCGAGCGTCATCGCGAGATGCGGATGCGTCGGATGCGGATAGCGGCGCAGCGCGTCGATGACGAACAGGTCGACGCCTTGAAAGAAGTCGACCATCTCGTCGGTAAATTTCGAAAAATCAGTCGCATATCCGACCTTGTGCGCACCGTCACTGAAGATCAGCCCACTTGCCTTGATCGGACCGTGCGGCATTTCGATCGCCGACACCTCGATCGGCCCGATCGATTGGTGGTCCATCAGGTCGATGGGATCGACCGACGCCGGATAGCCGGCATTACCCGCAAAGGCATAGGTAAAGCGCCATTTGAGCGTGTCGAGGACATGGTCGCGCGCATAGCAGGGAACCGCCGAACCACGCAGGTGCATCACCTGGCGCAGGTCGTCGAGCCCGTGGGTGTGGTCGGCGTGCTCGTGCGTCCAGATTACGGCATCGACCTCGCCCACCTCGGCCGCGAGCAACTGCAGCCGCATGTCGGGACTGGTGTCGACGAGGATGCGATAGCCGCCGAGCGTGATCAGGATCGAGGCGCGGCTGCGCAGGTTGCGCGGGTTATCGGGATCGCACTGGCCCCAGTCGTTGCCGAGCCGCGGCACGCCCGACGAGGTTCCGCAGCCGAGGATGCGGACCCTCATGACGAATGTGACGTCATGGCGCCGCCTTGGAAAAAAGCCTGTAGAAATTTGTACTTGTCGCCTCGCCCAGCGTCTCGCGATCTTCGCCGCGCAGCTCCGCGAGGAAGGACAGGGTGTCGGCGACGAAGGCCGGCTCCCCGGTCTTGCCGCGGTGCGGGACGGGGGCTAGGAAGGGGGAGTCGGTTTCGATCAGCAGGCGGTCCTGCGGCAGCCATTTGGCGGTCGCCTGAAGCTCGGCGGCATTCTTGAAGGTCACGATCCCCGAGATCGAGATATAGAGGCCGAGGTCGAGCGCCTTGCGCGCGAAGTCGTCGCTGGCGGTGAAGCAGTGGATGACGCCCGGGAAGACCACCCTGCCCATCTCTTCGCCGAGCAGCGCCAGCGTGTCGGCCTCGGCGTCGCGTGTGTGGACGATGACGGGCAGCCCCGTTTGCTGCGACGCGTGGATATGGCGGCGGAAGCTGTCCTGCTGCCGCACGCGGTCGCTCTTGTCGTAATAATAGTCGAGCCCGCTCTCGCCGATGCCGATCACGCGCGGGTGCGCGGCGCGATCAACGAGCTTCGCCGTGTCGACGTCAGGGTGGTTGTCGGCATCGTGCGGATGGATGCCGACGCTTGCCCAGACGTCGTCGTTCCCTTCGGCGGCCGCGAGCACATCGTCCCACTCGCTTTCGCGTGTCGCGATGTTGAGCATGGCAGTGACCCCGCGGTTGCGCGCGCGCGCCAGCACCTCGCCCTGCTGTTCGGCAAGCCCCTTGTAATTGAGGTGGCAGTGCGAATCGACGAGCATCAGGCCTCCCCTTCCCCTTCTCCCTCGGGCAGCTCGAGGCGCGGGAAGATCGGGATCGGCTGGCTGACCGTGAAGCCGCCGGCGATAAGCTTCGCGAACCAGTCGGCATCCGCAAGTGCCGCAGAATCGCGCGCGTGTTCGGCGATGCCCATCTGGTCGAGCAATTTGTCGGCCGCCGCCGGCACGACCGGGCGGATGGCGATCGCGAGCGCGCGCACCGCCTGGAACAGGGTCATCAGGACCGCACGCATGCGCTCGGGGTCGGTCTTGCGCAGCGCCCAGGGCGCGTGCGCGTCGACATATTGGTTGCAGGCGAAGACCGTGCGGATCCAGTCTTCGATGCCGACCGAAAAAGCGAGCTGCTCGAATTCGCGCGGCAGACGCGTGCGCGCCATGTCCTGCACATCGGCTATCAGGTTGATATCGTCCTCGATGGGCGTCCAATCATTCGACAGAACACCATCCAAATTCTTGAAAATCATCGATAAGCTGCGCTGCGCAAGGTTGCCGAAGCTGTTCGCGAGATCGGCGTTGGCGGTGCGCACGATCGCCTCGGCCGAATAGCTGCCGTCCTGCCCGAAGCTGACCTCGCGCAGCAGATAATAGCGCAGCGCATCGACCCCGAAGCGCTCGGCCAGTTCCATCGGGTCGACGACATTGCCCAGCGACTTCGACATCTTCTCGCCGCGGTTGAGGAGGAAGCCGTGGCCGAACACCTGCCTGGGCAAAGGCAGGTTCGCGCTCATCAGGAAGGCCGGCCAGTAAACCGTATGAAACCGAACGATATCCTTGCCGATCATATGGATGTCGGCGGGCCAGAACTTGCCCCACTCGCCAGCACGGTCGGGGAATCCGAGCGCCGACATGTACGTCGTCAGCGCATCGACCCAGACATACATGACATGGCCCGGCGATCCCGGCACCGGCACGCCCCAGTCGAAGCTGGTGCGCGAGACGCTGAGATCCTTGAGCCCGCCCTCGACGAAGCGCAGCACCTCGTTGCGGCGGCTTTCGGGGCGGATGAAGTCGGGATTGTCGTTGTAAAGCGCGAGCAACTTGTCCTGATAGTTGGACAGCCGGAAAAACCAGCTCTCCTCGACCGTCCACTCGACCGGAGTGCCCTGCGGCGAGAGCCGGGCCTCCCCTTCCCCCTGGAGTTCGCTTTCGTCGTAGAAGGCCTCGTCGCGGACCGAGTACCAGCCCTCGTAACGGTCGAGATAGAGGTCGCCATTCGCCTCCATCGCGCGCCACAGCGCCTGCGACGCTTCGTGATGCGCAGGATCGGAGGTGCGCATAAAATGGTCGAAACTGATATTCAGTCTGGCATACATCTCACGGAAATATCCCGACATTTCATCGGCGAGTTCGATCGTCGGGCGACCCTGGTCGCGCGCGGTCTGGTACATTTTCAGGCCGTGCTCGTCGGTGCCGGTGGTGAGCCGAACGTCACGCCCCCGCGCGCGCTGGAAACGCGCCATGACATCGGTCGCGATGGCCTCATAGGCATGGCCGATATGCGGGCGGCCATTGGGATAGCTGATCGCGGTGGTGATGTAGAAGGGGGTCTTGGTGTCGGACATGGCGGCGCCTTAGCGGGTCGCGGGCGTCGGGGGAAGTCTCAGCGCGCGGGCTTCGGTGCGAGTTCGGCGAGACAATTGCCGATCTCGAAGCCCACCATTGCGCCGTCGTACGAGCCGCGGATCGCGTCGCGGACGGTGCGCTGGACGCGGTCCCATTGCGCGAGCACCGGTGCGATCTCGGCGAGCGGGCGCTCGCGCGCCAAATGCGCGATCAGCCCGGGGACGACGTCGATGACGAGTTCGAGCTTGGCGCGGTTGCTGGTCCCGCCGACCTCGCGCGCGAGCGCTTCGCGCAGGCGATTGTCAGGGTCTCCGGTGGCCGCGATCGCGAGCAATTTCTTCTCGGTCGCGGCGACGTCGCTGTCGATCAGCTCAAGCGCCTTGCCCGGAATGCCGCCCGCCGCGGCGACCGTCGCGCGGATCTCAGAAAGCTCGGTCATCGGGCGCTTTTCGTGCAGCCACGCCGTCATGACGTCACGTTCAACAGGTTGAAAACGCAGCGTTCTGCACCGCGAGCGTATCGTCGGCAGGAGGCGGCCCGGCGAGTGGCTGATCAGCAGGAAGACCGTCTGCGCAGGTGGCTCCTCGAGCGTTTTGAGTAGCGCATTGGCGGCGTCGGTTTCGAGATCGTCGATCGCGTCGATGACGATCACGCGCCAGTCGCCGAGCGACAGCGAGAAATGCAGCCGGCGGACCATGGCGCGGATCTGATCGATCGTGATGTTGCGGGCGAGGTCCTTGCCCTTATCCTTCACCTGCCGCGTCAGGTGGAGGATTTCGGGGTGGTTGCCCGCTTCGACGAGGCGGTCCGCGGCGATGTCGCCGGGGTCGTCGAGCGATGGCACCTGTCCCTCTTCGCCCTTGCCGTGAGTTACCAGAAAGCGCGCCGCGCGTGCAGCAAAGCCGGCCTTGCCCATGCCCTGCGGTCCGGCGAGCAGCCAGGCGTGATGGAGCCGCCCGGCTGCCCATGCTTCGAGAAAGGCATGTTCAGGGGCCTGATGGCCGATCAGAGCCATGGTTCGAGATGCTCCATCAGCCGCGACGTCACGGCGTCGGGCGCGCCGCCGCCATCAATCACGCGCCAGCGCGCGGGTTCGGCGGCGGCGAGCTCGGCGAAGCGTGCGGCGAGACGCGCCTGATAATCGGCGGGCTTGCTGCCCATGCGGTCGGCGCCGGCGGCATCGCGCACCGAGAGGCGCTTTGCTGCTTCATCCTCGCGAAGGGTGAGCAGGAAAGTGCGGTCGGGCAGCAGGCCTTCGGAGCCGACCGCGTGGAGCGCGAGGATGTCGGCGTCGGTGAGCCCGCCGCCGCCGCCCTGATAGGCGCGCGAGCTATCGACGAAGCGGTCGCAGAGCACCCACGCGCCGCGTTCGAGCGCGGGGCGGATCGTGCGCGCGACATGGTCGGCGCGCGCGGCGGCGAAGAGCAAAGCTTCGCTGCGCGTGTCCCAGCGATCGTCGCTGCCCTCCATGAGCAGCGCGCGGATCGCCTCGGCACCGGGACTGCCGCCCGGTTCGCGCGTGCTGACGACGTCGATACCGCGGTCCGACAAAGCAGCAGCGAGCGCGCGGAGCTGGGTCGACTTGCCGGCTCCCTCCCCGCCCTCGAGCGTGATGAAGCGCCCGCTCATCGCGCGGCAACGCGCTGGCGCGAAGGCTGCGCGAAACCCCATTCCAACAGCCGGGCGGCTTCCTCGCGGCGCGCTTTCTCGCTTTCCATGCCGGCGACGACCAGGACCAGCCGCCGCCCCCCGCGCTTGGCCGAGCCGAGGAAGCAATAGCCCGCCTCGGCGGTGTGGCCGGTCTTGAGCCCGTCGGCGCCCGCGAGACCGAGAATCGGATTGCGGTTGGGCTGAATGATCGGCTTGCCATCGGGCGCGGTGCCGTGCTGGAGTTTCGGAATCGAAAAATAGCGCGCATAGGCGGCGGGATGGTCCCGGATCAGCCGGTCGGCGAGGGTGACCAGGTCCGCAGCCGAGACCTTTGTCACGCCGCCGTCCGGCCAGCCGCTGGGTGTGCCAAAGCGGCTCGATTTCATACCCAATGAAGCCGCTACTGCATTCATTCTCTTGACAAACTCAGCCTCGCTGCCGTCGATGCCGACCGCGAGTACTGCGGCCGCGTCGTTGCCCGAGACGGTGATCAGCCCCTTGAGCAGATCGTCGACGCTGACCTTTTCGCCGGGCGCGAGGAACATCGACGAGCCGCCATTGCCCGCACGCCACTTTTTCCATTCGGCCTCGCCGACCGTCAATTGCCTGTCGCGCGACAATTTGCCGGCCTTGATCAGGTCGAGCACGACATAGGCGGTCATCACCTTGGCCATCGAGGCGGGTGCAAAGCGCTGCTCGACGCCGCGCGAATAGAGGATCGCGCCCGACCCGAGATCCTTGAGCATCACGATGGGCGCGTGCGGGGTATAGGCCGTCGCTTGGGGCGCGGGCGGCACGGCGTTGGGCGGCGCAGCCTTTGCAAGCGCTGGCGACGTGCCGGGCGCGAGCAGCAGCAGCGCCAGGACGGCGCCCCCTGCCCGGCCGATGGTGAAGCGACCCGGCATCGGAATCAGCGGTCGCGCTGGACCTGTGCGTCGCGGAATCCCTTCGCCTTGGCCTTGCCGGCGGCGGCTAGCGCCTCGGTCTCGCTGACATAGGGCCCCATGCGCACGCGCCACAGATGGCCAGCCTTGGTTACCGTGCCGCCGACCGATTTGGCGGCCGACTTCGCACGCGTCTCGCCGCTGAAAGCCGCAACCTGGACGATATAGCTGCCGGTTGCTGCGGCGGGGGCGGGTTTGGGTTTGGCTGGCGCCGCGGTGGGCTTCGGCGCCGGCGTCTCGACGGCCGTGGGCTTGCCCGCACCGGGTCCCTCGACGATGAAGCGATCGCCACCCGGCGAAGGCGCCGACGGCGCCGGCTTGCTGGCTGTTGCGGTTGCTACACCCGCCGGAACCGGCTGGCCCGCAAGCTTGCCGCGCAGCAGCACGAGCAGCGTATCGGGGGTCGCGAGGCGTTCGGCGACGGGCTTGCCGCTGCGCAGCTGGAGCTTTTCGGCGGCGGGCGGGTTGGTGCGGCGCACCCGCACCGCGGCGATTCCGCCGTTCAGGCCAAGTTGCTGCGCCGCGCCGCGCGAGAGGTCGATCAGCCGGTCGTTTGCCATCGGACCGCGATCGTTCACCCGCACCAGGATGGTCCGCCCCGTGTCGAGCGCGGTGACCTCGACGTAGCTGGGCAACGGCAAGGTCTTGTGCGCGGCGGTGATGGCGTCGGGATCGAAAGCCTCGCCGGTGGCGGTCGGGCGCCCCGCGAGTTCCTCGCCATACCAGCTTGCATAGCCGACATCGTCATAATCCGGAATATCGGCCGGGATGTAGGTCGTGCCGCCCACGGTAAACGGCGCGCCGAGCTTCGGCGGGCCATCGACGGCAACCGGACCTGCAGGCGCCGGCGACGGCGCGGCGGTAGGACCGCTGTCCTTCTTGCCGTCGAAACTTCCGCAACCGGCGAGCAGCAACGCCGTTCCGGCCGCCATCAGGCCCCCGCCCCTAACGATCGATTTCATCCGCCAATAACCCCACAGACAGCGCGTAAAAGTTGGAACAATTGTAATCGAGTATCGCACGATAATTGCCGGTCAGCAAATAGGCGGCTTTTCCGGGGCCGTCGGGCTCGAGCAGCGTCGCCTGGACATGGTCGGCGGGCCAGCGGCCACCCGCGGGCACGATGCCGTCGGCGCGCCATTCGGCCATCGAGCGCCAGCGACTGTGGCGCTCGAACACGCGCGGGCAGCGCGTCGGCTGGAGCTTGCTCGCCACCCGCGGGCGGTTGAAGCCCTCGGGCACGCGCACCGCGACGCCCCACGGCTGGCCGGCACGCCACCCGGCGCGGCGGAGATAGGCGCCGATCGATTCGATCGCATCGGCCTCGCTCGACCAGATGTTCGCGCGGCCGTCGCCATCTCCGTCCTCGGCGACCTCGAGATAGACCGAAGGCAAAAATTGCGGATAGCCGAAGGCACCGGCCCAGCTGCCCTTGAGCACCTGCCGCGGGACGCCCTGTTCGACCATCTGCAATGTGGCGAGGAATTCGGGCTCGAACAGGCTGCGGCGACGCCCCTCATAGGCGAGCGTCGCCAGCGCCTCGGGCAGGTCGAAATTGCCGGTGACCTGGCCGTAAGCGGTCTCGTGCCCGAAGATCGCGATCATGATGCTGGTCGGCACGCCGGTGCGCGCCTCGATGCGCGAGAGCAGCGGCAGCAGCCGGTCGTGGACGCGGCGTCCGCCGCCGATACGCGCGGCATCGACATGCTTAGCCTTATAGGGCGCAAAGGCCGGGATCGGGGTGCTCGGGCTGGGCGGGCTGCCGAGGTTATCGCGGTCGAGCGCCACGACGCGCGCATTGTAGCGCAGCCCCGCGGTGACACGGTCGAAGGTGGCGCGCGACACGCCTTTCGCCTGCGCCTTGGGCCAGAGCGACTGGACATAGGCGTCGAAGCCCGGATCGCCGCTGCCTTGCGCCTGGAGCGGGGCCGAGGCGGCCATCGTCCACGCCGAGGCCGCGACCGCCGCCGCCTTGAGAAAACCGGCGATTCCAGAAGTTTTGCGTCGCATCATGTCCACCCCATAGGGATGATCTGGCACGGATGCACCTGTCATGAACAGGGGGCCGGGAGATGAGCCGAGTCATTAGCGCGGCGGATGGAGCGGCGTTGACGCTGTTGCCCGGCGACGTTACGCGCAAGGAGGAATCTGCGGGGGGCAGTATGGGTATCGATCCGGGATTGTTGCGGGTTTTTTCGCCGCTCGGCCGCCTGCGCGGGTGGCAACGCCTGTGCCGCGCGCTCAGCGGCCCGGCGCGTCAGGCGCATGGCGAGACCCGGCTGCGCTATTCGCGGGGCGAAGTCAGCGTCGATCCCGCCTCCTTCGTCGAATGGAATGTTCTCGTCCTCGGCGATTATGAGGGCGACGAAAAACGCATCTTCTGCGACCTGGCGCGGCAGCGCGGCAGGACGGGCGTCTGCCTGGACGTCGGGGCGAATGTCGGCATGCATTCGCTGACTTTTGCCGAAACGTTCGACCAAGTCGTTTCGGTCGAACCGAACCCCCCTGTTTTCATCCGGTTGGAGCGTAATATTGCCAGCGGATCGAGCGGCAATATCACGCCGCTCAACGTCGGCCTCGCCGACAGCGACGGCGAACTCCTCTTTTACCAGCCGACCGAAGCGAACCAGGGCACGGGCACCTTCGACCCGATGTTCGCGCCCGCCAACGCCCGCGAGGTCTCGCTGCCGATCCGCATCGGCGACGAACTGATCGCGGAGCACGCGCTGATGGGCCGCGTGGATGCGATCAAGATCGACGTGCAGGGTTTCGAGCCGCAGGTGCTGGCGGGGCTGGCCGCGACGCTGCGCGAATGCAGGCCCTTGCTGTGGTTCGAGGTGTCGGATTCGACGATAGAACGCTTGGCCGATTATGGCGGGGTCAAGGGCGTGGTGCCGTTCGAATTCGACCTTTTCCGGTTCCGCACGCATGCGATTGCGGGTCTTTTCTACCGGACCGAGCTGGTCGGGTGCGACGCGGATGCGCCGCTGACGAATGCGGATTATCTTGTGGTGCCCAAAGGTTGATCCGAGGCGAGGTTTCGCTTGCCGCGATACGGATGCGCGCTATGGCGCGGGGCGAGGACAGGTGGCCGAGTGGTTTAAGGCAGCGGTCTTGAAAACCGCCGTGGGTGCAAGCTCACCGTGGGTTCGAATCCCACCCTGTCCGCCAGAGGATTTTGGCGGACGCCATGGTCCAGCCGATCGCTCTTGGCCACGGCGTCGGGATGGGGAACCGCGATAGCGGGGCGAGGGGGCCGGGTGCGCCCGGGAGCTTAGCCAGCCCAGCCCATCGTCTGCGCCAGCACCCACAGGCCGATGATCAGGAACAGCCCGGCCGTGACCTTGCGCACCGTCTCCAGATTGACCCGCTTCAGCAACTCGTGCCCGAGGAAGATCGCCGGAACGTTGGCGATCATCATGCCCATCGTCGTGCCCGCAGTAACCAGCGCTACGCTCTGATATTGCGCGCCGAGCGCGATGGTCGCGACCTGGGTCTTGTCGCCCATTTCGACGAGGAAAAAGGCGACGAGCGTGGTCAAGAAGGCGCCGAAGCGCGGCTTCGGGGCTTCGTCGTCGTGGAATTTGTCGGGGATCAAGGTCCATGCCGCCATTGCGATGAAGCTGGCCCCCACCGCATAACGGAAGACCGGGCTGTCGAGGAGGGACGCCGCCGACGCGCCGAGCAAGGCGGCCAGCGCATGGTTGGCGAGCGTTGCCACCAGGATACCGCATATGATCGGCAGCGGCCGGTTGAACCGCGTCGCGAGCAGGATCGCGAGCAACTGGGTCTTGTCGCCGATCTCGGCGAGCGCGACGACGGCGGTCGAGGTGAAGAGGGCTTCCATCGGGTACTCCGGGGCCGGGCGGCGGTGCTTAACCAACGGACATCGAAACCCGCCGCCCGGCCCGGACGTGGGTCGATGCCATTGGTCTCGCCCAGGCGCGTATCGCGCCTCCACCGCACCACGGCCTCTCGACCGAGTATGTTGACACGATGGCCCGTCCCGGAGGACGGCTGGCTACTCCCCAGATGACGGGGCCGCGGTAGCGGGCGGCGGACCCGCTGGCAAGGCTTTTGGCGCTTCCTCCCCCGCATCGCGCGCGGCCTTGTCGGCAGCGGCGATGTCGGCGTCCATCGCCTTGGCGCGCGCCTCGATTTCCTTCGCCGCTTTCGCGTAGCGGTCCTCGAACTTCGGTTCCTTCTCGCAAGCGGCCAGGAGCAACGGCAGGAGGAGCAGCGCAGCGCGCATCAATAATCCTTGCGATAGCGGATGCTGAAACTGGTCTGGCCCGAGCCGCCGGCCTGGCTGAGGATCGAGAGCGCGGGCGTCAGGCTGATTTCGAGCTGGGTCGCGGTATAGCCTCGGCCGTCGGTGATCACCTCGAGATAAATGTCGTTGGTGATGTGCTGGCCGGCGGCAAGCGCGGTGCCCCTGCCCTGCGTGTCGTCGGGGCCGAGCACGCGGAGTCGGTCAATGCCGGTCGCCGATTGCAGCGCGCCCAGCGGGCTGAGGCCGCCGCTGCCGCGCAGGCTGTTGAGCGACGCGGCGAGTTGGACCGCCTGCAGCGGCGAGAGCTCGGTGATCGAGCTGCCGAAGAGGATGCGCGAAACGATCTCGTCCTGCGGCAGGCCCGGGACGCTGGAGAAGGCGATCTGCGGGTTCTGCGCGCGGCCCGAGACGTTGACCGTGACGGTGACGTTTTCGATCGTGTCGCTCGCGACCAGGCGGATCGACGGGTCGAAGGCGTCGCCGGTGGGGAAATTCACCCTGCCCTCGCTGAGCTCGAACGAACGGCCCGCGAAGCCCAATGTGCCACGCACCAGCTCGATGTCGCCGGTGACGCGCGGCGCCTGGGTGGTGCCCTTGAGCGTGACGTCGGCCTGCCATTCCGATTCGAGCCCCATGCCGCTGACATAGATTTCGTCGGTCGCGCGGAGGCGGATGTCGAGGCGGATGAGGTCGAACAGGCTGGTGCCGACCGCGGCGAGCCCGTCGCCGCTGATCCGCGGGCGGCCCGCGGGAGGCTTGCGGCGCACGCCGGTGAGTACGGGGACCTGTGCGGCGCCCTGGCGGACGATCCGATAGCGGGTTTCGGGAAGGCGGAGGTCGCCCGACAGCAGCGCGGTCTGCCCCGCGACCTTCTCGAGCGTGAGGTTGCCGGTGGCGCGCGCCGAAAGGTCGTCGCTGCGCGCGAGGCGGGCGTTGTCGAGCACGGCGTCGATCTTCATCGGATAGCCGCTGTCCTTGGCGAGGCTCACATAGCCGGACGCCTTGACAGTGCCGTCGCCAGCGGTGGCGGAGAGCCGTTCGATCTCGAGACGGTTGCCCGAGAAGCGGCCGTTCACCGCCATGTTGGTCAGCCGCGTGCCATAGCTCAGATTCTCGTAAGTGAGCGCATTGCCGCGAATGACGCCGTCGAGGCAGGGATCCGAGAGACGGCAGCTGAAGTCGGCGGCGACCGCGATCGGTCCGCCGAGGCGCTGGTCGCCGGAGCCGACGAACGAGAAAAGCGTGTCGGCGGGGCCGTTGTAGCGGACGCCCCCCGAAAGCGGCGCGGCGCGCAGGCGCGTGGTCCAGGTGCCTGCGCCGGGGGGCAGCGGGCGGAGCGAGGCGTGGAGACGGCCGATGACACTGCCGCGCTTGCGCATCACCGCGCGCGCCTCGCCGCCGTCGGCGAGCAACTTGCCGGCAAAGTTGATGTCGACCGGCTGGCTGACCGTGGCGGCAGTCGTGCGCGTGAAACCGGTGATCGTAAGGCGGGCGTCGGCGCGCGGAAAGCTGCTGCTGCTCGCCTGCTCGAAGTCGAGGCTGCCGGTGGCGCGGCCGCCGAGGCCCATGTCGGGATAGACCGCGTTGAGCAGCGACAGGTTGACGCGGTCGAGGCGGCTCTGGAGCATGATGCCCTCGCCGAAGCGCCCTGCGAGCCGCGCGCTGCTGCCGCGGCCGAAGTCTATATTGGTCGGGAGCAACTCGTAACCGTCCTTGGCGGGGATGATCCGCGCAGGGCTGGTGGTGCGGAAGTTGATCCCCGTCGCGCGGCCTTGTACCGACGCGCGCCAGAGTTTGGGTTGCAGATCGGCATTGGCGGCGACGCGGAACGGCACGCCGCTGGCCCCCTCGACCAGCGCCTGCGCCTTGCCCGCGCCGTTCTGGTAATCGACCTTCACGCGGCCGACGGCGATGTCCAGGTCGCGGATGCGCGTCTGCGCGATCTGGATATCGGCGATGACGCGCGGGCGATCATAGAGGATGACGTCGGCGTCGACGATCGCCGAACCGATCGCGAGCTGGGCGGGTCCGGGCAGCACGACGTTGTTGGCGCGCACGTTGATCGCGGCCGCCTGGTACTTGCCGGCGGCGCTGAGCCGGACGAGCCCGCCGAGGCCTTGGCCCGAGGCTTCGAGCTGGCCGACGAAGGGGCCCGCGGCGCTCTGCACGAGGCGGCCCTTGAAGCCGATGCCCGACAGGTCGCCCCGCTCGACATCGATGGTGAGCGGCCCCTTGGCGGTGAGGAGCACGACGTCGGCGGCAAGCGGCCCGTAATCGGTGTCGCCGGTCGCGGCGAGGCGGTAGCCGTTCGGCGCGCCGGTGATACGCGCGACGAGCTTTTGCAGCCCGATTCCCAGCCCGGGGCGGTCGGCGGTAAGCGTCGCGCGCGGATCGGTGATCGTGCCGGCGAGCTGGAGGCCGAGCGGACCGTAATCGGTGGAGCTGGCGCGCGCGGTCAGCTTGATCTGGCCGTCGGGACTGTAGCTCCCCTGCCCGCTGGTGACGCGCATCAACGGGGCGTTGAGGCGGAGGCCCGAGAAGCGGATGACGCCGTCGGTGCCGTAGCGTACGTCGCTCGACGCCGTCGCATTGCCGCCCAGCACGTTGCGTACGCCCGAGTTGAAGAGCCGGGTCGAGCGCGCGCGGACGCGGCCGGCAATCTCGAAGCCGCCGTTCGTCGCGGTCTTGAGGTCGGCGTCGGTGTCGATATCGAAGATGCCGACGCTTTCGATGCGGTAATCGTCGATCCGCCCGTCGATCGCGCCGGTGTAGAAGCCGCGGCCCAAATCGGCGATCAATATGGCCTTGGCGTCGATGCGGCTTGAGCGGAGACGCATATTGTCGCTGAGCAGTCGCCCGTCCTTATAGGCGAGGTCGCCGTCGAGGCGCACCTGCACCAGCGTGCCGCCCGCAACGGTGTCGAGCCCGCGGATGCGCGTCGCGCGGCCCGCCACCGGGATGAATATCTGGTCCGGATCGACGCGCGCCTTGCCCGACAGATCGAGCGCTTCGATCACGATGTCGTTGACCGCAAGGCTGGTCGCGTTCGCCTGATATCCGACCGTCGGCAGCCGGAACTCGCCGTCGAGCCGCGCCTGCGCGCGCAGCCCGCTGCCGCGCACAGTGGGCGCGATCGCCCCGGGCTTGAGCAGGACGAAAGCGACCTGCAGCCCCTCGTAGCGATTGGTCCCGAGATCGATGCCGCCGCTGAGCCCGACGCGCGCAGCGTCGGAGGAGAAGCGGCCGTCGAGGGCGACCTTGCGCTCCGCGAGGCGTGCGGTGAGACCGATCGCGGTCTCGGTTCCCAGCATGTTGGCGACGGGGCCGGCGGCGAGCAGGCGCGACGGCCGCGCGGTCCCCTTGACCGCGAAAGTCCCGTCGCGCGCGGCGAGGCCGAGGCGCGCGAGCGGCTGCGTGCCCAGATTGCCGGCGAGCGTGCCGTTCCAGACTTTCCAGTCGCCCTTGCCCGCAAGCTTGACGGTCAGCGGTTCGGTGAAACCGCCCATCGCGGCCAGCACCCCGCCCTGCGGCGCGTCGATGTCGACGTCGATGGCGAGGCGGTTCGATTCCGGAACCGCGTCGAGGATGAGGGCGAGCTTGTCGCCCTTGGCGTCGGCGCCGATCGTCTCGGCATTGGCGGTGACCTGCGCGCGGCGGTCGGCGATGGCGACCTTGCCGGCGACGCGTGCTTCTTGCCGCTGGCCGGCGACAGGGGCCTCGAAGACGAAGCGGTCGACCTGCAGCTTGGCCACGTCGATGTCGATGTCGGGGAGGAGCGGTTCGCCGGTGTCGGGCACCGGCTTGAAGGCGGGCAGCCGTTGCATCACGATCGTTTGCGCGGTCGCCGAACGGATATCGATATGGTTCGAGAGATAAGCAAAGGGACGCCAATCGAGCCTAACCTCGGGCGAGCGCAGAAAAACGCCCTTCGTATCCTTCAGCGTCAGGTCGCGGATCACCATCTTGCCGAACAGCGAGCCGTCGAGCCGGCCGATGCCGATCCTCATCCCGTTTTCGAGTTCGATCTTCTCGATCTGGGTGATGACGAAGCGCCGCCCCGCGTCGCTGTTCAGCCCGATCAGGAACAGTCCGACGAGCGCGACGAGGCTGAGGATCGCGATCCCGGTCCCGCGCGCGATGCGCCGCGGCCACGACGGCTTCGCCCGGGGCGGCGGCGGGGCGCCGTCGAAGGCGGCGTCGCCGGTCATCAGAAGGCCTGACCGATCGATACATAGACGCTGACCCGTGCCTCGCCCGGCTGGCGGTCGATCGGGGTCGCGATGTCGAGACGCATCGGACCGAAATTGGTGTAGAAGCGGCCGCCGATGCCGACGCCGTAGCGCAGGTTCGAGAAGTCGGGGGTCGAGCCCCGATAGACCTGCCCCGCGTCGACGAAGGCGACGACGCCGTAGTTGCCGAAACGATAGCGCGCCTCGACCGCGGCCTCGTTGACGCTGCGCCCGCCGATGGGGTCGTCGTTCGGATCCTTGGGTCCCAGTTGCTGGTAGCCGAAGCCGCGCACCGAGCCGCCGCCGCCGGCGTAGAAGCGCCGCGAGGGCGCCAGATTTTCGCGCGAGGCGCCGAGGATCGAGCCCACCCGGACCCGGCCCGCAAGCACGATGCTTTCGGTTACCGGATAATAGCCGCTCACGTCGACGCGCGCGCGGGCGTAGGGCGAGAAACGGCCGCTCAGCGAACCCTCGGGTTGCAGCAGCCCGGTGACGCGGAAGCCTTTTGTGGGGTTGAGCAGATTGTCGCTGCGGTCGATGCCGAGCTGGCCGGTCAGGCCCGCGATATAATAGAGGCTGCGGGTGCGGTCGGCGCGCAGGAAGTCGTAATCGTCCTCGCTCGTCGCGATCAGGTCGAGGCCATAGGCGTAGGTCAGCTTCTTCTGCCAGATCGGCGTCGATTCGCGGCTGACACGGAACCCGACGCGCCCGGTCAGCGCCTCGAACGCGTCATAGTCGCTCCGCGACGCCTCGGCGACGAGCTCAAAAGTGCGGTCGCGGCGCCCGGCGTTCGAGCGGCGGAAGGTGACGCCGAGCGCCTGTTCCTGCGTGCCCGCGAGACCGCGTACGATCAGCGCGCCCTCGGGCGGGAAGAGGTTGCGGTGCGTCCAGCTGCCCTCGAGGCGAATGCCCTCGCCGGTGCCGTACCCCGCGCTGGCGGCGAGCGTGCGGGGCGGGCCCGCCTCCTGCGTCACGAGCATCGTCACATATTCGGTGTCGTCGCCCGCGCTTTTCCCGGTCTTTTGCGGTTCGACCGCGACGGTTGCGAAGAGGCCGGTCGCGACGAGCGCCTGGCGGAGGTCGTCGGTCTTGCGGCTGTCATAGAGGTCGCCGCGCTTGAACCGCGCGAGCAGCTCGACATGCTCGACGTCGAAGGCGAGCTTGCCCGTGGTCTCGAACCCGCCGAAGCGCGAGCGCGGGCCGACGTCGACGGGGAGCGTGTAGACGCCGTCGCCGGTCGCTCCGTCGAGCAATATGTCGCGCTGGCCGACGACGGCGAAGGGATAGCCTTCCTCGGGCAGCTTCAAGGCGATAGCGGCTTCGGCGCCCTGGACGCGCTGCGCGACGATCGGTTCGCCGATCGCGAGCGGGAAATTATCCTTTATCAAGGCCGGCGGCACCGTGGGCGCGGCGTCGATGATGATATCCGCGAGCGTGTAGCGCTGGCCGGGGACGACATCGATGATCGCGGTCAGCGGGCGGCGCTGGCGCGGCGCGGTGTCGGGAGGCGTGCCGCCTGCCGGGTTATCGGCGGGTGTGGTGGCACCTTCGCCGCGACCGGTGCCGCGTCCTCTGCCCTGCCCGCCATTCTGGCCGTCGCCACCGCCGCCGCGGTCGAGACGGGTGTCGATGCGCGCGTCGTAATAGCCTTCGGAGGCGAGCACCCGGCGCATCAAATCGGCGTCGGCGGTCAGTCGCGCACGCACCATCGCGGCATTCGCCGCCTCGCCGTCACCGTCATAGAGCGCCGACAGGTCGCCGAAGAGATCAGCGAGGTCGGCGTCGGTGCTGTCGTCGGCGGCCTCAAGGCCGTTGACCTGCACGGTGTAGGCGACTTTGACGCTGTCGTCGGCAGCCTCGGGTTCGGCGAATTCGACCGGCTCGGCGTTGAAATTTTCCAGCGGCGGCAGCGGCTTGGCAAGTTCGACATCGTTGACAGGCGCGTCGCCGATGGCCTCGAATGCGTCGCCATCGGCGAGCGCGGGGGTCGCTGCGGGCTCGGAACCGGGCGGCGTTTCACCTTCGGATGCGGCCGTGGCCGCCTGGCGGCGCTCGAACTCGGCGATCGATTCGAGCGGCACGTCGAGTTCGGGGTCGTTCTCCGCCGAGATCGGCGGGATCGACCGTTCGAACTCCTCATCCTCGATGATCGGCTCGACCGGCGGGAAGACGGCGTCGGGCGGGGGCGGCGTGGGTTTCGCCATTTCCGTATCGGCGACGGTTTCGCTGACCGGTGGCGGTGCCGAGGCGTCTTGGGCGTTTGCGGTCGTGGAGGCGAGGCCAAGGAGCGAACCCGAGACCGCCAGCGCGGTGCGCAGCGACGGCCTCGCCGCGGCATGGCGGATCAATATGCGAGGGTTTTCAGAATCTTGCATCTGCTGGCGGCCAATCAAGGGTTTCTGGCCCGCGGCGGCGTGTGGCGCAACCTGTTTCTGTTCCGATGCGACGGATGGATGGCGGTCCGCTAAAGATGATCTTCCCCCTGCCGTTGCGCCAAGCAACGTCGCACGGGGCCAGGTAGTTCCGCAGGCTCAGCTTTCGCGGCGGAGGAGGTCAACCATGACCTCTGCCTGGCGATCGACCGACAGGTTTGCGAGCGCATAGGTCCGAGCGGCGGGATCGGCAAAATCGCCCTTGTCGAGCAGAGCGGCGAGCAGCGCAGCGAGGCCCGCGACGTCGCCTTCGTCGAAGACATGCCCCTGCCCGCCCATCACCTCGGGGATCGCGCCCGAGCGGCTGCCGACCATGGTGCGGCCGCACGCCATCACTTCCTGGATGACGCGGCCGTACTGCTCCTTCCACTTGGGGGTACTGAGCGACGGCAGCACGACAATATCCGCGGCATTCATATAGCGCGCCATGTCCTCGTGCTTCGATTCGAAAAAGATCACGCGGTCTGCAAGGTCGAGGCGTTTGATCTGTGCCTGGAGCTGCGCGGTGTAGTCCGAGGCCCCGATGAAGTCGTCGATCAGGAACTGCCATTCCTTCTCGCGAATGCGATCGAGCGCGTCGATGAGCAGGTGGATGCCTTTTTCGGAGGTCTGACGACCGAAATAGGCGATCGTCGGGCGGGTGAGGCCAAGTTCGGCGCGGACCGCGGCGCGTTCGGCCTCGGACAAGGGCTGGAACAGCCGCGCGTCGAAGCCGAGCGGCACCTGCGTGGCGGTGAGGCCCATGCCCTCGATCAGGGCGGTGCCGTCGGCGCTCAGAGTGAAGACTCGGTCGACCTTGCGCTTGGCGGAGCGGCGCAGCCACGCCTTCACCAGCGCCGAGGCGATGCCGGCGGGGTTGCGCATCTCGAACGCCTTCTTGAGGTCGATGCCGAGGCTCTGGGGCATATTCTCGGCGGTGAGTGACCAGAGCTTGGCGCCCGGTGCGGCCTTCTTCGCCTGCTGCACCATCATGCTCGCTGGGTCGCTGTCGCAATAGATATGCGTCGGCCGGAATGCGTCGACGATTTGCTGCAGCCCCTGCAGCGTGTGGGTGCGCTGGTTGGTGCCGCTGAGATCGAGCAGGGTCAACTCGTAATTTTCGGGCGGAAAGTCGGGGGTGTCGCGCCATTTCCCCCCGACGAAATGACGGCGCGGGACAACGAGATGAACGGGGACGCCGAGCGCGCCGATCTCGCGGAACAAGGCACGGTTCACCGGCTCGTGGCAAGAGAGCGATATGCCGAGGAGCCGAGGGCCCGTCATGCGAAAGCGGCGATTGTGCGGCGCGCCTCGTCCGCGATGCTGGCCGAGGGCGTCCAGCCGAGCGTTTCGAGGCGCGCGATGTCGACCGTGAAGGGCTCGCGAAACGCGTCGGTGCCGTCGCCATAAGCGATAGGCACGGCCCGCGGCGCGGCGGCAGCGATGATTTGCGCGAGCGCCTGCATCGTGATCGCATGCCCTGCGCCGAGATTGAAGAGGCCCGCCCAGCCGTTGTTCGCGCGCAGCAGCAGGTCGACGGCCGCGATGGCGTCGCCGAAGGGCAGGATATCGCGATAGCTTTGTCCGTCGTTGCGGAGTTCCATCGCGCCCTTTTCCGCGACCTGGCGGCAGAGGTCGATGAAGATCAGCCCCGCCTGCTCGCCGAGATCCTTGTGCGCCGGGGCGCCGACCATGTTGGTCGGGCGGAGGATCGCAATGCGGTCGGCGACGTCGCTCGTCAGCAGCCGTTCCTCGACCGCGCGGTGCGCCTGGCCATAGGGATGATGCGGAGCCGGGACCATGTCTTCGAAATAGCGGGTGCCGACCTTGCCGCCATAAACATGGAAGGTGGAGAAGTGGATCAGGCGCTGCGCCCTGCCCTCGCCGAGCGCAGCGAGGCAGGCGTCGGCGGTGGCGAGGCCCTGCGCCATCGCACCGTCGGCGTCCTGCCCGGCGGCGCACGCACCGGGCATGGCGAGGTTGACGATCGCGGTAAAGTCGCCCCCGGGGAGCGCCGCGTCGCGGCTGCTGTCATAGGCGAAGGAGGCAATGCCCCGCTCGGCAAGCCAGGCGGCGCGTGCCGGCGTGTCCGACCGCACGGTGACCGCGACGTCCCATTCACCCGCCAGCGCCTCCGCCAGCCGCGCCCCGAAATATCCGCTGCCGCCGACGAGCAGCAGCCGGCCGTCAGCCATGCTTCACGTCCCAGTTGTAAGGGATCTTGTCGGTGAACGGGTCCATGCGGTCGATCTCGTCGGCACGGTGCGCGATCGTCGTGCAGTTCGCTACGATCGCCGGGTACTGGCCATAGCCCTTGAAGCCGTTCCACACGAAGGGCGGCACCGTGACGAGGCAGTAGTTATCCTCGCCCATGAAGATTTCCTGCAGTTCGCCGCGCGTCGGCGAACCTTCGCGGTCGTCGTAGAGGACGAATTTGATGCGGCCGTGGACGACCGCATAGTTCAGCGTCATTTCGCTGTGGATGTGCCACGCCTTGATCGCGCCGGGCTGGACGCAGGAGAAATAGATTTCTCCGAATTTCTCGAAATGCGGAGCATCGGCGCGCAGCATGTGCATGATCTTGCCGCGCTCGTCCGGAATCTGCCGCAGCGGTGTAATCAGGACGCCGTCGATCATCTATATCCCCCTTGGGTTGGTTCAGGCCGCCCAGGCGAGCGATTTCGCCCGCGCCTCGGCCACATAGGTTGCGATATCGTGACGCGTCTGCGCCAGCGGGTCGGCGCCGTCGGCGACCACCGCTTTGTACCAGCCCGCGGTCAGCGCGACGCCGTCAGCGAAGTCGAGCGTCGGCGCCCAGTCGAGCTTGTGATACGCCTTGTCGATCGACAGCCCGAGCAGCCCCGCCTCGTGCACCGCGCCGGGCTCGGCCGCATTGATCCAGTCGCCTGGCCAGTGCTTCAAAAATTCGGTGACCAGCCGTTCGACCGACCCGTTGGCTTCGACCCAGGGGCCGAAGTTGAATGCCTCGGTCACGTCGGCAGGCGATTTCACGCGTGCGGTCGTCGCCGCGCCGCCGAGCAGGGCGCCGAGCCAGAGATAGCCGCTCAAAGATTCGAGCACATGCTGCCAGGGCCGCGTCGCGCGCGGGTTGCGGATGCGGATCGCCTCGCCCTGCGACAGGCTGCGCACGCAGTCGGGGACGATGCGGTCGACCGACCAGTCGCCGCCGCCAATGACATTGCCCGCGCGCACCGTCGCCATCTTCACCGGGCTGTCCGGCGCCGAAAAGAAGCTGCGGCGATAGCTGTGCGCCGCGATCTCGGCGGCGCCCTTCGACGCGCTATAGGTGTCGTGGCCGCCCATCGGGTCGTCCTCGCGGTAGCCCGACAATATCTCGCGGTTCTCGTAGCATTTGTCGGAGGTAACGCAGATCGCCACCGCGGGTCGCCCGGCGCGGCGCAGCGCGTCGAGGACATGCACCGTGCCCATGACGTTGGTCGCCATCGTCTCGACCGGATTGTCGTAGCTATAGCGCACCAGCGCCTGCGCCGCGAGGTGCAGGACATAGTCGGGCTGGTGCGCTGCCACGACATCGTTAACCGCGTCGGCGTCGCGCACGTCGGCGAGGATATGCGTCAGCCGGTCGGCGAGGCCGATGCTGGCGAAATGCGTCGGGCCGTCGTCGACCTTGTGCGAGAAGCCGACGACATTGGCGCCAAGCGTGAGCAACCATTCGGCCAGCCACGAACCCTTGAAGCCGGTGTGTCCGGTGAGGAGGACGGTCTTGCCGCGATAGGCGTCGCCGAACATCGCGCCGCTTACCACTTCTTCCAGGGCGCCTGCCCGTCGGCCCACAGCTCGTTGAGCAGCGAATATTCGCGCGGGGTATCCATCGGCTGCCAGAAACCATTATGCTCGAACATCATCAGTTCGCGGTCGGCGGCGAGGCGTTCCATTGGCTCGCGCTCGAGGATCAGCTCCTCGCGGTCGTCGAGGTAATCGTCGACGAAATTGCGGTTGAAGACGAAGAAGCCGCCGTTGATGTGGCCGCCCGATACCTGCGGCTTTTCGTTGAAGCTGGCGACGACGCCGCCCTCGGTGCCGAGTTCGCCGAAGCGGCCCGGGGGATAGACGCCGGTCAGCGTCGCGGTCTTGCCATGGCCCTTGTGGAAATCGACCAGCGCGGTGATATCGACATCGCCGACGCCGTCGCCATATGTGGCGCAGAAATGCTGGACCCCGTCGAGATAACGCGCGCCGCGGCGGATGCGCGCGCCGGTCATCGCATCCTCGCCGGTTTCGGCGAGCGTAACCTTCCAGTCTTCGGTCTGGTGCTTGTGGAACTGCAGCCGGTCCTCGCCGCGCTTCGACAGATCGACGGTGACGTCGGACGACTGGTTCGCATAATTGAGGAAGAAGTCGCGGATGATATCGCCCTTGTAACCCAGCAGCAGCACGAATTCGTTGATGCCGTGCGCGGCGTAGATTTTCATGATGTGCCAGACGATCGGCTTGTCGCCGATCGGCACCATCGGCTTGGGCAAGGTTTCGGAAACTTCGCGGAGGCGGGTCCCGCGACCGCCGCAGAGAATCAAGGCTTTCATAGGGCTGGGCTCATTCCGTTCTGTTGGGTCAGGATGCGGCGGAATCAATTGGGCTTTTGCGTGCCCGCTCGGTAGCCGCAAAGCCTGGACGCTGCAACGCGATTGAGCCCGCAACTGCCTTCATGTGCCGCAATAAGTGACATAAGGCGCGGCGGCGGCGGGGGCTGGGCCCGCAAAACCCGCCCCTTCGGGGCGCTCGGCATAGGGGTTGCGGACGACTTCGAGCAGCGCCTCGAAGGGTGCCAGATCGCCGGTTTCGGCGGCATCGAGCGCGGTCTCGACCAGGTGATTGCGCGGAATATAGAGCGGGTTCACGCGGTCCATCGTGGCAGCGCGCTCGACTGGATGAATATCTTCTCGTTCGAGCTGTGCCCACCAGTTGGCGATCCACGGCGTCATCGCCTCGGGCTCGGGGAGCAGCGCCTGCACCGCGTCGGCTTCGCCGCGCAGCAGTTGCGCCAGCGCGCGGAAGAAGCCGGTGAAATCGACACCATGCGTTTCGAGTTCCCCGAACAGTTCGTCGATCAGCACCGCGTCGCTCTCGTGCGCACTCGCAAGGCCGAGCTTGGCGCGCATCCTTGCGAACCAGTGGCTGCGGAAGCGATCGGGGATCGCGTCGACGAGCGCCTTGGCGGCCTCGACATCGGCGGGGTCGACGGCATGGATCGCGGGGAGCAGCGCCTCGGCGAAGCGCGCCATGTTCCAGTGGAGGATCTGCGGCTGGCGGCCATAAGCGTAGCGCCCGTTGGCGTCGATCGAGCTGAACACCGTCGAGGCCGAAAAACGGTCCATGAAGGCGCAAGGGCCGTAATCGATCGTCTCGCCGCTGATCGCGACATTGTCGGTGTTCATCACCCCGTGGATGAAGCCTACGCCGAGCCAGTGCGCGACGAGGTCGCACTGCAGCCCGATGACGCGGTCGAGCAGCGCGAGATGCGGGTTCGGCGCTGCGGCGAGGTCGGGGAAATGGCGGCGGACGCTGTAATCCGACAGCTGGATCACATGCTCGGCGCCGAAATGCGCGGCGAAGAACTGGAAGGTGCCGACGCGGATATGGCTCGCCGCGATGCGCGTGAGCACCGCACCGGGATGCGCGCGCTCGCGCTGGACGCGGTCGCCGGTCGCGACGGCGGCGAGCGAGCGGGTGGTCGGGACGCCCATCGCCGCCATCGCTTCGGAAACCAGATATTCGCGCAGCACCGGGCCGATCGCGGCCTTGCCGTCGCCGTTGCGCGAGAAAGGCGTTGGGCCCGATCCCTTGAGCTGGACGTCGAAGCGTTTGCCGTCGGGCGCGACGATCTCGCCGAGCAACAGCGCGCGGCCGTCCCCGAGCTGGGCCGAGAAATGACCGAACTGATGCCCCGCATAGGCAAAGGCGAGCGGGTTGGCGCCGCCGGGCATCGCCTGCCCCGAGAAGAGGCGCGCCAGCGTCGCGTCGTCGGCGCCCGCGGTGTCGAGGCCGAGCTTTTCGGCGAGCCTGTCGTTGAAGGCGAGCAGCTTCGGCGCCGATGGCGTGGCGGCCTCGGCGGGCGCGTAAAAGCCTTCCATGTCGCGGTGGAAGCTGTTGTCGAATGCGATATCCATGGGCGCCTTTGTCGATCCTGCGCCCGGCGATTGCAAGCGCGTGTCAGGCGTGGTGCGCGAGGAACCAGTCGTACGTTGCTGCGATGCCTTCGCGGAGGTCGATCTTGGGCGACCAGCCCATGGCGGCGAGCTTGGCGTTCGACATCAGCTTGCGCGGGGTGCCGTCGGGTTTGCTGGTGTCCAGTTCGATCGCGACATCGGCGCCGACGACCTCGATCACGAGCCGTGCGAGGTCGGCGATCGCGATGTCGCTGCCCGAGCCGACGTTGACATGACCCGCGTCCGAATAGCTCTTCATCAGGAAGACACAGGCGTCGGCGCAGTCATCGACGTGGAGGAATTCGCGCATCGGCGTGCCGCTGCCCCACAGCGTCATCGTCTTCGCGCCAGATACCTTGGCCTCATGCGCCTTGCGGATCAGCGCGGGCAGAACATGGCTGCTGTTGAGGTCGAAATTGTCGCCCGGCCCATAGAGATTGGTCGGCATCGCCGAAATATAGTCGGCGCCATATTGGCGGCGGTAGCTTTGCGCGAGTTTGATCCCCGCGATCTTGGCGATCGCATACCATTCGTTGGTCGGCTCGAGCGGGCCGGTGAGCAGCGC
This sequence comes from Sphingomonadaceae bacterium 3R27E2-A, assembly GCA_005503165.1. Taxonomy (GTDB): domain Bacteria; phylum Pseudomonadota; class Alphaproteobacteria; order Sphingomonadales; family Sphingomonadaceae; genus Sphingopyxis. Next base: position 41,613 of record SCNT01000006.1, read on the forward strand.
CTCCTCGATGATCGGCTGCGCGGCGAACTTGGGGTAGATGCACGACGAACCGAGGAAACAGAGTTTCGCGACCCCGGCGCGGTGCGCGGCATCGACGATATTCGTCTCGATCACGAGGTTCTGGTAAAGGAAATCCGCCGGAAAGCTGTCGTTGGCCAGGATGCCGCCGACCTTGGCCGCGGCTAGGAACACCGCATCGGGCTTCTCGCGCGCGGTCCACTGCCGCACTGCCGCCTGGTCGAGCAGATCGAGCGCGTCGCGCCCTGCGGTCAGGACCTCGCAATTCTCCTCGGCAAGCCGGCGCACGAGCGCGCTGCCGACCATGCCGCGGTGCCCCGCGACCCACACGCGCTTGCCCGCGAGAGAAAAAGCCTCAGCCATGCGCCGGGGTCGTGCCGGCCTTGTACGCCGCGAGGTCGGCGGCGACCATTTCGCGGCAGAGTTCGCGCACCGGGGTCTCGTGGCGCCAGCCGAGCTTCTGATGCGCCTTCGACGCGTCGCCGATCAAAAGATCGACCTCGGTCGGCCGGAAATAGCGCGGGTCGACCTCGACGAGGCACTTGCCGCTGGCCTTGCACCAGCCCTTCTCGTCGACGCCCTCGCCCTTCCACTCGAGCGCGATGCCGACGTCCTGGAAGGCCCATTCGACGAAATCGCGCACGGGTGTGGTTTCGCCCGTCGCGAGAACATAGTCGTCGGGCTCGTCCTGCTGCATCATCATCCACATGCCGCGGACATATTCGGCGGCGTGACCCCAGTCGCGCTTGGCGTCGAGGTTGCCGAGATACAGCTTCTCCTGCTGCCCCAGGCTGATCGCCGCGGCGGCGCGGGTGATCTTGCGCGTCACAAAGGTCTCGCCGCGAAGCGGGCTTTCATGGTTGAAGAGAATGCCGTTCGAGGCGTGCATGCCATAGGCTTCGCGGTAATTGACGACGATCCAATAAGCATAGAGCTTGGCCGCGGCGTACGGGCTGCGCGGATAGAAGGGCGTGCTCTCGCGCTGCGGCACTTCCTGGACGAGGCCATAGAGTTCGGACGTGGACGCCTGATAGAAGCGGCACGTCTTTTCCATGCCGAGGATGCGAATGGCCTCCAGAAGGCGCAGCGTGCCGATCGCATCGCTGTTCGCGGTATATTCGGGGGTCTCGAAGCTCACCTGCACATGGCTCTGCGCCGCGAGGTTGTAGATTTCGGTCGGCCGCGTTTCCTGCACGATGCGGATCAGGTTGGTGCTGTCGGTCAGGTCGCCATAATGGAGGTGCAGCCGCGCATTTTCGACGTGCGGATCCTGGTATATATCCTCGATCCGTCCGGTATTGAACGATGAGGAGCGGCGCTTCAGCCCGTGGACGACATAGCCTTTTTCGAGCAGCAGGCGCGCCAGATAGGCGCCGTCCTGCCCGGTGATCCCGGTGACGAGGGCGATCTTTTCTTGTCCGGACAAGCCGTTGGTCCTCATGTTGAAAGCGGCGCCACAGGGCGGTCCGCGCGTCGTTTCGGGGCGACCTCCCCTTTCCGCGCTGCGGGCGCGAAGTCAACCGGCTGTTGGCCTAGCCTCATGAAACTTCGCCCTTGTTGCAATGCACCAGCATGGCTATCGCGGCGCTCGGCAACAGGAGACAGGGTTTGACCGTGCTCATCACCGGCGCCGCCGGCTTCATCGGTTTCCACCTCGCCCGGCGCCTGATGGGCGAAGGCCGGCCGGTGGTCGGCATCGATATCGTCAACGACTATTACGACCCGGCGCTGAAGCGCGCGCGGCTCGCCAAGCTCTCCGAAAAATTTGGCGGTCTCTTCACCTCCCGGCAGGTCGATTTCGCCGATGCGGACGCGCTTGACGAAGCGCTGGCCGGCCTGCAATTCACCGATATCGCACATCTGGGTGCGCAGGCGGGCGTGCGCTACTCGATCGACAACCCGCGCGCCTATGTCCAGTCGAACCTCGTCGGGCATCTCAACCTGCTCGAAGTCGCGCGGGCGCGGCAGGTGCCGATGGTCTATGCCTCCTCCTCGTCGGTCTATGGCGGCAACAAGACCCTGCCCTTCCGCGTGGAGGACCGCGTCGACCATCCGATGTCGCTCTATGCTGCGACCAAGAAGTCGGACGAACTGATGAGCGAGACCTATGCGCACCTCTATCGCATTCCGCTCACGGGCCTCCGCTTCTTCACCGTCTACGGCCCCTGGGGCCGCCCCGACATGGCGATGTGGATATTCACCAAGGCGATCTTCGCCGGCACGCCAATCCAGGTCTTCAACGCCGGTGCGATGCGCCGCGACTTCACCTATATCGACGATATCGTCTCGGGAGTCGCGGCGTGCATCGCCAATCCGCCGCCCGACGACGGTGAAGTGAAGGCAGGGGGCAGCGTCGCGCCGCACCGCCTCTACAATATCGGCAACAATCGCTCCGAAGAGCTGACGCGGATGATATCGCTGATCGAGGAGGCCTGCGGGCGCGAGGCGGTCAAGCAGATGGCGCCGCTGCAGCCCGGCGACGTCCCCGAAACCTATGCCGACATCAGCGCGATTTCAGGCGACCTCGGCTACGAGCCGACGACGCCGATCGACGTCGGTATCCCCAATTTCGTCAGCTGGTACCGCGACTATCACGGGCTCTGAGCCCCGGCGCCTCTCCCCAAGGAAATCTCGTACTATGAAGATCGTCGTCGTCGGGCTGGGTTATGTCGGACTGCCGCTCGCGGTGCAACTCGCGAAACATTTCGGGACTGTCGGGCTCGACAGCAACAGGGGGCGCATCGCCGAACTGAAGGACGGCCACGACCGCACCGGCGAGGTCGATGGCGCAGCACTCGCTGCCTCTACGCTGGCGCTGACGAGCGATGCTGGCGAATGCCGCGGCGCGGACCTCTATATCGTCACCGTGCCGACCCCGATCGACGCCGACAACCGGCCCGACCTGTCGCCGGTGCGGAGCGCCACACGAACCGTCGCGGCGCTGATCGATCCCGCGAAGAAGCCGACGATCGTTTATGAAAGCACCGTCTATCCGGGCGTGACCGAGGATATCTGCGGGCCGATGATCGAGGAACTCTCCGGGCTCGCGCGCGGCACCGATTTCTTCCTCGGCTATTCGCCCGAGCGCATCAATCCCGGCGACCGCGAACATACGGTCGACAAGATCATGAAGGTGCTCGCTGGCGAGAATGCGGAAATCACCGAACTGCTGGCCGAGGTGTATGGCAAGGTGACCAGCGGCGGGGTGTTCCGCGCCCGCTCGATCCGCGCCGCCGAGGCGGCAAAGGTGATCGAGAACGCCCAGCGCGACATCAACATCGCCTTCATGAACGAGGTCACCAAGATATTCTCGGCGCTCGACATTTCGGTGTGGGACGTGCTCGACGCGGCGCGGACCAAGTGGAATTTCCTGCCCTTCGAGCCCGGGCTGGTCGGCGGCCACTGCATCGGGGTCGACCCTTATTATCTGAGCCACCGCGCGCAGGAGCTGGGGATCGATCCGCAGGTCGTGCTGTCGGGCCGCGCGATCAACGACGGAATGGCAGAATGGATGGCGGGCGAAGTGGATCGCGCGCTGGGCAAGGCCGAGGCCGACATTCTGATCCTGGGGCTGACCTTCAAGGAAAATGTGCCGGACCTACGCAACAGCAAGGTGATCGACCTGGTCGAGGCGCTCCGCCGCCGCGGTCACCGTGTCGCGGTTCATGATCCGCACGCCGATCCCGCCGAAGCGCGGCACGAATATGGGCTCGATCTGGTGCCGATGCCCGGCGGTCCGGCCTATGATTGCATCGTCGGCGCCGTGCGGCACGACAGCTTTCGTGCGCTCGAAGCCGCCGAACTCGCCGGGATGCTGCGCCCCGGCGGGCTTGTCGCGGACCTCAAGCGGATGTGGAACACCGAGCGCGTAGCCGTTACGGACGGGCGTTACTGGTCGATTTGACCCCCGGGGGGTGGCATTCGCTGCATTTCCTGCCTAAAGCCGCACGCAATGATAATAATGGAAGTCTGAATGTCTCGTTCCCGGGAGTCCCTTTTCGATCGCTGGTTTCTGGCGGTTTTCCTGATCGCAATCCTGTTGTTCGGCGGCTCCGCGCGGGTCGATGGCGTTGGGCTCGTGATAGTGCGCACGCTAGCGATCGTCGCGATCGCGATCACCCTGCCCGGCTGGTGGGACGAGAGCCGGCGCGACCGGCTTGCCAAGCGTTATCGGCCGTTGCTTCTATTGCTCGCCGCGCTCGCCGGCTGGATGCTCATCCAGCTCGTACCGCTCCCGGCCGGGTTGTGGTCGGCGCTGCCTGGGCATGGCGACCTTGCGACGCGGATGACCGCCGCGGGGGTCGAGATCGGCTGGCGCCCGCTCGCGCTGTCGCCGGGCCGCGCGATCCATTCGCTGCTCGACTTGCTGGTGCCGCTGGCGGTCGTGCTGCTCACTGGCCGCACCTCGGACTCGAGCCTGCGCCAGCTGCCGCTGCGGCTGCTTGCCTTTCTTGCCGTCGCTGCGGTATTCGGCGTGCTGCAATTGCTCGGCGGTGACGGCGCGCCCTATTTCCACCGCATCACCAATGTCGGCGCGGCTGTCGGCTTCTTCGCCAATCGCAACCATCACGCGGTGTTTCTCGCGCTCTACTGGCCTCTCCTCCTGTGGTTCCTCCACGGCCGCAACGACCGCGCGGGCAGCCACGCCGCGACCTTGCTCGGGGTGCTCGGCGGTGTGTCCGTGATGCTCGCAATCATGGCCACCGGCTCGCGCGCCGGCCTCGCTATCGGCGGCGCGAGCTTCCTCGCGACCAGCCTGCTGCTCTACCGCATGCGCGGCGCCGCGGTCGGCACCGAATCGGCGGGCAATATCGTGCGGCTGACCCTGCTCGCCTCGATCGTCGGCACGATAACCGGAGCGATTGCGATGCTGGTCTTTGGCGCGGGGTTCATGGACCGCCTCGATCAGGGCGATGTGATGGCCGACCTGCGTTTGGCCGTGCTGCCGACGCTCAACGCTATGATATGGCACTATGCGCCCTTCGGCGGCGGTTTCGGCAGCTTCGAAGCCGCGTACAAGATTGCCGAGCCGGTTGATCTTTTGTCGCTGCAATATCTGAACCATGCGCACAACGACTATCTCGAGCTGCTCATCGACGGCGGGCTGCCCGCGCTGGGACTGCTGATCGGCTGGGGTTTCATCGTCTGGCGCGCAGCGGTTAAAGGCTGGCGGCACGAGCAGGCGGCGGCGACCGATCGGGTCGGAATCATCGCGTCGCTGATGATGCTCGCCATCTTCGCGGCGGCCAGCCTCGTCGATTATCCCCTGCGCACGCCTGCGCTCGCCGCGATGGCGACGCTGGCGACGGCGCTGCTCTACCGCCGGCCCGACATTCCCAAGGCTCGCCGCAAGGGCCAGCGTAGTGCGGCGGGCTTTCGCTAGAGGCGCGCTGCGGGGGCGACGGGATTGATTTTGCGGTTTCCTTTGCCGGGCGGGCGGGCTAGTCCCTCGCAGGCAGCGGGCAGTAAAAAAGGGAAGATGTTTCGGTGAATTTTCGTTTGGCTATCGCCAGCCTGACCGCCGCCTGCCTGCTGGCCGGCTGTGGCAGCCGCCCGCAACTCACGAGCACGCCGACGCTCCAGGTCACCGACGGCAAGTCGCTGCCCGCGCCGACGGGGGACGACTTGGTCGGTGAGACGCGCGCCTATCTGATCGGGCCGTTCGACCGGCTGAGCGTCGACGTCTATGGCGTTCCCGACCTCAGCAAGCAGGTGCAGGCCGATGCCTCGGGCAAGATCCAGCTGCCGCTGGTCGGCGAGATCCAGGCGTCGAACCAGACCACCGCGCAGCTTGCGGAGGCGATCGAGGCCCGTCTTGCGCGTTTTGTGCGCCGGCCCGACGTCAGCGTCAACGTGACCGAATCGGTCAGCCAGGTGCTCACCGTCGACGGCCAGGTAGCGCAGCCGGGCCTCTACCCCGTGGTAGGCAAGATGTCGCTGATGCGGGCGGTCGCGCTCGCGAAGGGCACGACCGAATTCGCGAAGCTCGACGATGTGGTGGTCTTTCGCACGGTCGGCGGCCAGCGAATGGCCGCGCTCTATAATCTGAAGGCGATCCGGCAGGGTTTGTACGACGACCCCGAGGTTTTCGCCAACGACGTCGTGGTGGTCGGCGATTCGCCGGGCCGCCGCCTGTTCAAGGATATCCTTGCCGCCACCCCGCTGCTCGTGTCGCCCGTCGTGGCGCTCATCAAGTAAGATTATTCAGGAAGTTTGAACGCGCCCCATGACCGACGCAACTCCCCAGTCCCCGATGTTGGCCGTTCCGGCGAGACCGGCTGCCGACCCCGATTCCAGTCGGCAGGCCGGCGGTTTCGCGACGGCGATGCCGTGGATCCTGCAATATTGGCGGGTCGCGCTGCGTTGGAAATGGGTAATCATCGGTACGATCGTCGCCTGCCTGATCGCCGGCGCGATATACACGATGCTTGCCGAGCGCATCTACACGGCGACCGCGCGGATCGAGATTTCGCGCACCGAGTCCAAGGTTCTCGGCAATATGAGCGGCGTGGAGCCCGAACGCGGCGGCCGCGTCGAGCAGGAATTCTATCAGACGCAATATAACCTGCTGCGTGCGCGCTCGCAGGCCGAGCGCGTGGCGAAAAGCCTGAATTTGGCGCGCGACCCCGCCTATCTCGCTGCTTTCGGCGGCAAGGCGCCGCCATCGTCGCTGCGCGTGATGTCGAAGGCCGAACTCGACGCCGCGACCCGTAGCGTCGCCGGCCGCCTGAGCGGGGCCGTACAGATCAAGCCGGTCGTGGGATCGGCGCTGGTCGACATCTCGGTATCGACCCCCGATCCCGAGCTGTCGGCGAAGATCGCCAACAGCTGGGCGGAGAATTTCATCGCGGCCAACCTCGAGCGCCGCTATGATTCGGCCTCTTACGCCCGCCGTTTCCTCGAGGAACAGCTCGCCTCGACCAAGGCCAAGATGGAAGAGGCCGAGCGCGACATGATGAGCTACGCCGAAAGGCAAGGCATCCTCACTATAGCGCAGTCGGACAGCAGCGACCCCAAGGCGCCGAGTGTCGAACGTTCGATCACCGCAACCGATCTCGTCGCGCTCAACGACGCGCTTAACAAGGCGACGATCGAACGCATCGCTGCCGAAGGGGCGCTCAAGGCGGCGACCGGCCAGGCGTCGGCGACCGCCAGCGGTAGCCCGAGCGTCGCGAATCTTCGTCAGCGCAAGTCCGAACTGCAGGCTGAATATGCCAAGCTGATGGTCATCTTCCAGCCCGACTATCCGCCGGCGCAGGCGCTTGATCGTCAGATCAAGGAAGTCGACCGTGCGATCGCCAACGAGCAGAACCAGGTTGGCGGGTCGAGCGTCGCGGTAGCGCGCGCCGCCTATAATGCTGCGCTTTCGCGCGAGCAAGAGCTGCGTTCGCGCGTCGGCGGCACCCGGACCAACCTGGTCGACGAACGACGCCGCAGTGTCCAGTACGGCATCCTGCAGCGCGAAGTCGACACCAACCGCGAACTCTATGACGGCCTGCTCCAGCGCTACAAGGAAGTCGGCATCGCTGGCGGCGTCGGGACCAACAACGTCGCGATCGTCGATCGCGCACTGCGTCCCGGCTACCCGTCGAGTCCCAAGCTGATGAACAATATGTTTACAGCGCTGTTGATCGGCCTGGCGCTTGCCGCGCTGCTCACCATCGTCCTGGCGCAGATCGACACTACGGTCCGCGACCCGGCTGAGGCGCAGGAAGTCACCGAACTGCCGCTGCTCGGCGTCATTCCCGACACCGACAACGAACTGGCGATCGAGGAAGTGCGCGACCGCAAATCGTCGCAGTCCGAAGCCTATCTGTCTGTACAGACCGCACTGCGCTTCTCAACCACGCAAGGCGTCCCGCGCTCGCTCATGTGCACCTCGACCCGCAAGGGCGAAGGCAAGTCGACCTCCTCCTACGCGCTGGCCCTATCGCTCCACCGCATCGGACGGACCGCGATCGTCGTCGACTGCGACCTCCGCTCGCCGTCGGTGCACCGCCTGGCGGGCGTCGCCAACGGGGCGGGGACCAGCAACTTCCTGTCGGGCAATAACGACATCATGTCGATGGTCCGCCACGACGAGTCGGACCAGCTGCCCTTCATCACGGCGGGACCGATGCCGCCGAACGCCGCCGAACTGCTGTCGAGCGACCGCATCGTCGATCTGATCGCGGCGCTCTCCCAGCATTTCCAACACATCGTCCTCGACGCACCGCCGGTGCTGGGTCTTGCCGACTCGCCGCTGCTTGCGAGCAAGGTCGAAGGCGTCGTCTATTGCGTCGAGGCCGAGGGCGCGCGCACCAACGCGATACGCTACTCGCTCGCCCGCCTGCGCGGTGCCGGGGCGACGCTGCTCGGCGTCGTGCTGACCAAGTTCGATGAGAAGCGCGCCTATTACGGCTATGGATATGAATATGGCTATGGCTATGCCGACGCGCAGCCGGGCGAGTAAGGCCGCAGTCGGAGGCAGGACGATCGGCAGGGCGGGGACGCGGCATGCGCCACGGCTTCCGGCCCGCGGCCTCCTCATCTACGGCGCCGCGATGTTCCTGTTCTGGCTGCTCGTCACGCTCTTTTCGGCGTCGACGGTCATGGCCGTGTATAATCCGGCGCGCGCGGTGGCGCTGAATCCTTTCAACGCCGGCGCCAAGGCGCAGCTTGCGAACGACCTGGTCTATGTGACCGGCGACAAGCGCCAGATTGGCGCGGCAGCGGCGCTGGCGCGCGAGGCGCTGGACGGGAATGCGACGATCGCCTCGGCCTACCGCATGATCGGACTCGACAATGCGCGCCGCGGCAAGCCGGTGAAGCCGGCGATCATGGCCGCAACCTATCTGACGCGCCGCGACCATATCGCCAATCTGTGGCTGATCGAGGATGCGGTGAAGCGCGGGCGGATCGACCTGGCGATGACCGACGTCGACGCGTCGTTACGCAGTTCGCGGCGCAGCCAGGCCTTGTTGTTCCCGATTCTGGGCAAGGCGATGCTGGAACCCGACATGCGCCCGCAGTTCATCCGCCTGTTCCGGGCCAACCCCGATTGGCTGCCCAATTTCCTCGGCTATTATATCGGCTCGAAGCAGAAGGCGGCCCCGCTGGCCCAGGTCATCCTGCCGATCCGCAAAGATCTGCCGCCAAGCTTTGCCGAACTCGACCGGACGCTGATCGGGATGATGGTGAGCCAGCGGGATTTCGACGCTGCCCGCAACTATGCCCGCGCGATCGACAGCAAGGCCGACGGCGATCGGCAACTGATGCACAATGCCCGTTTCGAGGAGGAAGGCCCCTTCCCACCCATCGACTGGCACCTGATCCGCGAATCGGCCTATGGATCGGACATCGAAAAGGGCGCAAAGGGCAATCGGCTGATCGTCGTGTCGGATCAGGAACGCCCGAACGTGGTCGCGCGCCAGCTGATCCAGCTCGCGCCCGGCACCTACCGGCTGAGTGCCGAGGGACGGCTGGTCACGAGCAACGACGATGCGTCGGCCGTGTGGACGATCGCCTGCGCCGAGGAAGGCGGGACCGGCGTGCTCGCCAGCGTCAAGTTCGAACGCGGCGCGGCGCCGGCGCCGGCCGATTTCACGATTGCCGGATCATGCCGCAACTATTGGGTAAGCCTGACCGCCGCGGCGGGCTTCGGCTCGTCGCCGTTCCAGGCAGAGTTCCGCCAAGTCCTGCTGCAGCCGGTCGCCTGATGGGTGGCTTCTCGCTCGCGCGGCTCGTCCGCTATGCAATGGCGCATCCGATCGGCGAGCGACAGCGGCTGCGCACGCTGGCGCGCATCGCGCGCTGGCAGCTCGGTGCCCGACTGGTCGGCGGCGCCCGCATCCACGACTGGGTCGGCGGCAGCCGGCTGGTGGTCGAGCGCGGGATGACCGGCGCGACGGGCAATGTCTATTTCGGGTTGCACGAGTTCGCCGACATGGGCTTCGTATTGCACATGCTGCGCGCGGGCGACCTGTTCGTCGATATCGGCGCCAATATCGGCAGCTTCACCATCCTGGCGGCGAAGGTCGCGGGAGCCGAGGTGATCGCATTCGAGCCCGACGCGAACACCGTCGCGACGCTCAAGCGCAACATCGCGGCGAACGAGGTGGCGCCGCGCGTCGCGGTTCACACCAGCGCCCTCGGTGATCGCGAGCAGGAATTGTGGTTCACCAGCGGTATGGACACGATCAACCATGTCGCCGACGCCGACACGCCGGGCGCGGTACGCGTCCATGGCACGACGCTCGACACGGTGCTGGCGGGGCGCGTGCCGATGCTGATCAAGATCGATGTCGAGGGGCATGAGCCCGCGGTCGTCGCCGGCGCGCAGAAGACACTGGCATCGCCCGAGCTCAAGGCGGTCGAGGTCGAGACGGTGACGCAGGATATCGCGGACATGCTGGCGAGGCACGGCTTCGTTCAGAGGCACTACGACCCGTTTACGCGCCGCCTGGCCAAGGCGGCGGTCCATTCGGCGAACAACAGCCTCTATATCCGCGACGAGCCATTCGTCGCGGAGCGGCTACGGGGCGCCGCACCCGTCGATGTCTATGGGATTGCCGTATAGGGTCATGAGGATCCTCTATATTCAATATGCCAATCCGGGAGGCTTTCCTGCCGCGATGCGCGCGGGGCGGCTGTGGCGCGGCGCGGGGCACGAGGTGAGATATCTGGGCGTGGCGTTCGGTGCTGGCGATCCGCTGGCGGTTGCGGGGGATCTCGCCGGCAACTGCGACTGGGTGCCGTTCGGCAAGCTGACCCCGGTGCGGTTCGCGGCGCGCGCATTGGCGCTGGTCCGCGCGTGGAAGCCCGACTGGCTCTATATCGCCGATGCGACCGCAGCGCTTGCCTGCGCTCCTTTGCGCGCGCTGCATGGCGGTGGCATTGTCTATCACGAACATGACTCGCCCGACCGCGGCACATCGCTTCGCACCCGGATGGAGTGGAAGGCACGCAATGCGATGGCGCGCCGCGCCGCGGCGGTGGTGCTGCCGAACAGCGACCGGGCGGCGCTGCTTGCCTCCGAGGCCGGGCTGACCGAGCCGCCGATCACCGCTTGGAACACACCGTGCCGTGACGAAGTCGGGCCGCCCCGCGCGCCCGCCGAGGGAGGTCCGGTGCGGGTGGTTTACGCCGGTTCGATCAATGCCCAGCGCGTGCCGCTGGCGCTGGTCGACGCGTTGGCTGCGGCGCCCGATATCGAGCTGACTCTGATCGGTTACGAGACGGTGTCCTCGCGCGGCCATAACGACCGGCTGCGCGCCCATGCCCTCCATCGCGGCTGCACCGAGCGGCTGAAGATCCGCGATGCGATGGCCTATCACGACCTGGTCATGGCGCTGCGCGACTATGACGTCACCTTTGCCGCGCTGCCGCAGGACGCTCGCGACGTGAATTTGCGCCACATGGCGGGTGCGTCGAACAAGACCTTCGACGCCATCGGCCAAGGGCAGGCGCTGATCGTCGGCCCGGGCCCCGACTGGCACCGAATGTTCGTGGAGCCGGGCTTTGCGGTCGCCTGCGATCCGGTCGATGCGGCGTCGATCGCCGAGGCCTTCCGTCGCTTGGGCGCCGACCGCAAAGCCGTGCGCGCGATGGGTGAAGCAGCGCGCCGACGCGTGCTCGCCGACTGGGCCTATGAGGAACAGTTTCGCCCCGTCATGCAGCGCATGACGGGGGGCGACGGGAATGGCCGATGAAGATACTGACCCCCGTCAGCGGCAATTACTGGGCGGTGCCGGACTGCTATTATCGCGGGATGATCAAGGCCGGTGTTGATGTCGTCGCCTATGATGTCGGCGAGGCGCCGGTGTCGCTCTTCGGCCGGGTCGTACGGCGAGTAAGGCGCGCGTTGGGGTCGGAAGCGGCCCGGCAGCTGCTGGCGGCGGTAGATGCCGCCAAGCCCGAGGTGCTGATCGTGTTCAAGGGGGTCGATTATCCCCCCGCCCTGCTCCGCCGGATCGCGGCGCGCGGGGTGAAGCTGGTCAACTATTGCTCCGACCATCCGTTTCGTTTCTTTCTCGCGGGCGCGGGAAATGCCAATGTGCGCGACAGCATTTCGGCCTATGATTTGTACGCGACCTACAGCGGTCCGATCGCGCGCGAACTGGCGGAGGCCTATCCCGGGCTGGGCGTCGCGGTGGTGCCTTTCGGTCATGCGGTCGACGACGACCTCTACGCCGAGCTCGCGACCGAGGCGGAGGTGCTGCGCGGCTGCTTCAACGCCAATCCCGACGAAGAACGCGCCGCGGCGATCCGCCTGCTTACCGAAAATGGCGTTGCGATGGACGTCTATGGCTGGGGTTGGGAAAAATTCGTCAAGCCCGGCCCGATGCTCGGCATCCATCCGGTCGAGCGGGATATCGCCATGCTCCGCATCCTGCGGCGTTACCGCTTCCAGCTCAACATGTTCCGACCGCACAACGAAGGGTCGCATAATCTGCGCACTTTCGAAGTGCCCGCGGTCGGCGGCATATCGCTCGCGCCCGACAGCCCCGAACACCGCGAATTCTTCGTCGAAGGACGCGATGCCTTCTATTTTGCCGACCCCGACGAGATGCTGACGAAGGCCAGGGCGCTGCTGGCGATGCCCGCGGCCGAGGCCGATGGCGTGCGGGCCGCGGCGCGGCAGCGGGTGCTTGAGATAAGGGCCCATTTCGACGATCGTGCGGCGAGCCTGCTCGCCGAGATCGCGAAGCTGGTCGGGCGATGATCCGGTGAAGATTCTCCTGCTTCTCAACGAAGACTACCACGCCGCTAGCGGGATCGCGCAGTATAACCGCAACGTCACCGACGCCCTGCGCGGAATCGGCGCCGAGATGCGGATCGTCTGCCGCGGACAGGTCGGCCCGGTGGCGATTGACAAGGCGGTCTTCGGGACGAAGGCGCTTTTTCATTGCCTTGTCTGGCGTCCCGACCTGGTCTTCGTGGGACATATCAACCTCGTCCCGCTGGTGATCGGCGTCGCGCAGCGGCTGTCAATCCCGGTGGTCCTGCCCGCGCACGGCATCGAGGTATGGGACAAGCCCGGTCCCCCGCGGCTCGAGGCCACGGGGCGGGTGACCGAGATATGGCCGGTGAGCCGGACGACGCAGGAACGGATGCGCGGCTGGCTGCCCGATGTGCCGATGCACATCATTCACAATTGCGTCGAGCTCGCGGATTTCACGCCGGGCCCCAAACCCGGTTATCTCGTCGAACGTTATGGGCTGGCGGGCAAGCGGGTGGTGATGACGCTCGCGCGTCTGCCGGGTCGGGATCGCCATAAGGGTGTCGACGAGATGATTCAGGCGATGGCGGATTTGCGCGAAAGCCAGCCCGACCTCCGCTATCTGGTTGCCGGCGAGGGCCCCGATAAGCAACGGCTGATCGATCTCGCCGCGCAACTGGGCGTCGCCGACACGGTAATCTTCGCGGGCTTTGTCGACCGCGCCGAAAAGCTCGATCATTATCGCCTCGCCGATGCCTTTGCTATGCCCAGCCGCGGCGAGGGTTTCGGCATCGTTTTCCTCGAATCTCTGGCGTGCGGAGTGCCGGTGATGGGCAGCACGCTCGACGGCGGCCGCGACGCGTTGCTCGACGGCAAGCTCGGCCTGCTCGTCGATCCGGGCGACCGCGCCGCCGTCGCCGGGGGGATCGAAGCGACGCTGGCCGCCAACGCACCGCCGCGCGAGGCGCTTGATATCTACGAGTTCGGTTTTTTTGCTAAGGAGATCGAACGGGCGATGCGGGCGGTCATCGCGGGTGCGGGCTTGGGACGGCGATGACGGAAGGCGCGGCGAAAGCGGAAAACGGGCCAGCGCCGCCGCGCGCCGCGTGGGTCGATCGCGCCAAGGGCTATGGCATCATCCTGGTCGTCATCGGGCATGTCAGCAACGTGGATCGGCTTGTCCTCGATATCCTGATCTTCCACATGCCGCTCTTCTTCTTCCTTTCCGGCGTCACCTTCAAACCGTTCGGCGGGCGCGAACGCGCGCTGGCCAAGGCGCAGTCTATGCTGCTGCCCTATGTCGCCTTCGGCCTGTTCGTGACGGCGTGCCTCTTCGCGGCCAATCGCGCTTTCGGCATGGGGCTCGTCATTCCGGGCCCGCTGCATTTCCTCCTGGGCGGCAATCTGCTCGTGGGTGCCTTCGGGACCTTCTGGTTCCCGACTGCGCTTCTGGCTACTTTGCTGCTGCTCGACCTTGTCGTGCGGCTGCCGATCCGGTGGCAGGCCGCCGCGCTGGCCGCCATGGTCGGCGGGGCGTTCCTGTTGGGCGATGCGGTTGCTTATAACCCCTATGGGCTGCTGACCGTCGCGATGGCGCTGCCCTTCGCTGCCGCGGGCTATCATGTCGGTCTTGGCCGCGCGCTGGCCGCGAACTGGAAGACCATCCTCCTCATGGGGCTGGCGGTCGCTGCCTTTTTCCTGCTGGCGCCACATATCGGGCGGGTCGAGTATAAATATCTGCGCTACGGTCCATTTCCGGCGTCGATCATCGCCGCCGCCGCCGCGATCTTCGTGACCTGCTGCGTGTCCGCGCTGCGGGTGCCCGGGGTGGCCGCGATCGGACGCGCCTCGCTGACGATCATGTACACCCATCTCCTGCTTTACACCCTGCTCCAGCCGGTGACGAGCTGGCCGGTGATCGTTGTGATTGCGGTCGTGGCGGGATTCGCGTTGCACCGGTTTTTCCAGCATTTCGCCCCGACGCGGCGCATCTTCCTCGGCGTGCGCGGCGAAGGCGCGGCGCGATGAACGACGCACGATTTCCGGCCAACGCCGTGCTGCGGCGTGCGATACCGGACGTGGCGCTCGACAGCCTGCGGCTGGCAGGGCAATAGGGCCGCGCATGCTTTTCGAAACCGCAGAATCCACGATCTTGTTCTGGCTGGTGGTCGGCGCCATCGCCATGATGGCCGTGCTGGTCCACACCATCCGCTCGCCGAAGGGCACGCTCGGCTTTCCCATGGCGATGATGTTCGCGTTCGCGGTCATGCACATCGCCGCCGGCGTCCACCTGATTCCCGGCTATTTCCACCAATATGATCCCTATCTCAATGGGATCGGCTACACGCGCGATTCGGTCGCGAAGGGCTTGCAGGCATCGACGATCGGCTTCGTCATGACGGCGCTCGGCATCTGGCTCACCAGTTATTTGAGCGATTATCGCAAGGTCGAGTTCGACATGCGGCGGGTGCCGATTGAGTTTCTCCGCCTGGCACAGAAGACCGTGCTGTTGATCGGCCTGGCCTTCTTTTTCGGCATCACCTTCTTTCCCTCGATTGCGCAGATTCCTACGATCGGCGCGGTGATCGTCAGCGGCAAGAATTTGCTCGTCATCGGCCTCAGCCTGTCGATCCTTCGGCGCGTGTGGCTGAAAGAGGGGATGCAGATGTGGCAGATCGCCGCGATTGCAATCTCGATTCCCGTCGCCAACCTGCTTGGCAACGCGATCCTCGCCGACGCGCTGTCGGCGATCATCATCATCGCCTGTTTCTGGCTGGCGGTCGTCGGACGGCGCTTCGGCATCGGGCGGATCGCGGTGGCAATCGTGCTGTCGGCCTATGTGTTTCTTTACCTGTCGACCAACTACCTGCTGGTCCGCAACCAGTTTCGCGATGTGGTGTGGGAGCCGACCTCGACCCTTTCGGAGCGCGTCGACGGGCTCGTCAACGCAATCAGCCAGTTCGGCCCGCTGTCGAGCGAAGACCAGAAACAGCTCTACGTGCTCGATTCGCGCCTCAACCAGAGCCTCTTCACCGGCATGGCCATCGAGAAGCTCGAGGCGCAGCCCGATACCTTTGAAAACGGCGAGACGCTACTCGCGGGGCTCTTTGCCTTTGTGCCGCGCGCGATCTGGACGAACAAGCCGGTGCGCGGCGGATCGGCCTTCGTGCGTGAACATACGGGCTATCAGGCAAGCGAGGAAACGACCTTCGGCATCGGACCCTTCTTCGAGTTTTATGCCAATTTCGCCATGTTCGGCGTGATCTTCTTTTCCTTCCTGATGGGAATGTTCATTCGCTATCTCGACCTGCGCGCATTTCGTGCGCTGGCGGAAGGGCGGATGAACGAGGCAATCCCTTTGATGTCCGGGCTCGTCGCGTTAATCCAGCCGCTAGCCAATATGAGCAGCCTGTTTTCGACCTTCTACGCCTCGCTGATTGTCGGTTTCATCATCGTGAAGTTCATGGAGCGTTACCTGGACATCCAGCTGTTCACCGAGGACAAGCGCCGGTCGCAGAAAGCATGACCCGGCTGCTCCTGACGAACCCCAGTTTCCAGCTCGAACATGGCGGCCCGGCCTATTCGGTGGGGCGGCTGGCGGGGGCGCTGGGCGCGCTCGGCCATGACGTCACCGTCTGGGCGGCCGACGGCAGCGCCGAGCGCGCGCGCGCGATGGACCCGAGCGGATCGGTCAAGATCGCAACCGGCACGATCGGCGAACTGCTCGCGGGGGCGCAATGGGATGTCGTGCACGACAACGGCCTGTGGCTGCCCTATGGCGCCGCGCTGGCGCGCCATTGCCGCGACGAGGCTATCCCCCGGCTGCTGAGCGTCAGGGGCATGATGCAGCCCTGGGCGTGGAATCACCGCCGCTGGAAAAAACGCATCGCCTGGGCGCTCTATCAGAAACGCGGAGTCGAGAGCGCGGCGCGGCTGCACGCGACGGCCGACGACGAGGTCGGCAAGATTCGCGAGCGCTATCCGGCGCGGCAGCCGCTGCTGATCGCAAACGGCATCGACATCCCCGATATGGCGCCGCGGACGCCCCAGGGCACAGGTGCGGTCCGCACCGCGCTGTTTCTCGGCCGAATCCACCCGGTGAAGGGGCTGACGATGCTCGTCGATGCCTGGGCCCGGCTGCGTCCCGCGGGCTGGCGGTTGCAACTCGTCGGTCCCGATGAGGACGGTTTTCGCACGCAGCTCGAGGCGCAGATCGCGGCGGCGGGGCTGGAGGACAGCATCGCGATGGCCGGTCCGGCGAGTGGCGACGCCAAGCGCGCGTTCTACGACGCCGCCTCGCTGTTCTTGCTGCCCAGCTATACCGAGAATTTCGGCATTTCCGCTGCCGAGGCGCTTGCGCACGGCTTGCCGGTGATCACCACGACCGGTACGCCGTGGCAGGTACTCGAAACCGAAGGCTGCGGCTGGTGGGTCGCGCCCGAAACGGGAGCGATCGCGGGCGCGCTGGCCGACGCGGCCGCCCTGCCCGACGCGCGTCTGGTGGCCATGGGTGCGGCGGGTCGGGCATGGGTTGCCGACAATCTGCACTGGCCCGCCATTGCCAAGCAGTTTGCCGATGCTTATGCGGACGCGATAGCCAGCCCGTCGCCGGCTTAAGCGGGGAATATCCGGTGGTTGGTCCGAGCGCGCGTTTTTCGATCGTCACCGTCTGCTTCAATCCCGGCGAGACGATCGACGCCTGCCTGCGCTCGGTGGCCGATCAAGGCTATCCGCATATCGAGCACATCGTCATCGACGGCGCCTCGCCCGACGGCACTGCCGAGCGCATCGGCAAGCTCGATTGGTTCAAGGGCATCCTCGTCTCCGAACCCGACAAGGGCATTTACGACGCGATGAACAAGGGTGTGGCTCGCGCGACCGGCGACTATGTAGGCTTTCTCAACGCCGACGACTGGTTGGCCGACCCCGATGCTGTCGCGCGCCTTGCCGAGGCGGCTGCCGAAAATCCCGGTGCCGACGCTGTGCAGGGCGATGTGGTGATCGTGGATCCCGCCAAGCCCAGGCGCCAGCGCTATTATTCAGGCGCGGGCAACTGGCGCCGCCGCCTCAGCTGGGGACAGATGCCGCCGCATCCGGGCTTCTACATGCGCACCGCGCTGTTCCGCGATATGGGCGGTTTTGCGACCGATTACCGCATTGCAGCCGATTACGACCTGATGCTGCGCTTTTTCTGCACCGGCGGGCGGACCGCAATCCATGTCGCCGCGCCGGTGGTCACCATGGCGACCGGCGGGGTGTCGAACCAGGGCCTGCAGAGCCGCAAGATCATCAACCGCGAGATCGGCGTCGCGTGCAAGCGTAACGGCGTGCGCACCAACGGGCTGATGATCTGGTCGAAATATCTGACCAAGATCTTCCAATATATGCCGCGCCGCACCTGATGACCCAGATCACCCTCGTCACCGGGGCGAACGGCTTCGTCGGGGCGGAGATCGTCCGCCGTCTGCGCGCGCAGGGTGCGACGGTGCGGCTCGCCGCGCGTGCGTCGTCAGGCATCGCCGACGAAGTCGTCGTTGGCGATATCGGCGCCCACACCGACTGGACGGAAGCCTTGACCGGCGTCGACCGGGTGATCCACTGCGCCGCGCGCGTACACCAGATGGACGATCGCGCCGCCGATCCGCTCGCGGCCTTCCGCGCGGTCAACCGTGACGGCAGCGCTGCGTTGGCGCGGCAAGCCGCGCAGGCCGGGGTGAAACGCCTCGTCTTCCTGAGCTCGATCAAGGTCAATGGCGAGACTACCAAGGACCGCGGGCCCTTCGCAGCTGCGGATGCGCCCGATCCGCAGGATCCCTATGGCGTGTCCAAATGGGAGGCCGAGCAGGCGCTGCACGGCATCGCCGCCGACACCGGCCTCGAGGTCGCGATCATCCGCCCGCCTTTGGTCTATGGCCCCGGGGTCCGGGCCAATTTTGCGCGCATGGTGTCGTGGGTGGCGCGCGGGCGTCCCCTGCCCTTCGGGCTTTGCCGTAACAAGCGTAGCCTCGTTTCGGTCACCAACCTCGCGTCGCTGGCGATCGCGGCGAGCCGGCACCCCGACGCCGCAGGCGCCACCCTGCTCGCCAGCGACGGCGAGACGGTGAGCGTCCGCGACCTCTTGGCGCGGATCGGTACCGCCTATGGCCGCCCGGCGCGGCTCTTGCCCGTTCCGCCCGCGCTGCTGCGCCTCGCGGGCAGCCTGACCGGCCAGCGCGCGGCCGTCGACCGCCTCTGCGACCCGCTGATCGTCGATGCCGAGCCCGCGCGCCGCCTGCTCGGCTGGCGCCCGCCGGTGACGATGGCCGAGACGCTCGCCGAAATGGCGGCGGCGCGATGATCGACACCGGCTTTGCGCTTGCGGCGATCTGCCTGATCGCGACGATCATGCTGCTCAGCCTCTATATCGGCTGGGCGAAGCAGCGGATGGTCGACACGCCGAACGAGCGCAGCGCGCATGTGGAGGCGACGCCGACCGGCGGCGGGCTCGTCTTCCTGTCGGTATGGGGGGCCGCGCTCGCGGCGGCGGCGTTGCTGGTTCCAGGTCAGGGAAGCGGCGCGCTCGCCCTCGGGCCCGCGGTGCTCTGTCTGATGTGGCTCGGGTGGCTCGACGACCGCACGCCGCTTCCGGCGAGTATCCGCTTCGCGGTGCAGTTCGGCTGCGCGGGGCTGTTCCTGCTCCTCTGGCCCTGGCCGGCGCTGCCGGAAGGCTGGACGGGGCCGCTCGCGCTCGTCGCGCTGCTCTATCTCGTCTATTCCGCGAACATCACCAATTTTATGGACGGGATCGACGGGATCGTCGCACTCCAGATGCTCGGCTTCGTCGTGGGCGCGATGCTGATCCTGCCGACGAACGTGCTGAGCCTGCCGCTCATGCTGATCGGCGCTGCGGTGCTGGCCTTCCTGCTGTTCAATCGCCCCCCCGCGAAATTGTTCATGGGCGACAGCGGCAGCGCGCCGCTGGGGCTCTTCGTCGCCGCGGTGACGCTTGCGGTCGCGGCCGCCAACTGGCGCTACGGGCTCGCACTGCTGCTGCTGCAAGGCGTCTTCCTCTGCGACAGCGCGGTGACGCTGCTGCGCCGCTTCCTGCGCAGACAGAATGTCACGCAGGCACACAGCGAGCATGCGTATCAGCACGCCAAGCGCCGCTGGGGGCATGCCAGGGTCAGCTATGCGCTGTTCGCGTTGACGATGCTGGTCCAACTGCCCGTTGCTCACGCCGTTGCATGGCATATTCTGCCCTTCTGGATCGCGGCTATCGACCTCGTTTTCGTCGCACTGCTCGCCGTCTTCTTCCGCGCCGGGACCGCGCGCACCGATTGATCTTTCGGCGGGGCTTGTCCATAGACGCCGGGAACCGGCCCGCGCCGCGACGGGGGAATGCGACAGGATGACCAGGACCACATGAGTGTTGCAAACCCGCCGATTACCGGCCGCCGCCAGCGTTTCGCGCTGGTTGGATGCGGGCGCATATCGGGGCATCATTTCGCGGCGATCAAGGCGCACGCAGACCGCGCCGAAATCGTCGACGTGTGCGATGTCGATCCCGCCGCGCTCGCCGAGGCGGTCGAATCCACCGGGGCCTCCGGCCACGCCTCGCTGACCGAAATGCTCGCCGCGACCGACGCTGACGCGGTGATCGTCACCACTCCCAGCGGGCTGCACCCGGCGCAGGTGATGGAGATCGCCGAGTCTGGGCGCCATATCATCTCGGAAAAGCCGATGGCGACGCGTTGGCAGGATGGGCTGCGCATGGTCGAGGCCTGTGAAAAAGCAGGGGTCCAGCTGTTCATCGTCAAGCAGAACCGCCACAATGCGACGCTGCAACTGCTCAAGAACGCCGTCGGTGACGGGCGTTTCGGCCGCATCTACATGATTGCGGTAAATGTGTTCTGGACGCGCCCGCAGGACTATTATGATAGCGCGGCCTGGCGGGGGACGTGGGAATTTGACGGCGGCGCGCTGATGAATCAGGCAAGCCACTACGTCGACCTGCTCGACTGGCTCGGCGGCCCGATCGAGAGCCTGCACGCTTACACCGCGACGCTGGCCCGCAATATCGAGGTCGAAGATACCGCCGTGATGAATATCCGCTGGCGCTCGGGCGCGCTCGGGTCGATGAACGTCACGATGCTGACCTATCCGAAGAATCTCGAAGGCTCGATCACCATTTTGGGCGAAAGGGGCAGCGTAAAGGTCGGCGGGACCGCGCTCAACCGAATCGAAGACTGGCGGTTCGATACGCCACACCATGATGATGCAGCGGTCGCGGGCGCATCCTATGACGCACCGTCGGTCTACGGTTTCGGACACCAGCTCTATTATGACAACGTCCTCGACACGCTCGCCGGCACCGCCTCCGCCGCGACCGACGGGCGTGAAGGGCTGCGTAGTCTCGAGGTGCTGATCGCCGCCTATCTGTCCGCGCGCGATGGCAAGCGCGTCTCGCTACCGCTGGACTACTGATGGCCGTCAGGATTCACGAGACCGCTATCGTCGACCCGGGGGCCGAGATCGGCAACGGTACCGCGATCTGGCACTGGGTTCATGTCTGCGGCACCGCGCGCATCGGCGCCGGCAGCTCGCTCGGCCAGAACGTCTATGTCGGCAACCATGTCTCGATTGGCAACAATGTCCGCATCCAGAACGGCGTGTCGGTCTATGACGCGGTGACGCTGGAGGACGATGTCTTTTGCGGCCCCTCGATGGTCTTCACCAATGTCTACAACCCCCGCGCGGCCGTGCCCCGCAAGGACGAATATCGCGAGACGTTGGTCCGCCGGGGGGCGACGCTCGGCGCAAACTGCACGATCGTGTGCGGCGTGACGATCGGCGAATATGGCTTTGTCGGCGCCGGCAGCGTCATCACCCGCGATGTAAAGCCCTATGCGCTGATGGTCGGGGTGCCGGCGCGGCGGATCGGCTGGATGTGCGAGTGCGGCGTCCGTCTCGCGGGCCAGGGCGACGTGACCTGCAGCGCGTGCGGTAACGCCTATCATGTGACCGAAGGCGACTGCGCCCCGCGGCGACCGGCATGATCGAATTCAACGACCTCAAGGCGCAATATCGCAGCGTGAAGGCCTCGGTCGATGCGCGCATCCAGGCGGTCCTCGACCATGGCCAGTACATCATGGGTCCCGAGGTTGCCGAACTTGAGGGCAAGCTCGCCGCCTATACCGGCGCGAAACATTGTATCGGCGTCGCGTCTGGGACCGAGGCGCTGCTAATCGCGCTGATGGCGCTCGGCATCGGGCGCGGCGACGAGGTCATCACCACCTCGGCAACCTTCGTCGCGACGGTGGAGGTCATCGCGCTGGTCGGCGCGACGCCGGTGTTCGTCGACATCGATCCCGCGACCTCGACGATCGACCCGCAGGCGGTGAAAGCCGCCATCGGAGACAAGACGCGCGCGATCATCGCCGTCTCGCTCTATGGTCAATGCGCCGACATGGACACACTCAACGCCATGGCTGCGCCGCGCGGAATTGCGGTGATCGAGGATGGCGCGCAGAGTTTCGGATCGACCTACAAGGGGCGGCGCAGCGGCAATACGTGCGCGATCGGCTGCACGAGTTTCTTTCCGGCCAAGCCGCTCGGCTGTTACGGCGACGGCGGCGCAATCTTCTGCCACGACGACGCCTTGGCGCAGGTGTGCCGCGAAATCCGCATCCACGGCCAGTCGCGGCGTTTCCATCATACGCGCGTGGGGGTCGGCGGACGGCTCGACACCATCCAGGCGGCGGTGTTGCTGGCGAAGCTCGAGATCTTCGACGACGAGATCGCCCGGCGCCAGGCGTTCGGTGCGCGCTATCTCGCCGCCTTCGCGGGCCATAACCTCCTCGAACTGCCGATGATATCGGCCGACCGGACCAGCGTCTGGGGCTATTTCGCGCTGAAGTCGCCGAACCGCGCTGCGATCCTCGATGCGCTGGCGGCGGCGGGCGTGCCGAGCGGGGTGCATTATCCCGAACCCATGCACCTCCAGCCGGCGTATAAGGACAAGTGCCGGGTCGCGGGCAGCATGACCGAAACCGATCGCTGGTCGGCGCAGGTCTTCAGCCTGCCGATGCACGCCTATCTGACCGACGACGTGCAGGACCGCGTAATCGCCGCGGTTCTGGCGGGGGCGGGGTCGGCGTAGGTCCGGGATGGGCCGCCGCCTCAACATGCAGCTCAGTTGGCCTGCGACGATCGTCGACCGGCTGCGCCGCCTGTTCGAGGCACATTGGCACCGGCTGGGCGGCGGGCGCTATTTCGTCGATACCGCGGGCACGCAGGTCGAGGTACATTTCCGTATGTGGTTCGCGCAGACCATCCTGCGCCGCAACGCCGACGCCTATTGGCCGGTGCATCCCGCGACGCGTGTGCGCGGGGCGCGCTTCACCCTGATCGGCGCCGAGACGTCGCCGGGGTGGAGCACCGGCTGTGAGATCGACGGGCGCGGTGGGCTCTATGTCGGCGACTATACGCAGATCGCGCCCAATGTGCGGCTGCTGTCGCTCCCCGACGGCGCGGAGGCGCCGGCGGCGCCGATCGACTTCGCGACGTCGATCGGCCGCCACTGCCTGATCGCGATGAATGCGACGGTCGAACCCGGGGTGCGCCTCGGCGATTTCACCATCGTCGGTGCTGGCGCGGTGGTCGCGGACAGCTTCCCCGAGGGCTATTGCATCATAGCAGGCAATCCCGCGTGCGTCGTCTCGCGCCTCGACCCGGCAAGGTGCGAGGCGTGGCAACGCCCAAACGCCTATGTCGGCTATACGCCGCTGGCGCGCGTTGCGGTTCTGCGCGGCGGCTGGATCGATCCCACGCTCTTCGACCGCGTCTGGGGCGCCACATGACCCGCGCCGTTCCTTGGAAAGCTCGCTTCGCTCAGCAAGTGTTCGGGATCAACGGCGGCGCTTATTGGCCGATGCACCCCGCGAGCCAGCTCGATTATCCGAACCGCGTCCTGCTCGGGCGGGATAGCTGGCCAGGGATCGAGCCATTTTGCTACGTCAGCGCCAATTTGGGGATCGTGATAGGCGACGGGGTATCCGTCGGGCGCGGCGTCGGGCTGATCAGCGGCAATCACGATCCGGTCCGTCTCACCGAATATCTCGCAGGGCCACCACTGGTAATCGGCGATCATTGCGTGATCGAGGAAGGCAGCATGATCCTCCCAGGCGTGGAACTCGCCGATTTCTGCATCGTGACGCGCGGCAGCGTGGTCACTCGCTCGTGCCTCGAACCGCGATCGATCCTATCGGGGAATCCGGCGAAAGTGATCGGCGCCCACGACCACCCCGCCCCGGCCATCCCCGCCGACGCGCGGCACGGCTATGTCGCTGCCGACGAATTTGCCGATTTCGTGCGCCGCAACCTGCGACACCAGTTTCTCGGACGCTTCGCCCCCGCCTTTACCTCGCCGCGCGCGCAAGCTAGCTGAACCGCATGTGCGGATGGGGTCTATTGGCAAATCGCGACGGGCGCCCGGCCGAGCGGGGGCCGTTGCAGGCGATGGCCGATGCCGTCGCGCATCGCGGTCCGGATGCCGAGGGCACCGTCATGCTCGGCGCGGTCGGGCTAGCGCACCGCCGCCTTGCGGTGATCGACGTCGACGACCGCTCGAACCAGCCGATGCGCGACGGCGACAACTGGCTGGCCTTTAACGGCGCCATCTATAATTTCCCCGAATTGCGTGCTGAACTCGAAGCGCTCGGGCGCTGCTTCCATACAAGCTCGGATACCGAGGTGCTGCTCCACGCGCTCGATCAGTGGTGGATCGAAGCGCTTCCGCGGCTGCGCGGCATGTTCTCTTTCGCTTTTCATGACGCACGGCGGCAGAAGATGCTGCTGGGGCGCGACAGGTTCGGGATCAAGCCACTCTGCTATCATCTCTCGGACCGCGCTTTCCTTGCCGGATCGGAGGCGAAACAACTGCTCGCAACGGGGCTCGTCGGCGCTGCCGCCGACCATGACATCCTGCGTCGCTTCCTCGAATATGGGCAGCTGAACACCGACGAGCGCAGCTTTTTCGCGGGCATCAAGACGCTGCTTCCCGGCCATTTGGCGACCTATGACCTGATCAGCCGCGACTTTGCGACGGCGCGCTGGTACGATCTGGCGGCACGGGTCGAGCCGCTGGATATCGGCTATGTCGAAGCGCGCGAGCGGCTTCGCGGCCTGTTCGACGAGGCGGTGCGATCGCACCATGTTGCCAATGTCCCGCTGGGCGCCAGCCTGTCAGGCGGAGTCGACAGCTCGTCGATCGCCGCGGCGAGTGCCGATGTGATCGGCGATCCGTCGCAATTTCCGGTGTTCACGGTCTTTCACGCCGACCGCCGCCACGACGAACGCCGCTTTGCCGCCGCAGTCGCACGGCGCTTCGGTTACCGGCAGGTCGAAGTGCCGGTCGCGCTGCCCGACTATTACACCCCCGACTGGCTCGAAGCCTTTGCCTGGTCGCAAGACCAGCCGTTGCCCAGCGGCAGCCATTTCAACGAACATGCCCTGTTCCGCGCTGCGCATGCCGAGGGGGTGACGGTGATGCTCGACGGCCAGGGCGCCGACGAATATTTCGGCGGCTATGGCGAATTCTGGTTTGCGGCGCAGCGCGAGGCCATCGGCGCCGGGCGCTTCGGCGAGGCATGGCGGAATTTTCGGGGACGCAGCCTGTCGACCGGCGACGCGCTGCCGCTTACGCTGCGCAAATATATCGCCGCGAGCCGCACGCCGGATCGGCTGATCTCGCCGCTGATGGCAGGACTCTGGCGCGGAGCGGGCGCGGATGGCTATGTGCCCCTCGCAACGCCGGCGCGCTACAAACCGTTGGCGCTCGACGAGCTGACGCGCACCAGCATTCCCTATCAGCTCCATTCGCAGGACCGCAACGCGATGCACTTCGGCATCGAATCGCGCGTCCCCTTCCTCGATCACCGCCTGGTCGAGTTCGTGATGGCGCTGCCGCCGCAGTTTCTCGTCGGCAAGGGCTGGCAGAAACTGATCCTGCGCGACGCGATGGACGAACTGCCCGATGCGGTGCGCTGGCGCCGCGACAAGATCGGCTTTTCCTCGCCCGATGCGAGCTTCGGCCGCGACCATCCCGAGCGCATGGCCGCGATGACCGAAGATGCCCTGGCGGTGCTACGCCCGCTGCTCGACGTCGCGGCGCTGAAGGATCGCATCGCCGCCTCCGCCCGCCAGATGCGTCCTTACGATCCCGCCAGCTTCCGCCTGATCAGCCTCGCCGCCTGGGTGCGGCGCTTTGCGGTGGCCTTATGATCACGATCGTCGATTATGATGCGGGCAACCCGCGATCGATCATCAACATGCTTCAGTATCTGGGGCACCGTGCCGAGCTGACGGGCGATCCCGAGCGGATCGAGCGCGCCGAGCGGCTGATCTTGCCCGGGGTCGGCAAGTTCGATTGGGGGATGCAGCGGCTCCGCGACAAGGCGCTGTCAGAACCCTTGCGGGGCGCGGTCGAACGGCGCGGCATCCCGATGCTCGGCATCTGCCTCGGCGCCCAATTGCTGACGCGCGGCAGCGAGGAGGGCGAACTTCCAGGCTTCGGGTGGATCCCCGCGCGAACCGTCGCCTTCGACCGCGCGCGCCTCGACGCGCGGCTCAGGGTCCCCCACATCGGCTGGGCCGACACCGCGTGGAACGCCGGACACCGCATGGCCCTCGATACCCCCGACGCGCGTTATTACTACGTCCACAGTTTCCATATCGCCTGCGACCACCCGGCGACCGAATTGTGCAGCGCGGTCCACGGCTATCGCTTCGCGGCAGGGGTCGAAAAGGACAATGTCTTCGGCGTCCAGTTCCATCCCGAAAAGAGCCTGTCCTTCGGAATGGCGGTGCTCGACCGCTTTGCGAGCCTCTGACCGGTGGAATTCGATTGGCGCGACCAGGGCTTTTCTGTAACCGGCGGGGCCGGCCAGGGCCGGCAAAGGCATTTTGCCAGTCCCTTCAACGCGCTGCGGAGATGAATTGGTGAAGACCGTCGCCGACAAGATGGTGCGCATCTCCCGCCTGAACTTCGTGCGAAATTTCGCGACGCTGTCGGGCGGACAGGCGATCGCAACGCTGATCCCGATCCTGACTGCGCCGATCCTGGGGCGGCTCTACCTGCCCGCCGATTATGGCGTGCTAGGCACCTATATGGCGTTCGGCGCTGTGCTCGCGACGATCGGCAACCTGCAATATTTCAAGGGCGTCATCGTCGACAAGCAGGAGCATGAGGCGATCGCGACGCTCGCCCTCGCAATGCGCATCACGCTGGTGATGGCGGTGCTGGCCCTCGGCATCGTCGCGCTGATCCACCGGTTGGGTCCGGCCAGCTGGTCGAGCGGGGCGTTGTGGCCGTGGTTCTGGCTGTTGCCGCTGACCATATTGATGGCCAGCCAGACCGCGGCGCTGCAGGCCTTCGCCAACCGCCAGAATCGCTACAGTTTCATGAGCCGGCTACAGGTCGTGAACGTCGTCGTCACGACCGCCTTGTCGATCGGGCTCGGCCTGCTCAAATGGGGCGCAGCGGGATTGATGACGGCCTATTTCGCGGGCCAGTTTGTCGCCTTTGTCTATGTTGTTACGGGCAACCGCGAGGCGTTCCGGCTGGCGCGACGTGTTTCCGCCGCCGAGATGCGCGCGGCGGCGGTGCGACACCGCGATTTTGCGCGCTGGACGACCCCCACCGCGATCATCGAACAGGTGGCGATGGCTTTTCCCATCTATGTGCTGGGGCTGAAAGGCGGGATGCTCGACGTCGTCGGCCATTTCAACCGCGCGCGCAGCCTGCTTGCCCTGCCCGTCCAGATGTTTGCGACCGCAATCGGGCAAGTGTTTTTCCGCCGCGGCGCCGAGGAAATCGCGCGCCTCGATAGCGCGACGCACCTTTTCTACCGGCTCGCGATCGGCCTTGTCGCGATCGCAGTGCCGGTGTTCGGCCTCCTCTATCTGGTTGCGCCTGCCCTGTTCGTTTTTGTGCTCGGCCCGAATTGGCACGAGACGGGCGAGGTTGCGCGTATCCTCGCGCCGGTGATCGGCCTCCAGTTCGTCGTCCAGCCGCTGACCAAGATAATGTGGCTGCATGGATATCAGCGGCTCGATTTCCTCATGTCGACGGGCTTTGCGGCCTTCACTATCGGTGCCGTGCTGTTCGCGACGCGATTTATCGCCGAGCCGCTGAACGTGATCATCGCTTATGCAACGACGCAAGGCACCATGTATGTCGCCTTTCTGGCGATCGCTTTCGGGATTGCTTATCGCCACCGCCATCTTCGCAGCGAACCGGCCGCCCCGTGATAGACAATGGGGCAAGGCTGACATATGGCCTGAAACGGGGCTTCCAGAAATTCCTTCACAGTTGTTCGCGATGCCGTTGATATGATCGAATTTTCCGCCAATCCAGCCGCTTTTCTCGCCAAAAAGGTGGAACTCAGCACGGCGCTGCGCCTGTCGCGTTTCCTGCCGCGCTACATGGCCCGCCAGTTGATGGGCCGGCAGCATATAGCGCGCCGTTTGCACCGGGACACTGCCGGCTATGCCGTGACCGGGACCCCCGAGCATTGGCTCGACCAGTTCGTCTATCAACGCGCAACCAAAGCCTATTGGCCGGTCGACCGGACGAGCAAGATAGTCAACTGGCGCAACATCCGCGTCGGCATCGACGTCGCACCGGGGTTCATGCCGAACTGCTACATCCAGGGGATCGGGCTCATCGACATCGGGGACTATGTGTGGATCGCTCCCGGCGTGCATATCATTTCGGCAAACCACGACATCCACGACCACCGGCTGCACCACGCCGATCGCGTCACCATCGGCCGCCACAGCTGGCTCGGCGGCGGCGTGAAGATCATGCCCGGGGTCGAACTCGGCCCCTTCACCATCGTCGCCGCGGGCGCGGTGGTCACCAGATCCTTCCCGCAGGGCTTTCAGGTGCTTGCCGGTATCCCCGCGAAATCCGTGCGCCCGATCGACCCGGCATCATGCGTCGATTATGCGCGCGACCACCGCTATCACGGTTATATCCCCGAAGCCGATTTTCCTGCCTTCGCGAAGCAGGCGCTGAACCCGGCGTTGCAGGGAGACTGAGGCATGGAGGGCTATTTCTCCCGGCCGCGAACGATCGTGATAATCTCTCCGCAGGCGTGGAACGCGCCCAATGTGTCGAAGCATCATTATGCCCGGCTGCTTGGCGAGATGGGTCACCGCGTCTATTTCGTTGAGCCGCCCGACCGCAGCCGGCGCGGTCGCACTGTAACGATCCTGCCGAGCGACTCCCAAGGCGTGTCGCTCGTCCGCTACCGGCTGCCCTTCCCCTATCGCATCAAATTCCATGCGCGCCCGCTGTTCATCTGGTTGATGAAGGGCGCGGCGCGGCGGGTGGCGCGGGCGATCCCGGGGTCGATCGATCTGGTCTGGGATTTCGACAATGAATATATGTTCCATGACCTTGGCGATTTCTCACCTGATTTCAGTATATTCCACCCCGTAGACGATATCGCTCCGCAATTTTCGTCGACCAAGCAGGCGCAGCTTATCCTTGCCAACAATAGCTTTTACATCTCGTCGCTGCCGGCAAGCGGCGCACGCACTGCGTTGATTCCCCACGGCACCCAGGCGCGCTTTCTCGACCTTGCGCGCGCACGCCTCGATGGCAGTGCGCCGGCGTTTCGACAAACGCCGCGCGTCGTCGGCTATGTGGGCAACCTCGACCGCAAGGATATCGACTGGGAAGCGCTTTATTCGGTGATCGGGGCGCATCCCGGGCTCGAGTTCCAGATCATCGGACCC
The DNA here is from genome assembly GCA_005503165.1 of Sphingomonadaceae bacterium 3R27E2-A. Classification (GTDB taxonomy): domain Bacteria; phylum Pseudomonadota; class Alphaproteobacteria; order Sphingomonadales; family Sphingomonadaceae; genus Sphingopyxis. Next base: position 71,113 of record SCNT01000006.1, read on the forward strand.
TATCGCATTGCATCGCCCCCCGATCCGCGGGTCGAGCGGCTCTCGTCCTTTGCCAACGTCACCTTGCTGGGCCGCCTCGAATCGCACGAGGTGATCGCGCGCTCGGCGGAGATCGATATCTGGTTCGTCGCCTATCGTTACGAGAAAGCGAAAGGGCTGATCTATCCGCACAAGATCAACGAATTTCTCGCGACGGGGAAGCCGGTACTCGCGAGTCCGCTGTCCTTTACATTTCCCGAAGGCACCGTGACCTGTTCGACGTTCGAGGATAATCGCGACATGCCCGAGTTGATGAGCGATATCGTTGCCAATTATGCGGCGGTCGGCGCCCCGCTGGCGCCCGCGCGCGCGCGCTTTGCGGCGACGAATAGCTATGCCCACCATATCGCCACCATTTCGCGCCTGATCGCCGACGTCAAAGCAGGATAGCCTGATGTATCTTCCCAACCTTCTGGTGGTCGGCGCGATGAAGTGCGGAACCAGCAGTTTGCACAATTATCTCGCGCGCCACCCCGACATTTTCATGTCGGCCGAAAAGGAGCTGAATTTTTTCACCGGGTCGAACAGCGGTCAGTCGCTCGATTGGTACAAGGCACAGTTTCCGGTCGATGCACCGGTCCGCGGCGAGTCGTCGCAAAACTACTCGAAACGCCACAATCCGCTTTTTCCAGGCGCCGCCGAGGCGATCAAGGCGGTCATCCCGGACACCAAGCTGATCTACCTGGTGCGTGACCCGATCGAACGCTACCGCTCGCACAAGGTTGAAAATTACCACGGCGAAACGCCCGCCGCGCGCAAATGGTCAGAGGCGAGCGACAATCAGGTCATGACGGGCATGTATGCCTATCAGCTCGAATCCTTCCTCGCCCATTTTCCGATGGAGCAGATCAAGGTCGTCGATGCCGACAGCCTGCTCAATGACCGGCATATGACGATGAATATGATCTTTTCGTTCCTGGGGCTCGAATGGCTTGAAGATCCCGACAGCTTCTCGTTCAAGACGAACGAGAATTCCTCGAACGGCATCCCGGTTCACTGGCAGAAATCGCTCCCGTATCGCGCCGCACGCAAACTCGCGCCCTTCGATCTCGACGCGTTGATGAATCGCCCGGCGATCAGCCGGAGGCTGTTCCACGGACTCAACAAGCCCGAACTCAGCGACGAGGAAATCGACCGGCTGAAGGAGCGTTATCGCAAGGATGTGGCGCAACTGCGGGCGCTGACCGGCATGGAATTTGCCGGCTGGCATGTCTGACCGACGTCCGATGCGGCGCATTCGTGTCATCCCGGTGTTGACCATCGACCGCGACGCGCGGTTGGTGAAGACCGTTTGCTTTGGCAGGCGCACCTATATTGGTGACCCGATCAACGCGGTTCGCATCTTCAACACCAAGATGGTCGATGAGATTTTGCTGCTCGACATCGACGCGAGTTCCGATGGGCGCGGCCCCAATTTCGACGCCATCGGTGATATCGTCGAGGAAGCGTTCCTGCCGATCGGGTATGGCGGCGGCATCCGCAGCGTCGAGGATGCGGCGCGGCTGTTCGCGCTCGGGTTGGAAAAGATCGTGCTTTCGACCGAGGCGTTCGCCGATCCTGGGCTGGTGCCGGCAATCGCCGAACGTTTCGGGACGCAGGCAGTCGCGGTGTCGCTGCCCTATGCACGGCGGCTGATCGGCGGCGAACAGGTATTCACGCGTAGCGGCAAGACAAAAACGGGGCAGTCGCCGGTCGCGGCCGCCACGGCGATGGCGGCAGCGGGCGCGGGCGAGATTCTCCTCTACAGCATCGATCGCGACGGCAAATGGACGGGTTTCGATCTGCCTATGGTGACTGCGGTTGCTGCCGCCGTCGATGTGCCGGTGGTCGCCTGCGGCGGGGCTGCCGGCCTCGAAGATTTCCTGCCCGCAGTTCGCGACGCGGGCGCTTCGGCGGTGGCGGCATCGAGCCTGTTCGTCTATCGCGCGCAAAAACAGGGGGTGCTCATTTCCTACCCCGACGAAGCCGATCTGCGCGATCGGCTGTTCGCCCAGATCGATTGAGCGCGGCGCGCGATGATCCAGCCTGTCTCGCCCCTGCCCTCGCCTTCGGTGCAGATCTGCACCCGCACCGTCATGGACGGCAGCGATCCGGATATCCGCTTCGATCCCGATGGCGTCTGCAACTACTGGCACGATTATCACGCCTTTGCCGCCGCGCTGCCGAATGCGGCGGAGCGGCAGGCGCAACTCGACGCCTTGCTCGCGGCAGTGCGCGCCGACGGCAAGGGCAAGCCCTACGACTGCGTCATCGGCCTGTCGGGCGGGGTCGACAGCAGCTATGTCACATGGCTCGCCAAGCAATGGGATCTGCGCCCGCTGATCGTCCACTTCGACAATGGCTGGAACAACGAGCTCGCGGTTCGTAACATAGAAAATATCTGCAGGAAGCTGGGGTTCGAACTCAACACCTTCGTCATGGATTGGGACGAGTTTCGCGACTTGCAGCGCGCCTATTTCAAAGCGTCGGTGGTCGATCTCGAGGTCCCGACCGATCATATGATTTCGGGGGCGCTCTATCGCTTCGCTGCGAGGCACGGGCTGAAATATATTCTTTCGGGACATAACCACGCCACCGAATGGCTGATGCCGCCGTCGTGGAACTATGCGAAGTTCGACCTCGTCAACCTGAAGTCCATCCATCGCCGATTTGGTGAGAAGCCGCTCAGAAAGCTGCCCGCGCTCGGCGTATGGCAGCGGGCATGGTACCAACTGGTGCGCGGCATCCGCAGTGAGGCCGTCCTCGACCTGATCGACTTTGACAAGTCGAAAGCCAAGGAGTTGCTGATCCGCGAACTCGACTGGGTCGATTATGGCGGCAAACATTATGAATCGCTCTTCACGCGTTTCTATCAGGGCTACATCCTTCCGCGGAAATTCGGGGTCGACAAGCGCAAGGCGCATCTGTCGAATTTGATCCTGTCGGGCCAGATGACGCGCGACGAAGCGTTGCGCGAATTGCAGAAGCCCACCTATGACGAAGCGATGCAGGAGCGCGACAAGGCCTATGTCCGCAAGAAACTGGGCTTCAGCGAAAGGGAATTCGAGGAATTGCTGACGCTGCCCAACCAGCGACACGAAATCTACGGGACCGACCAGAAACAGCGCGACCGCTATTTCCGGATCGTCGGCTCCATCGGCAAGGCGATGCGCGCCGTCGGGTTGAAGCCTTAGGCGATGACCGGTCCCGTCGATCTCCTGACCCCATCCCTCCGGATCCTGATCATCTCGCCGCAGCCCTGGGCGGGGTTGCAGGTGTCGAAGCATCATTACGCGCGCGAACTTGCGGCCCTCGGCCACCAAGTGTTCTTCGTCAATCCGCCGGACGGCTCCGACGCCATACGTCTCGTGCCGAGCGACGTCGCGGGCGTCACACTGGTCGATCATCCGCGGATGCCGATTGCGCGCGCCAAATATCGGGCACAATGGCTGTTTATCGCCGCGGCGCGGTGGCGGGCCAAGGCTATAGCGCGCGCTGTCGGGCCGATCGACCTGCTCTGGGATTTCGACAATGCGCGGCAGTTCGCCGACCATCGCGCCTTTGCTGCGCCGCTGTCCATCCTGCACGTCGTGGATATGCTCGATCCCGGCGACACCATGCATCGCCATGCCGACCTGATCCTCGGCGTCGATGAATTGCTGATCGCAAAGATTGCGCCGTCTGCCGCGCCGCGGCACGTCATCGGTCATGGGCTGTCGCCGCTGTTCGCCTGCGCGGCGCGGCGCCGCCTTGCGGCGCCGCGGGTTCGGGGCGCCGACCAGCCCGTCACCGTCGGCTTCATCGGCAATCTTGCGCAGCCCGCGCTGGACCGTGAGCGTTTTGCCAGTTTCGTGGCGGCGCATCCCGACTGCGTCTTCCGCTTCATCGGTCCGGTGCAGGGCGGAACGGCAGAGAGTCACGCCTGGGCCGAGACGCTGGCGCAGCAGCCCAATGTCGGACTGGCAGGCCTGCTCACCGGCGATGCGCTGATCGCCGCGACCGCCGACGTCGACATATGGCTCCTTCCTTACGACTATGCCCGCGATCGCAATCGCGGCGTCAATTCGCACAAATTGCTCGAATATTTCGCGCTCGGCGGTGAAGTTGTCAGCAGCGCGATCGCCGCTCAGGCGGACGCCCCCGGTATCTTCATGGCTGCGCCCGGCGCTTCCGACGAACTGGCCGACAAATTGGCAGCGGCCATTGCCGCCGTACGTGAAGGGCGCGATACCGGCTGGCGGGCGCGTGCCGAATTGGCGCTTGCCAACAGCTATCGCGCCAATCTCGAGCGCATTGCCGCGCATCTGAAGGACTGCACGACATGAGCATGGAAATCAGCACCCACAGCCGGCTCGCCAACCGCATCCTGCGCCGGCTGGGTCAGTTCGCGACGATCAACCGAAATATCGCAGCCAAGCTCGGCGGTACGCGTGTGGCGGTGCCGGTGACGGCCGGGCTGATGGCCGAGCTCACCGAACCCTGGATGCTCGCGCTGCTCCGCCGGCTGATGGCGCTAGGCCCCGGCACCTTCGTCGATGTCGGCGTCAATCTCGGCCAGACCCTGATCAAGGCCAAGGCGATCGACCCCGCGCGGCGCTATGTCGGTTTCGAGCCCAACCCGGTGTGTGTCCATTATGTCGAGGAGCTGCTCGCCGCCAATGGCTGGCCGGACTGCCGCGTCGTCCCCGCAGGGCTCGGGGCAAGCAGCGGGATCGTGACGCTCGAACTCTACAACGGCCGCAGCGGCGACAGCTCGGCGTCGATCGTCGAAGGCTTCCGCCCCGGCGAGGCTGTGAGCTTTCGCAAGACCGTTGCGATCCTCGGCGCTGCCGACCTGCCCGACGACCTGCTGGCGCCACCCGTGGGCGTCATCAAGATCGACGTCGAGGGCGCCGAAGCCGACGTCATCGACGCCCTGGTGCCCGTGATCACCCGCGATCGCCCCCTGATCACGATGGAAATTCTGCCCTGCTATTCCGAAGAGCGCACCGACCGTATCGCGCGGCAGGCACGGATCGAGGCGCGGCTCGCGGAGGCCGATTACCGCATCCTGCGTGTGCTTCATGCCGGACAGGCGGGCGGCTTCGTCTTCGAACCGCTCGCGACGATCGGCATCCACGGCGATCTCGCGCTTTGCGAATATGTCATGTGCCCCGCGGAGCGCGTTGCCGAACTGACCGCAACCTGAGGCTCAGAGCCGCTTCGGCAGCAGTCCGAGCTTGCGCCGCAGGCTCCGCTTGAGCACCTCGCGGCGGCCGAGCGTCATCACCGTGATCGGCGCATCGAACATCGTCCGCTCGGACAGCGCCGCCTTGCCGATCCGCGGATTGCCAGGCAGCATCGCGCGATAGCGGGGCGCGGCGGCGGGCCGCGCGACGAACAATTTATACGGGGTGATCAGGAACGGCTGCAGCCGTTCGCGCGCCTCTGTCAGGATATGGATCGCGGCGACCGATACGTCGGGCCAGCCGATGCCGAAGAAATCGTGGACCACCATCACCCCGTCGTCGGCGAGGACCGCTTCGGCGAGCCGCAAGTCGCTGCTGACGGTGCGATAGTCATGCCCGCCGTCGACACTGATCATTCGCAGCATGCCGATCCGCTCGCGCATCGCCTCGGGGGTAATCGTCGTCGAGTCGGTCTTCCAAACCTCGCCCTCGTCGAGCGCGATGCCCAGCTTGGCCCGGTTGTCGAAGAAGGCGCGGTCGCGCCCGGCGTGGATGCCGGTGTTGAGCCCGTCGTCCTCGAACAGGTCGATCGCCAGCGCCCGCTCGCCCGCCTGCCGCAGCAAAGCCAGGATGAAGAACAGCTTGCCGTGATGCACGCCGATCTCGGCGAGGTTGCCCATGATCCCCTGCTCGACCTGCCATCGGCCGATCGCGTCGATCGCGGCTGCCTCGACCTGGCCGAAATAGCCGGGAACGGCCTCGATCTGGCGGTCGAGATAGCGGTCGAGGGCTTCGAATGCGGCGGCCAAGGCGCGCTCCATGTTGGGTTGAGGATTAAGCGGCGCTATCGCAGCTATCGAAGCCGCGCAACCGCAGCCCATTCGCCGGTGCGCGTCAGCCCGCGCGCGGCGCCCGGGTGGGCGTGTTTTGCCGGTTCACCTCGTCGGGCGGGCGGAATTCGGGGACCAGCTCGTTCAGGATGGCGAGGCACTCGTCGGCGCGGCCATCGTCCATCGCTTCGCGCAGCGCGTCGAGTCGGGCCGACAATTCGGGCCAATCGATCATCGCCTCGCGCGCCTGCATGATGCGGCTGTGGCTGGTGGGCTTGGGGTCGTCTCCGATCAGCAGTTCCTCGTAGAGCTTTTCGCCCTGGCGCAGCCCGACCTCGGCGATTTCGATGTCGCCGTCGGGATGGTCTTCGTCGCGCACGGTCAGCCCTGAGAGATTGATCATCGTCCGCGCCAGCTCGATGATCCGCACCGGCTTGCCCATGTCGAGCACGAACACTTCGCCCCCCTTGGCCATAGCCCCCGCCTGGATCACAAGCTGCGCCGCCTCGGGGATGGTCATGAAAAAGCGGGTGACGTCGCGGTGGGTAACCGTCACCGGCCCGCCATTCTTGATCTGCTCGCGGAACAGCGGCACGACCGACCCGCTCGACCCCAGCACATTGCCGAAGCGCACCATCGCGAAGATCGTTTTGCTGCCGCGCGCCGCGAGCCCCTGCAGCACCAGCTCGCACACGCGCTTCGAAGCCCCCATGACGTTGGTCGGGCGCACGGCCTTGTCGGTGCTGATCAACACGAAATTGGTGACGCCGACGCGGTCGGCCTCGCTCGCCATGAACAGGGTGCCGCAAACATTGTTGCCGATGCCCGCGATCGGATTCGCTTCGACGAGCGGCACATGTTTATACGCCGCGGCGTGGAAGATCGTCTGGGGGCGCCAGCGCGCAAGCAGGCGGCGCACCGTCGGTTGGTCGGTGACATTGCCCAGTTCCTCGACCAGCTCGGGCTGCTGCCCCTCGGGCAGCGCGGCGATCAACGCCTGCAGTTCCTGCCCGATCGCATAGAGACCATATTCGGACGATTCGACGAGGACGAGCCTTTGCGGCCGCATCGTCACGATCTGGCGCGTGAGCTCGCTGCCTATCGAGCCGCCGGCGCCGCTGACCATCACCGTCTTGCCGACGATCGTGCGTCCCAGCAGCAATTGGTTCGGCGGCACCGGGTCGCGGCCGAGCAGGTCCTCGATCTGCACGTCGCGAAGGTCGCTGACCGAAACCTGTTCGTCGATGATCTGGCGCATCGCGGGCAGCATGCGTACGCGGATCGGCCAGTCCTCGAGCGATTTCATGACCCGGCGGCGCTTCGAGCGCGTGACGTGCGGGAGCGCGAGCAACACGTCGGTGACGCCAAAGTTGTCGACGAGCCACGGCAGCTTGGGGCGCGAATAGATCGGCACGCCGTCGATGATCTCGCCCTCGATCTTCCGGTCGTCGTCGATGAAGCCGACGAGGCGCATCGAGGGGTCGCTCCGCAGCGCCAGCGCGAGTTGCTGCCCCGCCTCGCCCGCGCCATAGATCAGCGCGACCGACGTCTGCTCGATGTCTCGGCGCTTGAGCAGGTCGACGACGGCGTAGCGCGCCAGGATACGTGTCATTGCCAGCAGCAACAGAAAGACGATCGGCTGGATCACCGCCACCGTCCGCGGTACGCCCTCCATGCCGAGGAAGCCGATGATGACGATGAGCGGGATCGAATAGAGCGCGACCGCAAACGCAAGCCCGACCATTGTCCGCCCGCCGGAAAAGCGGAGGATCGAGCTATAGGTGCCGCGCATCAGGAAGACGGGCAGCCAGCTCGACAGCGCGATCACCGAGGCGAGGCCGACCCCGGCGTCGAAGACTTCCCAGCGGCCCAGCCGGAGCGAAAAGGCGATCAGCACCGCGGCGACGCAGAGCATCGCGTCGGCGACGATCAGGATCGCGCGCTTTTCGCTGCGCCCCAGCGCGACGAGCGATGTCAGCGTCGCAAGAACGCGTTCCTCGGCCGCCCCCCAGGCTCGAGCAAGGATCATGCGGCGACGCCCTGCCCGGTCTTGAGGAAGCGCCGCGCGCTGCCCTCGATCACCAGCGCCGTCAGCATGCCGCTGCGATAGGCCCCGGTGTCGATGCCGATGCGGTTGACGCGGCAATCGACGTCAGCGGTGATCGTGTGCCCATGGACCACCATCACGCCATGATCCCGGCTGTCGTCGAGAAATTCGTCGCGGATCCAGCGCAGGTCGTGCGCCTTCTGCTGCTCGAGCGGGCGGCCAGGAAAAATGCCCGCATGGACAAAAAGATAGTCGCCGATCTGCACATAATCCACCATCGAGCGGAACAAACGGACATGCGAAGCCGGTATGCCGGCGTGGATTTTGGCGACCAACGCCTCCCTATCGCCGAAAATGGACGTGTCTTCAAGTCCATAGCTTTGCAGCGCCTGTTCCCCGCCATAGCGTATCCAGCCGGGCAGCTGCGCATGCGCGCCGTCGAGGATTTCGAGCAGCGCCTCTTCGTGATTGCCCATCAGCAAATGCATCTCGTCGACGCCTTTCGGCACGGTCAACAGCCGCTCGACGACCTGTGCCGATTGCGGGCCGCGATCGATCAGGTCGCCCAGCATCACCAGATGCACGCTTTCCACGGGATCGCGCGCGCTTTCGTCGGCGATGCGCTCGAGCAGCGCGTCGAGCAGGTCGAGCCGCCCGTGGACGTCCCCGATCGCATAGACGCGCGTCCCCTCGGGCACCCGCGGCCAGTCGTGGGCAACGGGTTCAGGTTCCGCCTTGCGGCTGAAAAGTCTTTTTAACATCATCTTACCGATTGAAACTGACACCCCACCCCAATGCCGGTCTGTCGTCGCAGCCCCGCTACAACGCATAAACCCGCGCCGGGATGCATGGATCCGTGCATTTACCGGCAACGCCCGCAATGACAAGGATCACACCCTGGCCGCTTCCGCAACGAAGTTAAGCGTATAACAACCAAAACAGGCTAGGTGACGCCCCATGCCGAGCCGAGACAAGAGCCCCCGATGAAAGTGATGACGGTGTTCGGGACGCGTCCCGAAGCGATCAAGATGTTTCCCGTGGTTCACGCATTGAGGCGCCAGCCGGGGCTCGATGTCCGCGTGTGCGTCACCGCGCAACACCGCGAAATGCTCGATCAGGTGCTCGAGATCGCGCGAATCACGCCCGACATCGACCTTGACGTCATGCAGGCGAACCAGACGCTCGACGCGTTGCTGGCGCGGCTCGTCACCGGGCTCGGCCAGACTTTCGATGCCGAAAAGCCCGACCGCGTCCTCGTCCATGGCGACACGCTGACGACGATGGCGGCGACGCTCTCGGCCTATTTCCGCAAGATCCCCGTCGGCCATGTCGAGGCCGGGCTGCGCAGCGGCAACATCTATCACCCTTGGCCCGAGGAAGTGAACCGCAAGGTCACCGGCGCGGTCGCGGACCTGCATTTCGCACCCACGGGGACCGCAGCCACGGCCCTCCGCGCCGAGAACGTCCCCGCCGACCACATCCACATCACCGGCAACACGGTGATCGATGCGCTGCTTGCGACCAAGGCGCGCATCGAGGAGGAGCCGTCGCTCGCCGCCGGCCTCGATCCGCTCGTGACGCGCTTCGCGGGCCGGCGCATCGTCGCGGTCACCTCGCACCGCCGAGAGAATTTCGGTGACGGCATGAAGGCGATCGCCGACGCCATCGCCGCGATCGCCGCGCGCCCCGACGTCGCGGTCATCTTCCCCGTCCATCCGAACCCGCACGTCCGTGCCGCGATGGAGCCGATCCTCGGCGCGCTGTCCAACGTCGCGCTGATCGACCCGCTCGACTATCCGCATTTCGTCCGCCTGCTCGCGGAGAGCGAATTGGTGCTGACCGACAGCGGCGGCGTGCAGGAGGAGGCGCCCTCGCTCGGCAAGCCCGTGCTGGTGATGCGCGAGACGACCGAGCGCCCCGAGGGCATCGAAGCCGGCACCGCGCGGCTGGTAGGTACGAACAAGGACGCCATCGTTTCCGAAATTTTCAGCCTTTTGGACGATGAAGGGGCCTATGCCGCCATGGCGCGCGCCCACAACCCGTTCGGCGACGGCACGGCTGGCACCCAGATTGCGGAGATTGTCGCGCGTGCCCGTTGATATCGAACAGAAAGTCACCGTCGTCGGCCTCGGCTATATCGGCCTGCCGACCGCCGCGCTGATCGCACGCTCGGGCTGCAAGGTCACCGGCATCGACGTCAGCGCAAAGGTCGTCGAGACCGTCAACAACGGCAAGGTGCATATCGAGGAAGTCGATCTCGACGGCCTGGTGCAGGGCGTCGTGTCGCGCGGCGCGCTCGTCGCCTCGACGGCGATGGTCGCCGCCGACACCTTCGTCATCGCGGTGCCGACCCCGCACGACGAGGAGCATCGCCCCGACATCAGCTATGTCCTCGATGCCGCGCGTTCGATCGCCAAGGTTCTCGAACCCGGCAACCTCGTGATCCTCGAATCGACCTCGCCCGTCGGCACGACCGAGAAGGTCGCCGAACTGCTCGCCGCCGAGCGCCCAGACCTCAGGGTCCCGGGCCGCTGCGCGGGCACCCCTGATATCTTCATCGCCTATTGCCCCGAGCGCGTGTTGCCGGGCCGCATCCTCGTCGAACTGGTCGACAACGACCGCTGCATCGGCGGCATCACCCCGCGTTGCGCGCGCCGTGCGATGACCTTCTATCGCCAGTTCGTGCGCGGCGCCTGCGTCACCACCACCGCGCGCGCCGCCGAAATGGTGAAGCTCGTCGAGAACAGCTACCGCGACGTCAACATCGCCTTCGCCAACGAACTGTCGATGATCGCCGACAAGATGGGGGTCGATGTGTGGGACGTGATCCGCCTCGCCAACCTTCACCCGCGCGTCAACATCCTGCAGCCGGGGCCCGGCGTCGGCGGGCATTGCATCGCGGTCGACCCCTGGTTCCTCGTCCACGGCGCGCCCGACGAGAGCCGCCTGATCCGCACCGCGCGCGAAGTCAATCTCGCCAAGACGTCGCACGTCATCGCCGCGACCGCCGCGCTCGTCGCGAGCCATCCGCGGGCGAAGGTCGGCGTGCTCGGGCTCGCGTTCAAACCCAATATCGACGATTTCCGCGAAAGCCCCGCGGTCGAGGTCGCGGCCGCGCTTGCGCGCCAGTTCGGCAAGCGCATCCGGATCGTCGAGCCCTTCGCGCGCGGCCTGCCGATGGAATTCGCGGGCAGCGGCGCCGAGCTGGTCGAGCTCGACGATGCGCTGGCCGAATGCGACGTGATGATCGTGCTCGTCGACCACGACGTGTTCAAGTCGGTGCCGCTCGAGGAGCGCAGCGGCAAGATCGTCTACGACACGCGCGGCCTTTGGCCCGACCAGGGCTGGCCGGCAGCCGCGAATGCGCCGCGGGCGGTGGCGTAGACCGCCCTCCTCTTGCGGCGGCGGGGGGCATCGCCCATATCGCGCCGCATGACCGAACCCCATGCGCATAGTGCCTCGCCCTGGCACGGAACCACCATCCTGTCCGCCCGCAACGCCGACAAGGTCGTCATTATCGGCGACGGCCAGGTGTCGATGGGGCAGACGGTGATGAAGCCCAACGCGCGCAAGGTGCGCCGCCTGCACGACGGCAGCGTCATCGGCGGCTTTGCCGGCGCGACCGCCGACGCCTTCACCCTCTTCGAACGCCTCGAAGCCAAGCTCGAGCGCCACAATGGCCAGCTGCTCCGCGCCGCGGTCGAGCTCGCCAAGGACTGGCGCACCGACAAATATCTGCGCAACCTCGAGGCGATGATGATCGTCGCCGACAAGGAGGTCACGCTCGTGATCACCGGCAACGGCGACGTGCTCGAACCCAAGGGCGGGATCGCCGCGATCGGCTCGGGCGGCAATTTTGCGCTTTCGGCGGCGCGCGCGCTGGTCGACTATGAAAAGGACCCGGAGGTGCTGGTGCGCAAGGCGATGGATGTCGCCGCCGAGATCTGCGTCTACACCAACGACCAGTTCACGCAGGAAGTCATCGACAGCAAGGGCTGAGCGCTTATGGTCGGCGGGTGACCCTGACCCTCCTTCGCCGCCATTTCGTCGCCGCCTCGGCCGCGCTCGCCCTCCCCGGTTGCGCGATGACGAGCGCGCGCACGCCGATCCGCGCCGCGCCGTGCCTTCCGCCGGTCAAGGCCGCGCCCGACCGCGTGATCCGCACCGTCGCGGGACTCCGCCCCTATCGCGCGAGCGGCTTCGTCGTGCGCGTCGATACGCTCGGCGCCAAGCGGCTCGTCCATAATTACGGCCATGGCGGTGCCGGCATCACGATGAGCTGGGGCACGTCGAAGCTCGCGGTCGACATGGGCATCGCAGGGCACATCGGACCCGTCGCGGTGATCGGCGCAGGCGTGATGGGGCTGTCGACCGCGCGACTGCTGCAGGATGCCGGTTTCGCCGTCACCATCTATGCCAAGGCGTTGCCGCCCGAGACGACCTCGAACATCGCGGGCGGACAATTCCATCCCTTCAGCCTTTACCGCAAGGACATGGTGACGCCCGAATGGCAGCGCCAGTTCGTGACCGCGCTCGATTACAGCTGGCGGCGCTTCCAGATCATGATCGGCGAGGATTATGGGGTGCGCTGGCTGACCACCTATACCGAGGGGACGCAGGAGGAGCCCAGGCTCCCCTATTTCCCGCCCGCCGCGCGCCAGCTTCGTTCCGACGAGCACCCCTTCCCCGTCGAGCGGCTGTGGCGCTACGACACCATCTACGTCGAGACGGGGCGCTACCTCCGCCAGATGATGCGCGATTTCGCGGGCGCTGACGGACGCATCGTCGTGCGCGGCTTTGCGGCGCCCACGGAGATCGCCGAGCTTCCCGAGGCGCTTATCTTCAACTGCACCGGGCTCGGCTCGCACGCCCTGTTCGGCGACACCGAACTCACGCCGATCCGCGGCCAGCTCGCGATGCTGATCCCCCAGCCCGAGATCGATTACGCCTTCACCGGCGAGGCCGGCTATATGTTCCCGCGTCCCGACGGCATCGTCCTCGGCGGCAGCTACGAGCGCGGCAAATGGGAGGCCGAGGTCCAGCCCGAACGCATCGCGCGCATCGTCGCGTCGCACCAGGCGCTGTTCGGCCGCTTTCGCTGCCCCGCTTGAAACGCGCAAACGAACCGCCATCTTGCGCTCTCATGATTTTCTGTCCGGAACCTTCCCAAATATGAATGATGCACTGACCCCGAAGGCGATCGTCGCCGCGCTCGACACGCATATCATCGGCCAGGATGCCGCCAAGCGCGCGGTCGCCGTGGCGCTGCGCAACCGCTGGCGCCGCCAGCAGCTGGCGCCCGAGCTGCGCGACGAGGTCAGCCCCAAGAATATCCTGATGATCGGCCCCACCGGCTGCGGCAAGACCGAGATTTCGCGCCGGCTGGCCAAGCTCGCCGATGCGCCCTTCATCAAGGTCGAAGCCACGAAGTTCACCGAGGTCGGCTATGTCGGCCGCGATGTCGAACAGATCGCGCGCGACCTCGTCGAGGAAGCCGTGCGGCTCGAGAAGGAGCGCCGCCGCGGTGCCGTGCGCGCCGCCGCCGAGGAAGCCGCGATGGAGCGGCTGCTCGACGCGCTGACCGGCAAGGGCGCGAGCGAGGCGACGCGCCAGAGCTTTCGCCAGCGCATCCGCGAGGGCCATCTCGACGACAGCGAGGTCGAGATCGAGGTCTCGGACGCGCCGTCGATGCCCTTCGACCTGCCCGGCCAGCCGGGCCAGATGAGCATGATCAACCTGTCCGACATGCTTGGCAAGGCGATGGGTGGGCTGCCCAGGAAGCGCCGCAAGATGAAGGTCATCGACGCGGCGACGCGGCTGATCGAGGAGGAGCAGGACAAGCGCCTCGACCAGGACGATGTCGCGCGCGTCGCGCTCGCCGACGCCGAGGCGAACGGCATCGTCTTCCTCGACGAGATCGACAAGATCGCGGTCAGCGACGTGCGCGGCGGCTCGGTGAGCCGCGAGGGCGTCCAGCGCGACCTGCTGCCGCTGATCGAGGGCACGACCGTCGCGACCAAATATGGCCCGATGAAGACCGACCATATCCTGTTCATCGCGTCGGGCGCCTTCCATGTCGCCAAGCCCAGCGATCTGCTCCCCGAACTCCAGGGCCGCCTGCCGATCCGCGTCGAGCTGGGCGCGCTGACCGAGGGCGATTTCGTGCGCATCCTCAGCGAAACCAAGGCCGGGCTGCCCGAACAATATGCCGCGCTGCTCGGCACCGAGGGCGTGACGCTGAACTTCCGGCCCGACGCGATCGCGCGCGTCGCCAAGCTCGCGGCGGAGGTCAACGAGAAGGTCGAAAATATCGGCGCCCGCCGGCTGCAGACGATCATGGAGCGGCTCGTCGAGGAGGTCAGCTTCACCGCCGAGGAGATCGGCGGGACCGTGCTCGACATCGATGCCGCCTACGTCGACCGCCAGCTGTCGGACATCGTCGGCGACACCGATCTCAGCAAGTATGTACTCTGATCGGGACCTGCTCCGACCGGCTTAATAGCAGCCCTTTTCAGCCGTTCATTTACCGAACTTCATTTGACTTTGCCGCGCCGTCGGTGCGATGAACGGCGCGCACGGTCGAACCGGGTTGCAAACGGCCGGCACGGAGACAGCAATGGCAGATGAGGAGGCGCCCGAGCAGGGCGAACTGGCGATCACGCGCACGGGCGACCGGCTGCGGTTGGCGCGCGAGGCGGCGGGGCTGTCGCTCGCCGACGTCGCGACACGCACGCGGATCACCCAGCGCCACCTCGAAGCGATCGAAAAATCCGATTTCGCCGCCCTGCCCGGCCGCACCTATGTCACCGGTTTCGCGCGCGCCTACGCCCGCGCTGTCGACTTGCCCGAGGCCCAGATCGGTACGTCGGTGCGCCGCGAGCTCGAAGAGGAGGAATATGGCCGACCGTCCTACGAGGCCTATGAACCCACCGATCCGGCGCGATTGCCGACCGCGCGGCTGACCTGGACCCTGGTAATCGTCGCGCTGGTGCTGGTGTCGGCCTATGGCGTATGGCGCTTCCTGTCGGTCGAGCCCGACGAGGCGCTGATCGCGGCGCAGAACCGCGCCGCCGAGGAATCCGAAGCTCCCTCCGCCGCCGCGGCGCCCGCCGCCCAGGCCGCGACCAAGGCGGGAGCGGTGCCGGCCGACGCCCCGGTGGTTCTCACCGGCCTGTCCGAAGTATGGATCGGTTTCGACGACGCCGCAGGCAAGACGGAAAATTGGCGTACGCTTGAGGCGGGCGAAACCTATGAGGTGCCGGCGGCCTATATCCAGCAGTTCACGCTGCGCACCAGCATTCCGCAGGCGCTGAAGGTCACCGTCGGCGGGCGTGACATCGGCGCGATCGGCCCGGCCGATACGCTCGTCAAGAGTATCTCGCTGAAACCCGCCGACCTGATCGCGCGCGCCGAAGGCGCAGGGGCGGCGCAGACGCTGCCCCCGGTGCCCGCGAAGCGCTGAGGATCGACCGACCGAAAGGTCCCCGCGCCGATTGGATTTGCGCAAATGCCCCCGCGCGCGTTATGGATCGCGCGATGGTTAACTGGGTGGGGGCCGAAAGGCAGATGAACATGCGTCACTTTACACTCCTGGGCACCGCGGCGATGGCGCTCGCGGTTTCGATCCCAGGCGCGGCGACGGCGCAGGACGACACGATCGGCAAGCGCGTCGACCGGCTGGAAAAGGAAATGCGCGCGGTACAGCGCTCGGTCTTCCCGGGTGGCAGCCCGACCTTCTTCGAAGGCGAGATCGCGCCCGACAACACGCCGGGCGAACGCTCGCGCGCCGGCGCCAATGCCCCGGTGATCGACCTCACCGCGCGCGTCGATGCGCTCGAAAGCCAGCTCCAGACACTGACCGGCCAGACCGAGCAGAACGCCTTCCAGCTGCGCGAACTCGAAAAGCAGTTCGCCGCCTACAAGGCCGAGATGGAAAAGCGGCTCGCCGCGCCGCCCGCAGCGAGCGAGACGGTGACCCCGGCGAGCCTGCCGGTGGGGCCCGTCGCGAAGCCGCCCGCGACCACGACGGCATCGACGAGCAAGCCCGCGACGTCCGCCTCCGCCGCGGCGGCGCCTGCGAAGAAGCCGCCGGCTACGCCCGCCGCATCGGGCAGCAGCGCCGCGCGGCTTGCGCTGGTCAAGAAGGTCGAGATCCCCGCCACCGGGAACGAGGTCGATGACAGTTATAACTACGGCTACCGCCTGTGGGAGGCGAAGCTCTATCCCGAGGCGCAGACCCAGCTGAAAGATGTCGTCGCCAAATGGCCGAACCATCGGCTCGCAAGCTTTGCGCAGAACCTGCTCGGCCGCGCCTATCTCGACGAGGGCAAGCCCAGCCTGGCTGCGGTGGCTTTCTATAATAATTACAAACAGAACCCCGGCGGAGCTCGCGCGCCGCACAGCCTGATGTACATGGGCGTCGCACTCGACAAGCTCGGCCGCAAGGACGCCGCATGCAAGGCCTTTGCCGAACTCGAAGAAACCTATGGCGACAAGGCGCCGCAGGATGTCCGCACCGATGCAGCCGCCGCAAAAGCAAAAGCCGGCTGCTGAGGCCGACGCCCCGCACCGGCTCGCGCGTCACCTCGAAGCGCTGGTCGGGCGCGGCTGGCAGCAGCGTAGCTATGGCGTCGCGGTGTCGGGTGGCCCTGACTCCATGGCCTTGCTCTGGCTGATGGCCAGCCTGCTGCCGGGCCAGGTCAAGGCCGCGACGGTGGACCATGGCCTGCGTCAGGGATCCGCCGAGGAAGCGCGGATGGTCGCCGGCTTCTGCGCGCGCGAGCGCATCCCGCACACGACGTTGATCCCGCCGACGCCGATCAAGGGATCGCAGCAGGCCGCGGCGCGCGCCGAACGCTATCGTCTGCTCGAGGCGTGGCGCGAGGACGAGGGGCTGACGCACATCCTGACCGCGCACCATGCCGACGACCAGCTCGAAACGATCGTCATGCGGCTCAACCGCAGCAGCGGCGTCGGCGGGCTCGCCGCGATCCGCGCGAAGAACGGCTCGATCCTGCGGCCGTTGCTCCACTGGCGCCGCGACGAGTTGGTGCGGCTCGCGCTCGACGAGGATTTGCCCTTCGTCGACGATCCGTCGAATGCCGACAGCCGCTTCGATCGCGCGCGGCTACGCCAGGCGTTGGCTTCGCAGACGGTGCTCGACGTCGCCGCAGCGGCGCGCTCGGCCGACTGGCTTGCCGAGGCCGACGACGCGATCGACTGGGCGGTCGAGCGGCTGATCGCGGCATGGCCCGACGCCTCGGACATAGCGGTGATCCGCGACGAGGGCTATCCGCCCGAGATTTTCCGCCGCGTCGTCATCCAGCGCCTCCGCGCCAACACCGCCGGCCTGCCGCTGCGCGGCGCCTCGCTCGACGGCGTCGTGAAGGCGATGAAGGATGGGCGCCGCGCGATGGTCGGCGCGCTGCTGATCGACGCCGTTCCCGGCCTCGAAGGCACGATCTGGCGCATTTCCGCCGCCCCGCGCCGGAAAGCGGGCAAATAAGGCGGAAAGGCTCATTGTCATTTAACGCGATTGTCCTATCTTGGCAGGGTTGAAGCGCCGCGCGCGCGGCTTTTGGAAAGATTCCGATGCAGGACGACAAGGAACCACAGGGCAACCCCTGGATGAAGAGCGTGATGATCTGGAGCGGCATCCTGCTCGCCATGCTCCTCGTCGCCTCGATGTTCGGCGGCGCAACCCAGCCCGCGGGCAATGCCCTCACCTATTCGGAATTCCGCCAGAAGATCGAGGACGGCAGTGTCAAGGAGGTCGTGCTGACCGAGGAACGCGCGACGGGTACGCTGTCGAACGGCGACCGTTTCAGCGCCAACCTGATCCGCGATCCCGAACTGCTCAAGCTGCTCAACGACAATAATGTCAAATATGACGGCAAGCCGACCGAAACGGGCAATATATGGGTCTATCTGCTGATCCAGTCGCTGCCCTTCCTCCTCATTCTCGGCATCGCCTTCTTCGTCTTCCGGCAGGTGCAGAAGAACAATGGTTCGGGCGCGATGGGCTTCGGCAAGTCGCGCGCCAAGATGCTCACCGAAAAGCAGGGCCGCGTCACCTTCGACGATGTCGCCGGCATCGACGAGGCGCGCGAGGAACTCGAGGAAATCGTCGAGTTCCTGAAGGACCCGACCAAATTCTCGAAGCTCGGCGGCCAGATCCCCAAGGGTGCCCTGCTCGTCGGTTCGCCCGGCACCGGCAAGACGCTGCTCGCCCGCGCGATCGCGGGTGAGGCGGGCGTGCCCTTCTTCACCATTTCGGGCTCGGACTTCGTCGAGATGTTCGTGGGTGTCGGCGCCAGCCGTGTGCGCGACATGTTCGAACAGGCGAAGCGCAACGCGCCCTGCATCGTCTTCATCGACGAAATCGACGCGGTTGGCCGCCATCGCGGCGCCGGGCTGGGCAACGGCAACGACGAGCGCGAACAGACGCTGAACCAGCTGCTCGTCGAGATGGACGGCTTCGAGGCCAACGAAGGCATCATCATCGTCGCGGCGACCAACCGCCCCGACGTGCTCGACCCCGCGCTGCTGCGTCCGGGCCGCTTCGACCGCCAGGTCGTCGTGCCGCGCCCCGACATCGAGGGCCGCCAGAAGATCCTCGAGGTGCACACGCGCAAGAAGCCGCTCGCACCCGACGTGGATCTCCGCCGTATCGCGCGCGGCACCCCGGGCTTCTCGGGCGCCGACCTCGCCAACCTGGCCAACGAGGCCGCGCTGCTCGCGGCGCGCAAGGGCAAGCGCCTGATCGCTTCGAACGAGTTCGAGGAAGCCAAGGACAAGGTCATGATGGGCGCCGAGCGCCGTTCGATGGTGATGACCGAGGACGAGAAGAAGGCAACCGCCTATCACGAGGCCGGCCATGCGCTCGTCTCGCTGCACGTCGAGCATAACGACCCGCTGCACAAGGTCACGATCATCCCGCGCGGCCGCGCGCTGGGCGTCACCTGGAACCTGCCCGAGCGCGACCGCTATTCGCACAATATGAAGCAGATGAAGGCGCGCCTCGCGCTCTGCTTCGGCGGCCGCATCGCCGAACAGCTGATCTATGGCAAGGACGAGCTCAACACCGGCGCGTCGAACGACATCCAGCAGGCGACCGACATGGCGCGCGCCATGGTCATGGAATATGGCATGTCCGAAAAGCTCGGCTGGCTGCGCTATCGCGACAATCAGGACGAGGTCTTCCTCGGCCACAGCGTGTCGCGCGCGCAGAATATGTCGGAAGAGACCGCCAAGCTGATCGACGCCGAAGTCCGCCGCCTGGTCGAGGAAGGCGAGAAGGTTGCGCGCAAGGTGCTCACCGACAATCTCGACGAGCTCCACCTGCTCGCCGCGGCGCTGCTCGAATATGAGACGCTGTCGGGCGAGGAAGCGAAGCGCGCGATCAAGGGCGAGGACATCGGCCGCGAGGACGATGCCGGCAAGCGCGGCACGCCCGTGTCGGGCCACGCCGGCGGCCTGCCGCAGATCAAGCGCAAGCCGCGCCCCTTCGGCGGTCCCAACCCGCAGGGCGCCTGACTTCGGCGCCCGATCAGCGCTCGCGGGGGAGCAGCAATGAAGCGCTTGAAATTCAGCCTGCCCCGTTTCGGGCTCGGCGTCGCGGCGATGTTCGCGCTCGCCAGCCCGGCGCAGGCGTTCCAGCGCATGGAATTCTCGCAAAAGGTCGACCTCGAAAGGGTCGAGATCGGGCCCGGCGGCCAGCGAAACATCCGCTTTGCCGAGCCCGAGGTGGTGCTCCCCGGCGACCGGCTGCGCTACCGGCTACAGATGGAAAACCGGACCGCGGAGCCCGCGGCCAGCCTGAGCTTCGTCAGCCCGATCCCGCGCGAGATCCGCTTCGTCGGCACCGACGATCTCGATGGCTTCGCCGTGTCGGTCGACGGCGGCGCCAGCTTCGGCGTCCTCGGGGAGCTTCGCGTCTCGAGCCCCGGCGCCGCACCGCGCGCCGCGACGCGCGAGGATGTCACCCACGTCCAGTGGACGCTCGCCGAACCGCTCGCCGCGGGCGCGGTCAAGGCTGTGACATTCTTCGGCGCGATCCGCTGAGCGGCTCGCGATGACGATCTACTGCGACGAATCGGGCGGACTCAATGCCGGCGCGATGACTTTCGCGGCGGTGATGCTCACGCCGCAGGCAGCCGCCGACGTCCACGCGCGCTTCCGTTCGGTGACCGGCCTCCGCGGCGAACTCAAGGGCAGCCGCATCAGCATCGTCGAGCGCGCCTATCTGCTCGAACTGGTCGACCGCGCCGGCGGCCGCGCCTGGGTCGCGGTGGCGCATCGCGACCGGCTCGCGCAAGACCCCGGCGGCACGCTGCCGAGCGACCTCGCGCTCTACGGCGCGCTGCTCAACAGCGCGGTTGGCCGCTGGCTGCCGGAAACGGGTGGCGTGTGCACCGACGTGGTAATCGACGACGGCCGCTACGACCCCAAGATATTGAGCCACGTCCGCGAGGAGATCCAGGCCGGCCTCGGCAACTGGGGCCGCGCCTCGCTCGCCGACAGCAAGCGCAGCGACGGCGTCCAAATCGCCGACGTGATCGCGAACAGCCTGTTCAACATCGCGGTGGAATCGCCGCGCGCGCACCGGATCGAACGGATCATCGAACCGATGCTGGCGTCGAAGGCGATTAGGGTGGCGGAGTTGATGCGGGTTCCTTGAGCAGGGTTTACCGCGGATGGTTTTCAGACCGCCCTCTATTCCCGTTCGTGTCGAGCGAAGTCGAGACACGCGAGGGCACGCGCTCCCCGTGGCTGTCTCGAGTTCGCTCGACACGAACGGGATTTATGGGGCGGCATCTCAACTCTTGCCCAACACCCCAACAAAAAAAGGCCGCGGTTTCCCGCGGCCTCCTTGGTGATCTCGCTGTCGCAGCTTATTCGAAGTCGCTGCCACCGCCCGCGGGGCTGCGCGGCGGCGCGGCGGCGGTGAGGCGGAGCGCCTCGGCCGAGCGCGCGATCGAGCTGATTTCGTCGGGCGTGTCGTCGTCGTCGACGACAACCTTCTGCAGCGAACCGACGAGCGTTTCGGACAGGTCCTTCGGACGCACCGTCTGTTCGGCGATCTCGCGCAGCGCGACGACGGGATTCTTGTCGCGGTCGCGGTCGATGGTCAGCTCCGAACCGCCCGAGATTTCGCGGGCGCGGTGCGCCGAGAGCAGAACCAGGTCGAACCGGTTGGGGACTTTGTCGACGCAATCTTCGACGGTAACGCGGGCCATAGATGTTCCTTGATCGAGGAGAGGCCGGCCCAGGGGGCTGGCGGCAAGCGCTGCGCGCTAGCAGGCGGGCCGGCGAATGTCAACGAAAGCGGGGGCATCGCCCTGCCCCACCCTTGCCCGACGCGCGGGCCCGCGCCTATGGTGACGGCATGAGCGCCGAACCCGTCACCGCCTGCGACGCCGACACGATCAGGGCGGCGGTCGCGGGGCACCGGTTGGAGGTCATCGTCGACGGCGACGACCGGCTCGCGCGCCTGCTCGCGCTGCTCGACGGCGCGATCCGCAGCATCGACATGGTGATGTATATCTTCGCGCGCGACGCGGCGGGATCGCGCGTGCTCGATGCCATGACCGCCGCAGCCAGGCGCGGCGTGCGCGTGCGCGCGGTGATCGACAGCTTCGGCTCCTCCGACGTCGCCGACGGCGTCTTCGCGCCGCTGCGCGAAGCCGGGGGCAGCGTGATCTTCTTCTCGCGCCACTGGCGGTCGAGCTACCTCATCCGCAATCATCAGAAACTTCTGCTGATCGACGAGCAGGTCGCAATCACCGGCGGCTTCAATATCGCCGAGCCCTATCTCAGCACGCGCGCGAGCCATTGCTGGTTCGACCTCGGCGTGCTCGTGCGCGGACCTTCTGTGGCGCGCATGGCGCAATGGTTCGAGGAAATCCACGACTATACGGTGAACAATGACGGCAAGCTTCTGATGCTGCGCCGCCTGATCCGCGAATGGCCGGTCGACGTCGGCCCGGTCAGCTGGCTCGTCGGCGGACCCACGCAGCGGCTTTCCCCCTGGGCCCGCGCGGTGCGCGCCGATCTCGACAAGGCGCGCCAGCTCGACATGGCGATGGCCTATTTCTCGCCGGGCCAGGGCATGCTCCGCCGCCTCGGTCGCGTCGCCAAGCGCGGCCGCGCGCGCTTCGTGATGGCAGCAAAATCGGACAATCCCGCGACGATCGGCGCGTCGCGGCTGCTCTACGGCTATCTGCTGCGCAAGCGCGCGACGATCTGGGAATATCTGCCGTGCCGGCTGCACATGAAACTGATCGTCGTCGACGATGTCGTCTACGTCGGCACCGCCAATTTCGACATGCGCAGCCTGTTCATGAATGTCGAGGTGATGCTGCGCGTCGCCGACGCGGGCTTCGCGCAGCAGATGCGCGATTTCATTGCAAGGCTCGAGTCCGACTGCGACCCGATCACCCCCGCCGAACACAAGAAGCGCGGTACCTGGCTCACGCGGCTCCGCTGGACGCTCGCCTGGTTCGTCGTCGGCGTTGCCGATTATACGGTGTCGCGCCGGCTCAATTTCGGACTGGGCGAGATCGATCCGGAGACCGAGGTCTAGTCTTTCCAGCCCCAGAAGAGAAAACAGGGCGGCACATTGACCCATTCGAACGCATTGTCGATGCGATTGAAATGCGCCGCGAGGAAGTCGCGCGCGCGGGCGCGGAACTGGTAGACGAGGAAGGCGCCGCCGGGACGCAGAACCTTGTGCGTCGCCGCGGCGATCGCCGGGCCGACGCCCGCGGGCAGGGTCGAGAAAGGCAGGCCCGACAGCACATAGTCGGCATGGTCGAAGCCGTGTGCGCGGATGATCTCCTCGACGTCGGCGGCCGAGCCATGCACCGCGATGAAGCGGCTGTCGCGGATGTCTTTCCGCAGATAGCCGATGAAATCCTCGTTGGTGTCGATCGCGATCAGCGTTGCGTCGCCCGCCATCCGTTCGAGCACCGGGCGGCAGAAGGTGCCGACCCCGGGGCCATATTCGACGAACAGCTTGGTGTTCTTCCAGTCGACGGGCCTCAGCATGTGTCGGATCAGCGTCGGCGACGAAGGCACGATCGACCCGACCATCACCGGATGCTTGATGAAGCCCTTCACGAACATGCCCCAGGGCCCGAAAAAGCGCTTTGCGCGGTCGCGGATGCGTTTGGTCAGGGCGACCTTCTGTTCTTGGGCTTGCGCCCGGGGATTGGACATAATGTCTTTCGCGTTGTGGCCTGTGACAAGGGCGTGGCAAAAAGCCGCGTCCGACGCAAGGAAAGACTATCCTTGACAATGGACTCCCGCGTTGCGCCGCTGGACAGGCTGGCGGGCGCGTGTAGGGAACTGGTTCGCACCGATCAGCAAGCGCGGACGACCTAGGGAGGAGCGACATGTCGACGATCAACCGCTCGATCCCCGCCGACCGCATGGCTGTGCTCTTCGCGGTGATGCTCGTCGCCGCGGCGGGCAATACCGCGATGCAGTCGATCCTGCCCGCGATCGGCGCCAAGCTTCACATCCCGGACGTGTGGGTCAGCCTCGCCTTCAGCTGGTCGGCCCTGCTCTGGGTGCTCACCGCGCCGCACTGGGCGCGCCAGTCGGACAAGCGCGGGCGCAAGGCGCTGATGGCGCTCGGCGTCATCGGTTTCCTCTCGTCAATGGCGCTCTGCGGTCTTGTCCTTTGGGCGGGCCTGAAGGGCTGGCTCGCCGCCGGCGTGACGTTCATCCTCTTCGCGCTGTTCCGCAGCCTCTATGGCGGGCTCGGCTCGGCCGCGCCGCCCGCGGTGCAGGCCTATGTCGCTTCCCGTACCGACCCCGGAGAGCGGACGCAGGCGCTGTCGCTCGTCTCTTCCTCCTTCGGGCTCGGCACCGTGATCGGCCCCGCCATCGCCCCCTTCTTCATCCTGCCCTTCGTCGGGCTGGCGGGGCCGCTGCTCGTCTTCGCGCTGATCGGGTTTTGCGTGCTGGTCGCGCTGCGCTGGCGACTGCCCGACGACGTGCCGCGCTTCGCCGCGCGCGGCAATATCGCCTCTTACCCCACCACCGGCGGATCACCCGAGGCTGCGACCGACGCAGCCGAAGACGAAGTCCTCGATACCGCCGCTGCCGCCGCGCCGCCGCTCCGCTGGACCGACGCGCGCGTGCGGCCGTGGCTGCTGGCAGGGCTGTTCGGCGGACAGGCGCAGGCGATGATGCTCGGCGTCATCGGCTTCCTGATCCTCGACCGGCTGCAGCTCCGCCTGCGCCCAGACGAGGGCGCCGCGATGACCGGCATCGTGCTGATGGCGGGCGCCTTCGCGACCTTGCTGTCGCAATGGGGGCTGATCCCGCTGCTCAAGATGTCGCCGCGCACCGCGGTGCTCGTCGGCGCGGCGCTCGGCGTGGCGGGCACACTGATGACCGGGCTGTCGTTCGACCTCCACGGCATCATCATCGGCTTCGCCCTCGCCTCACTCGGTTTCGGCCTGTTCCGCCCGGGCTTCACCGCAGGCTCGTCGCTCGCCGTGCCCCGCCGGGACCAGGGCGCGGTCGCGGGGATGACGGCATCGATCAACGGTTCGGCATACATCGTCTCGCCCGCGATCGGGGTGCTGCTCTACAACTGGCACCCGATCATTGCCTATGGCCTGATGGCGGGCTTTTGCGGCTGGCTGGTCCTGTGGGGCTGGCGGGCACTCCGGCAGGACCAGCCTGCCCCCTAGCCCTTCGGATCCTCGTGCTTCCTGTCGCGCACGGGCTTGAGCATGCCCGGCGCGAAGAAGCCGATGGGATCGACGCTCATCGCCGCCTGCTTGATCTCGCCCTGGATCTTTTCATAATCCTTCTCCATCGCCTCGGTGACCGAAGCGCGGGTGTCCTTCAGCGCGGTCTCGAAGTCGGCCATAGTCACCGTCTCGCTGCCCATCGAGCGCTTGAGCGCGGCAAGCCCGGCGCGGCGCGTGAGGTCCTCGAGATCGGCGCCCGTGAAGCGATCTGCCCTGTCGGCGAGCACCGCCAGGTCGACGTCCTTGTCGAGCGGCATCTTGCTTGTCTGGATCTCCAGGATGCGCCTCCGCCCCTCGGCATTGGGCACCGAGACATATATCAGTTCGTCGAGCCGCCCCGGGCGCAGCAGCGCGGGATCGATCAGATTGGGGCGATTGGTCGCGCCGATGACGACGACCGACTGCATCTCCTCGATCCCGTCCATCTCGGCGAGGATCGTGTTGACGACGCGCTCGGTCACTTGCGGCTCGCCCGACGTCCCGCTGCCGCGCGCGGGCACCAAGCTGTCAAGCTCGTCGATGAAGATGATCGTCGGCGCTACCGCGCGGGCGCGCTGGAACAGCCGTGCGATCTGCTGCTCGCTCTCGCCATACCATTTCGAGAGCAGGTCCGACGACTTGATCGAAATGAAGTTCGCATCGGATTCGCGCGCCGCCGCCTTGGCGAGCAGGGTCTTGCCCGTGCCCGGCGGACCATAGAGCAGGAAGCCCTTGGCGGGACGGATACCCAGCCGCCGGAACGCCTCGGGGTGTTTGAGCGGCAGTTCGATCCCCTCGATCAACTTGTCGCGCGCCGCGTCGAGCCCGCCGATGTCGCTCCAGCGCGTCTTGGGCGCCTGCACCATCACCTCGCGCATGGCGGACGGCTGCACGCGCTTCAACGCATTGTTGAAGTCGTCGCGCACGACTCGCAGTTCCTCGAGCACCTCGGGCGGGATCGTCCCGTCTTCCAGATTGAGCTTGGGCATGATCCGCCGCACCGCCTCGATCGCCGCCTCGCGGGTCAGCGCCGCCATGTCGGCGCCGACAAAGCCGAAGGTCGTGCGCGCAAGCTCGTCGAGATCGACATCCTCTCCCAGCGGCATGCCGCGCGTGTGGATGCCCAATATCTCGCGCCGGCCCTTTTCGTCGGGGACCCCGATCACGATCTCGCGATCGAAGCGGCCCGGACGCCGCAGCGCCTCGTCGATCGCGTCGGGGCGGTTGGTCGCGGCGATGACGACCAGGTTGGTGCGCGGCTCCAGCCCGTCCATCAGCGTCAGCAATTGCGCGACGAGGCGCTTTTCGGCCTCGCCGGTCACCTGCCCGCGCTTGGGCGCAATCGAATCGATCTCGTCGATAAACAGGATCGACGGTGCCGCCTTGGTCGCCTGCTCAAACACCTCGCGCAGCCGTTTTTCGGACTCGCCATAGGCGCTGCCCATGATCTCGGGCCCGTTGATCAGGAAAAACTGCGCATCGCTTTCGTTGGCGACCGCGCGCGCCAACCGCGTCTTGCCCGTTCCCGGCGGCCCATGCAGCAAAACCCCGCGCGGCGGATCGACGCCCAGCCGGCGGAACAGTTCGGGGTAACGCAGCGGCAGTTCGACCATCTCGCGCAACTGATCGATCGTCTCGCCCAGCCCGCCGAGATCGTCATAGGTCACGTCGGTGCGCCGCGCATCCTGCGGCTCCTGATATTCGGGGAGCAGCTCGATCTCGGTATTCTCGTCGATGAATACGACCCCCTTCGGGCTCGCCGACACGACGAGCAGCCGCACTTCGGCCAGCGCATAGGCGGGCGCGTTGAGCATCTGGCGCAGCTGCGGCGGCATGTCGCCCGCCGACACGCGCTGCTGCCCCGCGGTTGCGACAGTGTCGCCCGCCACCAGCGGGCGCCCGAAAAAACTCCGCTTCAACGCGTTGGCCGAGCCCTGCAGTCGTAGATTCTCCTGCGCCGGCGCGAAGACCACCCGCGTCGCGGGGCGTGTTTCGACGCGGCTCAGCGTCACCATATCGCCCGCGCCCGCACCGGCATTGGCGCGCTGCAGGCCGTCGAGGCGGATAACGTCGAGCCCTTCGTCCTCGGCATAGGGCAAAACGACGCGCGACGCGGTCTCGCGCTTCCCGCTGATCTGGACGATATCGCCCTCGGTCAGGCCCAGTTCGGCCATGGCGGCGCGCGGGATGCGCGCGATGCCCCCGCCGCTTTCCTCGGCGCGGGCGTTGGCCACCTGCAGTTTGACCTGTTTTTCTTTTACCGCTGCATCGGCCAAGGCGTGTCTCCCGCAAAAATGGACAGAATGACGAAGATAGGACGCCGGTTCCGCCTTTGCGACCCCAAGCTTATGACGCAGTGCACAAAAGTGCTGGCGGGACGCCCGCCGTCATGTCATCATCGCCCCGAACGATCATGCCACGCCTCCCCCCCCTCAGCAGCATGGAAGCCTTTCTCGAGGTTGCCCGCCACGGCACGGTCAAAGCCGCGGCGATTGAGCTCGGCCTGTCGATGCCCGCGCTGTCGCGGCGCATCCAGACGCTCGAACATGCCGTCGGCCGCCCGCTTTTCGACCGGCATCACCACGGGCTGCGCCTGACCGAGGCAGGGCGCGCGCTGCAGGAGCAATTGTCGCCGGTCCTCGACGAATTGAGGACGGTCATCACGCAGGCGGGCAGCCCCGACGCGTCGCTGCGCCTCCACCTCAACGTGCTGCCGCTCTTCGCGCAGCAGCGGCTCTTTCCGCGGCTTCCCGAGCTGCGGCAGAAGCATCCCGAGCTGCACATCGACATCGAGACCATGTCGCACGCCGAGGCGCGGCTGGGCGAAGGCATCGATGCGGCGATCGCGCTGGCGCGCTCGATCGACCCCGCGCTCTACGCGGCGCGGCTCGACCAGGACAAGGTCTTCCCGATCGCCGCCCGCACGCTCACCGACGGCAACCGCGCGCTCACCGTCCCCGAACAATTGCAGCGCGCGACGATCCTGCTCCACCGCGAAATGCCCGAGACCTTCGGCGAGTGGAAAAAGGCGATCGGCATGCCCTATCTCGAGCCTGCGGGGATCGACTATTTCGATTCGGGCCCGTTGATGCTCGAGGCCGCGGCGCAGGGCATCGGCGTCGCCTTCATGCACGGCCATCATTTCGACGACGCGCACGACCCGAGGCTTGTCCGCCTGTTCGATTTCGACGTCGACAGCCCGTACAGCTACTGGTTCGTCTGCCGCCCGCGTGCGCTGCGCCAGCCGGCGGTCAAGCTGTTCCACGACTGGCTGCTCGGCGCGAAGATCTGACCTTCGGCGGACGACACCGCTGTCGTCATATCCTTCGGGAAATGGTGCTGCTGGACAGGATTGAACTGTCGACCTCGTCATTACCAATGACGCGCTCTACCACTGAGCTACAGCAGCAACCGGGTGCCCGCGAACGCATGTCTGCGGGGCAGGCGCGGCCTATGGCGGGACGCCTTGCGCCTGTCAAGCTGCGACTCTTGACGCTGGGCGGTTTTCGCGGGCAAGGATCGCCGCGTGAGCAAGACGCCCTCCCCCGCCGAATTCGAACGCCAGCAGCGGCTGGCCGAAGCGCTGCGCGAAAATCTGCGCAAACGCAAGGCGCAGGCGCGCGAAACCAAAGCGGCTGTCCCGCCTAAAGACTGACGGTCACCGTCACCTCGTCGCCCTCGGCGATTCCCTCGGTCTTGCGCACCGCGGCCTTGACCGGCAGCAGCCAGCCGCCGCTTTCCTTGTGCGGAAAGACCGAGGTCTGCCAGATCGTGCCCCCGATCGTCACCGTCACCCGCGCCGACCCGAATCCGCCGCGCTGGTCGAGCCACTGTCCCGACATCGCGGCAAAGCGGATCCCGTCGGCCGCCTCGCCCGCGATGGTCAGGAAGAACCATGCTGCGGGCGCGGTCGCGGATTGCCAGCGCCACAGCGGCGTGGTGATGGTGAAGCTCTCCACAGCCGCTATTTCACCGCGCGCACGGGCACCGGGATATTGCAGATGTCGGCACCGCCCGCGGGGCGGATGAAAAAGGGATCGCGGCGATTCTCACGCGCGTCGGCATATTTGGCGAAGCTGTCGCTCTCGTTCGACAGATATTCGAACCTGGGTTGCTCGGCGGCGGACAATTCGGTCGCGAGCCGGATCGTTTTGATCGGCACCCGCTCCTCGGCTGTCTCATAGAAGCCAAGCGACCCCGTCCCGCGCGGAAGGCTGGACAGATGCTCGATCCCGGCGATGACGCGCCCGACGACCGCGATATTGCGGTCAAGATGGCGCGGCGCCTGTCCGATCACCGTATAGAGTTCGGCGCCCGACCCGGTGTCGGGCGACATGTTTCGTCCCACCCCGACCATCGCATAGCAATGGAGCGGCCAATAGATCTGCCCCTTGTTGAAATCCTCAGGATCGACCGGCCCGAATCCCAGCGGCCAGCCTTTGTAGAGCGTGATTGCCCCGGCGTAGGGATCGTTGACCTGGAACAGCGGCAGAAAGGCGTCCTCGGGCTCGGGCGCCACATAGTCGCTCTCCGGCATGGTCGCCAAACCCTCGGGCAGCGGCTTCTTCTCGGTCGCGTCTCCCCATTGCACGACATAATTGTCCTGAACGCGATTGACGCTCGTCCCATCCCACCAATGTGCCGCGGCGAGCTTGCGGATATTGCCGATCCACCCTTGGCTGAACGGTGCGGGCATCAACTGGATCACGAGGCGGCGCGCTTTGCCCGCGGCATCGGGGACGAGGTCCATGACCACCAGGTCCGAAGCCGGAATCGCGACCCAGTCGCTCGCGGGCGCCGCGGCGGCGATCTCGCCCGGCGAGGGCGACGGGGGCGCCTCCTGCGCGGCGACGGAAAAGGAAAAAGCGAAGGCCGCGGCGGCGGCAAGGAGGCGATGCTTCATGGCGCAATGTCTGCCACGCCCATGCCGCTTGCGAAAGCCCCGCCAAGCGATTAGGGCGCCCCTTCCAGTGCATGCGGAGCGGTGGCCGAGTGGTCGAAGGCGCTCGCCTGGAAAGTGAGTATGGGTCAAAGCCCATCGAGGGTTCGAATCCCTCCCGCTCCGCCATTCCCCTCAGTCCGCCGTCACCCCGTCGTCGCCCAGCGAGCGGTACAGCGTGATCCGGTTGCGCACCGCCGCCAGTTCGACCGCGATTGCGCTCCGGCGCGCGCTGTACAGGCTGCGCTGGGCGTCGAGGCTCGAGAGGAAGCTGTCGACGCCGCCACGATAACGCGCGTCGGTCAGGCGCGCGGTGTCAGCCGCGGCTTCGGTGTTGGCATTCGCCGCGCGTAGTCGTTCGCCGAGCGTGCCCTGGTCGGCGAGCGCGTCGGCGACCTCGCGGAAGGCGGTCTGGATCGCGCGTTCATAGGCGGCGAGCGCGGCGTCGCGCTGCGCTTCGCTGACCGCCACGCCGGCGCGGCGCCCGCCCGCGTCGAAGATCGAGAGGCTCGCGTCGGCACCCGCGGTGAAACGGAAGGCGTCGCCGGTGAACAGCGAGCCCAGCGCGTCGCTCGCGAAGCCCAGCAGCCCGGTCAGCGAGATCGTCGGGAACAGCCGCGCGCGCGCGACGCCGATATCGGCGTTGGCGGCGCGGAGCAGATATTCGGCCTCGATCACGTCGGGGCGGCGCAGCAGGATGTCCGAGCTGGTCCCCGCGGGCAAAGTCGCGATCGATGCGCTGACCTCGTCGAGGCTCGCAGGCAGCAGCGCCTTGTCGTAATCGGCACCGACGAGCAGGCGGATGAGATTCTCGTCCTGCGCCACCGCCGCGGTCTGCAGCGCGAGGTCGCCCTCGGCGGTCGCGAGTACTTGTTCAGCCTGACGCAGGTCTGTGCGTGGCGCCACCCCGCCCTCGAGCCGTGCGCGGGTGAGCGTGACGCTGCGCCGCGCGCTTTCGGCGGTGTCGCGCGCGATGGCGAGCAGTTCGCGGTCGGCGGCGTGGCTCGCCCAGGCTTCGGCAAGGTCGGCGATAAGCGCCAACCGCACCGTGCGCGCGGCGGCTTCGGTCGCGAAGGCGCGGTCGCGCTCGGCCGCGGTCGCGTTAGCGAGCCGCCCGAACAGGTCGAGCTCGAACGCCGACACCCCGGCCTGCAGCGCATAGCTTTCGCGGCCGCCCCCCGCGACGCCGCCGGAGATGCCGCCGTCGGTGTAATCGGCCGAGCCGCTCACGCCGATCGCGGGGAATTGCGCCGAGCGCGTGACACGGACCTGCGCGCGCGCGGCGGCCACATTAGCGGCGGCGATGCGCAGGTCGCGGTTGTTCGCGAGCGCCTGGCCGATCAATTGCTGCAGCCGCGGGTCGCGGAACAGTTGGTTCAGCGTCACGCGCGGCAGCGCGGCCTCGCTCTGCGACAGATAGGCGTCGCCGACGGGCCACGACGTCGGCACCGGTGGCGCCGGCTGGATATATTTGGGCGCAAGCGAGCAGGCGCCGAGCGCCAGCGTTGCGGCGCCGAGGATCAGCGCGCGCCTCATGCCGTCGCTGCCGTGCTGCCTCGGCGGCGCGCAATCCACTCGCGCGCGGCCTTCAGCCCGTCGCGCACGCCGCGGCGGACGAGCACGAAGAACAGCGGGATGAAGAAAATCGCGAGGAAGGCCGCGGTGAGCATGCCGCCGATCACCGAGGTGCCGATCGCGACGCGGCTGTTCGCCCCAGCGCCGGTGGCGATCGCGAGCGGCAGCACGCCGAAGATGAAGGCGAAGCTGGTCATCAGGATCGGGCGCAGGCGGATGCGCGCGGCCTCGACCGCGGCCTCGATCACGCGCCGGCCCTTGCGTTCCTCCTGCTCGGCGAATTCGATCATCAGGATCGCGTTCTTTGCCGCGAGCCCCATCGTCGTAAGCAGCCCGATCTGGAGGTAGACGTCATTCTCGAGCCCGCGGAGGTTCACCGCGAACACTGCGCCGATCAGCCCGAGCGGGATGACGAGGATCACCGCGAGGGGGATCGACCAGCTTTCGTAGAGCGCGGCGAGACACAGGAAGACGACGAGCAAAGAGATGGCATAGAGGAACGGCGCCTGCCCCGACGACAGCCGCTCCTGATAGGAGGATCCCGACCAGGCGACGCTGGTTCCGGGGATTTCGTTCGCCATCCGCTCCATCTCGTCCATCGCCTCGCCCGAACTGGTGCCGGGCGAGGGCTGGCCCGAAATTTCGAAGGCGGGCACGCCCTGGAAACGCGAGCTGCTGCTTGGCGTGGTCGACCAGCCGATCTTCGAAAAGGCCGAGAAGGGCGACATCTCGCCGTCGTTCGACCGCACATACCATTGGCCCAGATCCTCGGGCTTGGCGCGATAGGGCGCGTCGCCCTGAACATAGACGCGCTTGACGCGGCCGTCGTCGATGAAGTCGTTGACGTAGCGGCCGCCCCATGCGGTCGCGAGCGTGCTGTTCACCTCGCTGTTGGTCAGGCCGTAGGCGGTCAGCCGCTGCGTATCGATGTCGATCTTGAGGGTCGCGACGTCGGGCAGGTCGGACAGGCGCACCGAGGTCAGCTTGGGGTTGGCGTTCGCCGCCGCGAGCAATTTCTCGCGCGCTTCGACGAACTGCTCGCGGCTCATCCCGCTGCGGTTCTGGAACTGCATCGTAAAGCCCGAGGAATCGCCCAATCCGCGCACTGCGCCGGGAACCAGCGCGAAAATCTGCGCATCGCGGAGGCCGCTCAGTGCCTTGCGCGCGCGCTCGGCGATCGCGTCAGCGGTATTCTCCTTGCCCGGGCGGCTGTCCCAATGGACGAGGTTGACGAAGCCCTGCCCGGTATTCTGCCCCGCCGCCGCACCGCCACCCCCGCCGGCGATCAGGAACAAGGCGCCGGTGTTCGCCTTCTCCTGCGTGAGCATATATTTCTCGACCTGGTCGCGCACATGCAGCGTCCGTTCCTGCGTCGCCCCCGCGGGCAGGCGGAACTGAATCTGCACGCGCCCCTGATCCTCGCCCGGCAAGAAGCCGCCGGGTAGCCGCAGGAAGAGGAAGACGAGCGCCACGAGCAGCACCGCATAGATGCCGAGGAACAGCCATTTGCGATCGACAACCTTGGTCACGCTGCCGACATAGCGCTCGACCATCGAGTCGAAGCGCGTGTTGAAGCCGTTCTTGGCGCGCTCGAACATGGCGCGCGCACGCGGAAAGCGCCCGCCCGCCGCGACCGGCTCGCCATA
The DNA here is from genome assembly GCA_005503165.1 of Sphingomonadaceae bacterium 3R27E2-A. Classification (GTDB taxonomy): domain Bacteria; phylum Pseudomonadota; class Alphaproteobacteria; order Sphingomonadales; family Sphingomonadaceae; genus Sphingopyxis. The sequence continues at coordinate 104,084 of SCNT01000006.1, forward strand.
GTCCTTGGGCTTGAGCAGGGTCGAGGTCAGCGCGGGGCTCAGGATCAGCGCGACGAGCACCGACAACATCATCGCCGAGATGATCGTGACCGAGAATTGCCGATAGATCACGCCCGTCGACCCGCCGAAAAAGGCCATCGGCAGGAAAACCGCCGACAGCACCAGCGCGATCGCGATCAGCGCGACTTGCAATTCCTGCATCGACTGGATCGTCGCCTCGCGCGCCGACATCTCCGGATTTTCTTCCATCAAGCGCTCGACATTCTCGACCACGACGATCGCATCATCGACGAGCAGCCCGATCGCCAGCGTCAGCCCGAATAGCGTCAGCGTGTTGATGCTGAACCCCAGCATGTAGAAGATGGCGAAGGTGCCGAGCAGCACCACCGGCACCGCGATCGCCGGGATCAGCACCGCGCGCCAGCTCTGCAGGAAGACGAACATCACCAGGATCACGAGCAGGATCGCCTCGAACAGCGACTTCTGCACCTCGCTCACCGACAGCTTGATGAACTCGGTCGAGTCATTGGCGTAGCTGTAAGCCAACCCGTCGGGGAAATCGGCCGCCAGTTCCTCCATCCGTGCCTTGACCCGGTCGGCAGTTTCGAGGGCGTCTGCGCCTGGCGACAGCGAGATCGACATGCCTGCGCCGGGATGGCCATTGATCCGGCTGACCACGGAATAGCTTTCGGCGCCGATCTCGACCCGCGCGACATCCTTGATCCGCACCGTCGATCCGTCGGGCAGCGTCTTGAGCACTATATTCTCGAACTCTGGCACCGTCTGTAGCCGCGACTGCGCGGTGACCGTCGCGTTGAGCATCTGTCCGCGCGGCGACGGCAGGCCGCCCACGTCGCCCGCCGCGACCTCACTGTTCTGCGCGGTGATCGCCGCGATCACGTCGCTCGGCATCAGCGACACCGCCGCCAGCCGCTGCGGGTTGAGCCAGATCCGCATTGCGTGCGGCGCACCGAAGATGTTGACGTCGCCGACGCCTTCCACCCGCGACAGCGGGTCCTGGATGTTCGACGCCATATAGTCGGAGACGTCCTGGTTCACGCGCGTGTCGGTCTCGTCATAGACGCCGACGAGCAGCAGGGTGTCCGAATTCGACTTGGTGACGCGCACCCCCTGCTGCTGTACCTGCTGCGGCAGGCGCGACAGGGCGGCCTGTATCTTGTTCTGGACCTGCACCTGCGCGATGTCGGGGTCGGTGCCCTTGGCGAAGATCGCGGTGATGCTCGCCTGCCCGCGCGAACTCGACTGCGAGCTGAAATATAGCAGCCCGTCGATCCCGGTCAGCTGTTGTTCGAGTACCTGGGTAACGCTGTTCTCGATCGTCTCGGCCGACGCGCCGGGATAGGAGGCGCGGACGTTGACCTGCGCGGGCGCGATGTCGGGATATTGCTCGATCGGCAGTGAATAAAGCGCGCCGACCCCGCCCAGCATGACGATGATCGCCAGCACCCAGGCGAAAATCGGGCGATCGATGAACAGGCGGGACATGCGCGGTCAGTCGCCCTTCTTCGCTTGCCCGCCCGCCGCGCCGCCGCCCTTCGGCGCACCGACCCGCTGCGCGCTCGACGCCGCGACGGGGCGGATCACCTGTCCCTGGCGCAGGTTGCCGAGCCCCTGCGTGATCACGCGGTCGCCCGCCCTGAGTCCGTCGGAGACGACCCAAAAGGCGCCCAGCGTCCGGTCGGCCTTGACCTTGCGGCGCATCGCCTTGTTGTCCTTGTCGACGAGATAAACGAAGGCCGAGCCGTCGAAATCGCGCTGGATCGCCGCCTGCGGCACACGAAAGGCGTTCTGCTCGATCGCCTGGTCGAACACCGCCTTGACGAACATGCCGGGCAGCAGCGTTCCCTGTGGATTGGGGAAGCGCGCGCGCAGCGTGACCGTGCCGGTCTCCTCGTTGACCACGGCTTCGGAGAATTCGATCGTCCCGGTAAAACCATACGCGCTGCCGTCCTCGAGCAGCAGCCGCACATTGGCGCTGCCCGGCAGCACTCCGCCGCCTGCGATCGACTGGCGCAGCGTCGTCAGCTCGGCGCTCGACTGCTGCATGTCGACATAGATGGGATCGGTGCGTTGAATCACCGCAAGCGCGTCGGTCTGGTTGGCATTCACAAGCGCGCCCGCGGTAAACAGCGTGCGCCCGATGCGCCCGCTGATCGGGGCGCTGATCGTCGTGTAGCGCAGGTTGATCTGCGCGGTTTCGAGCGCCGCGGCGTTTTGCGCGACCACGGCGTTCGCGACGCGCACCTGCGCTGCGGCGTCGGTATAATCCTGCTTCGCGATCGCCTCCATTTCGGCCAGCGGCCTGAAACGCTCGGCGCGGGTCTTCGCGGCCTCGGCGCTGGCGCGCGCACTCGACAGGTTCGCCGACGCCTGGTCGACCGCGGCGCGGTAGAGGCTGGCATCGATCTGGAACAGCGGCTGCCCGGCGCGGACATAACTGCCCTGCTCAAACAGGCGGCGCAGGATGATGCCGTTGACCTGCGGCCGCACTTCGCTCGTCTCGAAAGCAACGATGCGCCCACCGAGCTCGATCGGCACCGGCACGGCGCTGGGCTGGACCACGACATAGCCGACCTCGGGCGCCGGACGCCCGCCCTTGCTGTCGTCGCTGGCCGAACAGGCGGCGAGCGACGCCAATGCCATGGAGACAGCGCCGAGCCGCAGCATCGACCGCCCATATTTTTGCATTCAAAGGACCTTTTCGGGCTTGGGGACAGCCTGTTTCGCCGTTCATTCAGCAAATTGAGCCGCTGTGCGCAATGGCTTGGTTGCGATTGCGACAAGTTGCGACACTTTTCCTGTCGCGACCGGCATTATTTTCCAAGGTTGCATTGGCCTCGTTCCGTCAAGTCCTTGTCGCGGGAGGTTTCCCGCACTGATTTCAAGAGGAACTCAATGCGCAAGACCCTGCTCGCGTCGACCTGCCTGGTGGCAGTCATAGCCACCCCCGCTTTTGCCGAAACCGTGATTGGGAATGCGCTTACCACGCCGATCCGCTCCTCGACCGTCAACGGCGGCACGGCCCCCGACGATTCTCGCCTCGCGGCATCGGGTTCGATCAAGCCGACCTCGGGCACCGCAGTGACGATCGACAGCAACCACAAGTTCGTCAACGAAGGCACGATCCAGATCACCAATTCGGACGGTTCGAAGGGCATCGTCGCAAACGGGGGCGTGACAAGCAACATCACCAACACCGCCAGCGGCAAGATCATCGTCGACGAAAGCTATGCGCCGACCGACATCGATAACGACGGCGACATTGATGGCGCCTTCGCGATCGGTAGCAACCGCGTCGGCATCGAGACGCTCGGCGCCTTCACCGGCAATGTCGTCAATTCGGGCGCGATCACGGTCGAGGGCAATGATTCGGCGGGCATCCGCCTCGGCGGCCCGCTGACCGGCAATTTCACCAACGACGGCACGATCGCGGTGCTCGGCGACCGCGCGCTCGGCGTCGGCATCCAAGACGTCACCGGCAATGTCCGCCTCGCGGGCACCATCCAGGCGACGGGGCTCGACGCGACAGCTGCGCGGGTCAGCGGCAACATCACGGGCTCGCTCGTCGTCCAGGGCAATCTGACCTCGACCGGCTATCGTTTCACCACCCCGCCCGCCGATCCGTCGAAGCTCGACGCCGACGACCTGCTGAACGGCGGCCCGGCGCTGTCGATCGAGGGCAATGTCACGGGCGGCGTCATCTTCGCCGTCCCGCCCAGGGACAGCAGCACCACCGACAATGACGAGGACAAGGATGGCATCGAGGACGCCAAGGAAGGCTCGGCCGTCGTCCGCTCCTTCGGTTCGGCTCCCGCCGTGCGGATCGGCGCCGCCGGACGCGACGTCGCCATCGGTGCGGTCCCCGGCACGGGCACCGGCTTCGGCGTCATCGTCGACGGCACAATCCTCGGCAACGGCCTCTATGCCGGCAAGAACGCCACTGCGATGCAGATCGGCGGGCTCGGCGGCAATGTGAACATCGCCGGCGGCGTCGCGATCGGCAGCGCCGGCCTCGTCAGCGCCATCTCGAACGGCGCTTCGGCGACCGCGATCCAGATCGGCGCGGGCACGACGCTCGGCGAGATCCGCAACGCAGGCAAGATCGACGCGCAGGGCGGCAATGCCGCAACCGCGATCACGACCGGCATCGTCGTCTTGGCCGGTGGCAATGTCGGGCTGATCCGCAACAGCGGCACGATCGCCGCGAAGGCAGCCGGCGACAACGGCACCGCGCGCGGTATCGTCGACCTGTCGGGCACCGTCGGCACGATCGAGAACAGCGGCACCATCTCGGCGACGGGCGCGCTCGGCACTTCGGACCGTAACATCGCCATCGACCTCTCGAGCAATCTCGGCGGCGCTTCGGTCAAGCAGACCGCAGTCGCGTCGGGCATCGCGGCCCCCGCGATCATCGGCGACGTGCGCTTCGGCGTCGGCAACGACCTGATCGACATCGCCGACGGCTCGATGAAGGGCGATGCCTTCTTCGGCACCGGCAACAATACGCTTGCCCTGTCGGGCGACGGCACCTTCGACGGCACGGCGACCTTCGGCGGCGGCAACGACATCATGACTCTCACCGGCACCTCGAAATTCGGCGGCGTCGCCGATTTCGGCGGCGGCAGCGACTCGCTGACCATCGGCGGCACGTCGATGTTCTCGGCCCGCCTCGCCAATTCGCAGGGCCTCGCGGTCGCGGTCAACGGCGGCACCTTCGACGTCGTCGGCGCGGCGACGATCTCGTCGCTCACAGCCACCAACAAGGGCGTGCTCGGCGTGACGCTCGACGGCGGCAACACCGGCACCGCGATCCAGGTGACCGGCAACGCAAGCTTCGGTGCCGAATCGAAGCTCGCGCTGCGCCTCACCAGCCTCGACGATGCCGAGGGCCAGCATGTCGTGCTGACCGCCGGCACGCTGACCGGTGCGAACAACCTCACCACCACCTCGACCTTGCTGCCCTTCCTCTACAAGGGCACGCTGACGTCGACCGCCACCCAGCTGATCGTCGATGTGTCGCGCAAGAGCGTCACCGAACTCGGCCTCAACCGGTCGGAAGGCGGCGCCTTCAACGCGGTGATCGACGCGCTGTCGACCGACGAGGATATCGAGCAGGTGTTCCTCGACATCACCAACGGCGAGCAGTTCAAGGCGCAGCTCGGCCAGATGTTGCCCGAGCATGAGGGCGGCGTGTTCGAGACCGTCACCACCGGTTCGCGGGCCCTCGCGCGCTACCTGACCGATCCCAACGCTCCGTTCCAGGACCAAGGCAAATGGGGTTACTGGATCAACCAGGCCGTCTGGGGCACGTCGAAAAGCATCGGCGACACCGCGGGTTACGACGTCACCGGCTGGGGCGTTTCGCTCGGCGCCGAGATCAAGACCGACCTCGGCAACTTCGGCGGCTCGATTGGCTATCTCAGCGGCAAGGACGGGAACAAGGCCAACGCCAACGAAGTGTCGTCGAGCCAGTTCGAGGGCGCGCTCCACTGGCGCCTGCGCTCGAACAACATCCTCGCCAGCGCGCGCGTTTCGGGCGCCCCGGTCAGCTTCAAGGGCACGCGCTTGTTCCAGGCCGAGAACGGCGCCGAGGACATCAACGAGACGATGCGGGCCAAGTGGGACGGCACTTTGTGGTCGGCCGCGGGCTCGGTTGCCTATGACACCCGCCTCGGCGGCATCTCGTTCCGCCCGGCGGTCGCGGTCGACTATTACAAGCTGCAGGAAGACGGATACACCGAAACCGGCGGCGGCGACGCGCTCGACCTCACCGTGCTGAGCCGCGACAGCGACGAACTCGCGGTGTCGGGCACCGTCGCCCTCGGTCTCGATTTCGGCGGCACCGACGAATATGACGGCTGGACGCGCTTCGAGATTGAGGGCGGCCGCCGCCAGATCGTCGGCGGTTCGCTCGGCACGACGACGGCATCGTTCAAGGACGGCACCCCGTTCACCCTCACCCCTGATGATCGCACGAGCGGCTGGGTCGGCCGCCTCCGCGGGATCGCCGGCAACTCTGCATTCCAGGTTGGCGGCGAACTCTCCGCGGAAGAACAGCAAAGCCATGTGGCTTGGTCTTTCCGTGCGAGCCTCAAGGTCGGTCTCTAAGCCCCCAGGACCGGCCTTGTCCCGGCAAGGGGGAAGCACCCACCCCACCCTCCGCTTCCCCCTTGCCCTTAATTCTGACGAACGAACGAGGATCATGATTGCCGCCACCGCCCTCTTCCCTCACCCCCGCGAGCATCGCGTCGATGCGGGAGAGGCCATGCCGCGGTTGCGCGCCGCGCTGGGGGCGCTATATGACGGCCCCGCCAGGGGGATGTGGGGCACCGGCGAGGCAGGTGCCGAAAAGCAGCAAATGGCGTTCCGAATCAATCGAACCATGACAGAGGCGACCGACGCACCGCAGCCCATGCAGGGCATCGAGGGGGTATTGCTCGCCAACCGAGCGCGCATCATCCGCTTCCTCGAGGTGCGCGGTGCGGGCGCGGGGGCCGAGGATCTGTTCCAGGACCTGTGGATGCGGCTCACCGATCGCCGCACCGGGCCGATCGCCGATCCGCTTTCCTATGTCATGCGCGCCGCGAACAATCTGATGCTCGACCGCTATCGCTCGGCGCGCCAAAGCGAGCTGCGCGACAAGGCATGGGGCGAAAATGCCGCCACCGAAGCGCCTTCCGCCGAAGCCACGCTCATCTCGCGCCAGCAGCTCGAACAGGTCGAAGCAGCGATCGAGGCGACGGGGACGCGCCCCGCGCGCATCTTCCGCCGCTTTCGCGTCGACGGCATCGCCCAGCGCGACATCGCCGCCGAGCAGGGCGTCAGCCTCAGCACCGTCGAGGCCGACCTGCGCAAGGTCTATGCCGCGCTCGCCGCGATCAGGAGGCAGTTCGATGCATCCTGACACCGCCATGATCGAAGCGCGCGCGATCGACTGGGTCATCGCCCAGCGCGACCCCGAATTCGCCGACTGGGACGCTTTTACCGACTGGCTCGCCGAGGACCCGGCGCACGCCGAGGCCTATGACGCCGTCGCTTTGCTCGATGCCGATCTCGAAGCGCTGCCCGTCCGGCCTGCGGCGCCCGTCGCGGCCAACGCCGAAGAACCCCGCGGCCGCCCGTCGCGCCGCGCGTGGTTCGGTGGGGCAATCGCCGCCGCGCTCGTCGCCGCGATCACCGTGCCCAATATCGCCCTGTTCGACGATCCGAACCGCATCCAGACCGCGCCGGGCGAGCACCGCACGCTCGAACTCGCCGACGGGTCGCGGATCGAGATCAACGGCGGCTCGGTGATTACGCTCGACGAAGAGCGTCCGCGCTTTGCCAAGCTCGAAAGCGGCGAGGCGATGTTCCACGTCGTCCACCGCGAATCCGATCCCTTTGTGGTCGAAACGGGCGGCGCGCGGCTCGTCGACCTTGGCACCGCCTTCAACGTCGTGCGGCGCAACCGCGCGACGAGCGTCGCGGTGTCCGAAGGCATCGTCGTCTACAACCCGCACCGCGACAATGTGCGCATAGTCGCCGGCGAAGGCATCGAAGCGCGCGACGGAGACAAGAAGGCGCCGGTGGTACGCAGGCTCGACAGCAGCACGATCGGCGGCTGGCGCAGCGGCCAGCTCGTCTACGCCGATACGCCACTGGGCGTGGTCGCGGGCGACCTCGGTCGCACGGCCGGCATTTCGGTCAGCGTCGCGCCCGAAGCCGCGGACCTGCCCTTCCGTGGCGCGCTTGTGATCGGCGCCGACAAGGCGCGCGCCGTCGCCGACCTCGCCGCGCTGTCGGGCACGCGCGCCGAACGCCGCGGCGACGGCTGGGTGCTCACGCGCTGACGATGCAGCGCAGCCTGCCTCTCGCCGCCGCGATCGCGATGCTCGCCGTCCCCGCCGTGGCGCAGGCGGCCGACGAGCGCGCGTTCGACGTGCCCAAAGGCAATTTGTCGACCAGCCTGCCCCTGCTCAGCCGCCAGGGCGGGGTCAGCATCAGCGTTGCCGACGCGGGCCTGTGGGGCAATCGCGGCAAGAAGGTCCGCGGACGAATGAGCGTCGAGGAGGCGATCCACCGCATGCTCGCGGGTTCGGACGCGCGCGCGGTGCGCGTCAGCGCGACAAGCTGGCGCATCGAGCGCCGCCCGCCGCCTCCGAAGGTCGCGCGCCGCGCCACCTCGCCGCCAAAGCCGCCGCCACCCAGAGCGCGCGAGCCCGACAATCTCGTCGCCGGGCCCGATGACGAGATCATCGTCACCGCCTCGAAAACCGACATTCCCTACGCGAGCTTTGCGGGCGTCGCCACCGTGCTGGATGGCGGCGATTTGGCGTTCGGCGGCGAGCGCGGGATGGAATCGATCCTGTCCAGGATGGCCACCGTCTCCTCGACCCATCTGGGTTCGGGGCGCAACAAACTGTTCATCCGCGGCATCGCCGATTCCAGCTTCACCGGCCCGACGCAGTCGACCGTCGGTCAATATCTCGGCGACATCCGCCTCAGCTACAACGCGCCCGACCCCGATCTCCGCCTCTACGACATCCAGAATGTCGAGGTGCTCGAAGGCCCGCAGGGCACGCTCTACGGCGCGGGCTCGCTCGGCGGCATCATCCGCGCGGTCCCCAACGCCCCCGATCCCTATCGCCAGACGGTGCAGGCGATCGCCGGCGTGTCGGTCACCCAGCATGGCGATCCGGGAGGCGATCTCGGCGCGATCGTCAACCTGCCCGTCGGCGACGGCGGCCATGCGTTACGCCTCGTCGGCTATATGGTCAGCGACGGCGGCTATATCGACAATCCGATGCTCGGCCAGAACGACGTCAACCGCGTCGACGTCCGCGGCGGCCGCAGCACCTTCCGCTTCGATGCGGGGAACGACTGGACGATCGATCTCGGCGGCGTATACCAGACGATCAAGTCGCAGGACGCGCAATATGCCGACAAGAATGCGCCGCCGCTGATCCGCAATTCGATGGTCGAACAAAATGCCAAGGCGAAATACGGCCTCGGCACGGTCGTCGTGATGAAGCAGTGGGACGGGCTGTTCTTCCAGTCGTCGAACGCCTTCGTAAGCCACCGCCTGTTCGAACGCTTCGACGCCAGCAAACCCAATGATCCGCCGCGCATCCTCGACCAGCGCAACGCGACGCGCATGTTCGTCAGCGAAACGCGGCTCTCACGGCCGTTCGAAGACGGGCTCGGCTGGGTTGTCGGTATAAGCCTGCTCGACAACCGCACCCGCCAGAGCCGCGAGATCGGCGACGCCTTCGTCCAGATGCCGCTCACCGGCGTGTCGAACCGCATCACCGAAATCACCGGCTATGGCGAGGCGACGGTCGAGCTGATGCCGAATTTTGTTGCCGCGGGCGGCCTTCGCCTGTCGCACGCGCGCCTCGACGGTGCCGGGCGCGATGTCCCGCTCGACGTTGCGTTTGCGGGCCGCGCCGAGACCGCGCACCGGTCGGAAACCGACATCCTCCCCTCGGCCTCGCTGCTCGCCAAGCCGATGCGCGACGTGACGCTCTATATCCGCTACCAGGAGGGTTTCCGCCCCGGCGGGCTCGCGGTCGACAATAATTTCGTCCGCCGCTTCCGTAACGACCAGGTCCAGACGCTCGAGGCAGGGGTGCGCTTCGGCGAAAAGGGCTGGACCCCCTTCGACGCCAGCCTGTCGGTCTCGCACAGCCGCTGGCGCGACATCCAGGCCGATTTCATCGACACCAACGGCTTTCCGACCACCGCCAATATCGGCGATGGTCGGATCACCAGCGTCACTGGCGCCTTTGCGGTGCGCCCCATCCCCGAACTGTCGTTCGAACTGGGTGGAGTGTACAATCACAGCCGCGTGACAGAGCTCTTCTCGGGCGAATTGCGCACGATCGCGGTCCGCGCTGCCGCTGCGGGCGGCGACGTCGGGATCACCATCCCGCAGCAGCAACTGCTCGAACGCCTCGGGCAGATTCCGAATGTTGCCAAATATGCGGTGCGAGGATCATTCAATTATGCCGCGCCGATGGGCGGCGAGGATTTGCGGATCAATGGCTGGGCCAATTACATCGGCCCATCGCGGCTCGGCATCGGTCCGATCCTCGGCGAGGGTCAGGGCAAATATGTCGATTCGGGGCTCGCGGTGCGGATCGGCAACCACCGCCGCGGCCTTTCTTTGACATTGACGAACCTGTTCGACGCCCGCGGCAACCGTTTCGCCCTCGGCACGCCTTTCGTCGAGGGGAGCGCGGGCTATTTGACGCCGCTACGGCCGCGAACGCTCAGGGTCGCGATCGATCTGTCCTACTGAGCGGTTTGCCCACGCCATCGCGCTCAGCGCGCGACGGACTTCATCCGCTGCACGACGTCCTCATCGCGAATGCGGCGCCAGCGCGCCTCCACCACGCTGTGGATGCCGAACAGGAAGAGGCCAGCCGCAACCGGGATATAGAGCGCCGCATGTTCGGTCAGCGCCGAAAGCGCGCCGCCCAAACCCTTAACTTCGCCTGCATTTCCGAACCAGCCCGCGCGAACCAGCGAATAACCGATAATCGCGAACACGATGGCGCGCGCCGCCAGACCAGCACGGCCCACAGGAACCACCCACGCCGGCGCCTCTCTCGATACACCCTTCATGAAATCGGTGGTCCATGCCTTCGTGGCCTGGTGCAACGCGGCGGCCAGAAAGCCGAGCCCGATCGCACCGAGAAGCGTGCCGCCGAGCGGCAATTCGAGCAGCATGCCGGCCGCTTCCTCCTCGCGGTTCCCCTGACCGCCTGCATGGCCCGCTGGAAGCCGGGCCGCAGCCCACGCCAGCACGAAATGCGCCAGCCCACTGGCACCATAGCCGATCCGGATGGCGACTCCCTTCGTATCGCTGCCTTTGCCCTCGCTATCCAGCGCCGCGCCATAGAGGCGATAGGCACCGTAAAAGGCCAGCCCAAGCGCAAGCAGGATCAGCAATATCGACCCGCCAGGCATGTCGAGCACCGAGCGAAATACGCCCTGCGGAGTGGCGTCCGACGCGCCTGCGCTCGTCAGCGCGATACAGGCCAATAGGCAATAGACGATGCCTCGCGCCAGCCACCCGGCGCGGGCGAAAGTTTCCAGGCGCCTCAATCTGTTCATGACGCTTGCTCCCGTTGCGGCAACAAGCGAACGCCCAGCCGCAACGGCAGTTCCGCCGTTGTGGTTGGGCGTTCAAGCCATAGGTCGGAGCACGGGCTATTCGGCGAGCGTCAGCGCCTCGTAACGCTCCATATGGAAATCGGCGCTGCCGAACTGGCCCTCGATCATCGTCGCGCGCTTGAAATAATGGCCGATCGCCAGCTCCTGGGTGATGCCGATGCCGCCGTGCGTCTGGATCGCATTCTGGCCGACGAAGTTGGCGCCGCGCGCGACCTTGTTCTTCGCCGCTGACACCGCCGCCTTGCGCTCGTTCGCAGGCAGGCCGAGCTTCAGCGTGCCCATGATCGTCATCGATCGCGCCTGCTCGACCTCCATGAACATGTCGACCATGCGGTGCTGCAGCACCTGGAACTTGGCGATCGGCACGCCGAACTGCTTGCGCTGCTGCGTATATTCCAGTGTGCCTTCGTGCAGTTTCTGCATCACGCCGGTCGCTTCGGCGCACACTGCGATCGTCGCCTCATCGACGATCTGCTCGATCAGCGCCAGTCCCTCGCCCTCGCCGCCCAGCAGCGCGTCGGCAGGGATCGCGACATTCTCGAAATAGATTTCAGATGCGCGGCTGCCATCCACCGTCGGATAGTCGCGGCGCACGATGCCCGGCAGATTGGCGTCGATCAGGAACAGCGACACGCCATCCCTGTCGCGCTGGCCGCCGCCGGTACGCGCGGTCACGAGCAGATGCGTCGCCCATGGCGCGGCATAGACGACGCCCTTGTGGCCGCTGAGCACATAGCCTTCGCTGTCCTTCTTCGCGCTGGTGCGCAGATTGGCCAGGTCGTAGCGGCCCTGCGGCTCGGCATAGGCGAAGGCGACGATGACGTTGCCGGCGATGATCTCCGGGATGAACTTGTCGGCCTGCGCCCCGCCGACCGCCTTCAACGCGCCCCCCGCGATGACTACGGTCGGTAGGTACGGCTCGATGCCGAGCACCTTGCCGAGCTCCTCCATGATGATCGCATTTTCGAGCGCGCCCCCGCCGAGGCCGCCATGCTCTTCGGCGAACGACGCGCCGAGCATACCCAGTTCCTGCGCCAGCGCGGTCCAGATCGCCGGATCGCGGCCCTCGTCGCTCGCGATGAACTTCTGGCGCGTCTCGAAATCATAGGTGTCGGCGAGGAAGCGGGCCAGCGTGTCGCGGATCATGTCCTGCGTTTCGGTGTAGGTGAAATCCATCTTGTATCCCCGTCGCCCCCGCAAAGGCGGGGGCCGCTGTAAATTTATGTTGCGGTGCTGCGTAAGGCCGATCGCGGCCCCCGCCATGGCGGGGGCAACGCATGCGTCAGAGCCCCAGAACCATCTTCGCGATGATGTTGCGCTGGATCTCGTTCGACCCGCCGTAAATCGTCGTCTTGCGGACGTTGAAATAGGTCGGCGCGGCGCGATGCGCATAGTCGGGCCCGATCGGATGCTCGTTGTCGCCCTCTCCGAAACCCCTGAAATAGGGCGCGCCATAATGGCCCACGGCCTCCAGCGTCAGTTCGGTCAGCCGCTGCTGGATTTCCGAGCCCTTGATCTTGAGCAGGCTCGATTCCGGCCCCGGTCCGCGTCCGGCGTTGGGGCCTGCCAGGCTGCGCAGCTCGGTGAATTCGAGCGCGGTCAGATCGACTTCGAGCTCGGCGATCTTGCGCTTGAAGAAGGCGTTCTGGATCAGCGGCTTGTCGCCGTCGAGTTCGGTGCGGGCGATCGCCTTGACCTTCTCAACCCCGCGCTTGGACGCCGCGACGCCGGCAATGCCGGTGCGTTCGTGCGCGAGCAGGAACTTGGCGCAGGTCCAGCCCTTATTTTCTTCATAGACCCGTTGCGACTGCGGTACGCGAACATCCTCCAGCCACACCTCGTTGACCTCATGCTCGCCGCCCAGCGTGATGATCGGGCGCACGGTGATCCCCGGGGACTTCATATCGATGAGGAGAAAGCTGATGCCTTCCTGCTGCTTGGCGTCCTTGTCGGTGCGCACCAGGAAAAAGCCCCAGTCGGCGTGCTGTGCCATCGTCGTCCAGGTCTTCTGACCGTTGACGATGTAATCGTCGCCGTCCGGCACCGCGACGGTGCGCAGACTGGCAAGATCGGACCCTGCGCCGGGCTCCGAATAGCCCTGGCACCACCAATCCTCGCCCGACAGGATGCGCGGGAGGAAATAGGCTTTCTGTTCGGGCGTTCCGAAGGTGTAGATCACGGGGCCGACCATCGCGAGCCCGAAGGGCATCAGCCGGATGCAGTCGGCGCGCGCGGTTTCCTCGGAGAAAATGAAGCGCTGCGTCGGGGTCCAGCCGGTGCCGCCATATTCGACCGGCCACGCGGGCGCGACCCAGCCCTTCTTGTGGAGCACCTTGTGCCAGGCGAGAAAATCCTCCTTGGACAGTTCCTCGCCCTCGTCCTGCTTGCCGCGCAGTTCTTCGGGGTAATTTTCGGCAATGAAGGTCCGGACTTCCTGCTGGAAGGCCAGGTCTTCGGGGCTGAACTCCATGTCCATTCTGATTCTCCCAAGGGCTGTGCCGGGCTTATAGGACCGGTTCACGCTTACGTAAAGGTAAGTTGTATTTTGCTACGCTTTAAGCCGCAGCTTCGCCAACTTCCGCGCCCTTGTCCAGCGCCTCAGTTCGTGGGCCGCGGGGTCACCAGGACGAAGGCCCCCTCGCTCGCATAGGCGTTCCGCCGCTCGACGATCGAAAGCGTCACGGGCACCATCGCGCCGTCGCGCGCGACCAGTTCGCTCTCGATCCGCGCGGGCGCCCCGGTCCGGAACAGCTCTTCCAGCGCCTCCGCGAAGGCCTGTCGCCGCGAAAGCGCGAGCAATGCCGAAAAGCGCACGCGCCGGATCGCTTCGTCGCCGACGCCGATCATCGCCAGCATCGCGTCATTGGCGTGCTCGATCGCCTCGCGCACGGAAATGCAGGCATGGCCGATATGGCCGTCGACCTCGATTGCCCGGATCGCGGCCGTGCGCGCGTCATCGCGCGTGCGCGCGGCCATCGCGTCGCTGACGTCGCGCAACACGATCGCACCGCCGATCGGTAGTGGGACTAGGTCGACATGCAGCCACTGCCCCGGACGAAGCAGCGACGGCAGATCGCCCGAAAATCGTTCGCGATGATCGAGCATGCGCGGGATATGGTGGAAGACCAGACTGCCCGCGATCGCCGGCAGCGTCGCGGCGAGCGGCTGGCCGACCAGCGCCGCAGCGCTCGCTTCCAGCATATCGCCCGCGGCGGCGTTGGTCGCGACGATCCGCCGCTGCCGGTCGATGAGGATCAGGCTGTCGCGGATCGATTCGAGCAGCATCGCGTGCGACTCGCGCAGCCGCGCCACGGGTGAACCGGTCACCTCCTCGTCGGCGCCGGCCAGCCGGCGATAATCGTCGAGCGAGATCAACACATGCGCGTCTTTGCCGTGATGCGTGACCACGACCGGCTGCCGCGCCGCATGCAGGCGCCAATTGGCGAAGCCGCGGATGAAATCCGCGGCCGACACGCGTTCGGGGGCCTGACCCATATCCATCTCGTTCTCCGGCGTTCGACCTTCCCTGTCTTATTGGAAGAAAGCCGGCATTTTCGAACCGGAACGGATCAACCGACGAGGCGCGCCTGCCCGCAGCGCAGCGCATTCACGCGCGCATCGGCCTGCCCGACTTGGACGCCGAGCACGCTGGTGACCTCGGCGAACACGCCGTCGAGCACCGGTGCCGCTGTCGCGACAGTCTGCGCGACGAGGGTCTTCAACGCGCCCAGATTCAGGCCGATTCCCAGCACCGAGCCCGTCAGTTCCATTCGGTCCGACAGCGACTTTGCGGCGCCCGAGGCCAGCCCGGTGCTCGACACGGTCTTGACCGAGCCGCCGGCGATATCTTCGCGCGAAAAGGCGACGGGTTTTTCCTCCAGATCGGACAGGACAAGTTCGGCCTCGGCATCGACGCTGGCGAGCGGCAGCTTCAGAAGCCGCGCCTTCTTGGGATCGAGCGGGCGCTGCATGTCGCGAAAATCGCTGTCGCTGACGCTGCCGATCGCGAGCATAGCGGGCGACGTCGTCACCGCCAGCGTCACCGCCTCGTCGCTGCCCTTGCTGCAGTCGATGTCCGAGATGCGCGCCGCCGCCGAACCGAGTTCGGCGAGAATGGGAATCTCGACCGTCGCGACCGGCGTCGCGACCTTCGCATCGACGCGCAGTCGCACCTGTGTGGTGCGGACGACGACCTGATTGTCGTCGGTGACCGCAATCAGCGGCGAGTTGGCCGGCGGCTCACCGATGATCAGCCCGACCTTGATGTGCGACCCGCCGGGGAGGTCGCTAACCAGATCGAAGTCGACCTGCCGATCGGCCGAGGCAGTAACGAGCATCGCGCGCATCAGGCTGAGCAGGTTGACGCGCACGGGATCGGCAGGATCGACCCGCGCGCTCGCATGGCGCGGGCCGAGGTCGATCACCAACGCGGGGATCAGGGTAGTGGGGTCCGCGCGCGCCGCCATATGCTCGACGACCGGCGCGGCGCTGCCGTCGGAGGCTGCGGCAAGTGCCGAGAGCACCTGCGGCATGGTCACTTCGCTGTTCAGCGTCTGGCCAAAGGTCAGCGCCTCGACCCCGATCTCTGTGCGCAGCGCGTCGGAAAAGGCGAGCAGGTCGACATCGGCGCTCGCGAGCGCATTGTAATCCATCACCGACAGGTTGAGCTCGCTTCCTGTCAGCGCCGACAATATCGCGTCGGGTACGCCACCGTTGACCGCTGCTACGCGCGAGCCCAGGGAAAAGGCTGCATAGCCGCGGCGGGCGCCCGTTGCGCGCGCGCTGATCATATTGCTGCTGCGACCGGTGATTAGGCGCCCGAAAAACAGGGGGTGCGACTTGGTTAGCACGATGCGCACGGCGTTGGGCGACGCCCCGCCCTCGGTGAAACGCTGCTCCGCGACGACACCGGCATCGGCGACGTAGCTGCCGGGGGTGATCGAGGCGATGACGATGCCGCAGTCGCAATTCGCGGCGATGATCCGCTCAGCGGCCTCGCGCTCTTCGCCGGGCCTGGCCGCCGCCGCCAATGCCGCGGCGTCGGCGATCCCCTGCAGCTTGCGTCGGTCGAGATGAAGCGCACCGACATCGACTGCGAGCGCTGCGGCGCCGATCAGCATCGTCAAGCCAAAAGCCGCGGCGATGCTCATCGCTCCGCGCGTGTCGCGACACAGCGAAAAGAGGACCGGGCGTTTCATTCGGTCGGCAGTTCGAAGGTCGCACTGGCGCGGATGACCTCGCCCGGCGACGGGACGAGCGCGTTACGCAGCAAGCTGCCCTCGGGAACGCGATAGGTCAGATCGACAGTGATTGCGTCAGCGGTTTCGGAGACCGCGATGTCGCGCAATTCGATGCGATAACCGCCGACGCCGTGCATGCTGCGATCGATCGCGCGGATTGCGACCGCGCGGCGGTCGGCGGCGTCGAGCCCAGTGATCGAAGCGCGCGCGCCATCGTTCGCCGCCTGCTGTACGCTATGCGCGAGCATGAAATATTGGCCGTAGATCATAATGCCGAGCAGCAGCATCAGGAACAGTGGCAACAGCAGCGCCGTTTCGATCATCGCGGTGCCGCGCGTGCTGTTTCGCAAAGCGATGACCCCGCGGAGGCCGGTCGGCAACGAAAAATGGCTAAGGATCTTGGTCATGCCCGGATCGTGGCATGACGGGCATGAAGGGCGTCGCTGTCCGCAGATGCCGCAATTTCACGCAAAATATGCAAAATTGCGCAAAGAACGGAACGTACGAAAACCGCTCGAAAGCGCCATATCCCGGCAATGGAGAGCCGAAGCGTTAACCGACCCCGGCACGCCGCGAAGACGAAACTACATCAAGTTCCGGTTCTGTCGGCCCCCCGGCGCACCAAAAAGGGCCGCATCGTCCGGCGGCGCTTCCCGTTTGCCGGCAATCCTATCAGTTCCCGACGTCCTCGGAGGGAGCCAGCTTGTCCTGCGTACGGAGATCGAAGTCCGAGGCATCATGGCGCTCGTGGAGTTGGCTAGCGGGATCGCCCATCACGCGGTTGACCATCCGTCCGCGCTTCACCGCCGGGCGCGCGGCGATCTGGTCGGTCCAGCGCTGGACATGGCTATAGTCCTGCACTTGCAGGAACTCGCCCGCGTCATAAACCAGTCCCTTGGCGAGCGCGCCGTACCAGGGCCAGATCGCCATATCGGCGATCGTATAGTCGGCGCCCGCGATATATTCGCTCTCCGCGAGCCGCCGGTCGAGCACGTCGAGCTGGCGCTTGACCTCCATGGCATAACGGTTGATCGGATATTCCTGCTTGAACGGCGCATAGGCATAGAAATGCCCGAAGCCGCCACCGAGGAAGGGCGCGCTTCCCATCTGCCACATCAGCCATGATAAGGTTTCGGCGCGCGCGGCGGTTTCGGTGGGCAGGAACGCGCCGAACTTCTCCGCCAGATGGATCAGGATCGCCCCCGATTCGAAGACGCGGATCGGCTGGGCGCCGCTGCGATCGACCATCACCGGGATCTTGCTGTTCGGATTGATCGCGACATAGCCGCTCGAAAACTGGTCGCCCTCGCCGATATTGATCAGCCAGGCATCATATTCGGCGCCGCCATGGCCCGCCGCCAGCAGTTCCTCGAGCATCACCGTGACCTTGACGCCATTGGGGGTGCCGAGCGAATAGAGCTGGAGCGGATGCTTGCCGACCGGGAGTTCCTTGTCGTGCGTCGGCCCGGCGATCGGCCGGTTGATGTTCGCGAAACGCCCTCCGCTTTCCTTGTCCCAGGTCCAGACCTTCGGCGGAACATAATCGGTGGCGTCGCTCATCGGGGCACTCCTGCGTCAGATTGTGTACTGGCCGGTATGTAATCATCCGTTGCGGTGGCGTCCAGCGGACGCGTGTCAAATTATCTTTTGCGCGCGCAAAGCCGAAATCGCCTCGGCGTCGTAGCCGAGTTCGGCGAGGATCATATCGCTATGCTCGCCGACCGTTGGCGCCGGGGCGGGCGCCGCCTTGTCGGTGGCCGACAGCGTTATCGGCGTGCGAACGACCGGGGCCGCACCGAAAGCCCCCGGATAATCGATCGCTTCGACCAGTCGCGTCGCCGCGACCTGCGGATGCGCGAGCGCCTCGGACGGCCTCAGCACCGGGCCCGACGGGACCTTTGCCGCACCAAGCTCTTCGAGCGCCTGCGCGTTGGTCCGCGCCGCGCACCAGTCGGCCATCACCACGCTCAATTCCTCGCCATGCCCGCCGCGCAAAATGTCGTTGGCAAAGCGCGGGTCGTCGGCGAGCTCGGGCCGCCCGACGAGCCGCGCCCAGCGTGCGAAGATCGGGTTGCCGACGACCTGCGTCATGATCCAGCCGTCCTTGGTCGCGAAGATGTCGGTCGGCGCCGAGCTGAAGGCGCGGTTGCCCATCATGCCGCGTTCCACGCCGTTCAGCGCATGGTCGATCGTCAGCCCGTTGGTGATCGCGAGCGCGGTGCCGAGCAGCGAGCCCGACACGCGCTGGCCGACTCCGGTCGTCTCGCGCTCGCGCAGTGCGAGCATGACGCCGAAGGCGCAGTGGAGCGCGGTGGTAAAGTCGATATAGTTGACCTGCGCGCGCGCCGGTTCGCCCTCGTGGCCGCCGATATGCACCGCGCCCGACATCGCCTGCCCCACCGCGTCGAAACCGACATGCTGCGCCAGCGGCCCATCGCTGCCGAAGGCCGAAGCCGTGACAAGGATGACGCGCGGGTTGAGCGCCGACAATGTCGGATAGTCGAGCCCCAGCTTGACCAGCGCATCGTCAGGCATGTTGGCGATCACGATGTCGGCGGTAGCGACCAGCTTGCGTACGATTTCGCGCCCTTCGTCGCTGCCGGGCTTCAGCGTCAGGCAGCGCTTGCCGCGGTTCATCTGCAGGAACATCGCGCCCGACCCGTCGTCGGCGACCGGGACCGAAAAGCGGTCCTCATTGCCGGCGGGACCTTCGATGCGAATGACATCGGCACCATAATCGGCGAGCAGCGCGCCGACATAAGGACCGGCTATATAGCGCCCGAAATCGAGTACGCGGATGCCCTTCAGCGGCATATAGCCTCCCCCCTCCATAGTATGGCCGGCGGCTAGCAGTCGCTGGTCGATACCGCCAGCGCCTTCATCGAAACCCCGGCCTTGCACTCGGCGCCCAAAGCCATATGGTCGCATCATAATTTCAACAGGGGAAACTAAAATGGCGCGCTTTGCACTCGCCCTGGCCGTGTCGCTGGCCTGTTCGACTTCGGCTTTCGCTCAAACCGCCGCGGCGCCCGTCGCATCCGGTACCGAGGAAAAGAAGGACGAGAAGTGGGACGTCAATGCACCGCCCGGCATGACGAGGCGCAAGGTGCAGATCGCGGTCGACGAGGGCAGCTGGATGAACGTCGACGTCGCGCCCGACGGGCGGACGATCGCCTTCGACCTGCTCGGCGACATCTACACGATGCCGATCGAGGGCGGCACGCCGACGCGGATTGCGGAGGGCCTCGCCTATGAGCACCAGCCGCGCTTCTCGCCCGACGGCAGCCGCATCGCCTTTGTCTCCGACCGCGGCGGCGGCGACAATATCTGGCTGATGAACCGCGACGGCAGCAACAAGGTCCAGCTGTCGAAGGAGGATTTCCGCCTGCTCAACCAGCCGGGCTGGTCGCCCGACGGGCGCTTCATCGTCGCGAAGAAGCATTTCACCACGGGCCGCTCGCTCGGTACGGGCGAAGTGTGGATGTACCATGTCTCGGGCGGCGCGGGCGTGCCGCTGGTCAAGAAACCC
This sequence comes from Sphingomonadaceae bacterium 3R27E2-A, assembly GCA_005503165.1. Lineage (GTDB taxonomy): Bacteria > Pseudomonadota > Alphaproteobacteria > Sphingomonadales > Sphingomonadaceae > Sphingopyxis. Next base: position 124,031 of record SCNT01000006.1, read on the forward strand.
AACGAACGCCACCAGAAGGAGCTCGGCGAGCCGATCTTCGCCCCCGACGGCAAGAGCGTCTATTTCACGCGCAACGTCACGCCCGGGCCGATCTTCGAATATGCGCAGGACAGCAACAGCGACCTGTTCCACATCGAGCGCTACAACCTTGAGGATGGCGAGACGAGCACCGCTGCCTCGGGCGCGGGCGGCGCGGTCCGCCCGACCCCCTCGCCCGACGGAAAAAAGCTCGCCTATGTCCGCCGCGAGGGGGCGTTGTCGAAACTCTATGTGAAGGATCTCGCGTCGGGGCAGGAGCGCAAAATTTATGACGCGCTCGACCAGGATGTGCAGGAAACCTGGGCGGTCACCGGCGTTTATCCGAACATGGCGTGGACGCCCGACGGAAAAGATGTCGTCTTCTGGGCGGGCGGCAAGCTCCGCCGTGTCGGGGCCGCGGGCGGGGAGGCCCGCGTCATCCCGTTCAGCGTCGCCGACGACCGCGTGATCGTCGATGCGACGCATCCGACGGTCGAGGTCGCCCCCGACAGCTTCACCACCAAAATGCCGCGCTGGGCCGAAGTTTCGCCCGATGGCCGCACCGTCGTGTTCGAAACGCTCGGCAAGCTTTGGACCAAGCCCGCGAGCGGCGGCACCGCGCGGCGGCTGACCGCGGCGAAGGACAATGCGATGGAAGCGTGGCCGAGCTGGTCGCGCGACGGCAAGTCGATCGTCTTCGTCCGCTGGACCGACGCCGGCCTGGGTGAAATCCACGTCACCTCCGCGTCGGGCGGCGCCTCGCGCGCGGTGACGAGCGTGCCCGGCCATTATGCCGAGCCGCGCTTCTCGCCCGACGGGAAGACGATCGTCTTCGAGCGGCGCGGCAGCGGCGGGCTGACCTCGGGCAAATGGAGCGAAGACCCGGGCATCTATCGCGTCGCCGTGGCAGGCGGCGCGCCGGAACGCGTCAGCCCGGATGGCGCCAAGCCGCAGTTCGGTGCCGACAATGACCGCCTGTTCATGGTCGCCGCCGCCGACGGCAAGAGCCAGCTGGTCAGCACCGACCTCCACGGCCAGGACAAGCGCATCCATGCCAGCGGCGAGCTGGTCAGCGATTATGAGATCTCACCCGACGGCCGCACGCTCGCCTTCCGTCAGAATTACGACGCCTATGTCACCCCGCTGATGCCCGGCGGGCAGGACGTCTCGCTCGGCACCAAGAGCGGCGCCTTGCCCGTGACGCGCGTCAGCGGCAGCGGCGCCGATTATATCCACTGGTCGAACGGTGGGTCGAAACTCCACTGGAGCCGCGGCGCGACCCTGTTCAGCGCCGACCTCGCCAGCCTGTTCTTCAACGCCCCCGCGGACGAGAAAGCGCCGAAATTCGCGCCGCCGACCGACGGCGTCTCGCTCGCGATGACACAAGCAGCGGCGAAGCCCAAAGCTACCGTCGTGATCACCGGCGCGCGCATCGTCACCATGGCCGACAAGGACGGCGGTATCATCGACAATGGCGCGATCGTCGTCGAAGGCGACCGCATCACCGCGGTCGGCCCGCTCGCCGCGATCAGCGTCCCCGCGGGCGCGATCACGGTCGATGCGGCGGGCAAGACGATCGTTCCCGGTTTCGTCGATGCGCATGCGCATGGCTCGCACGGCGACGACGAGCTGGTGCCGCAGCAGAACTGGTCCGAAATCGTCAATCTTGCGATGGGCACGACGACGAGCCACAACCCCTCCTCGCGCGCGTCGGAGATTTTCCCCTCGTCCGAAATGCAGCGCGCCGGGATCATCCTCGCGCCGCGCATCTTCTCGACCGGCGAGATCATCTACGGCGCCAAGGCCGCGGGGGTTTACGCCGAGATCAACAGCTATGAGGATGCCCTCGCGCACGTCCGCCGGCTGAAGGCGCAAGGCGCGCACAGCGTCAAGAACTACAACCAGCCGCGTCGCGAACAACGCCAGATGGTCGTCAAGGCCGCGCAGGCGGAGGGTATGGAGGTCGTGCCCGAGGGCGGCTCGCTCTACACGATGGACCTGACGCTGATCCAGGACGGCAATTCGACCGTCGAGCACAATATCCCGCTGCACACCTTCTATAAGGACCTCGTCCAGCTGTGGGGCCAAACGACGGTCGACTATACGCCGACGCTGGTCGTCACCTATGGCGGCCCCGCGGGCGATCCCTATTGGCGCGCGCACACCAATGTGTGGGAGCACCCGATCCTGACCAAGCATATCCCGCCGACCGATCTCGCGGCGCAGAACAAGCGCCGCGTCATCGCGCCCGAGGGTGACTATGTCGACGACGATTCGGCGCGCGAAGCGTGGAAGATTGCGCAAGTCGGCCGCAATGTCTCGATCGGCGCGCACGGCCAGCAGTCAGGGCTCGGCGCGCATTGGGAGATATGGTCGTTCGTGCGGGGCGGCTGGAGCAATATTGACGCGCTGCGCGCCGCGACGATCATGCCCGCACAATCGCTTGGCTATGCGAAGGACGTCGGCTCGCTCGAGCCGGGCAAGCTAGCCGACCTGCTGATTCTGGACGCCGATCCGACGGTCGAGATTCGCAACACCGAAAGGATCCACCGCGTGATGCTCGGCGGGCGGCTCTACGACCCGCTGACGATGAACGAGGTCGAGACCGGGGATCGTAAACGTGCACCCTATGGGTGGGAAACGGATTTGCCGTCGGCGCCGCACTAAACGGCCCGTGCCGGGAAACGACGAATCGCGGCCTCGCCCGCCGCATCACGTCACACGCCATCGGCGGACGCAGAGATTCGCCCGTTGGACACGAAGCCGGTTCCCCGGCGGCGTTATGGCGGTGTCGCCTGCGGGCGAGCATTGCTTCACCATCGCGCGTTGGCCATCAAAGCAGAGATATGCTGTTAGTTTCATTGATGCTTTCGTTGAAAAAGGGATTCGCCGCACGGGCGGGGGTTGCCAGACGTGAAAGCCGCGGCTAGGGGCGTCTGCCTCAGCGAGGAGAGTTGGCTGAGTGGTCGAAAGCGTCGCACTCGAAATGCGAAGTGCCGGCAACGGTACCGAGGGTTCGAATCCCTCACTCTCCTCCATTTTTCTACCGGCCATGATGCGGGCCGGCGCTGGCTGCGCCGGCGCGTCGCCATATCCACTTGAATCGCTGCGGGATCGTCATAGATTTATCGCATGACGTTCAAATCCCTTTCCGCGCCCGCATTGGATACCGGCGGTATCAATCCACCGCTGATCGGCAGCGCGACCTTCGCTCCCGGCGACATCGTGCGCCACCGCATGTTCGATTTCCGCGGCGTGGTGTTCGATATCGACCCGGTTTTCGCGAACAGCGACGAATGGTACGAAGCCATTCCCGAAGGCATGCGCCCGTCGAAAGAGCAGCCCTTCTACCACCTGCTGGCCGAAAATGAGGATTCGTCCTACATCGCCTATGTCAGCCAGCAGAATCTGGTCGCCGACGGCGATCGCGGGCCGGTCGAGCATCCGCAGATCGAGGCGATGTTCGATGGGATCGAGCGCGGCCGCTATCGCCTCCGCGCGATCCACCGTCACTGAGGCAGGCGGTTACGCCTTCAGCTTCCAGCCCGAGGCGAGCAGGCGATAGGTCAGTAGCCCGAGCACCAGATTGACCCCGACGAGCACGACGATTGCGGTCAGGACAGGATTTGCGATTGTCGAATCGACCGTGCCGATGAAGCCGTAACGAAAGCCCATGATCGCATAATAGACGGGGTTGGCGTGCGCGATGCCCTGGAACATCGGCGCCAGCCGGTCGATCGCATAGAAGGTGCCCGAAAGCAGCGCGAGCGGGGTGACGACAAAATTGGTCACGGCCGCCGCGTGGTCGAACTTCTCGGCCCAGACCGAGGTGATCAGGCCGAGAAAGCCGAGCATCGCCGCGCCGAGAACGCCGAAAACTGCGACCGCCCACAGACGGTCGGGCATCACATGGACGCCCGGCCAAAGCAGCATCGCGAGCCACAGCGCAAGGCCGACGAGGAGCGCGCGCGTCACCGCAGCACCGATCAGCGCGATGATCAGCTCACCCACGGCGAGCGGCGGCATCAGATAGTCGACGATCGTGCCCTGGATCTTGCCGACCAGCAGCGAAAAGGAGCTGTTCGCGAAGCTGTTCTGAAGCATTGCCATCATGATCAGCCCGGGCGCGACGAAATCGGCGAAGGGGACGCCGATCACGGTGCGCCCCGCGCCGCCCAGCGCGACGGTGAAAATGACGAGGAAAAGGAGCGTCGTGATCGCCGGCGCCCAGATTGTTTGTAGCTGCACCTTGAAAAAGCGGCGCACCTCCTTGACATATAGGGCCTGCATGCCCGGCACGTTGAGTGTCCGGATATGCGGCACGCCGGGTTCCGCGAAAGACGGAGTCGCGGCGAAATCACCCGAGGAAACGCGCGAGTCGCGGCGTGAAATTTGGGGCTGGTCGTTCATGGCGTTCTCGCCTATCGCCTCCCCGACTTTCCCGCAAGCTGGCCGGCGACGCGAGGGTCCGAGAGGACCGGCGACCGACCCGCCACGCGGAACGATAAGGATTTGAAGCATGTCTTGGACCGACGAGCGCATCGAGAGCCTGCGCAACATGTGGGAAAAGGGGCTGACCGCCAGCCAGATCGCCGACGAGCTCGGCGGGGTGAGCCGCAATGCGGTGATTGGCAAGGCGCACCGCCTGGGTCTCAAATCGCGCCCCTCGCCGGTGAAGGCGACCGAAAAGGCCAAGCCAGCGCCGAAGGCTGCCGCGCCCGCCGCACCGCGTCCCGCGACACCGCCGCCCGCGCCGCGCGCCGCTGCCCCTGCTCCCGCGCGCCCGGTTGCCCCGGCACGCCCTGAACCCAAGCCCGCGCCCGAAACCGATAGCGATGATACCGGCTTCGTCGAAGCCGCGCCGAAGCCCGACGCGCCGCGTATCGTTTCGATCGGCCCCGGCGGCTTCATCCGCCAAGGTCCCGGCGACCAGCAGGCGCCGATCCCGCCCGCGCCGCCGCGCCGCCTGGTGCCGGCGAAGCCGAGCCCCGAGATCGCCGACAAGACCAGCCTGCTCGACCTCAACGACCGCATCTGCCGCTGGCCGATGGGACATCCGGGCGAGCCCGACTTCCATTTCTGCGGCGTCGCGGTCAACCCGGGCTTCCCCTATTGCGTCGAACATTGCGGCCGCGCCTATCAGGCGCAGCTGCCGCGCGGCACGCGCCGCCCGCCCCCGCCGCCGCCCTTCGGAGGCCCGCGGGTCCGCTAAGGCCATAAGTTGCGGTCGTTCGATCAGGATTTCGCCTTCGCGCGGGCGCTCGGGCTGAAGATGGTCGAGCGCGGCGATGGCCAGTGCACGATGGCGATCGACATCAACGCGGCACAGCATTTCAGCCCGCAGCACGCGGCGCATGGCGGCGTCGCTTACAGTCTTGCGGATTCAGCTATGGGCGGCGCGCTGACCAGCTTGCTGCCCGACGACCGCTGGTGCGCGACGCTTGAAGTGAAGTTCAACTATCATGTCCGCGTGACCGAGGGCGTCCTGACCTGCGAAGCCGCGGTGGTGCACAGCGGCAAGCGCATCGCCAATGTCGAGGCACGCCTCTTTCAGCACGGCAAGCTCGTCAGCAGCGCCAACGGCCACTTCGCCATCTTCGCGGCGCCGACAGCCTGAAACCGGATCGCTGACAAGGGAAAGGCGCCGAACCCTTTCGCGGTCCGGCGCCTCCCTCAATCTCCCGCGGTTTGCCAACCTCAGAAGCGGAAGTTCAGGCTCGCGCGCACGCTGTGCGTCCGGAAATGGTCGTCGCCGCGCTTGATGTCGGTTCCCGCCCCGTTCTGGAGGAAGGGGTTGGTAGGCCCTGCGGTCCCTGCGCCGACATTGACGACGAAATCATCGTCCTGGATGTCGGTGTAGAGATATTCGAGGCCGAGCGAGATGTTGCCGGTCAGCATCGCCTCGGCCCCGCCGCCCGCGACATAGCCCCAGCCGTTGGTGCGGCCATTGTCGGCGAAGCTGTTGACGCTGTTGGTCGTCGAAAAGCGATTGTCGAGCTTGGCATAGGCGCCGCCGCCGGTTGCGTAGAAAAGCACGCCGCCGCCGGGGGTGTAGCCCGCGCGCAGCCGCGCATTAGCCTGATAGTCAGCCGAGCGCGAAAAACGATAGGCCGCCGGGGTCGTCGAGAAACCCGACACCGCGTCGCTCGCTTCGCTCCGTCCGCCCTCAAGAACAGCGCCGACGACTAAATTGCCCATGCGCTTGTCGTAACCGAGCTTACCGAAATATTCGAAGCCGTCCTTGTCGTTGCGGCAGTTCAAATTCGCGGTCCCGGTAGACGATCCGCCGCAAAAGCCTGGCGAAAAGGCGTCGGCGCCCCCGGACGTGTTGACGGTTTCGCCATAGCTACCGTCTTGGTTGGTGTCGAAGACGAAGGTCTCGCGCCCGTCGTTGGGCTGGACGGTGTAGCCGCCGGTAACCCCGACATAAGGGCCGTCGAAGTCTTGCGAAGTGTCGCGGCTGCTTTGGGCCAGCGCAGGCGAGGCGAGCGTTATCGCAGCCGCAGTTGCAGCGAGGAGAGACAGGGATTTCATATATTACTCCACTTTTTGAGGACTTTGCAGTCCGCGGAGTAACCAATCGCCTCGAACCGAAGTTCCGTATTGTTCCGAAAATGGGTTGAACCGAGCGATGCAGCCTAAGCCTTCGGCGCCGATCTCTTGACCACCCCGCGCGCGAATTCGGCCGCGCCCGTGGCCGAAACGGTGAAGCGATAGGCCTCGTTCATCCCTTTCTTGCCGCTGTGGGTGAAGGCGAGCACGCGCGTCCCGTCGGTCCGGATATGGACAATGCCGAAATTGGTCCGCTCGAATCCCTCGAAGCGGCGCTCGGGCTTGCCGTCGCCCGCAGGCTGGATCACCGTCCCGCGATAAGCGAAGAAGGCGGCGAGTTCAGTGTTGAAGATTACGGCGGGCGTGCCGCGCGACGCCTGCCCCAGCGCCGCCATCAAGGTTGCGCGCGGGTGGATATACTCCTTCGACTCGGTTTCGTCGCCCGACGAGATCAGCGACACCACCGGGCTCACCTCGCGCAGATAGGCCATTTCGAAATCGGCGGCGCCGTGGTGCGGGACCTTCAGAATCTCGGCGGTCAGCGACGCCTGCGGCATCGCCGCGCGCAGCATCGCCATCGATTCATGGTTGAGATCGCCGGTCAGCAGCAAACGGACATGGCCGTATCGTATACTGAAACTGATCGAATGGCCGTTGATCGTGTGCGAGGCCGACACCGACCCGCCTGTGGGCGGCATCGTCCCCGTCATCAGGCTGGCATCGCCGGGCGGATCGCGGAAAAAGCGGAGCGCCGGATTGCCTCGACGGTTTCGGAGATCGGCCCGTGCATCTCGACGAACACGCCTTCGTCGGCCAGGAAGTCGAAGGCGTCGCCGCGCAGATGATCGATCCGCCGCACCGCGATCGGCGCCCCGGTCACTGCTCGCGTCCGCGCATCCCAGTGGTCGAGCGTCGCGCACCAGGTGTCGAAGGGGCCGTTCCGGTCGGTCGCCGCCACCGAACGCGGGTCCTCGACCAATTCGGTTGCATAGCGGACCGCCCCGACCTTCCTGTTCGCGCCGAACATCTCGCTGTCGGGCCGCCGCGCGCCGCCGGGTTTCGAAGTCGGGCGCTTGACCAGCCCGTTGTGGAACACGCGCTTGGGCGCGATGAACAACGCTTTGCCGGGGCGCGTGTCGCTTTCCGATTTGCGGATGTCGGTCAGCCCGTCGAAATGATCGGCGTCCCCATGGGTCACGATGATCGCGTCGACAACCTTGGGCGCCGCCGCGCTGCTGTTCGGGAAACGCGCCGCGGCGTGGCGCGCGAACAGCTTGTTGTCGCCGCCGTCGATGAAGATCGTCTGGCCGCCCGGCGTCTCGACGATCATTCCGTCGCCCTGCTGGACGTCGATCATCGACAACCGCAGGATCGGGGTAGAACGCAACGCTGTGCGCGCATCGATGAAGCCGGACCATGATCGCCCGAACTGGCCGACCATCGACACGCGCATCTTGCCTTCGACGTCGCCAGCCGCATCACGCTCGACCGCGTCGCCCCAATAATGTTCCCAGGTCGAGCCATCGTCGCGGCGCAGCACCACGATGTCGTCGTCGAGATCGTCGGTCATGGGTCCCCTCCTCCACTGTTCGCGTGATCCTACCACCGGGCGGATGACAAGTATGGGACGAAAGCGCCATCGCCGCCCTTGCCACCGCGACTCCTCGGCTCGTATAGCGGTCCCATGAGTCACGATTTGTTCGACGCCGGCACGCCCGCCACCGAAAGCTACAATGCCTCGCAGATCGAGGTGCTCGAAGGGCTCGAACCCGTGCGCCGCCGCCCAGGCATGTATATCGGCGGCACCGACGAGCGCGCGCTCCACCACCTCGCCGCCGAGATCATCGACAATAGCATGGACGAGGCGGTCGCGGGCCATGCCAGCCGCATCGAAATCAGCCTCGATGTCGGCAACCGCCTCACCGTCGTCGACAACGGCCGCGGCATGCCGGTCGACCCACATCCCAAATTCCCGGGCAAGTCGGCGCTGGAAGTCATCATGACGATGCTCCATTCGGGCGGCAAGTTCGAGGGCAAGGCCTACGCGACCTCCGGCGGCTTGCACGGCGTGGGGGTCAGCGTCGTCAACGCGCTGTCGACCGAGACAATCGTCGAGGTTGCGCGCAACAAGCAGCTGTATCGCCAGCGCTTCTCGCGCGGCAGCCCGCTCGGCAGGCTCGAGGAGCTCGGCCCGACGCCGAATCGCCGCGGCACCAGCGTCTCCTTCGTCCCAGATCCCGAAATCTTTGGCGACCATGGCCGCTTCAAGCCACAGCGGCTCTATCGCATGGCGCGCTCGAAGGCCTATCTTTTCGCCGGGGTCGAGATCCGCTGGAAATGCGCCGCCGAGCTGATCGGCGACGACACCCCCACCGAGGCGGTGTTCCAGTTCCCCGGCGGCCTCGCCGATCACCTGAAGGAACAGATCGGCAGCCGCGAATGCGCGACCGCGGAGCCTTTCGTGGGGCGTCAGGAGTTTCCTGACGGGCAGGGTCGCGCCGAATGGGCGATCGCCTGGCCGCTCTGGTCCGACGGATCCTACAGCTGGTATTGCAACACCATCCCGACGCCGGCGGGCGGCACCCACGAAGCGGGACTGCGCGCCGCGCTCACCAAGGGGCTGCGTGCGTTCGGCGAGCTGATCGGGCAGAAGAAAGCAGCACAGATCACCGCCGAGGATGTGTTCAACGGCGGCGAGATGATGCTCTCCGTCTTCATCCGCGACCCGCAGTTCCAGAGCCAGACCAAGGACCGGCTGTCGAGCCCCGAGGCCGCGCGCCTCACCGAAAATGCGGTGCGCGACCATTTTGACCATTTTCTCTCGGATAATATGGACCGCGGCCGCGCGCTGCTCGGCCTCGTCCTCGACCGCATGGACGAGCGCCTCAAGCGCAAAGCCGAGCGCGAGGTCAAGCGCAAGACCGCGACCAGCGGGCGCAAGCTGCGCCTGCCCGGCAAGCTCACCGACTGCGCGAACGACGGGCCCGAAGGCACCGAACTCTTCATTGTCGAAGGCGACAGCGCGGGCGGCAGCGCCAAGCAGGCGCGCGACCGCAAGACGCAGGCGATCCTGCCGATCCGCGGCAAGATCCTGAATGTCGCGAGCGCCAGCAACGACAAGATCCGGGCCAATCAGGAAATCGCCGACCTCGCCCTCGCGCTCGGCTGCGGGATGCGCAAGGATTGCGACGCCGACCGGCTGCGTTACGAGAAGATCGTGATCATGACCGACGCCGACGTCGACGGCGCGCATATCGCGACCTTGCTGATGACCTTCTTTTTCCAGGAAATGCCCGACATCGTGCGGCGCGGCCATGTCTATCTGGCGCAGCCGCCGCTCTATCGCCTTACCGCGGGCAGCACTTCGGCCTATGCGCGCGACGACGCGCATCGCGCCGAGTTGGAAGCGACGCTGTTCAAGGGGAAGAAGGTCGAGGTCGGGCGCTTCAAGGGGCTGGGCGAAATGAACCCCAACCAATTGAAAGAAACGACGATGGATCCGGCGACGCGCTCGATACTGCGTGTCACGCTGCCGCAGGAATATGAGGAGCGGCATCTGGTGAAGGACCTCGTCGACCGGCTGATGGGCAAGCATCCCGAGCATCGTTTCCAGTTCATCCAGGCCAATGCCGCGACGCTCGACGAGGCCGCGATAGACGCCTGACGATTTTTTTCGGCCCCCGTGTCAGAAAGCCGGCGCGGCGCTGACTAAACCACCAGACCATGACGCGGACTGGAGACATCGGGGTGCAACCATCCGAACAGGACAGGCAATTTTCAGAAGCCATTGCGCGCTTCGGCCCCGCGCTCGCCCGCATGGCGCGTGGCTATGAGGCCGACGCCGACCTCCGCCGCGATCTCGAACAAGATATCCAGGTCGCACTGTGGCAGAGCCTCGCCACCTTCGACGGCCGCTGTTCGCTGAGCACCTGGGTGTGGCGCGTCGCGCATAATCGCGCGACATCGCACATGCTGGCAAACCGCCGCCGCAACGCGCCGGGCTGGACAAGCATCGAGGATATCGACCTCGCCGCCGAAACCCCCTCGCCCTTCGACGCCGCCGACAGCAACCGGGCGATGGCGCAGATCCTGTCGATCATCGACCGGCTGGACCCGCCCGACAGACAGATATTGCTGCTCTATCTCGAAGGGGTCGCGGGGACCGAGATCGGCGAGGTCACCGGGGTCTCCCCCGATGCCGTCGCGACCAAGATCCACCGCTTCAAAGCCATGCTCACGCGCCGCTTCGCCATGGGAGAAGCCCTATGACCGACGATTTCGACGACCGCCGCCTGCACGGCCTCTGGCAGCATGGCGACGCCGCGCTCGCTCCGCTTCCGCTCGACGAGGTCAAGCGCCGCGCGGCTCGGTTGGGTCGCCTCGTCCAGCGCCGCAACCGCCTCGAATATGGCGCCGCCGCGATTGTGGTCGCGGGCTTCACCCTCTATGCGATCGTCCTGCCCGGCCTGTTGCTGAAGCTCGGCAGCCTGCTCGTCATCGCCGGCGCGCTGGTGGTCGTGTGGCAACTTGCGTCCCGGACGTCGCGCGCCGACCCTGGTGCGGAGGCCGCGGACGTGCGCGGTTTCTACCGCGCCCGGCTCGTCCGCGAGGAGCATATGCTCGCGCGCGTCGGCCTTTGGTACCTCGGCCCGCTCCTTCCCGGCCTGCTCACCTTCATGACCGGGCAGGCCGTCCTTCTCGGCCGCACCGATCCGCTTGGCCTCATGCTTTTCCTCGCGCTGCCGCTGCTGCTCTTCGCCGGCATCTGGTGGCTCAACCGCCGCGCCGCCGCGATGCTCCGCGCGCAGATCGAACGTATCGACCGCGCCCATACCCTCGAAGGAGACTTTTCATGAAATCCCTGCTTGCGCCGATCCTGATCGCAGCAATGGCCCTGCCCGCCCCAGCCGCGTTTGCCCAGCAGACACCCGAGGCAGCCGCTGCCGCCGCGACGGCGTTCGATCGCCGCGCCGCTCAGCTCGTCGACCTGCTCGCGTCGCGCATCGCCTTCGCCGACTATTTCGACTCGTCGTTCCAGGCCGCACTTCCCGAGGCGCAGTTCAAGGCGATCAACGCCAGCCTGGTCGCGCAGTATGGCCAGCCGGTCGCGGTCGATCGGGCGACCTCGACCGACGGGCGATCGGGCACCGTGTTGCTGCGCTTCGAAAAGGGCGTGGGCACGGTGGCGCTCGAGGTCGGGCAAGGCGCCGACGCCCGCGTGACCGGGCTCCGGCTCATCGGTTTCGAGATGGCGGACGACAGCTTCGACAAGGTGGCCGCCGAAATCGCGGCGCTGCCGGGTAGCAGCGGTTTCCTCGTCGCGGAGCTCGACGGCCAGGCGATCAAGCCGCTCGCGTCGGCCAACGCCGATCGCCAGTTCGCAATCGGATCGACCTTCAAACTGTACATCCTCGACGAACTCGCAGCACAGGTCGCGGCAGGGCAGCGCCGATGGTCCGACGTCGTGCCGTTGAGCCATGCGAGCTTTTCGTCGGCCGGAACGGCAAACTGGCCGAAGGATACGCAGGTCACGCTACAGACGCTCGCCAACTGGATGATCTCGGTCAGCGACAATGGCGCGACCGATACGCTGATTCATCTGCTCGGCCGCGAGAAGATCGAGGCGCGTATGCGCGGCACCGGGCACAGCGCGCCGTCGCATAATATTCCCTTCCTGACCACGGTCGAGGCCTTCGCGCTCAAGGGCAACAATTTCGCCAGCGAGCGCGCGGCTTTCATCGCGGGCGACGACAAGGCGCAGCGCGCCCTGATCGCGGCGAACCAGGACCGCCTGACCCTCGCCAATGTCGATGGCGTCAGCTTCAGCGGCGGCCCGCGCTTCATCGACAGCCTCGAATGGTTCGCGAGCCCGAACGACATCGGCCGCGCCCTTATCGATCTGCGCGAGCGCAACTCAGACGCCGCCATGGCGGCAATGGCGATCAACAATGGCGTGGGGCCGGGCGCCTCCGCTGGCTGGTCCTATCTCGGTTACAAGGGCGGCTCCGAACTCGGCGTGCTCTCGATGAGCCTGCTTGGCCAGCGCAAGGCCGATGGCAAATGGTTCGTAGTGACGGCCAGCTGGAACAACCCGGAAGCGGCGGTTTCGACGGAGACGATGGTCGGCCTCGTCACACGATTGCTCGTGCTGGCGGCCAAATAGGCGTCAGGCCGTCAGCGCCGCAACCAGCGCCTTGACCTTCGCCTGCCGCCACTGCGGCGTCGGGGCGACGAGCCAATAGCCGCGGCGCACCTCGAAGGCTTCGCGCACCACGCGCACGCGGCCCGATGCGATATCGGCCTCGGCGAGCATCGCGGGGACGTTGGCCTGTCCGAGCCCGTTCGCCGCCGCGTCGATCGCCAAGCCGGCATCGCCGAGCCGCAGCGCGGGCTCGCCCTCTTCGACGGGGCAGCCCGGCCAGGCGATGCGCGTCTCGCTCTCGCTGCCGGGACCCGCGACGGTCACCATCTTCGCCTCGGCGAGCGCGACGCCCTCATGCTCGCCGGCACCGTCGGTCCAGAAGATCGCGAGGTCGAGATTGGCTTCGGTAAAGTCGATACCCGCATCGGCCGACACGAGCGTGAAGCGTACGTCGGGCGCCTGCTGGCTGTAGCGCGCGAGCCGCGGCGCGAGCCATTTGGCGGTGAGGTCGCGCGGCGCGGCGATTGTCAGCGATTGCGACGACTGGCCGGCCTGCATCGCGCGCACTGATTCCTCGAACTGCAGGAAGCCCTGGCGCAGCGCATCCAGCCCGGCATTGGCCTCACCGGTGAGCTCCAGTCCCTTGGGCGTGCGGCGGAACAGCACGACACCCAGCATATCCTCCAGCGCGCGGATCTGTTGCCCGACCGCCGCGGGTGTCACCGCCAGTTCGTCGGCGGCGCGAGTGAAGCTCAGGTGGCGGGCGGCCGCGTCGAACACGCGCAGCGCGTTGAGCGGCAAATGGGTGCGTTTCATGGGGCGGTCGCAGGCATCTTCAGGAGGAAATGCGGGATGGCGACGAGCCTGTGCGACCCGTCGGCATCCGCCATGTCATAGCTGCCGATCATCGATCCTTCAGGGGTCGGCAGCGGGCAGCCCGAGACATAGTCGAAGGCACCGCCGGGCTGAATGAGAGGTTGCTCGCCGACCACCCCCTCGCCTTCGACCTCGCTGACCTGCCCGTGGCCGTCGACGATGCGCCAGTGGCGGTTGATCAGCTGCACCGCGGCCTCGCCGTGATTTTCGATGCGAACATGATAGGCCCAGAACCAGCGCCCCAGCGACGGATGCGACTGTTCGGGCAGATAGCTGACCGCGACGCGCACGGTGACCGACCCGGTCGTCTCGGCATAAGGAAAGAAGGAGTCGATCATCACGCCCGCAAGGTCGCCTAAAGCCCGACCTTGGTCAATGCCTGGTCCAAGTCGGCGATCAGGTCGCGCGGATCCTCGAGCCCGATGTTGATCCGCAACATCCCCTCGACAACCCCCATGTCGGCGCGCGCCTCGGCGCTGACGCTGTAATGTGTCGTCGAGGCGGGATGGCAGCAGAGGCTGCGGGAATCACCGATATTGTTGCTGATATCGACCAGTTCGAGCGCGTTGAGCAGGCCCATCGCCTGCTTGCGATCTTCGAGGATGAAGGAGAAGATCGGCCCGCAGGCTTCCATCTGGCTCATCGCCAGATTATGCTGCGGGTGGCTGGCGAGACCCGGGTGCAGGATCTTCGGCACGCGCTTCTCGACGAATTTGCCGACCGTCAGCGCGTTTTCCGACTGGCGCCGCGCGCGAAGATCGAGCGTTTCGAGTCCCTTGAGCACCACCCAGGCGTTGAACGGCGACAGGTTCGGCCCGGTGTTGCGCTGGAACGGCAGCAGCACATCGTTGATGAACTTTTCGGTCCCGCACACCGCGCCGGCGAGCACGCGGCCCTGCCCTTCCATCAGCTTGGTCGCCGAGTAAGCGACGACATCGGCGCCGAAGTCCATCGGCCGCTGGAGCACGCTGGTCGCAAAGGCATTGTCGACGACGGTTGTGATCCCGTGCGCCTTCGCGATGGCGCAGACATGTTTCATGTCGACGATATCCATCGTCGGATTGGCCGGGGTCTCGAAGAAAAAGACCTTGGTATTGGTCTTGATCGCCTTTTCCCAGGCGCTGCTGTCGCGGCCGTCGACGACGGTCGTCTCGATCCCGAAGCGGGGGCAGAGATGATCGACCAGCCAGCGGCACGAACCGAACGCCGCTTTCGCCGCGACGATATGGTCGCCTGCCGAAAGCTGGCAGAGCAGTGCCGTGGTCATCGCCGCCATGCCGGTGGCCTGCGCGCGGCACGCCTCGGCGCCTTCCATCAGTGCGATCCGCTCTTCCAGCATCGCGACGGTCGGGTTCTGGAGGCGCGAATAGGTCATACCCTGTGCTTCGCCGGCAAAGCGCGCTGCGACTTCCTCGGCATTGTCGTAGGTATAGCCGGAGGTGAGGAACAGCGCTTCGGACGTTTCGCCATGTTCGCTGCGCCAGGTGCCACCGCGCACGGCCTGCGTCGCAGGATGCCAGCCGCGCGTGGTATTGCGATCGAAACCCGTGGTTTTTTTCATCCGACTTATCCGTTCAAAGCTGCAACGACCGCGTCCCCAAGCGCCGTCGTGCCCATATTCCCGCCGAGATCGACACCGCGGCATCCATCCGCCAGCACCTTCGCGACGGCCGCCTCGATCCGCGCCGCGTTCGCCTCGTCGCCGCCCGAATGACGGAGCAGCATCGCGAGCGAGAGAATCATCGCCAGCGGATTGGCGACGCCCTTGCCCGCGATATCGGGGGCGCTGCCGTGGATCGGCTCGTACAGACCGCGTCGGCCTTCGCCGAGCGAGGCCGAAGCGAGCAGGCCGATCGAGCCGACGCACATCGACGCCTGGTCGGAAAGGATGTCGCCGAAGAGGTTACCGGTGACGACGACGTCGAATTGACCGGGGTTTCGCACCAGCTGCATCGCGGCGTTGTCGACATACATATGGCTGAGTGCGACGTCGGGATAGTCGGGGGCGACCTCGATCACCACGTCGCGCCAGAGCTGCGAGGTTTCGAGCACATTGGCCTTGTCGACCGAGCAGAGCTTGCCGCGGCGACCCTGAGCCGCCTTGAAGGCGACATGCGCGATGCGGCGCACCTCGCCCTCGCTGTACGCCATGATGTCATAGCCCTCGCGTTCGCCCTTCGCCGTCGTGCGCGTGCCCTTTTCGCCGAAATAGACGTCGCCGTTGAGCTCGCGGACGATGAGCAGGTCGATCGCCGAGGCGACCTCGGGGCGGAGCGCCGAGCTGTCCTCGAGTCCGGCGAAGAGCTTGGCGGGACGCAGGTTGGCGAAAAGGCCTAGTTCGGCGCGCAGGCCAAGGATCGCCTGTTCGGGGCGTAGGTGGCGCTCGACGTTGTCGAAGCGCGGGTCGCCGACCGCCCCGAACAGTAGCGCGTCGGCGGCCTTCGCCTTGGCGAGGGTCTCGGGAGGCAGTGGATGGCCGGTCGCCGCATAGGCCGCGCCACCGACGAGCGCGCGGTCGAGCGTCACCGGAAGTGCGAGCGCGGCGAGAACTTTCTCGGCCTCCGCCATGATCTGGGGTCCGATACCGTCGCCAGCCAGCAGTAGGATATTCAAAGCGTCGCCCTTTCGTTTCTCGCGAGCCGCTTAGACAGCGGCGCGGCGTCACGCAACCGCCCTGCCCAGCCGATCCACCAACCTTTCCCTTACCGACAGCAAGTCCCGGTTGCGACCTTCGATCAGGTCGCGGTCGAGGAAATGGCCGGTGATCGCCAGGCCGTCGAGCACATCGCCCATCGTCTCGGCCGATCCCGCAGCGCGCAGGAAGGCCGGCAGGCGCATCAGCCGCGCTTCGTAGCCTGCGGCTGCCTCGACGCATACCGCGCCGCCCGACTTGGGGCTGACGAAGGCCAGATGGTCGCGCGATCCGGTGACCACGCACTCGTCGAAGTCGAGCCCGAAGCCAAGCTCGGCGAGCAGCAGAAGCTCGTAGCGCGCCAGCGCCGCAGCCCATTGCCGGGCCGAGGGTGCGACGCCGATCACGTCGAGCAGCGCGGACAGCGCGGCGTGGAGCGCGGGATAGGGCTGGCTCTCGGGCAGCGTCGCGGCGGTCAGGCTGGTGGCCCAGTCGATCGCTGCGGCGGGCAGCGGCTCTGCCAGCAACGGCGCGCGGCTGGCAAGCAGCTCTGCCGTCGCGCCGGCCAATTGCTCCTCGGTCCGTGCCCGCAGTTCGAGCGCGATGAGGTTTCCCGGCATCAAGATCGGCCGCAGGCGCCGCGAACGGCCACCGCGGACATAACCCGCGACCAGCCCCGCCTCGCGGGTCAGCGCGCGCAGGATCGCCCCATGCTCGCCATGCGCACGGACCGCGCAGACGATCGCTTCGGCGCTCAGGCTGGCCAAAGCACCAGCTGCGTCTGCGTCACCAGCGCGACATCGGCGCCGTCCTCGGTGCGGATGCGCGTCTGCCAGACCGATACGCGCTTGCCGATCTTTACCGGGGTCGCCTCGCCGACGAGGACGGCGCCCACGGGCCCGCCGCCGAGAAAATTGGTCTTGCTCTCGATCGTAGTCGTCCCGCTCGCCCCCGCGGGAAGCGTCAGGAACGCGCCCACCGCGCCAAGGCAGTCGGCAAAGGCCATGATCGCGCCGCCATGGACAATGCCGCCCGCTGTGCAGATTTCGGGGCGCACGGGCAGCTTGCCCGAAACGTGCTCCTTGCTTCCCTCGTCGATCGTCACCCCCAGCGTCGCCGCCAGCGGCATCATCGCGCCAAAATCCATCGTCCCGCTCTCCTCAGCTTTCCGCGTGGTAGAAATCATAGACCGCCTGCGCCACCGCGGCGCTGACACCCGGGGCCTTCTGTAAATCCTCGAGACTCGCGCCGCGGACGGCGCGGGCGGTGCCGAAATGCATCAGCAGGGCCTTCTTGCGCGACGGGCCGATGCCCGGCACCTCGTCGAGCGGCGAACTGCCCATCGCCTTGGCGCGCTTCTGGCGATGCGCGCCGATGGCGAAGCGGTGCGCTTCGTCGCGCAGACGCTGGATGTAAAATAGCACGGCGTTGTTGGGCGGCAGCGTGAATTCGCGCCCGTCGGGGTGGTAGAAAGTCTCCCTTCCGGCGTTGCGATCGGGTCCCTTGGCGACGCCGACGAAGGTCAGGTCGTCGATGCCCAGTTCGGCGAACACCCCGGCGACCGCCGACACTTGCCCCTTCCCACCGTCGATCAGCACCAGGTCGGGCCATTCGCCCTTGGTCCGTTCGGGATCTTCCTCGATCGCGCGGGCGAAGCGGCGCTGGAACACCTCGCGCATCATCGCGAAGTCGTCGCCCGGCTGGGTCTCGCTGCGCTTGATGTTGAACTTGCGATAAGCGCCCTTGATCCACCCGTCGGGGCCCGCGACGACCATCGCGCCGAGCGCATTGGTGCCCTGAATATGGCTGTTATCGTATATCTCGATCCGTTGCGGCGGCGCGTCGAGATCGAACAGATCGGCGAGTTCGCGCCCGAGCTTGGCTTGGCTGCTGCTCTCGGCGAGGCGGCGGTCGAGTTCCTCGCCAACGTTGCGCACCGCCTGTTCGAGCAGGCGGCGGCGGTTGCCGCGCTGCGGCACGCCGATCTCAACCTTGCGCCCCGCCACTTCGCCCAGCGCCTCGGCAAGCAGCGCACATTCGGCGGGTTCGCGATCGACGAGGATCGTTTTCGGCGGCGGCACGCCTTCGTAGAATTGCATCAGGAAGCTTTCGAGCACCTCCGCCTCGGGCACCCCGGCGATATGCGCCGGGAAGAAGCTGCGATGTCCCCAATTCTGCCCGCCGCGGATGAAGAAGCCCGCGATGCAGAGCTGCCCGCCCTTCGCGGCGAGCGCGAAGACGTCGGCGTCGCCGAGGCCGTCGGCGTGCACCGACTGGCTACCCTGAATGAAAGTGAGTGACTTCAATCGGTCGCGAAGCACCGCCGCCTGCTCGAAATCCATCGCCTCGGCAGCCTTGGTCATCGCGTCCCCGAGGCGCTTCTGCACCCCGGTCGAGCGGCCTTCGAGGAAATCCTGCGCATCGCCGACGAGCGCCGCATAATCCTCTTTCGAGATGCGGTCGACGCACGGCGCGCTGCAACGCTTGATCTGGTAGAGCAGGCACGGCCGCGAGCGGTTGGCGAAGAAGCTGTCGGTGCAGCTGCGCAGCAGGAAGGTCTTCTGCAACGCGTTGAGCGTGCGCGTCACCGAGCCCGCGCTGGCGAAGGGGCCGTAGTAGCGGCCCTTGGCGCGCCGAGCACCGCGGTGCTTCTGAACCCGGGGGAAGTCGTGATCCATCCGCAGCAGGATGAAGGGGAAGCTTTTGTCGTCGCGCAGCAGGACGTTGTAAGGCGGGCGGTAACGCTTGATCAGCTGCGCCTCGAGCAGCAGCGCCTCGGCCTCGCTGGTCGTGGTGACGATTTCCATCGCCCGCGTCTGCGACACCATGCGCTGCAGCCGCTGCGGCAGGCGGGTCACCTGAGTGTAATTGGTGACGCGGTTCTTGAGCGCGCGCGCCTTGCCAACGTAGAGCACATCGCCGCGAGCATCGAGCATGCGGTAGACGCCCGGGCGCGTCGGCAGCTTCCTGACGACGTTGCGGATCGCCTCGGCGCCGCGTTCGAGGTCGGGCTTGTCGCCCTCCTCGCCGCTGCCGCGGACGACATAGGTCGCTTTCTCTTCGTTGAATCGTTCGGGGGCGTTCGGACGGACCATGATTTTGCATGTAGGCGAGGACGTTGTCAGCCGCCATAGTGCGGCGGGTAAAACCACCATGGGAGGGGTCGCATGGAACTTCGCGGAAAAACGGCACTGGTTACCGGGGGCAGCGACGGGATCGGGCGGGAGATCGCGCTGCAGCTGCAGGGGCTGGGCGCCGAGGTGATCGTGACCGGGCGCTCGCCGGAAAAATTGCAGGCGATGGCGGCGCTGGGGTTCGGGACGATCGCCGGCGACCTGTCGGAGGCGGCCGGGATCGAGGCGGTGGTCGAGGGCGTGGCGGGCAGGCCGCTGGCGCTGCTGGTCAACAATGCCGGGGTCGGCAGCGACTATGAGCTCGACGACGTGCCCTCGCTGGCGAGTGCGGCGGCGTGTATCGACACCAATCTCTATGCGCCGATCGCCGTGATCACACGGCTTCTGCCGCAGCTGAAAGCCCAGGGCGATGCGATGATCGTCAACGTCACGTCGGGGTTGGCGATCGCGCCGCGGGCCGGGGGACCGATCTATTGCGCCACCAAGGCGGCGCTGCGCAGCTACACCCAGGCCATCCGCTACCAGCTCAGGGACAGCGGGGTGAAGGTGATGGAGGCGCTGCCGCCGCTGGTGGCGACCAACATGACCGCGGGGCGCGGCGGCAAGATGATGAGCGCCGCCGATTGCGCCGCCGAGATCGTCGCCGGGATCAAGGCGGGTCGTGCCGAGGTGGCGGTCGGGCAGACCAAGATCCTGCGGCTGGTGCACAGCATGTCCCCCGCCTTGGCGCGGCGGATCATGATCAAATATTGAAGGAAATCCGAGGATGATCACCGTTTACGGCGAAGGCCGCGGGTTCCGGGTTATCTGGCTGATGGAGGAGATGGGGCTGGCATACCGGATGCGGCCGGTCGACCTGCTGGACGGGGTCGAGAACGACCATGAGTTCCTGGCGGTCAATCCCGCGGGGTTCATTCCGGCGATCGTCGACGGCGGCACGGTGATGGTCAAGTCGATCGCCATCCTCCAGTATTTGCTGGCCAAATATGGCCCGAGCCCGCTGGCGCCGGAACCCGACGACCCGCATTTTCCGGCCTATCTGCAGTTTTTGCATATGGGCGAAGCGGGGCTGGCGGGGCCGGTCAATGCGATTGTCGCGACCGACATATTGGCGCCCGAGGACGACAAGGCGAACTGGACCGTGGGCTGGGCCCGGAGCATCTTCGAGAGCCGGCTCGGCCTCGTCAGCCGGCAGCTGGCGAAGACCGACCATGTCGCCGGCGCGCGCTTTACCGCGGCCGATATTTCGGTGACCTATGCGCTGCAATTCGCGCAGCGGACGATCGGTTACAAGCTCGGCGAGACCGAACTCGCCTATGTCGCCAGGACGACCAGCCGCCCGGCCTATGGTCGCGCGATGGACAGCTGTCCGGCGACCAGGGCCTGGGTGGCGAGCCTCAATCTTTAGCCCTTGGCGACGCCGGCGATCGCCTGATCGACCAGCGCCTTGTCGGCGGCGGCGTCGTGCTTGTCGGCGATGAGCTTCGCGGCGGCCTCGGTCGCGGCCTTGGCGGCGGCCGAGCGGACTTCGCTGAGCGCGGTGGCTTCGGCCGCGGCGATGCGGTCCTCGGCCATCTGTTTGCGGCGTGCGATCAGCGCGGTCGCATCGGCCTTGGCCTTGGCGACGAGCGCCTCGGCCTCGGCATCGGCGCGCGCGCGCATCTCGTCGGCTTCCCTGGCGGCGTCGGCGAGCTTCGCCTCATATTCGGCCTTCAGCGATTCGGCGTCGAGCCGCAGCGCCTCGGCTTCCTTGAGCTGCTTCGAAATCTCGGCGATCTTGTTGTCGAGCATCCCGGTGATGGCCGCCGGCACCTTCTTCCAGATCAGGATGCCGATGAACACGAGCATCGCGAGCGACACATAGACCGTGGCGTCCATGCCGAACGCCTTGGGCGTGGCGTGGGCTTCGCCGGCGGCTTCCGCCATGAGGATCACGAAATTAGCCATGGAGCACCGCCTTCACCGCCGACTTGGCGTCTGCTGCCGCGACCTTCACGCCCGACAGCCTGGCGACCAGCTCGCTCGCGGCTTCGGCGGCGACCGATTCGATTTCCGCCATCGCCGACGAACGCGCCGCCGAAACATCGGCTTCGGCCGCGGCGAGCTTTTCGCCGAGTTCGGCGTCGACCTTGGCCAGACGCTTTTCGGCGTCCTTCGCGGCCTTGTCCTTGGCGTCCGAGACCGCCTTCTGCGCGGCGGCGCGGCTGGCATCGCCCTGCTGGCGATAGCTTTCCTCGAGCGCGTCGGCAGCGGCATGCGCCGCCTTCGCCGCCGCCAGATCGTCGGCAACCTTGCGGTCGCGGGCGTCCACCGTCGCTTCGATCTTGGGCAGCATGCCGCGGCCGATCACGACATAAATGCCGGCGAACACGACCAGCAGCCAGAAGAGCTGCGAGGCAAGATACCAATTGTCAGCGGTGAGCTGGGCTATCTGGGGCATGGAAGGCGGACCTTGAAAACTTGTAGAACCTGCAGCGCGGCCGATCCCGCCGGGAGCGGCCGCGCCAAATCATCGCCGCAATCAGACGACGAAGAGCAGGATCATCGCCACGACGAACGCCAGCAGGCCGAGAAGTTCGGCAGCGGCGAAGCCGATGAACAGGCGGCCCTGCTGGCCGTCGGCGGCGGCGGGGTTGCGCAGCGCGCTTTCGAGGAAGCTGCCGAACACATTACCCACGCCGATGGCGGCCATGCCGGCACCGATGGCTGCCAGACCGGCACCGATCAGCTTTGCTGCTTCTGCTTCCATTATCGTAACTCCTTGGTGGTATCGTTTGAAAATAAACGGAACTTAGTGAAGATTGACCGCGTCGTTGATGTACAGCGAGGTCAACAGGGCGAAAACATAGGCCTGGATGCCGGCGACGAGCAGCTCGAGCGCGCTGATGCCGATCATCAGGGTGAAGCTGAGCAGCGACACGACCGAGCCGATGACGGCATTCTCGGCATTGAAGCCGTTGATCACGAAGCCCGACAGCACCTTCAGGAGCACGTGACCCGCGGTCATCGCGACGAAGAGACGCAGCCCGAGGCTGAACGGGCGGATCATGAAGGAGATGAATTCGATCACCGCGATGAAGGGGATCATCGGCAGCGGGGTGCCGTGCGGCACGAAGAGCGAGAAGAAGTGGAGGCCGTGGCGCCAGAAGCCGACGACGAGCACGATCGAGAAGCTGAGCAGCGCGAGCACGCCGGTGATCGCGATGTGGCTGGTCACGGTGAAGGGGTGGAGCCCCAGCACGCCCAGCGGCAACATGCCGAGCAGGTTGCAGAAGAGGATGAACATGAAGAGCGAGAAGACATAGGGCGTATATTTGCGGCCTTCGGTGCCGATATTCGCCATCATCATGTTCGAGATGAAGCCGGTGAAGCCTTCGACCGCGGCCTGCCAGCGGCCCGGGACGAGCTGGCGGCGCATGCCGCCCCACATGAAGAGACCGAGGACGACCGCCGCAATCACCATCCACAGCGCGCTGTTGGTGAACAACACTTCGTGCCCGCCGAGGTTGAAACCGCCGCCGAGCGGGGTCACTTCGAACTGGTGCATCGGGTCGATCTTGCCGGATTCCGCCGCCACTCTTCACTCCACACGCATTGCGGGGCGGCGCGTCGGGCCGTCCCGCGAAGAAACTCGTTGTCGCCGCGCTACTTACGGGGCGTCGTTGTCAGGCGAATGATGTTCCGGAACGCCACGACGATCCCCAGGAACAGCATCACCAACAGACCCCAGGGCGACGTGTCGGCAAATCGATCGATCAGCCAGCCGAACAGCCCGCCACCGATCAATCCGCCCAGCAGTTCGGCCAGAACGCGGTTGCCGAGCCGGTAATTGGCATCGGCCTCCGGTCCGGCGTTCACCGCGGTCCGCTTCGCTTCTGCGGCTTCGGCCCGGTCCAATCGCTCTTCGAGCGAGACCAGGCGCGAATCCTCCGAAGCTGCTTCCGGATCGCTGCCGTTCCCCGTCATTCTCGCCATCCTCCTGAAACAGAGCGGGATTTCCCCGATTCTGCCTGCGAAAAAAGGCCCGAAAAATCGGGGGACCCCTAAGGCGCGGTCCGTTTAGGAATGACGCCCCATTAAGTCAATGCTTGTGCGCGGGTGCACAAAAATGGGGTGCCTTGGCCCTCGAAGCGGGTACGCGACGGCGGCGGCGGGTTTGAGGGTGGGGCGTGGACGATCCTGATCCTCCCTGCGGCAAAGCCGTGGGGAGGGGGACCGCCCGAAGGGCGGTGGAGGGGCCGATGCCTTGAGCGTCGGTTTCAGGCCGCCGCCCCTTCACCACCGCTTCGCGGCGGTCCCCCTCCCCATCGC